>JAFZQB010000013.1 GCA_017552385.1 Candidatus Saccharimonadota bacterium
CAATCCCCGGATCAAATCTCGTACTCAGATCCCCGAGGCTTATCGCAGAGTCCTACGGCCTTCATCGGTATTGATTGTCAAGGCATCCACTATTAGTGCCCTTATTTACCTTTTTATGCATTGACTTAATCTAGCAATCGAAGTTTGATAAATCAAACTAGAAATTTGGGCGTCGACTCGGAAATGAAAACAAGTTTTCACTTCGCTCGTCTCCTACAAGTTTCGAAGTTCGATTACTGATACCGTCAATTTAAAATCTATCGTTATTGTCTCAAATTGTTAACTGAAATCTGATTTTTGAGGGCGCGAGAGAAAGTAGTTCTCGAGGTTTTAAGTCGAGGTTTCTCGCAATTCCGATTTCTTCACTTTTTTACAGAGGTCAGAATGACTGACGTGTTTAACTGCAGACAAGTATATCGCACTTGGCAGCAAAAGTCAACACTTTTTTTGGACTTTTTTCATACATTTTTAGGTTATCTTGACTTTTCGTCTTGCTTATGGTATAATTATGGGTGTATAGGCAATTTTGCCCATACAATCATGAGGCCTGTCTATCAGGGACAGCCCAAGATCTTTAAGAGGAGGGGTTACATAATGAATTCACTGAAGTCGCTGCTGGCATGGAAAATGGACCCGCTGAAGTTGCTGGTATGGCATTATCATGGTTTGATGAAATCTGCGCATACTGAGACGACCGACGCAAAAGTCCGAAACCTGAGAGACGCTTTTGAAAGCATGGGCCTGGTTGGCCGCGGATATCTGACTTTCGGTCAGAAGGCTGCCATCCTGGTGGTGTTCTTGGCCCTGGAGCTGGGGCTGGCTATCCTGTTTTCCTACGTAGCAACCTGGATTTGGCCGAACATCGATAGGACGGCAACGTTCGCGATTCTGGCCGTTGCTATCGCAATAGTAATGGATATCCTCTGCTATGACAGAGTCAGGGATGCTATCGGCAATGCGGTGGGTAAGAACCGCTATAAGCGGATAGACCAGTGGCTGGATACAGGAATCTGGGCATGACTTATGCCATAACATTGATTACCTGCGCCCTTATTCATTTACTCCTCGACCCCCGTCGTTATATACGGCGGGGTTTTTCTTGTTTAATTTCGGTATGAAAATGCCCCACGTGTAAGCGTGGGGCTTAGAATTTTACCAACTGCGAGAAAGGAAGAATATGTGTAGTCTATATTCCGCACCGTTCCAAAATTGCCTAAAGACGGTTTCTCCACGCCATCTGAGGCCATCGGGGTCTTCGATGGTGATAAAGCCGAGAGGGTCGACCATGAGGTTTTGAGCGAAAAAGGCGTCTGTCCATTGTTCTTCTGGAACTTCATTCATAAAAGCGTATGCTCCAGAATACTGGCCATCTTCTGAGCGGGTAGCTTGGTTTGCAAGGAAATTATTGAAATTAGTACGAAGATTGGAGTTTTTCTTGATGGCGGTTTGAAGCATGGACAGCCATCTTTGGCTTAGCTCAGGGTTTACCGGGGAGTCCAGAAAGCCGTTGTCTGAGAATGTGATTGCACCTAGATCGTAATTGTCTCCGTATGAATATTTGTAGAGATCGTCGTCCGTGAGCAATTCGTAGCGCGTAGCTTCGCCGATAGCCTCGTTGAGGTTTTGGAGTTTGGCTTGTAAATCTTGTATTTCTTCAAGACCACAGGTTTCGCTAAGTTCGTCGTATTTGTTCTGCAGCTCTCGCATTTGTTTAAGTATGTCGTTCTGAGTGGCTTTGATAGGATCGACAACAGCTTTGACAAAATCGGTAATGTCATAGGCAATGCGACTAGCAAGGAAAAACCCTGCGGCGAAGATGATTAGAATTAAAAGCACGTCGATAAAAATGGTAAAAGAACGTTTCATAGCCTTTCCCCCTACGAAAATTTGTACTATTTTAACATAAAACACTTCTTGTGTCAATCTAATAGAGTTACGTTGGAACTTGAGACCGCTACTCATAGGGGTGGATACATTGACATGGCTAAGCAAAAGTGGTATAATAGAAGGATACTGCTTTGGCAGAATAAAACCGAAAGGTGGTACATTGAAAGTCACTTAAAGATAGTTGATATTGATTAATAATACGGGGGGTTGATGTGGTGTCTATAAGAAAAGGTTTTGGATTGGAACTTTTGGATTGGTACTTTGTTTACCGGGATGGTTTGACGACCGAAGAAATTGCGTTGATTGATAAAACTATTCAGGACTTTATGGCTGACTATGAGCAAACTGATATGACACTTGGCGAAGTGTTTAAGGTTCACGCTCTTGCTACTAGGGGTATAAGGACCGTTATTGAAGACACGGAAACTTTGCCTATCTGTCGCGTGGAAGGAACAACCATTAGTGACTGTGACTATGACCGGCGTGCGTTGGTTTGTACAGCAAAAAATGGTTCCAAGTACATTCTGAGAATGAGCGAGCAGTTGGCCGTAAAACAGGCAGGTGGCATGCTAGATAGTAAGCCTTATAGGGAAGGCCATCGCGTGAACAATACGATATTTAAATGGTCTTAATTTGTGACTTTGATAAAGAGCCTCGGCGAACGCCGAGGTCTTTTTGTTGTTAAAGCCGGTTGATGGTTTTTAGAACAGAGGGCTTGTCGGACTCGATGAGTTTCAAGGTAGACTCGATGTCGTTTTTGGCAACCTTGAGCGTGCGAGCGAGAACGGGGTTTTCGGAGAGCGGCGTGAAGAATTCGAAGAATTTGTTGGCGTCTTCCCTTCTGTCTATCGTGGAAGCAAAGTAACGTGGGTAATCTTCGATAGATTTCTCGCCATTTATCTTGTAGATGTAATTCCAGTTATTAAACATCCAGTCGAGTGCGCGGTCGCGGGTGTAGCGCCAGCGGCGAAGGCGAAGTAAGAATCCGAGGTGGTCTTGGGGCTTCAGAAGCGGTGAGCCTTTGAGCAAAGAAAAGGCGAAGTCGATATTGCTCTTAAGGCGAGGTTTGGCAAGCGTAGAGCGGAGCTCGGCTTTAAGCTCTGGGTCGGCTGTGGACTTGTAAGCTTCGAGGACGACTGGATAGAATTCGGCTTCATCACGCCACATCTTGGCGGAGAGAATGAATGGGCGGATATCGGCGGGCATATGCTCGAGCTCTGGGACGTAGAGGTCGCAGAGTGAATCGATAAACTCTGGATTTTTGGAGTAGAGTGCGGCGCCGAGTAAGGTCTGACGCAATTCGACATCATTTAAAGGCTCGCTTTCTTTGGTGGTGAGGCCGAGCTTTGCGAGCGGAGCCTTAACGATATCATATATATAGGCTTTGTATTTAGCCTCTTCTGGCGTATCGTAATCAATGAAGAGAGTAAGTTTACCGATGATGGTGTCGATGATTCCCCAGACTGGAGCCGAGGAATCGTTCTTGAACTTGGCGATAAGTGGGATGAGTGAACTTGAAGCTACGATTGGGGTCTCAGCGAGGAGCATGCGGTCAATGAGGAGACGGAGGCGCTGTTCTGGGGAGAGACTAGAGAAGTCTTTGAGAGCCTGCTCGAATTCTGGGCCGGAGAGGTTGATAAGATAGTGGCCTGACATGTCGTCTTTGACTTCTGGGATTGGATATTTCGAATCGTCAGAAGAGCCGTCTAGTAGGAAACGCTGTTGAGCTTCGTCGGTGATGACCGGGTAGCCAGGCTGAGTGATCCAAGCGGTCATAAGATCGCGAACGGAGAAACCTTTGGCGAAGGGCTCGAGTGAAGACCAGAGATCAGAGGCTTCAGCGTTCTGATAGGCGTGCTTTTCAAAATATGATTTGATTCCCTTGTAGAAGGCTTCTTCGCCTATTTCGCGGATGAGCATAAACATGAGGTGCGCGCCTTTAGCATAAACAATACACGGGTCGAACAGTGTGGCAATTTCGGCGGGGTCTTTGACGTCTTCTCTAACGGCTTGAACGCCTTCGATAGCGTCACGATAGAGAGCGGCTAGACAATCTTGAGTGAAGAAGTCGAACCAAACGCGGAACTTCGGGAAAATTTTGTCAGTAGCATAGTATTCCATGATGGTGGCGAACGATTCGTTGAGCCAGAGATCGTTCCACCATTTCATGGTAACGAGATTGCCGAACCATTGATGAGATAGCTCGTGAGTGATGGTGAGCGCGGCGGCTTTCTTGGTGGCTATAGAGGATGCTTCATCACAGAGAAGTTGGGATTCGCGGTAGGTGACGAGGCCCCAGTTTTCCATGGCGCCGGCTTCGAAGTCGGGAATACCGACTTGATCGAGCTTCTTCAGCGGATATGGAGTATCGAACAGCTCGTCGTAATAATCCAGAGATTTGACCGCGATGTCATTAGGGAGTTTCAAGAGCTTTTGGTCTTGGTTTAGAGGAGCGTAAGTGCGGACCAAGACGCCGGATTTGGTCTTCCCTTCCACGTAGTTGAACTTGCCGATGGCAAAAGCGAGGAGATAGGTGGACATTTTGGGTGTTTTCTCGAAGCGCCAGCTTGTGGCTTGCGCCAAGGTCGCTTCTGTCGGACGCAAGTCGCCTCGGCCCGTCGTCACGGGCGAGGCGCTTGCCGGAACTCGGTCGTGACCTCCGTTACGCCGACAGGAAGCGACACTTGGCTTCGCCACTAAGGGCATATTCGACAGGACGATGTCGTCTTTGTCAGGGACGGTGATGGTGAGATCGAAGGTGGCTTTGGCGGCGGGTTCGTCGATGCATGGGAAGCACTCCCTAGCGTAGTGTGATTCGAATTGAGTAGAAACGATGCGCTCTTCCCTGCCTTCATGCTCGTAAGTCGAGAGGTAAGCACCCTGCATGTCTTCTTTGATAGAGCCGTGAAACTTTACTTTAACCACTAGGTCGCTTTTAGGGGTGGCGGGTGCGGTCAGGATGCCATTATTATGTGAGAAAGTGGTGGGCTTGTCGTCGATTTCGAGAGAGTCAATGATAAGGTCAATAGCGTGGAGCTTAATAAATTCGGCGGCTTTGGTCTTGCCTTTGATTTTGACAGTGCCGCTCAATGCTTTTTTGTGTTTATCGATGAAGAAGTCGAGGAGATAGGATTTGGGTGTAAAAAAGTCTAGTAATCTTTCCATAGGAATAGTATAGCATAGGTTGACTAGGCTTTTCGGGTATAAAAACACCCCGCTTTTTAGCGGGGGTTTAAGGTTTAATGCTTAGCTTTCCGATTTTTCATCATCGGACTGTTCGAATTGGTTGAAATAGTCTGGGTCGTTGAGCTTGAGATATGTACGGATGTAGGTCGGAGTGTTGATACGAATCTGGGCGTCAACCTGATAAGCTTCATGAGCGACCCCAAAGGCCGGAGCCATGCGGAGAAGGTCGCGGAAGTGTTTGGCTGCATTTCCGTCCGGGGTGAAGGTAGTCTTATGTACGCCTTCGTCGTCTAGCGCCCACAGGATGTACTTGATAGCTGTTTTTGGTAGAGTGAGCAGTTGTGCCGGAGTGAGTTCAGCAAGGAAGTTGGTAATAAAGTGCGTGTAGAGTTCTTTGTCAAGAACAGGATCTGTGTCTCGGACATCGAAGCAGGTATCGCTTAGCCTTTTGAGGCCGGTAATGAAAGACAGAGCTTCGTTCAGCCGCTTTGAAGACTCGCGTTCGCTTGTGACAATAAGGATCAGTTCGGGCAGAATAGTGTCAAAGATTGCCCAATATTTTGCGCGTTTGTCCTGATCGCTTCTTGTATAAACTAGCTGTATCGCTTCGCTGATATCGTGAAAGAAGGCAGGCTCGACATCGGTGAGTGGTTCATTCCTCAGATAATACACGATGGTACGCGGGATTAGTTGAACCCTGTCATTTACTTGACGATAACCAGTGATGAATTCTTTGTAGCTGAACTGTTCTAACACGCCTGTAGGCAGATTATTTTCCCGATAATGGATATAGTTTAAGAGTGCTTTTAAGAGTAGGCTGTTGTCCCGATTCTCATTCAGGAAGATTTTGAGATCCATAGTATGTTCGCGATAGTAGAGGTCGCGTTCGGTAGCGAGCCGGTCGATGAGCTCAATCACGATATCGACTCTTTCTCTGTCTACTAGGTAACCTAGGTAGGTATAGAATTCGCTAGGCACGATGCAACTGCTGGAGCCGATCGAAACGATTTGGCTCCCCAGATTGCTTCCTTTGTTAGAGATGAGTTCGATGGCCCTGGTCGACAGTGCCCTAGTGCTAGCACTAGAATCCAAATGTTCTTTGTTGTCCATAAGATTCCCTCCCAATCTAAAATTTTTCGCATTAAACTATAAAAGAGCGTGGTATAGCCACCCTTTTATTTTACCATAACTTCTTTAATTTGTCAATAACGGTTCAACTAGGACTGCATGAGTGCTATAGAATATATGCCATTGACTATTCAAGCTTGTTATGTTATAATTTTATTATCTCTGGTTGTGCTTGTAGCGAACCGATGTACATTAAATATTGGGGGTGTGGAAATGCTTTTTACTGACTGTCTCTTACCCGGCAAGGAAACCAACTGGGCTACATATTACGATCGTAATCTCCATGTCTTTGAAGTTTCTGTCCGATTGCGGAAACGCGCAGAAGGAAAACTACTGATTCGCGTATCTACGGCCGTGTGGGATGATGAACATCCAAGGAATTGCCCGGAGCGTAACGATCTTATGGTTGACGAGAATGGTGGTTTTTATGTTGCGAAAGAAACGGAACACTATCGACATGGCTGTGTTTTGGCGCATGTGAGCGCCTCTATTCCGACAACAGCCGTTGATTATGTTGCCATTTGGCCGACACTTGATTCGGAATGGGTCGTAATCGACTTCTCTGGAGTACCTGGTGAAAAAATGATGGTAGAAGAGCTGAAGGATGCTTTCTTCATTGCGCTGCTTGATTGCGGTCGCGATGCGAACGTTCACAGTGAAGGATGGTCTTCTTTGTGGTATATCAAGGGTGGCAATGGTCCTCATAGTGTATATTCATATGCTGAACAGTATCCTGATTGCCCTGGCCTAATTAGGATTCCTTCGCCTATTCCTGAGGGTTGGAATCCTTGGACGCAGATTAAAAGCTTAGTACATTAATAGAATCAAATTATAAAGCCCCGCTAACGCGGGGTTTTTCATGTCTGGTTTAGTGATAAGGCGCTTTGTCGAAGCAACAGAGGTTTGCTATGTCATATAATGAGAGTGCCGAAAGTCAATGGTTAAGTATAAGTATTGACATTTTATCACGTTTATGCTATAATTGATTCAGTATCTGAGTTTGGGGAGGGGCTCAGAGACTAGAACATTAATAGTGTGGGAGGAGAAAAATAGATGCATTATATGGAGAGGACTTTTAGTCCGCAGCTTACGGACACTCGTACTGTGTGCATTGACAGATGCCGTGTACTGCTTTTTATCGATGACCTGCCGAAAGTGGATAACGCATTATTGCAAAAGGCTATTCCTGTTGTTTCTACATCAGGAAGAACTTTTCTAATGATGCCGCCGGATGACGCCGATAGAGAAACCAAGAAGTACCAGGCAGGACGTTTCTGGCTGATTCCATCCGACTGGATGATACTCAAGCATATCAATGGTGAATGCAAGATTCTGCCGACCGACTCTTCGGACTACGTCATCCTTGATACGAGAGAAGTAACTGACAAGTTCCTTGCCTTGAAAACTCATGAAGAAGGTGAGTGGGTCAGAGTCCTTAATATTGATCTTGAATGTGAAGTAGGCACGTTTAACCAGGAAGGGCTTGATCGGCTGACGATGCGACTGATTACCTCTGCGACCACCGATGGTCAAAAGCTGAAAAAGGACGAAGAAGATTATATATTCGGAGTACCTGGATTGCCTCGCCTGGAGAGAACCGCAGATGGTGGATACCGCTGGAAGCCCGAGAAAGAAGGAGATGAAGTCTGGGTCGGCCTGGCCGTCAAAAAACCCGGCTCACCTCGTGGCCCGCGTGTCTAATAATCCTTATTAATACCCCTCCCTCCCCACAATACCCCGATAAACCCCCGCGGAACGTCCGCGGGGTGTTTCATTTGTTTAATACCGGTTGAGACCGGTATTTTTTATGGCAAGAAAAACCCCGCTTTTAAAAGCGGGGCTAGGAGAAAAAGGTTATTCGGGGGATTTCTCGACGGAGCCGAGATTAATCATGAACCCCGAGCTTTCTCCGAGTGTGGTGGTCGGGAGCTTACCATCCCACTGTTTGATCCAGTAGTAGGTATTGAGTTCGGACGAAAGCGACTGAGCGATTTCGCGGTTACCTTCAGCTTCTTTCTGACGAGCATAAAGAGTGGCGTCGGCCTGAACCTTTTGGACTTCGAGGTCGGCATTGGCGGCGATGACCGCTTTTTCCGCATCGGCATTAGCGATAATAATGGCACGTTCGGACTTTGCCCGCTCTTCCATGGTCAGCTGAGCCTGTTCGGTTTCTGCTGTCAGTTTTTTCTGTGCGGCAACCTGTTTGGCTTCGACGGCATCGGTGAAAGCGTCGGTAAAGTCAATGTCTTCAATAGAGATTGAGACAATGACGATTCCGTATTCGCTGAGGTCATCGGCTGTGTTCTGGACGATCTGAGAAGATAAAACATCTCTCTTGGCGACCAGATTTTCGGCGGTGTATTTAGAGAATGTAGCTTTGACATTCTCAAGGATACGCGGAAGCATGACGTTGTCATAGTAGTTTGTACCTACTCTGCGATACAGATCGCGGGCGGTTTGCTGATCGATGCAATAGTTTACAGAGATCTGCAAATCAACCTGCTGAATATCGCTAGAGAAGGCGGAAGCATCCATGTGTGCTTTCTGAGTCCGGTTATCCATGGTAGTAACTGCTTGCCAGGGCGCGATAAAATTGGCGCCGGCTGCAAGCACACGATCTTCGACCTTGCCGAAGGTGGTAAGGATGCCGGTATATCCGGTCGGGACAACGGCTATGCAGGACAAGGCAAAGAAGATAACAGCCAGAGCAGAGAGGGTAATAGCGGTAACACGCCGTAATGCTTTGTGGTCTTCTTCGGAGTAACGTTTGATGAGAATCGGGACAATGATAGCGGCGATGATGAAGATGATTGCAAAAACGAACCAAACCATATTCTTTTCCTCCTCTTTTTAAAAGAGCAATTCTGCAAAAAGCAGTGTTCGGATTATAACATATTTTTCGTATATAGTCAATGGAAAACCCCCGCGCGGGGCGGGGGCAGAGTTGGTTTAGGGCTAGTATTGAAGCTTTTCATTATAGAGGCTGGGTTTTCCGGTTTTGTCGATCATAACGGTAATGGAAACCCCGCCGGTTCCTTTGGTGACAAGGTATAGCACGCCGGTATGGAGATCTTCCAGGATTTCCCACGCGCCGTCGGCGTATTCAGACACTCTTTTGATTATCTGTTCTTGTTCGTCGAGTTTTTCGAGAGTACGTGGTTTTCCGTCTCGGTTGACCATTGGTATAGTGGCCATTCCGTTACAATTAGGCCTACAGTCTTCAACGACGAGATAAAACACGCCAGTGCAGTGGTCTTCCATGACTTTGTAGCCTTTTTGGCTATCGTCGATCCATTTGAACATACTTGCCCTCCTTAATCTAACGGCAGCACGATGTCCTTTATAAACCAGTAAACCGTTAAGACCGGGGAGAATACGATAACCAGGCATGTGCCTACGATGTTCCAGATCCCCATTAAGATACGCTTCAGAATGTTCATGATTTCCCCTCCCTATTGTTCAGTTACTTTGGTCTAAACCAATACTATTATTATAGCATAAACATCTTAAAAAGTCAATAAAAGCCCCTGGATTAACAGGGGCTGTTCATACTTCTTTGGACTATTCGGCGTTGGTATGGACTGCGGTGACATCGTCGAGGTCGTCGATGGCGTCAAGAAGTTTCTCGAGCTTCTCGGCATTCTCGCCGTCGACGGGTACAGTAGTAGCTGGAATATATTTGAGCTCGGCTGAGGTAACGGTAAGGCCGGCGTCGATGAGGCTCTGGCGGACCTTCATGAGGTCTTTGTCTGAGGTGATAATTTCGATACCATCTTCGACTTCTTCGGCGTCTTCGGCACCTGCGTCAAGAGCTTGCATGAGGGCGTCTTCGGACTTCTCAGAGATGACGATTTCGCCAGCACGGCGGAATTGGAACATAACAGAACCAGAGTCGGCGAAACGGCCGCCGTTTTTCTCAACAGTATGGCGGACTTCAGGAAGAGTGCGGTTTTTATTATCGGTGGCAACTTCGATAATGATACCGGTGCCGCCTGGGCCGTAAGCTTCGTAGACTTCCTCAATAAGAGCAGCAGCAGATTTATCAGCGACACGGGCAATGGCGCGTTCGATGTTGGCTTTCGGCATGTTAGCAAGGCGAGCTTTCTCGAGCACCATGGCGAGAGATGGGTTCATGGCTGGATCGGTACCAGCACGCGCAGCAATGGCGATTTGGTTACCGATTTTTGTAAACAGCGCACCGCGCTTGGCGTCGACGACGGCTTTTTGGCGCTTGGTGGTGGCCCATTTAGAGTGTCCAGACATGAATTATCCTCAAATTAATATTTAAACTTGGGTATATTTTAACACAAAAGTGAGAAATTGTCTAAGGCAGTCTAAAACTGTTTGTAGTGAATTCGCTTGGCTTTAGTTACAAAGTAGGCAGTGATGATGGCGCTGGCCGCAAGAAGAGCAATTCCGGCTCCGCTGAGAGTGATGATGATGGCGTAATCGTCTTTGGCGTCTCTCTTAGTCGAGTTAGCACCGGTGTTTGGCACGTTTGCGGACTCACCTATCTTGACGGTAAGGCTGGTCTCGATGATTACTCCTTCTTGATAAGTAACGACTACGGTGTGTTCGCCTTCAGATAAGGAATTTAAGAATGGAGCTTTGAATTTGATGGTGGTGTCATCACCGGTGAGCTCAAAGGAACTGTTGGTGATGATTTCTCCGTCGACCTCGATGTAAAGAAGAGCATCTCGATTGAGTGTGATGTTAAGGATTAGGCCTTCTCCTTCGGCTATAGTATGCTCGTTGCCGTCAACCCATTCGAACTCCCCAGATCCAAATTCACCGACGTTTGCGAGACATCTCATTGAATAGCCACGGTCGCGATTGTAGCTACCGGCTGGATTAACGTCGACGCCATCGTAATTGATGTAGCGCATTCTGCTGCCATCGCGGTAGGTAGATGACCAGAAATAGCCGTCTCTATCGATATAGCCTTGTGACCCATCGTAATGACGTCCGGACAGCGGTAAGTGTAAAGTGTTTACATAAGCTAACGAGTCGTAGTCTAGTATTGCGAATAGATTACCGTATTCGCCGTTGATACCGCCAGTTGGCATGCGCCAGTTAGATGGGCAGATGTCATATTCGGCATCTCTTTCATTCTCTCCTTGTGGGTCACAGACGGTGCCGGCGGAGGCGGCACAATAGTTGTAGTAATTACCGATTTGCCACTCTTCACTGCTGCTAGTTATTTCGTGTTTATGTACGGCGTCGAGATAGGGGGCTTCATAGCTATTCTCCCAAGTGTTAGTCGTTGGGAGTGTGAAGGTAGTTCCCTCTTCGATGTTAGTATCTTCAGAAGTAAGCACGATCTCTTCGGCTTTCCCGATCATAAGATTATCGAGGAGCCAGACGTTACCGTCTTGGAGTTTGGCAACCCTGTATTGCTCGCTGTCACGCGAGTCGAATAATCTATATTCTCGGCCGGCTACCATACTGGCTTTAACGAGCGGGTTCATATCTTGTAGACAGACCGCTTCGTTGATATTCTTCGCATCTTGATTGCAGGTCATGATTGGACGCTCTGACTTCTTGGCGACGCAGCGGATTGAGTAGCCACGATCTCTTCTGTAGCTTTCATTTAATCTAACATTTGATCCATTATAAGTAAGATAGCGTACTCTTTGGCCGTCGCGTAGAGTGGATGACCAAATATAAGCGTCCTCGTCAATATATCCGGAAGCGCCGTTATAATACCGTCCTGATAATACTAGGCGAAGATCGGAGATCATTGAGCTTGAGCTATTGTCTAGACGGCTCATGAGGAAGTTTAAATCGCTGCTGGATTCGCCAACGGATGGCAATTGCCAGCCAACAGGGCAAATATCGTATTGAGCGTCCTGAGTGGCTTCACCACTTTCGTCGCAAACGGTGCCAGCGGAGGCGGCGCAGTAATTGTAATAATTCCCTACCTGCCATTCGTCGTTTGCACTAGTCGTATCATATTTGTTTGACGTGCCGATGTATGGTTCTTCGTAGCTATTGTCCCAGGTGTTGGATGAAGGGAGCGTAAAACTAGTACCTTCTTCGAGGTTGGTATCTTCTGAAGTAAGCACGATCTCTTCTTCGCCACCTAAACGAAGGTTATCGAGAAGCCAGACTCTTTCGTCTCGCAATCTCCCAACAGAGTACTCTTCACCGTCTCTTGGGTCGATGAGTTTGTAGACTCTTCCGAAAGCCATAGTGTGCTCAACCGACCAGTTAATATCCTGCAAACAGACTGCTTCCTCAATAAAGGTCGCGTTTGGATTGCAGGAGACAGACGCTGCGTAGGCTGAGTCGGTGTGTACAAAATTAAAAATTGTTATAGCGATGGCTAAGCTAGCCAAAACTGTAGCGATTTTACGCAAACAGAAGTGATGTTTGGTGTTTGTTTGAAGAGTCATACTTTTCTCCATGGCAAAAAGTGCGCATGATTTTTATTTTTAGCTGTTTATTTATAACTCTTACTCTACTTATGATTATATTTGGCAATTTTCTGGTTGTCAAGAGCTTTTTAGTTTTTAATAGTTGATTTTTGAAATAATATGTGATATATTGTACCAACACAGCTAATCTAGAGTAGGATTAGCGTACTTTTATTTTAAGAAAGAGGTGAAGTGAATGCTACATTACGTCGTATCACAGGTTTCCCTTCCTACGGAGAGAATTGACACGGAGAAACTGCGCGAGCAGGCTGTTCTTGCATCCAAGATATTTAAGGCGGATAGCCCGGAATATTTATATCGTCAGGCTATTGTCGCGGCGATGCAAGGATGCAGGGAAAGTGCACTGGGGATGTTGTTTGTTCTGCAGGACAACAAGGAGCAGGGCACTATCAAAAGGATTCTGGACAACGTGAGCTCGTTTGACCGGAATATTTTCAAAAAAGTACTCGCTGTAGCCTAAGACTGGTCATTCTCATCTCTATTCTTAAAAATCTCGCCCCGGATGGCGGGATTTTTTAAATGATTAGAAATTCGTAGCGCGGATTTCGAAGTAGCTTTGTGGGTGAGCACAGACTGGACAGACGTCAGGCGCTTTTTCGCCGACATAGATGTGGCCACAGTTGCGGCACTTCCAAACAGTGACTTTGTCGCTCTTGAATACGATATCATTCTCGATGTTGTCGCGGAGTTTTAGATAACGAGCTTCGTGTTCTTTTTCGATGGCGCCGACTTGTTCGAACTTCTCGGCGATGTCGTCGTAGCCTTCTTCCCTGGCTTCTTCGGCAAATTTCTTATACATGTCGGTCCATTCGAAATTTTCGCCTTTTGCGGCGGCGGTGAGGTTGGTCTTAGTATCGGAGACCTTGCCTCCGTTTAGGAGTTTATACCACATCTTGGCATGCTCTTTTTCGTTCCCTGCGGTTTCGGCAAAGATGTCAGCGATCTGCTCAAAGCCATCTTTTTTGGCCTGAGATGAGAAATATTGATATTTCATATGAGCCTGAGACTCACCAGCGAAAGCGGCCTCGAGGTTTTTCCAAGTCTTGCTATTCTTTTTTAGTTCAGTCATAAAACTCCTTTTTTCTAGTATAGCATGGATTAGAAAACCACGGATAAAAAAGCCCCGCTTAAAAGTGGGGCGAGGTTGAGGGTTAGACTTAGTCGATGGTGTCTGACGTTAAAGGGCCAAAGGCGATAGGTACTATTTTGATATATCCGCCTTCACCACACATATTGAAGCCTACTTCATAGCTTTTGTAGTGGTGGCTCTCGTCATCGTAGTCAAAAGCGGGGAGTAGCAAGACGGGGATACCGAGCGTGGGCGCTTCTTTGATTAATACTTCCAGAACGCGTTTGCCAGCTTCAATTCTGTCTACTGCCTTTTGAGGTAGCAGTTCGGCGGGCTTTTTTGCCCATTTTTCTGGGAAGAATGGGCTGTAGATGCCAGGCTGCTTATCCAACTTGCTCAGATAGCACTTTACCTGTTCGACCGAATTGACATTGCGGGCTTCTCTCAGTTGGTTTTCGATGAACCGGGAAATGTCATTCGTTCTTTGCTGATCGGAATTCCTCATGACTATCATTGTTAAAGATCACCCTCCTTTGATGGCTCGTAGGCCATTTTTGGTAGTAAGCAAATAGCTAACCTATCTGTAATTATGCCATAAGTGGCACTTATTGTCAATGTATCTAGTTTCAAAACAAAGAGAAAGCCCCGCTTTTAAGCGGGGCGTGAGAAAAGAGGTTATTACCATTCGCAAGATCGGGATGTGATGACGGCTCTGTCTGAACCATCACCGAAGATTCTCTTGTAATTAAGTTTTGGCTTCGGCAGTGTAAGGTCGCCGCCATATGAATAATAGGAGATGTTGGCGTCATAGATCTTTTTAAATGCCTGGAATCTTTCCTTATATGGGGAGAGAAAAGCCATGGTTTCAGCAAGCAGGATGGCCGCGTTTTCGGATGGTGGGGTCGCTACGAACTTATCGGGGTCAAGTACTAAGGTATAGAATACGCTAGATTCTATAGCTTCGCCTGCAGGAAATAGTTCGTAATAGACGGCTCTTGCTGCAAAGTTCTCTAACTTTGGGGCAGCGCGAAGGCGGCAGTTGACGGAGAACTCATCGAGCAATGCTCTTAAAACCTTATCGTTCTTCTGGAGTTCCGTTATAGTATCCGCAATAGCGGCGTGAAGAGTATTTTTGGGTTCCTCGTGCCGCTCTTCTTCGGCGGGCTGTTCTGTCTTGGACTGCGAAGCCTGATATCGTGTTGGCGTGACTGAGTATCCGCAATGACTTTTTAATTTCTCGATAAAAAGATTTTCGAAGAAATCCATACTCGGCACAGTCTTGCCCTGGCAAGTAGCGATAATGTTTTGGAGCATTTCGAAGTTAGCAACGATATGAACGAAGTTGGTGTTCGGGTTGTAGTAATAGTAATAAGTGACAGGTGTCTCATCTGTCCATTTTGGCGGGACTGCTGTCTTGAACGAAATGTAGACATCCTTGGCAGATTTTGGCTCGTCCAAGAAGAAGATTCGACCAAGATTGGCATCTTTATAATTGCCGAAGCAGATTTCGCCTTTGGGATAGTTTTCAAGCATGAAACGAGAGTCGAAAACGGCCGTTGTGATGTCGAACGGTGCACCGATTGCGGTGTCTGTGTACATGTTCTTGTCTAATGCGAAGACGAGATTGGAACCTTGATCGCTATAGTCGACGTGGTAAAGATGGGCTTCATCTTGGAACCAATCGCTCTTGACATGATCAGCTACGTCGTAACCGAGGAAAAGATCCAGACTAAAATAGTGCTTTGATGGGAGAGGAAAGGCTCCTTCGCCATGACGGGATAACCTGATTCGGGAACGGCGCTTGGACACTATGTTCACCTCTTTCTTTTAATGTGCGCTAGTTAAGCTTGTATATTATATAACAAATTCTGATAAAATGCAAAAAGAAGCCCCCTGTAACGGGGGCTTCTTTTGTGGAAATTTTACATTCCCTCGAGATCGGCTTCGGTTGGAGCTTGTTCGCTCTCCATATCGAGCGGCCTGACGCCAGTGCCTACTGGAATCTTGCGACCGATAATGACATTCTCCTTTAAGCCGTGGAGATGATCGACGCGGCCATTGATGGCGGCATTGATGAGGACACGGGTCGTATCCTGGAAGGATGCGGCAGAGAGGAACGAGTCGGACCAGATAGAAACCTTGGTAATACCGAGAAGTAGGTGCTCGCAGGTAGCTGGAGTCTTACCAAGTGCTTCGAGCTCTTTGTTCTCGTTTTCAAAGGCAGCGCGACCGATGATATCACCAGCGACAAAGGTTGAGTCGCCGGAATCGGTAATCATGACGCGGTTGAACATCTGACGAATGATAACTTCGAAGTGTTTCGAAGAAATCTCGTGGCCCTGAGCGGCGTAGACGGACATAACGTCGTTCATGATGTAACGTTGGGTTGCTTCAGTTCCCTTATAGCGGAGAAGGTCTTGTAGGTTCAAAGAACCGGTAGTGAGACGATCACCTGCAGTGACGAGATCATCAGTTTTAACGATGAGTTCAGCGCTGTTTGGGATCTCGACGCGGACTGGCGCGCCAGCATCACCGACGAGGATGATAGCACCCTCAACGAGTTGAGCGTTGGCGTCAAACGGAGCGACGATTGGTTCAGCACCTTTAGCTTTAGAGGCGAGAACATCACCGGCTTTGACGGTAGCACCGTCTTTGACTTTGGCTTTTCTTCCCTCAAGCTCGATACGAGTAGTTTCGCCTTTTTCTGGAGTGATAGTCACGATGAAGTGATTACCGTCTTCGTGGGCTTCGACTACGCCATCGATAGGTGCAACCCAAGCTTGACCTTTAGGAGTGCGGGCTTCGAGAAGCTCTTCGACACGCGGAAGACCACGAGCGATAGCACCGGAACCGGCGACACCAGAGCCGTGCTTGGTATCGAGCGTAAGCTGCGTGCCTGGCTCACCTAGAGACTGAGCGGCGATAACGCCGACAGGCTGATTGGCTTCGACTAGCTCACGAGTGGCCATGTCGACACCATAGGCTTTGCGTGGGACACCGCTAACGGCGGTGGTGGTGAGGACGGACTGAATCTTGACAGACTCAATCTTGTCATCATCTTCGATCTGAGCAGCGATTTCTGGAGTGATGAGTTGATCAGCTTCAAGGTATCCTGGGATAGCTTCGGCGGTATAACGGCCGGAGATGCGGAACTTGAAGTCGATACCAGTTTGTTCAGTCTCGGACTTGTAAACGGTGAATCCTGGATCGTAGGCTTCTTCGTCGGTAGTGAAGACGTCTTGGGCGACGTCGACCAAGCGGCGAGTGAGATAACCAGAGTCGGCAGTACGGAGAGCCGTAGAAACTTGACCCTGACGTGCGCCTCGGGTGGCGATGAAGGATTCTAGAGTGTTGAGACCTTCCTTGTAGGAACTCTTAACCGGGAGCTCGATTTCGTTGTTGTTGATATCGACCATGATACCAATTTCAGCAGAAGCGAGCTTAATGTTAGAGACAGAGCCACGAGCACCGGAGTTGACCATAACGGCGATATCGGTGTCGAGGTCAGCGAGTTTCTCTTTGAGGAAGGCGGAGATACGATCATCGATGTTTCTCCAAGTTTTAACTGTGAGATTCTTGCGTTCTTCTTCGGTCAACATGCCTTGGTTGAACTGATCTTGAATCTGAGCGGTGGTAGCATCACCTTCAGCGATAAAGTCGGCAATTTCTGGATAGGTTGGGTAATCGTCCTTGGCAGTCGAAACGGACGCGACGGTCTCGTATTCGAAGGCAAGATTCTTGACGGCATCGGCAGTCTTGACGGTTACTTCTGAGCCATAGATATCGAAGATATCAGCCATGACTTTCTTGAGCTGTTTCGAAGTCTGGACATTGTTATCGTATGGGTAATCTTTTGGAAGAACCTCATTGAAGATAACGCGGCCCAACGTGGTGTTACGAATCTCTTTCTTGGTGAAGACGCGAATTGGCGTTTGGAGGGCGATCAGGCCTTTGTCATAAGCCATCTCTGCTTCATAGATGGATGAGAAGGCGTGAACTTTCTCGGCTTCAGTGCCTGGCTTGTTGTAAGTGAGGTAGTAAATGCCTAATACAACGTCCTGGTAAATAGCGAGAACTGGTGCGCCATCGGCAGGCTTCAAGAGGTTCTTAGTGGCGGACATAAGTTCGCGAGCCTCAGTCTGAGCTGCTTCGGAGAGCGGTAGATGGACGGCCATTTGGTCACCATCGTAGTCGGCGTTGAAACCAGAAGCTACGAGTGGGTGGAGCTGGATAGCTTTACCATCGATGAGCTTTGGCTGGAAAGCTTGAACGGAGAGACGGTGAAGAGACGGAGCGCGGTTAAGAAGTACATAACGGCCTTGGATAACTTCGTCGAGGGCGTCCCAAACTACGGCTTCGCCAGCTTCGATCATACGAGCGGCTGAGCGGATATTGTTGGCGTGATCATGGCCGATGAGCCAGCTGATGACGAACGGCTTGAAGAGCTCGAGTGCCATTTGCTTTGGAAGACCACATTCGTTAAGTTTAAGTTCTGGACCGACAACGATTACGGAGCGGCCAGAGTAGTCAACACGTTTACCGAGAAGGTTCTGGCGGAAGCGACCTTGCTTACCTTTGAGGAGGTCAGAGAGGGATTTAAGCTTGCGACGGCCATTTTGAGTAGCGGCAGTGCGGTTGCCATGAGCGGCGGAGTTATCAATGAGGGCATCGACGGCCTCTTGGAGCATGCGCATCTCGTTGCGGCAGATGACTTCTGGAGCGTTGAGGTCTAGAAGTTTCTTCAAGCGGTTGTTACGGTTGATGACGCGGCGATAAAGATCGTTAAGATCAGATGTTGCGAAGCGGCCGCCTGGGAGGCTGATCATTGGGCGTAGATCTGGAGGAATAACTGGGATAACGGTGAGAACGAGATCGTTCGGGCGAATACCAGCAGCTTGCATACCTTCCAAGGTCTTAAGGCGCTTAATGATGCGCTTAGCCTTTTGTCCCTTAGCGGTTTCGGATTCTTCTTTAAGAGTGTTGATGAGAAGATCGAGATCGATTTCGTCGAGGAGCTTCTTGATAGCAGTTGCACCCATGCCGACTTCGATGAGATCTTCATATCCATCAGGAAGGTTGCGATAATCAATTTCGGTGATAACGCCGCCTTTGTGGAAGCTCTCAAGGATAGTTTTGCGTTTAATGAAGTCGGTTTCGAGATCTTCGAGTTCTTTGGTCTGAGCTTCAGCAAGAGCCTTAACGTCAGCACCTTCAACAGAGCTTTCTTTCTCGTAGCGAATCTTGATAGCTTGGCGAGCAGCCTCGGTCTGAGCCTCGAGGTCGGAGAGTACTTTTTCGATCTCTTCGTCTTTGGCGCTAGTGATGAGGTAGGTCGCAAAGTAGATAACTTTTTCGATGTTCTTGACGGTGAGATCAAGGAGAATCGAAAGAGCGGATGGTGTACCACGCATGAACCAGATATGAGTAACTGGTGCAGCGAGGGTGATATGACCCATGCGTTCGCGGCGTGTGATGCTCTTCGTGACGAGGTTGCCTTCTTTGTCGACGGCAGCTTCGCGAGAACGGACGCCTTTGAGCTTGGCATCATGTGGGTTGATATCTTTGACCGGACCGAAAATACGTTCACAGAACAGACCATCGCGTTCTGGCTTTTGGGTACGGTAGTTAATGGTTTCTGGTTTGGTGACTTCGCCGTAACTCCAGTTCAGGATGTCGGCGGCGGAGGCGACGCTCAAGCGAATCGAGTCGAAATCGCTGGCGCTAATATAATTATCTGCCCAAGCCATATTAGAACTCCTCTCCGAGGTCAACGGTTCCATCGTCGTCTCCCTCTGTTATTTGGATGCCCTCCTCATCTAGGATGTCCCTTTCCTCTTCGGAGTCGAGATCAGTAATAGATGGTTCGGTTTCCTCTTTGTGTTGAGCGTAAATTTGTTGATCGTCTTTTTCTTTCTCGATTTCACGAGATGTTTCTTCGATAACATCAGAAGCATCGGTCATTTCGCCGTGGTCGAGAAGGTCGACTTTGAGTCCGAGACCTTGAAGTTCTTTAACAAGAACATTGAAGCCTTCTGGAAGTTTTGGACCTTCGATTGGCTCATGCTTGATAATAGCTTCGTAAGCCTTGGCACGTCCGTAGACGTCATCGGACTTGATGGTGAGCATTTCCTGAAGGGTAGTAGCAGCACCGTAAGCTTCGAGTGCCCACACCTCCATTTCTCCGAAGCGCTGACCACCGTTCTGAGCTTTACCACCGAGTGGCTGCTGGGTAACCATAGTGTATGGACCGGTGGAGCGAGCATGGATCTTGTCTTCGACCATGTGGTGAAGCTTGATCATGTGCATGACGCCCACTGAAGTGCGTTCGTTGAATGGTTCGCCAGTGAGACCATCATAGAGCTGGACACGGCCATCTTCGTCGAAGCCGGCTTTCTTGAGCTCTTTGCTGATAGTGTCGCCTGGAACGCCGTTGAAGGATGGGGTAGCGACTTTGTAACCAAGAGCGCGAGCGGCCATACCGAGGTGAGTTTCGAACAGCTGACCTAGGTTCATACGGCTTGGCACGCCCATTGGACTAAGTAGGATATCGATTGGAGTACCGTCTTCCATGAATGGCATATCCTCAACTGGGAGTACGCGGGAGACGACACCTTTGTTACCGTGACGACCAGCGAGCTTATCGCCGACGTCGATCTTGCGCATTTCAGCAACGTAGATCTTGATTTGCATGAGAACACCAGCTTTGAGGTCGTGACCTTGCTCGCGAGTGTAGATGCGAACGCCGATAACTTTACCAGTGCCGCCGTTCATACGGACGGAAGTATCGCGGACGTCTTTGGCTTTTTCGCCGAAGATGGCGCGGAGTAGGCGCTCTTCAGAAGAGAGCTCTTGTTCGCCCTTTGGCGTAATTTTACCGACGAGAATGTCGCCAGTAGAGACTTCGGAGCCAACGGTAACGATACCGTCTTCGCCGAGGTGGCGGAGAGAGTGCTCGGAGACGTTTGGAATATCACGAGTGATTTGCTCTGGGCCGAGCTTCGTTTCGCGAACTTCTACATCGTAGTCTTTGATGTTGATGGAGGTAAGTTCGTCATCCTCTACGAGGCGAGAGGAGATGACGATGGCATCATCCATGTTGTAACCACGCCATGGCATGAAGGCAACGAGGAGATCTTTACCAAGAGCAAGCTCGCCGTTTTCGACGGAAGCGCCTTCCATGATAACATCACCTTTTTTGACCTTTTGGCCTCGGACAACCTTGACGCGCATGTTATAGCAGCGGTCGTCGTTGTTCTTCTCGAAGTGGGTGAGTTTGTATTCTTTTTCGGATTTGTCAGCGTATTTAATGATGACGGAAACGCCGTCGGCTTTTTTGACTGTACCGTCGCCTTCAGCGAAGACGATTTGTGAAAGATTTTTGGCTACCTCGCCTTCGATACCAGTGCCCACAACTGGGGAGTTGGTGCGGAGTAGAGGAACAGCCTGTTTCTGCATGGCGCAGGCCATAAGGGAGCGGTCAACACGGTTCTTTTCCACGAAAGGAATGAGGGAGGCGGAGACGCCTAGAATTTCTTTGTGGGCGGCATCGACGTGGGTAACGCGAGAGGATTCAACCTGAGCTGGAGTGCCGTGAACGCGAGCAGACACGTAGGTGTCGACAAATTTACCGTTTTTATCTAGTTTGACGGAGGCGTCAGCGATGACCATGTCATCTTCGGCGCTAGCGTCGACATAAACAACTTTGTTAGTGACTTTACCGTCTTTGACGACTCGATATGGAGCTTCGATGAAGCCATATTCATTGATGCGGGCGTAAGTCGCGAGGTTTAATACGAGACCTACGTTGCCACCTTCCGGAGTCTCGACAGTACAGATGCGGCCGTAGTGAGTTGGGTGGGCGTCACGGACGTCGAAGCCGGCGCGTTCACGAGTAAGGCCACCAGGACCCATGGAGCTCAAGCGGCGCTTGTGCGAGAGCTCGGCGAATGGGTTGGTTTCGTCCATCAACTGAGAGAGCTGAGAAGAAGCGAAGAATTCTTTGACAGCGGCGACAACTGGGCGAGAGTTGAGGAGCTGAGAAGGTGTGACTTCTTCTGGGTTAGCCATAGACATGCGGTCAAGAATGTTTCTCTGCAAGCGGAGCATGCCGAGGCGGAATTGGCGTTGAACGAGTTCACCGACGAGCTTGATGCGACGGTTAGCGAGAGAATCGATATCATCTGCAGGCTCTTGAGTGATGTTCAAGCGAATGATTTCAGAAATGATCGCGATGAGATCTTGCATCTGAAGAGTGCGATGCTTGGAATCATTTGGCGTGTCAAAGCCAAGACGTTGGTTAATTTTGAAACGACCAACGCGGGAGTAATCGTAGCGTTTGTAATCGAAGAACGTGCGCTCGATCATGTCTTTAGCGTTCTCGACTGTGGCGAGATCGCCTGGGCGGAGACGGCGGTAGACCTCGATGAGGGCTTCTGACTGACCGTGAGAGGTGTCTTTCTCGAGCGTGGCGTCGATATAAGCTAGACCTTCTTCGCCAAGATGTTCGAACTTGGCTTTGATGTCGCTATTCTTGGAGACTCCAAGAGCGCGAAGGAAGGTGGTGACTGGTATTTTACGACGGCGGTCGATTTTGACATAGACAGCACCAGTGGAGCTGGTTTCAAACTCAAGCCAAGCACCGCGGCCTGGGATGACCTTGGCACCGTAGTAGTTCTTCTCGCCAATGCGGTCGGCAGTAAAGAAGACGCCTGCGGAGCGGATGAGTTGGGAGACGATAACACGCTCGGTACCATTGATAATGAAGGTTGCGCGATCGGTCATCCACGGATAGTCGCCAAAGAAGATGTCTTGTTCTTTCTTCTCACCAGTGACTTTGTTTTCGAGCTCAACGATGACATGGAGAGGTGCGTCGTAGGTGGTCAAATTGTATTTGGCCTCAGCGACGGTCTCGGATGGCTCTTTAAAGTAATAATCTTTAAACCGGAGAGCGAGTTTTTGACGAGTGTAGTCCTCGATAGGATTAAGCTCAGTAAAAACTTCGCGAAGACCGGATTTGACGAAGTCTTCCCACGAATCCTTTTGATGCGCAATCAAATCAGGAATAGGAAGAGCTTGGTCGCCTTCAGTAAAGAAGACACGACCAGAATCGGTTTTCGTTTTCACAAAATTCCTTTTCTCTACATTAAGTTGATAGTAATCTAGCGCCGAAGATTACTGCCAAATTTTTAGCATTAGGTCGCCAGCCCTCTGCTATTACAAAAAATTGGCACACTGCTTCTTAATAACGATTCTAACAAAAATCGGCCTGTTTTGCAAGACCGATTTTTAGTGATTTTACTTAAATATCAAGGTCATCGAGATCTTCGAGCTCTTGGCGGGTTTTTTCAGCCAAATCGGACTTTTCCTCTACCTCTGTGTCATCAGAGGAGTCGTCGGAAGTTGGCTCCGCGCTTGCTTCATGGTGCTCTGGAGAGCCTTCTGGGGCATCAGTGTTGACAATCTTTAAGTTATAACGGGCATCGTTCTTAGTGCCGAGGGCGCGAAGAAGGGTGCGAATGCTCTGAGCGGTGGCACCGCGTTTACCGATGACGCGACCAACGTCTTCTGGATCTACAGAGAGGGATAGTAGGACGCCTTTTTCGTCGATTTTGCGTTCGACTTCGACTTTTTCGGGACTATTTACGAGGGTTTTGACGATGTATTCGACAAATTGTTGGTCAATGGTAGCCATTGTTTTCTCCATTTATTAAGGTTATGCGTTTATTATAACACATAAAAAATTTTTTTAATAATTATGCTTTAATGAAAAACTCCGCTTTGAAGCGGGGGCAATAATAGGGTTATTCGTTTTCGTTGGTCAATGTGAGCTCGTCGAGCAATTCTCCGTAGAGTTCTTTGATCCGCGACTGGCGGTTGTAGAAATCTTCTTCTTCAGCTGTCAGGTTGGCGCGGTCGCTATCGATGATAGCTAATTGGCGTTGTACGTCTTCCTGGGCCTCTTTGACGGCCTTTTCGCGAGCAGCAACAGCAGATTCCCTTTTGTCTAATTCTTCTTCGCGCTCAGCTTGTTTCTTGGCCAATTTTGTAAACTCGGCGAGTTTGTTGTTGCACTCTTCTTTGAGGGCCTCTACTTCTGCCTTCTCTTTGGCTAATCCCTCTTCGCGGAGGTTGCTGAAGCCGCCTGCTAGAAAAATGGCAGCAAGGACAACAAGAACGACAAGGACGAAGGCTACGAAGGCTTCGTGGGAGTTGAATTTGGTTTTTCTCTTCGGAGAAAGGTCGGGTTGAACAGACGGTTTGTTGCTTACTGAAGAACCTTTTGACATTGTTAATCCCCCTTATTGCTAGATTTGAATAACCTATAAGGGGGATTATATAATATTTTACTTACTTTCGCAAGTTACTCGGCAACTTTGCCTTCGTAGACGGTACCTACGAACCAGACTTCGCCAGTGTTTTTATCGCGAATGAGGAAGAGGAATGGCTTGTTGAAGGTGAGGTCGATTTCTTCGACTGGGACTTCCCATTTATAGTCAAAGAATCCACCGCCGGCACCTTTACCGCCAAATGCGGTGACGGCTCCAGCTTTAATGCCGTCGTTAGAAAAATCGATATCGGCTTTATGGATAGCAACGCTAATATATGGTTTGTTTGCGGCGGTTTTATCGAATTCGATCATATTGGAGAGATCGGCTGTTTGAGTGTTGAACACGTCCGTAATACCAAGCTCTTCAAGGTCGGTCATGAAATCGCTCATAGTGAAGTCGAATTTGAAGAAAGGAACATAGCCGTTGATTCTTGTAATTACACCTTCTTTATAGTTATCGTAGTCAGAAGCATCCTTGAGGTTGGATATGATTGCGGTAGCTTTTTCTGCGGTGAAGCTGTTGAGATAAGAATTTAATGAGTCAGACTTTGGCATAATGCCGACATACTGGAGGGTTGTACCGTCATATTCCTGAAGGTCTTTGGCGAAGGCTTTTTCTGTATCTCCGTCTAGATAATAAAAGTCTGTAGAATTGGAAATTTTACCGTAGTTTTCTGAGAGGCTAGAAATGTAGCTGTCCATATCTTCATATGTTTCGCTGTAGATTGGCATTTCTTCTGCCTGCGCAGTACCATCGTTAACATGTTCTTGATACATATCTATTTGTTCTTCAGTCCATTTCTCCCATTCAGCCTGGACGGTCTCACGGATTTTTTCTTCTCCGAGTTCTTTGATTATATCGTATCTGTTAACACTAGTACCAATTTTGGCGACTTGGACATTATCGGTATTATTGAATTCTGCGGTCTCATAATTACCCATTACACAGGCGACATAATCTTTGTAGTCTTCATGAGCGTATCTGACATCGTAGTCCATGTTCTTTACTGTGTCGGTTTCCCAGGTTTCTGAAGTAGCACATTGGATCCGATAGTTCCATTGCATATCGATAGCTAAAGCGTTAATGAGAACATAATCGGTCTCTGTATTGACGTCGCCTGGGGTGAAAGTATTTTTGATGATCCCAAGAGTTTTATCTTCAACCCACTGGTTGGCATTATCTGGAGAAGTGAATGGGTCGAGAATGAGCGATGCGTTATATTTTGTTTCGAGTGCAGTTTTGTAGTCGGCTTTGACTTGGTCGGAGAAATCGGTGCGGATAAACATGGCGTTGGCAAGTGAGCGGTTCTCGCTATTAAGATAGGCTTTGGGCTGATAGCCGCCAATAACAGAAGTGATTTGTTCTTTAGATTGTCCATCGGCGCCATCAGCAAGCATGGCAAGGGCGTATTTGATGGAAAGTGGGCTATAGACTATGTTTTCGGCTTTATTTTCCATGTATAGGAATGAAAGATCGAAGTCGCTGAGCTCGTTGCCTCTAAGCGCGAGTTTGTTGGCAGGGATTGGTTCTAGGTCGGGAATTGGTTCGATGTCGTTCTGAATCGAAGAAGTGGGCTCAGTTCCCTTATCCTGGAGAAGAAAATACCATATTCCAGTACCGCTAAGCGCGAGAACAAAGAGGGCGATCAAAGTGATAATTAGGGGTTTGTTGGTCTTTGGTTTAGGATTGGGCTCGTTCGGGAAGACTGGAGCATTTTCTGCTGGGGTTTCAGATTCTGCAGCTGCGATTATATCTGGCTCGGTGGTCTCAGCAGGAGCTTCGGCAGCACCTTCTTCTGTTGGCGTGTCTTGAGGTTCTGGCGCGGGTTCTTCCGTGAAAGGCTCTTCTTCTGCTGGTTCGTCACCGGTGGGCGCTTCTTCTGAATTATCTGCGTACGTACCGGTTACAGGGTCTTCCGCAGAGGGTTCCTCCATAGGTGGTTCTTCAGCTATAGGCTCATCGATTGGAGCGGAGTTTATTTCTTTATTGTTTGGAATTTCGTCCATAAATAATGACCTTGTTAAATGCTTAAGCTTAATTATACCATAAAAAAATAAGCCCCAGAAGGGCTTATTTTTTATAATTATTCTGCTGGAGTTTCGGCAGGAGCTTCTTCAGCTGGAGCCTCTTCGGCAGGAGCTTCTTTGGGTTGGTTCTTGCGAAGTTTGTCAGCGTGTTTAGCCTTGGCAGATTTGGCTGGAGCTTTCTTGAACCACTTTGGAAGTTTGATGCCGTTCTTCTCTAGGATGAAGGCGACACGACCAGATGGCTGGGCGCCGTTCTTGAGGTAGAACTCAACTTTCTCTTTGTCGAGAACGAGCTTTTTAGTTTCTGGGTTATAGTTGCCGACCTCAGCCACAACGCGCCCAGATAGAGGGTGACGCTGGGATTCTTGGACGACTATCCGGTACACAGGAAGGTGTGCACGGCCATTACGTTGCATGCGAATCGCGAGCATTGGATATTCTCCTTAAATTTTTAATAAGGGTATTTTACACTATTTCTGGTATTTTGGCAAGACTC
This sequence comes from Candidatus Saccharimonadota bacterium, assembly GCA_017552385.1. GTDB lineage: Bacteria > Patescibacteriota > Saccharimonadia > Saccharimonadales > Saccharimonadaceae > Nanosyncoccus. The sequence continues at coordinate 26,559 of JAFZQB010000013.1, forward strand.
AGCAAGTTAGAGTTTTTCGACAGAATCGAAGAAGTAATTGCCATCATCATTCTTCTGGAAGATGAAGCGATATTGTTCGAAGAAAGTGTAGTTTTCAGGAGTGATGTACATACCATACTCGGACACGCCTAGGCTTTCCTCGTGAAGGAGAGATGGATCTTGTGCGATGATTTCATGCGTGTCACTGTCCCATATATCGGCGTTCTCGAGGTAGGCTCTGTAAACAGATGTGGTGCCGCTAGGATCATAATCTTCATAGATAGTATCGAGGCTGGCGTAAATATAAGCGAGATCTCCTTTTGTGGTATATTTCGAAACATAGAGTTGGTGGTTTATTGGGTCAACACCACCACAGCCTCCGACCGTATCGTGGAAGATGTGATATTCGCTATCGTATGCTGCGCCACCGCAAATAGGTGTAGGATTCTCGAAAGTTGGAGTTGTGCCGAAGAAGGATTGATATGTTTCGGCGACTTTTTCTTCTGAAACAGCGTAGCCTTGGTTGTTAGTACATATTTGATCCATGTTGTTGGCGTTATCACAATAAGTGGGGAATTTAGTCGCGAAATAGTTTGAGGGGACGTCGAAGTTTGAGATTAGCTCAAAATCATCGTGGTCTTTGAGATAGCTGGTGACAATATATAGTTTGTCTTGGTTGGTTAGCTCGGAGGCATCAGGGTAGATATGCTCATTGGTTGTGTATCCCCCGCGGAATTCAAAAGTTTGTCCTTCTTTGTAGTTTTGTGCATAATTGAGATAGCTTTTCGACTTAGGGATATGTAGGGCGAGAAGTTTGGTAAAAAGTGCCGTCGTAACGGTCTGGTCCTCGATGACCACTTCTTCAACTGGCTCTTCGACTGGAGTCTCTGGGGTGTCTGGCGTGGTCGGGTTTGTTGGAGACTGGTCTGGACTTTGCTGGTTAAAGAACAATAAGTAGGCGATAACACCTAGTGCGAGAACGAGGACGACGACGAGGGCGATGATAAGAGGCTTCTGGGATTTTTTCTGTGGTGTCGGCTCAGCAGGCGGCATAGGTGTGCTTTCGGTTGGAGCCTCGACTTCGGTTTCGGTTTCTGTTGGTGTTAGTGTTTCTTCTGGAGTGATAATTGGTTTTTCTTCGTCCATGAAAAATCCTTGTCTAAATTGCTTTAGCTTAATTGTACCATATTGATTTAGAAATAAAAACCTCGCCCGTAGGCGAGGATATGCAGAAATGAGTTAAGAGATATCCAAGGCTGGTATTTCGTTGTTTTTCCTGGCTTTTGCCAGCTGCTTTCTAATCTTATCTCTCCCTGTCTTAGTTATTGCTGCTTTGACGATTGCATCCTGGTCAAGCGGGATTCCGAGTTCGGCGTAGCAGTCTGTCAATTCTTGGGCGATTCTACTAAGCTTTTCACTATGCTCTTTCGCATATTTCTCGACTTGTTCCCTATTGCCATGATACTTCCGGAGAGTTTTCTGGACACGATCAGCATCTTCTTCGATAGCGTCCTCGATGCCTTTGACGATTCCTTCCGTCTGGGCGACTTTGCCGGCCTCAGAGATAAGTGTTCCGATTAAGCCATAGACCTTCCAGCGTTTGTCGTGGTCGTCTTGATCGACTTTTTCTGAACTTTTTTCTTTCTGGCTGAAGGCTTTAACGAGCTCTTCCGGGTAGCGACCAGTCTCTTGTTTTACTATATCTGCATCTGAGAAGAACGACATTTTTCGAACCCCCTTTCTCAAAATATACACCTTAATTATAGCATAAAAGGAATAAAAAGTCAACATACGATAGGGATAGAACCAAAAAACCACCCCTATAGGCGTGGATTTTTGAACATATAAGCTCTCAACTTTTATGTGTAAGTTGGCTCGCAGTTAGCCTTTGTTCAAAAGAACTGTTATAAGTATAAGCTAAATGCAGGGTGCTGTCAAGATTATTTTTTGGTTTTTTTAGAAAGACTTGGGTGCTCGGATTTAATTTTCTTGATGCCTTCGCGGGCAGCGGCGGTTTGAGCGTCTTGTTTGGAGTGACCTACGCCAACACCGTAAATCTTTTTCCCGACATAGACAGCGACGGTGAAGGTCTTGTCGTGGTCTGGACCTTCATCTTTAATGGTGCGATAGGTCGGTGTTTGGGAGGCGCCTTTTTGGACTAACTCTTGGAAGTATGATTTAGCGTCGCGCCAAGAGTCGCTTTCGATGATCTCATCGATTTTGACTAAGATGTGTTTTTCGATGAAGGCTTTGGCAGTATCGTAGCCTTGGTCTAGATAGATGGCGCCAATGACGGCTTCGAAGCAGTCGGCCATAATAACGGCGTGGGCGCGCTCGAGCCCCATTTTTTCTCCATGAGATAGGCGAACAAGCGGAGCGTAGCCAAGCTTGATACCGGCATCGCCGATGGATTCGGTACGAACGAGCGCTGAACGCCAGGCGGTCATTACGCCTTCTGGCTCGTTGAAATTGCGGTAGAGGTAGTCGGATGTAACTAACTCGAGAACGGCGTCGCCGAGATACTCTAGGCGCTCATTATGATCGCTACTAGTGCGATGCTCGTTGACATAGCTACGATGTGTTAAAGCGACCACGAGTAGATTGATGTCATGAAATTCAAAGCCAAGTTTTTCTTTGGCAAATTGTTGATATTTTGAAGTGTCCAATTTAGTATTCTCCTGAACGGATTTTTTTCTTTGCTATTAACATTAATTTTTCAATGTCTTCATATTCGATGGCGTCGAGCGCATCTGCAAATTTGAACCAGCGTATGCCATTCATCCACTTTTCCTTTGTGGGGGTTTCGCGAGGGTCAAGAGAGTGAACGAGATAGATTTGGGTAGTCATGAGGACGAGTTTGTCGAGGCGGCGATATTTGAAGTGGATTTTTCCAAGCCAGCACAAAGTGTTGATATGGAAAAGCCCCGCTTCCTCTCCGATTTCGCGAATAGCAGTTTGTTTGGCGGTTTCGCCTGGCTCAATATGACCTTTAGGAATAGTCCAACGGTTCTTAGAATCTTGGATCAGAAGGATCTCGATATCCTTACGGTCCTGAGAGAGGCGAAAAACGATACCACCGGCGGTTGGCTCGCGAACGATCTCCTGAATAACCGGCTTTTTGCGGAAGACGGTTTCCTTGAACTTGTCAATGGCGGAAGGCTTGTACTGCTTAGGCAGTGCCTCTGGAACTTTGAGGTTACTTCCCTTCCGCGTGACCGTCTGCTTCTTCGTCGGTTGGGTTTTCGGACGCTGGGGCGCGGTCTTTTGTTGGTTTCTTGGTGTTTCCATGGTTATTATCCGATGAGTCGTCGGAACTTAGACCTAGCTGTTTGAAAGCAGTGCCGAGGACTCCGTTGATGAACTTTGATGAGTTTTCTGAGCCGAATGCTTTTGCAAGCTCGACGGCTTCATTGATGGCGACCTTTGGCGGTACGCTATCATTGCAGAACTTTAGCTCGTATAAACCAATACGGAGTACGTTGCGGTCAATTGCAGCAATACTGGAAATAGGCCATTCTGGCGCTAATGGGGTAAGGTCGTTATCGAGGTTATCAGTTTCTTTTACTACTCCTCTAGACAAAGCGTAAACGAACTCGGTGTCGCCGAGGGCTTTTTCGTAGGGGATGATGTTTTTTGCGACGATATGGTCGATGTCGGCTGTGGCGTCGCCCGCCTTACTCCTGAACTCGTATTCATACAAGCTCTGGAGCGATATGATTCTGCCTAAATGCCGATTAGAAGCCATATTATTTCTTTGCCTTAGCTTTCTTGGCTAGTTTAGCTTTAGTGGCAGCTTTTTTGGTGGCCTTAACGGAAGTGGTCTTGGCTGGTTTGACGGTCTTAACTTTGACGCGTGGGGTTTGTTTCTTGGTCTCAAAAGCTTTGACAGGGGAAACTTTATTGACAGCCCTTGCGAGGTCGAGACGGATGTGGCTCCTTCTCAAACCGGTTTTACGCGGGCTGCTCTGTTTTTTAGGTTCAGGCATGATGCTCCTTTAATAATAGATACTTTGGTTTATAATAGCACGTTTTTTCAGGAATAGCAAGCGAAAGAACACGTTATTTGGTGATTTGACTTTGATGACTTGTTTGCTATGCGACGATATTGAGCAGTCGGGCTTTTTGAACGTAGATGATTTTCTTTGGTTTGCCTGGGACGAACTTTTGAACGTTTGTGTCGGCGAGAGCGAGTTTTTCAATCTTCTCTTGTTCTTCTAGATCTTCAACTGGGACTTCGACTTTGGCACGCAGCTTGCCGTTGACTTGGACGACTATTTCTACCATGTCGGCGACGAGGTATTTCTCATCGTAGGTTGGCCAGGCATTATCAGCCTCAAGCTGTTCAAGCATTTCTGATGCGAGGTGAGGGGCAAACGGATTGAGGAGTTTGGCTAACGTGACAAGGTCTTCTTTAGAAGCACCGACTTTGTAGAGTTCGTTAACATATTCCATCAAGGTAGAAATGGCAGTGTTGAAAGCTGCGCGTTCGATATCTTCGGTAACTTTTTTAATAGTTTTATTAAGCAGATTTAGATTTTTGGATTTTTCGTCGTATTTCTTCTCGAAGACGAGCGTCCAACAACGATTGAGGAAGCGATAAACGCCGCCGACACTGCGTGGATTCCAAGCAGCATCTTGATCGTATGGACCGATAAACATTTCGTAGGTACGAAGCGTGTCGGCACCATAGCCATCATTGATCACATCAAGTGGATCGATGACGTTGCCTTTGCTTTTGCTCATCTTTTTGCCGTCAGGGGCGTTGATATAGCCATTATAGAGGAGCTTGACAATGGGCTCGCGGAATGGGAGTTTGCCCATGTCGGCGAAGAACTTACACCAGAAGCGGATATAAAGTAGGTGTGCTACGGCGTGATCGCCACCGACATAAACATCGAGCGGAGACCAATAACCAATTTTGTCTGGATTCCAAGCATTGGCTGCGTCGTGCGGAGAAGCATAGCGCCAGAGATACCATGATGAGCAGGCGTACCCGTCTAGAGTGTCAGTTTCGCGAGTCATTTCTTCCCCGTCGATAGTAACCTTTAGCCAGTCAGTAGCTTTAGCGAGAGCGGAGTGGCCGGAGTTATCTGGACGGAAATCAGCGACTTCAGGAATCATGACTGGAAGTTGATCTTCTGGAATAGGATGCGGGTTGCCATCTTTGTCGTAGGCAATAGGAATTGGACAACCCCAATAGCGTTGGCGAGAGATGAGCCAGTCGCGCATGCGATAAGTTGTCTTAGGCGTGCCAAAAGGCTTTTCCGGAACCTTGGTGATTTCTACGATAGGCAAGTCGAATTTTTCGGCGAATTCACGGTCGCGCTCATCGCCAGCGGGGACAGCCATGATAGCGCCTGTGCCGTAGCCGATAAGCACGTAGTCTGCGACCCAGATAGGGATTTTCTCCTTAGTGGCTGGGTTGGTGGCGTAGGAGCCAGTGAAGACACCGGTTTTTTCTTTGTTCTCTTGGCGTTCAATCTCGGATTTTTTAAGAGCGGCTTTGCGATACTCTTCTACGGCTAGCTTAGTGTCGTCAGTGACCAGTTTAGAAACGAGTGGATGCTCTGGGGCTAGGACTAGGAAGGTGGCGCCATAGATTGTGTCTGGGCGAGTAGTGAATACAGTGATCTTTGAAGTGTCGGTCTCGAAATCGATTTCTGCTCCGGTGCTTTTGCCGATCCAGTTTTTCTGCATGATTTTGATTTTGTCTGGCCAGTCGAGTCCGTTGATATCGTCAAGAAGTTCATCGGCGTAGTCGGTAATTTTGAAGAACCATTGTTTAAGCTTCTTTTTCTCCACTTCGGAGCCACAGCGCCAGCAATGACCATTTTCAACCTGTTCGTTAGCCAGCACGGTTTGGTCAACTGGGCACCACCATTGGTAAGATTCCTTTTGGTAGGCGAGGCCTTTCTTATAAAGCTGGAGAAAACACCACTGGGTCCATTTGTAGTACTCTGGAGAAGAAGTGTTAATTTCTCGAGACCAGTCAATGGCGTAGCCAAGCTTCTTTAATTGATTGCGAAAATTGGCGACGTTGGTTGTGGTAGCAGATTGTGGCGATACGCCGGTCTTGATAGCATAGTTTTCGGCAGGAAGACCGAAGGTATCGTAGCCGAATGGGCGAAGGACGTTATAACCCTTTTGTGCGTAGTACCTAGCGAGTACGTCTACGATAGTGAAATTACGAACATGGCCAACATGAAGGCCGGCGCCGGATGGATATGGGAACATTTCGGCAAGGAATTTTTTGGGTTTATCGGAGGAATCGTCAGCTTTGAAAGCTTCGGAGTCTTCCCAAATTTTTTGCCATTTGGCTTCGATTGCTAAGGGGTTATAACGATTCATAAAAAGATTATACCATAAAATCGAGAGTGTGGCGAACGTTGGACGGACAAAAAAGAGTATGTTGGCGGCTAGACTTCTAGGTCGCCCTGGCGGACAACAACTGGCTTCTTGCCGGTGAGATCGAGAACAGTGGACGGGAGCTTTCCTTCCCTTGTTCTGCCCTCAACGATAAGGTCGACTTTTGGCAATGTCTTGGCAATTTCATCAGAAGAGATGGCCGGTTGGCCACCACGGGGATTGGCGGAAGTGAGGAGAAGCGGCCCAGTTTCGGGAAGGATTTGAGAAAAAAGCGGAGAGGCGGGAATGCGGATACCGATAGTAGTAAAGTGATCGAAGTAAGCGTGGGAAAAATCGGGGTTCTTATGGAGAATTAGCGTGAGCTCGCCTGGGACGTATTTGGCGATGTATTCGCGAGCAGTTTTATTTAGAACGGCGTAGTTTGAGATAGCGTCTTTGGACTCTGGGACGAGAGTAAAGACTTTGCCGGAGTTTAGATCGCGGCGTTTAAGATAGATGAGCTTTTCTAAAGCTTGGACAGAATTGAGTGAGATAGCGAGTCCGTACACTGTTTCGGTAGGAAGAGCAACTACGTAACCCTTTTTGATGCTTTTGATGATTTCCGAGACGTGTTCTGGTGATGTTTGAATCATATTCCAGACTATTGTATCATAATTTCATGGATTTGATTTTAGTTTTGGATAACATACGATCGACACACAATGTCGGATCAATCCTTCGGACAGCTGATGGATTGGGCGTGACAAAAGTGGTCTTCTCTGGATACACTCCACGAGTTGACGATATCCGTGAGCTACCGCACCTTCGCGAGAAGCTGAACAAACAGATCGCAAAGACTGCTTTGGGCGCGGAAAGATACGTAGACAATTATGCAGTGGATGATATAAAAGCGGAGCTAAGTAGGCTAAAAGATGCTGGATATGTGGTTGCTGGATTAGAAAATAATCTTGACACGAATAAGACGATTTTACAGATGATACCGAAGAATTTTTCACTAATTCGCTCCGTGCTTCAATCAAAGATAGTTTTGGTATTGGGTGAGGAAGTTGAGGGGATAGAAAAGTCGCTTTATGATATGATTGATGTATTTTTAGAAATCCCCATGGCTGGACGGAAGGAATCATTTAATGTTTCCGTAGCTACGGGGATAGCTTGTTATGTGTTGAGTAATTTATAGTGCGGCGACGGCATCGGTGGTAGCTCTGTAGTATTCTACGAGGCTGTGTTGGATGTTTTGTATTTCTTCTGACTGGTCAGTAATAATGGCGCCTTTCGAGATCAAAGTCTCAACGGGATCGAGAGCTAGAATATATGTCGCACCGTCTACGTTGAAGGACGCGAATGTGGTGTCCGGAGCTGCTCCAGCAGTCTCGGGCAGTTTGCTAAACCCGAAGCCTATATCTTGGCCGTCTGCGACCAACTGGAATGTATAACTATTCACATTGTTTGCGGTAAGAGTGCCGAGACTAGAAGGATATTTTAACGAGACTCTCCATTCGTCAAATATTAGAATCGAATCGGTTTCCTCTGGTTCTTCTGGCTCTTCTGACTCTTCTGGTTGTCCTTCTGACTCTTCTGACTGTTCCTCTGGCTCTTCTGGCTCTTCTGGTTGAGTTGGAGTGGTTTGTCCTCCTGGAGTAACGGCAGAAGCGGCTGGTTTGTTGAAGAAGACAAAATATGCAACGACGCCGAGAATGACGATGGCAACAAGTGCGATAGCGAGGACGAGAGTTAGTTTACTTTGTTGCTTCTCTGGTTTAGTTTCAGCAAATGCACTCTTAGGCATTTGGACGGCTGGTTCTGTGGCGGCAACAGCGAGAATGTCTGGCTTATCTTCTGGTATACCGGCAGCGATTGGATTGACTATTTGCGTGTCGGTAGTTGCGAAATTTGCTGTTGGTGTATCAGAGACAGCTGGCTCTGGCGTAGGTGCGGGCGCTGGCTCTGGGGCTGGCGTTGGCTCTACAGTTGGTACTGGTTCTACAACGGGTGCTGGTTCTGGTTGAGGTGTCGCAACTTCAGCCTCGGGGACCGGGGCCGGAGTCGGTTCAGGTGCTGGCGCTGGCTCTGGAGTTGGTGTTGGGGTTGGTGTTGGAGTTGGTGTTGGAGTTGGTGTTGGTGCCGGCTCTGGAGTTGGGGCTGGTGTAGGAGCCGGAGAAGTTGGTTGGTTTGGATCCATATTTTCCTTTCCTAATTAAAGCGCTAGCACGGCTTCATTATTTTCTAGAAGTTCGTCTTGGAAGATTTGAACTATCTCATCTTCAATGTCGCCAGCCGTGATGACGATGTAGTAGTAGTGACCGCTAATGCTGGTGGTTGGTAAGAAGGTGTAGCCTTCTGCGTATTCCAATGTGTCTTCTTCTGATCGAATAAGCTTAGCGACGACTTTGCCTTTTTGGTCGCTTGAATCTTCGTCATATGTATCGTCGGTGCCGTAAATGAAGATTTCGTCAGGCTTTTCCTCGTCGAGCTCGTACCAGAATCCTCTAAGCCCGTCTGGTCTGGCAACTTTCACGCCCCATTCGCTGACTTCTAGATACTTTCGAGTATCTGCTGAAATGGTCGGCTCGGGCTCTGGTTCGACTATAGAGGTATCTTCCTTTTTGAACAAATTCGGGAAAGGATTGTCGATGATCTTTCGTTCGACGAGCACGCATAAGACTACAGCGGCGAGAGCAAGGACGAAAAGAATAAATAAGAAAATGCGTCCAGCGTGATGCTCTTTACGTTCGTGTGGTTCGGTAGATAGAGGCTCGGAAAGATCCGCGACGGCTTCATCTGAATTTAAACGGCTTAAAGCTGCTTCAACTTCTGGGGAGTATTTCTGAGTTCTGGTAGGAGATTCTTGTGGCTCGTCGTCGCCTTCTTCGTTCATGGTGAGGATAGCGGCCTTATCTGGGTTGTAGCCAGATTCTTTGGTCTCTTCTGGCTTTTCGGGTTCAGACTCTTCATTCTCTGGATCTTCTGTTATTTCTGACTCGTCTTCGTGATACTCTTCTGGCTCTCCTGTATCTCCGTGAGTGTCTTCCTCGTGGTTAGAATCTTCTTCTTTCGGCTCTTCAAAATCTTCCGAATGATCTTCTCCAGATTCTTCGTGTGATTCTTCGGCATCCGCTGAATCATCGAAGTTTTCTTGGTCATCTGAACCATCAGAGATCTTTATGTCGATGCGATCATTCTCTTCGCTATCGAAAGATTCCTCGTGAGCATTATCGTCAAATGGCCGACCTTCGTCTTGCCCACTAGACTTGTCGGCCTCGCGGGGGCCGGTATTATTCGCGATATTTTGAGATAAATTACGTAATTTTTCTTCCATGGTTACTTCAATTTTAGCATAAAAACTTTGGAAGTGGTATAATGTTTTTTATGAAAAGTGCGGAGGACAGAGATACTGTTTTGAAGGTTAGTGATTTTGTGCACCTTCATAATCACACGCACTATAGCTTGCTTGATGGGCTGACGAAAATACCGGAGCTTGTGGATTTTGTAAAGGAGCACGGTATGGAAGCCGTTGCTGTGACAGATCACGGTACAATGTCAGGATTAGTAGAGCTTTATAAGATATGCAAAGATAATGGTATTAAACCGATTTTAGGACTGGAGGCTTACGTAGCAGCACGGAATCTTGAGGATCGCGATCCGGCACACGACAAGCAACGTTTCCACATCACTTTGTTGGCCATGAACGATAAGGGTTTTGAGAATCTTTGTAGGTTGATGAGTAATGCCGAAATAAATGGTAAATATTATCGTCCGCGTACCGACCATAAAGATATGGAGAAGTATAGCGATGGCGTAATTTGTTTGTCCGGGTGTGCAGGTTCGGAAATATCTGAGGCGCTTCGGGCGGGGGACGAGAAGAAAGCGATCGAGTTGATAAAATGGCATAAGAATGTCTATGGGGATAGGTTCTATCTTGAAATGCAGGATCATGGACATCCAGACTCGCCGACGCACTGGAAAGATCAGGAGAAAATAAATAATTGGCATATGGCGCATGCGAGAGAACTTGGTGTGCCGTTAGTCGTAACGTGCGATGCGCATTATTTGAAGCATGAAGATCAGGATGCGCACGAGGTGCTACTATGTGTAGGGACTGGTTCGAATTTGTCTGACACGAACAGGATGAGTTTGAAGGAATTCGAGCTGCATGTAATTCCGCCGGAAGACATTATTGAAAGATGGGGTAAGACTTGCCCTGAGGCGGTCTTAAATACGAAACGGATTGCAGATCGTTGCAATGTAGAGCTGCAGCTTGGCAGAATTTTAATTCCGAAATTCCCCGTTCCTGAAGGAGAGACAGAAAAGAGCTACCTTGATAAGCTGGTTTTTTCTGGTCTAGTGTTTCGATACGGTGGTAAGACAGAGGAAGAAGCGCATAAGTTAAGCGTGAAGGAATGCCGAAAGATTCTGGAGAAAGTTGATGAAGAACGGGATGATTTGCATAAATTGCTTCCTCGTATCGACTATGAGTTATCCGTAGTCGATAAGATGAACTATAATGGCTATTTCTTGATTGTTTGGGATTTTATTAACTGGGGTAAGAAGCGTGGGATTGTTTATGGTCCTGGGCGTGGTTCTGCAGCTGGTGCGCTTCTGGCCTATGCATTGAGGATTACTGAGCTCGATCCAATGAAGTACGATCTTCTTTTCGAGAGGTTTTTGAATCCAGATCGTATTTCGATGCCGGATATCGATACGGATATTCAGGATACTCGACGTGATGAAGTAATTGAATATTGTACTGAAAAATATGGCAAAGGGCGGGTGTCAAACATTGTAACGTTCGGCAAAATGATGGCGAAGAACGCAGTGCGCGATGTGGCTAGAGTGTTGGAAGTACCATATGCAGAGGCAGATCGTTTAGCGAAACTGGTGCCGGATCCGGTGATGGGGCATCATGTGCATCTGCCGGACGCAATTCGTGATGTGCCCGACCTTAAAAACGAATATGAGACTAACCCGACTTCGAAAGAAGTACTGGACTTTGCAAGTCGCCTAGAAGGGACTATCCGTGGACATGGCGTACATGCTTGTGGCGTAGTGATTGCGCCTGATGATTTGGTAAAATTTGTGCCGCTTGAAGTTTCGGCTAAAGGTCCAATCGCGGCCCAGTTCCCTATGGGCACGATTGAAGAGCTTGGGCTTCTTAAAATGGACTTTTTGGGGCTTTCTAACCTTTCCGTAATTAATAACGCGCTTCGCATGATTCGCAAAGTTTATGGCGATGATTTCGATATGTATTCGGTGCCGTTGGACGATAAGCTTACGTACGACTTATTCCAAAGGGCAGATACAACTGGCGTATTCCAGCTTGAATCGGCGGGCATGAAGCGTTATTTGAAGGACCTTAAAGCGGATAAGTTTGAAGATATTATCGCTATGGTGGCGTTGTACCGTCCTGGCCCAATGCAATTTATTGACTCGTTTATTCGCCGGAAACATGGTAAGGAGCCGATTACATATCTCCATCCTGGGCTCGAAAATGCGCTCAAAAATACTTACGGGATTCTGATTTATCAGGAACAGTTCATGCAGATTAGCCGCGAATGGTGTGGTTTTACAGGCGGCCAAGCTGATACGCTTAGGAAGGCGGTGGGTAAGAAAAAAGTAGATCTTATGAATAAGGTCAAGCCACAATTTATTGAGGGTGCGATAAAAGTTGGTGGGGCGACAGAAGAAATTGCTGAAGAGTTTTGGCGTGAGCTTCTAGACTTTGCGAACTATTGCTTCAACAAGAGCCACGCTGCGTGTTATGCTTTGGTAGCTTATTGGACGGCATATCTTAAGGCACACTATCCCGATGCGTACATGGCGGCATTGATGACGGCGGATATGCGCTGGACGGATAGATTAGCGATTGAAATTGCAGAGTGTAAAAAGATGGGGCTTAAAGTCCTAGGCCCAGACATTAACGAGAGCTTTGGCGATTTTGGTATCGTGAAGGGTGAGAATACGATCCGCTTCGGATTGTCTGGTATCAAGGGCGTAGGCAAGGCGCTTGTAGAAGAAAAAGTGATCCCGGAGCGTAAACTAAATGGCCCGTTTAAGAGTGTGTGTGATTTTGCAAAAAGAGTTGACTCAACGAAGTTCAATAAGAAGGCGTGGGAGTCGACAATCAAGACGGGTGGGTTTGATAGATTTGCGACGCGAAGCGATTTACTATTTAACCTAGAGAATATTCAGGCCTATGGTGCGAAGATGCAGAAAGATGCAGCTTCTGGGCAAACCGACCTCTTTGGTGCTTTCGGTTCGGCAGCAGAGATTCCAGAAGTCGAAATTAAACCAGCGCCAACACAAGTGAGTGAGAAAGAACAGTTGCTTTGGGAACGTGATTTGATGGGTCTGTATATTTCTGCACATCCACTAGACAAATATGATAAGTATTTTGACGAGCAGACACACCCGTATTCTCTTGTGAACCAAGAGAATGACGGTAAAAGTGTTATAGTGGGCGGGATTATTACTAATGTGCGGACTATTCTGACCAAGAGTAACACTAAGATGGCATTTATTAAGATTGAAAATAAGACAAGCGAACAGGAAGTAATTGTGTTCCCTAGCGTATTCGAAGAATATGGTGGTAAGTTGGTGCAGGACAATGTAGTGAAGATTAGCGGGCGCGTGAATGCGAAGGACAAGAACGGCAATATTGTACCAGATGTGAAGGTGTTGATGGACTCTTGTGAGGTTATTTCTGATGATGTGCTGGCAAACTATCAGGAAACCGGAACGGTCTTGCCGCCACCAGCGGAAGCGTCGGGTATGAATAGGCGTCAGAGTAGAACAACCGCTGAGCGTGTGTCTAAAGGAAAATTTAGGGAAAGCGCGCAAAAAGCAGAAGTGCATCGTGTCACTGAAGCGCCGAAGGACGTTAGAAAAGAGAGGGTATATGTCCTAGTGAAAGAGCCAAATAATGTGGATCTGCTATCCGATATTAAACGCGTGTGTGATAGAAATCTCGGCATGCAAGAAATTATTCTTGTTCTGCAAGAGGACAAAGAAAAGAAGGCACTTAAAATGCCGTTTAGGGTGGATGCTAATGAAGATTTTGTGAATGACATGAAAAAGACAGTTGGTGATGACTGTGTTAAGATAAAATAAAAACACCTCCCGTGAGGGAGGTGAAGGTCGTTAAGGAATAAGTGGCGTTAGCCCTGGGCTTCTTCGTCGTAGTATTCATACCCGTCGTTTTCTTCCCAGTCGGCGTACTCAGAGTATTCGCCATCTTCTTCGATGAGGTGCTCCCAGCCGGGGGCATTGTAGGGTGAGTAGGCCCGATCATCGATGACGACAAGAACGCCGTTAGGTTCATTTTTGTAGATCCACTCGGCGAGCTGCTTGGGGATCCGGATGGATCCGTCGCTGATATGAGCTCCGAGGACCTGGTGGTCTCTGGATTCATCAAAGTACTCGAGAGTGCTTTGAATGAATATCTTCTCGTTGATATGAACCAGGTAGTAATACTTGGACCATTTTCCCGTATCCTCTTCGTGACGACCTTTGATTGATCTTGTACCGAGAGGCGTGAAGTAACCTTTTGATTCGTTGCCCGTGATACAGCTACAGTCAGCAATCAACTTGCCATCGCGATAGATGAAGAGATGAGATCCGGTCGCTTCAGGGTTATCTTTGTTGTAGCCGCGGCCACCAAGACAGATATAAATCATGTCTTCGAAGTTGCTTTTACGATCGTAGATAGCCTGAAGGTTAGCCATATAGTACAGTGTCCAACCCTGGTTATAGGGCCAGTCCGCTGCGCTAAGGCCAAGCTTGGTTGCGGTTTCGTCATTGACGACGCCGCTGGGGTAGATACCGTTTTTCAGCTGGAAATCCTTGACGGCTTTGGCTGTTTTGGGGCCAAAGTGACCATCGATTTCTTTTTCGGGGAGAAGCTCGTGAAGTACGAGACTTTCCTGTACTTTGGTAACCAGACCGGAGTCATGGTCCCAGTAGCTGGGGAAACCGATAGCGTCGGTGCCTTCGGCGTGGGCGGTCGAGGTAATTATCACGATGATCGCGATAATTGCGAGCGCGATGCCGGCGAGCTGAAGCAGTGTCTTCAGGAGCTTCATGCCATCCTTTTTTCTGGGGTCATCATTCCAATGACCGTATGGCCGCCCCTGTTTACCGAAGATCTCGCACGGTATGCGAAACTCCGGCACCTGATACCCTTCATTGAGAATCTGGATCTTCTTTTCCATTTGCAAACCCTCCCTATGCAAATTATTTATTCCTTGACGTATTAAAGGTCGTATCTTGACAGATTTGCCAATATACGGCTTAATTATAGCATAAACTCTTTAAAAAGTCAATACGTATCCCTGTTATCTCGGGGCACGGAAGACACCGGCAAAGAAGCCGCAGATAGCTCCAAAGAGATGGCCGAACTTACTTTTTAGATGTAGATTTTTCATCGTTAAGCCCGAATTTCTTGGCGACTACGGAGACGACGGCATCTTTGACTGCGCCGGTTGTGGTTGTGGCGTCTTTTTTCATGGTTTTGGCAGCGCTGGTGGCGGTCTTAGAAATGTCGTCGACGGCGTCAGAGGCTTTGTTGACTATAGTATTCCCTTTTTTGGTCATGCGCTCGACTTGTTTCATGATGTGTTTGGCGTCACGTGAGAGGTCAAGTAGCTTAGTGAGGAGTAAAATCCCGAGAATTAAAAACACAAAAAGTGTTAAGGCGAGGATTGAAACGATAATCCATTCCGCTGTGTCCATATTGATTTTACCTCCTTAAGGCTGGTTAGTTATTTTTAATGAATTCACGCACGTCCGCTGCGTAAGGCTCATTATCCAAGATATATTTAAGCTGAGCAAGGGAGTAATTTTGTGGGTCGCCAGTAGTCATCCAAAGGCCAGAAGTTTGCTTGGCATAGACGCGTTCGGATGGGATGAGTTTAGCGATAGCTTCGGCAAGCCAGAGTTCGTTGTCTTTGCCGGTGTTCTCTGGGATGAGATGGGCAAAGATTTCTGGGGTAAGGAGATAGCGGCCGTAAGAGGCGAGATCTGATGCAGCGTCTTCGGGCGCTGGTTTTTCGACAAGGCCGTGGAGAACCTGGGTTTCTTCATCGTAATCGACGGCAGCATATTTCTTGATTTCTTCATGTGGAACTAACTGACAACCAATGATAGCGAGCGCATCTTCGTGTTCGTCGAAGGATTCGATAAGATCCTGGACGGCAGAAGGTCCGAAGACGACATCGTCGGAGTAGATAGCAATAAAGGCTTCGTCTTGGTCGATGAGGCCACGTGCGCTAGCGATTGGAGAACCGTTGCCGTATGGCAGGGTTGGGTCCTGGGTGATAATAGTAATTTTCGGGAAGGAGAGAACCTTCTCGACGCTTTCGAAGCGGTCTTGTTTGCCCTGTGAATAGAGTTGCTCTTTAGCTTTTGTAGCTGGGTTATTAAAGTAATCTTCGTAGATGGCTTTTCCTTCTGGGGTGACGACGAGGATGATTTCTTCAATGCCTGCAGTCAAGCACTCTTCAATAACAAGTTGGATGACTGGGCGGTTGCCTATAGGAAGCATGCCCTTAGGAATAGTTTTGGTGATTGGCAGGAAGCGGCTGGCGAAGCCGGCGTCGGTGATAATAGCCTTGGTGGGGCGTTTGTGTTTCATATAATAACTCCTTGAGCCTCTATTTTAACATTACTTAGAACGCTTGACAACTTTTTTGCCCTGGCGACGCTTGCGAGTTTTGGCAGCGAGTGCTGCTGATTCGCGGCGCGCGATGCGGTCTTCGATTTTCTGGGCGCGGTTGTGGACGCCGTAGAAGAGGCTACAGGTGCCGACGATCATTAGATAGACACCAAAGAAGCGAACAAAGTATTCGCTAGAATTAAAGACGACAATGCCTATGATTGCGCCGATCATACCACTGAAGACCCATGTGAAACGGTCTGTTGGGTCAACTGTAGAGCGGAAGCCAGCAATGATTTCAAAGAAACCGCGTAGGAAGGTGTAAGCGGCAATAATATAAAGATGCCAAGTGGTATTTTGCGTGATAGTGAATAGCAGGGCAAGGGCTACAACTGCGTCGATGATAGCGAGGGAGACGGAGATGGCCCAGCCGGTTTTTTGACGAGCGCGGTAGAGTGCGTTGATAAACTCGATGATAGAGAAAGAGAGTAGGAAGATGCCGACGAGCGTAATCATATAGGGGAAATCTTGACGCATGTTGAATAATGCAATCGCACCAAAGACTAGGGCGACTAGACCTCTTGTGATGAAGAGCAGCCAGTGGCTATCGATAAACTTACGGTTGATATGTGCCATTTAATCCTCCTTATTGATTATTCGTTGAATGTTACGGATTCTAGAATATGTGAAAAATCTTCGCGATAGATTTCGGCGTCGGTTTCTAGGGTTATGGTTTTATCGCGAATTTTGAAGATGACGATTGATCCAATAAGGTTGTTTGGCAAGGTGCCATCATAGCGATTAGCTGTGGTAGTATGAAGGGTGATAACAGACGAGGTTAGCTTGCCTGAAGTCACAAGGCCTTTATAGCGGTTATCGGCTGCTTCGAAGGACTCCGATTTGATATTGACGCGGAGAGAAAAGACGGTGTCGTTAGCAATCGGTGGAACTTCCATTGGGTAGAAATAAGCCTCGAAGTCCCCGCCTCTTACCGCGTCTTTGGCTACGTAAACACTCCAGGTTTTAGGATATTTGAAGCTGACTGCTCCGTAGTCGTCTGGGCCCGTGAAGTTTGAGTAAGGCTCTTTTTCTCGCTCGGTAAACTTTGCTTCGAGTTCGTCGGTGATTTCCTTCTCGCGGGCGATTAGGGCGCTGGCGACTTGAGAGTCGACATCTGCTTGGGCGATTTCGTATTCGTTATAAAAGTAGACGGCGAGCAATAATGCGCCGACTAGCAGTAGGGACAACAAAATAATGGCGATAGTTTTGACGAGCGAACTACGCACGCTTTTCTCTAATTTGGCGACGCCAGAAGGTGCGACAGTGGGGCGGGCGGGCATGCCTGGGACGGTAGGCTGTGGGGAAGAAATTGGAGGCATAGAAGAAGTAGGTTGGTTAAACATACTTCAATATTAGCATAATTATTTTATTTTGTGAAATCTTTATTTATAATTTCGATATGATTTTTTAGTTCGTCTAAGTCTTTTTCGATTTCTTTGGCGAGATTAAAAGCTTCTTTGTATTTCGTTTCTGCTTCGTCGAGATTAAAGTCGTCCGAATAGAACCATTGAGTGGCGGTGTTTAGTTTGGTGATTTTATCGTTTATGGACATTTTCTACCTTTGCTTCGATTAATTTATCATGGGTGGTGATTGTGATCTTGCTTCCCGGGGAGAGGTTACCGGACAATATAGCATAACCTTGTTTCAAGACGTGCTCTGGGTTAAGCGAAAGGAGCAATTTTTGCTGATTTCTGAGCTCGTTTTTCGCATTTTCGATACGCGCTTCAATAATGCCACTAATAGAGGTGATGGCAGAAATGTTGGTGGATTTTAAAGTATCGGTATAATGAACAATAAATTGGGCTACGTGCGATAAATTGTCATGGATGTTAGCAATTTCGGCGACCTTGTCGCGAGTGAGCATTTCGGCGGCATTGGTGGGTGTACTAGCGCGAATGTCGGCGGCTAAATCGGCGAGTGATTCGTCGATCTCATGACCGATGCCGGTAATGATAGGAATGCGAGAGCTGGCGATTTTGCGGGCGAGTGATTCGTCATTGAAAACAGCGAGGTCATCTTTAGAACCGCCACCGCGGACGATGGCAATGATATCAACGGCTCCTTCTTCGTTAAAATAGTCGAGGGCTTTGCAAATTTCGTCGGAAGCAGAGAGGCCCTGCACGCCGCAGTTAGCTACTTTGAGTGTAAGCCCGCCCCAGCGATTATTGAGGATCCTGCAAAAGTCAGCATATCCAGCGGCGGTGGTGGAAGAGATAATACCGATTGTTTGGAGATTGTCTGGGATGGGGCGTTTCTTGGCTGGATTGAACAAGCCTTCTTTACTTAGCTTTTCTTTTAGCATTTCAAAGGCTTTTTTGATGCTTCCCTCTCCTACGGGCATGATTTTTTGAATAGTGATGGAAAAACGTCCGGCTTTGGTGAGGTGCGGTGTACCACGAACCACGATTTTCATACCTTCTTCTGGAGGGGTGCGTAATTGGAAAACCGTAGTGAAGCAATTAACGGTGCTCTCTTCGTCTTTAAGGTCGAAGAATACCCACTTGTTTTTGCTAGTTTTAATGCTAGACACTTCGCCCTCGATTTCGACAGTTGGGAAGGCATAATTCAAGGTCTGATTGACGACTTCTAAGAATTCAGAAACAGAGAAACGGGGGGTGAGATCCATGTAAATATAATAACATATGTGGTATAATTTGGTTATGAAATACTTGGCAGTGCTAGGGCGACTTCCGAAGTTGTCGCTAGCTGAACTTGAGAGTTTGTATGACAATGTTGAGCCGCATGGGCATGAGCTTGCTACTTTTGAATGTGCTAATGAGCCAGAGTTAAAAAGGCTTGGCGGATCTTTGAAACTCGCAGAAGAGCTGCCAGAAGGCTTTAATTATTTGATTGATTCGCTTGCGGAGTTGCCTGACGGCAAGATCACGCTTGGCGTTTCCGATTTTCGTCGTGGAGCATCGCCACACAAAGCGCAAGGCGAGGCTTTGAAATTAAAAAAGATTTTGCAGAGGAGAGGGCGTTCTGTTCGGGTCCTAGAAAATAAAACTGCCGTATTGTCAACGGCTACGTCGCACCATAATCAACTTGCAGAAAAGAAAAATCATGTTGAAATTATAATGACAGATTTTGGTAATTACAACTTGATTGGCGTGCAGAATATTTCCGAATATGCAAAACGAGATCAGGCTAGACCTGCTAGAGACGCTAAAGTAGGAATGTTGCCTCCAAAATTGGCGCAGATTCTGATTAATCTCTGTGGGCCGTTAGATGACGGTTCGCGCGTGCTTGACCCGTTTTGCGGTACCGGCGTGGTGCTTCAAGAAGCTTTCTTAATGGGGTATTTGCCATACGGAACCGATTTGTCGGAGCGGATGGTAGATTATACAAAACGAAATCTGGACTGGATTGGTTGCAAAGACTATAAGGCGGAATGCGGCGACGCGATGAACTATAGTTGGGGTGAGGAAATTAACGCAGTAGCAGCTGAGGCGTTCTTAGGACAACCGATGAGCCAACCGCCGGCAGATACCAAGCTGAAGCAAGAGAAGATGCGCTGTAAAGACATTCTTATAGGCTTTTTAAAAAATCTATATAGTCAAATTGATAGCGGAACGCCAGTGGTAGTGGCTGTTCCGGCTTGGTTAAGGCCTTCTGGTGAATATTCTAGATTAAATCTCCTTGACGAGGCGGAGAATCTGGGGTATAATGTGAAAAAGTTTATTAACTTGGGTCAGAAAGACCTTCTTTATTTCAGAGAAGGACAAGTCGTGGCTCGAGAGATAATAGTATTAAGGAAGAAATAAAATGTCACATGTCAAAGCGGGTGGAACCGCTAAGAACGTCCACAACAATGCCGGCCAACGTCTTGGTGTCAAGCGCTTTGGCGGTCAAAAAGTAAAGGCTGGTGAAGTACTCGTGCGCCAAACTGGTTCAACTAAGCTTGCTGGTGAGGGTACTTATATGTCCCGTAATTATACGATTCATGCTGCAAAAGATGGCGTGGTTACCTTCGTTAAGACGAAGAAGAGCCACTTCTCTGGCAAGTCCGTCCCTCGCGTAAGAGTTGAGGTAAGATAATTCAAAGCTCCTCTAGAGGAGCTTTTTTGTGCATGAAAATACCCCGCTAGAAAAGCGGGGCGGTGATAGATTAGGAGTTGTCGGTATTGTTTAGGATACCATGGCGTCTGGCAGCGTAATTGTTTCGGATGGTGAGAAGCTGTTGTTCGCGTATTCTGCGTGCTTGGTCGATTTCTTTCCCGAAACGATCCATTTGTTCTTTACCTGTAGTGATTTCCTTCGAGAGATCAGATGGCATGTATTGTTCGAATAAGCGGTCTATGGTGTCGTTGTATTGCTTGCGAATCCGTTCTGTCTCCTCATAATATTCTTTGTCGTTTTTAAATAAGAGATATTTTCTTTTGAAATAGAGAATGACTTTTCGCAGCAGTTTGGGGATCATTACTGTTGAACCTCCTAACTTGTAAAGTACATCAGCGGGGACTAGATATATTAATTATAACATATATTCATAAAAACACAACTGGCGGGCTACATAAGAATACCCCGCTTTTGGGGCGGGGCGAAAAATGTTTGATGGTTAGATAGCTTTCAGGAGCCGCCGTATGCCTGTTTGATACGTTCTGCTCTTCGTCCGTAGTTTTCCCTGACTTCTTTGATTTTTTGATCTGTAAGTGCTAGCGCGCGTCGAGAATCGCGTTCGGATTCGTTTGTCGCGGCGTCGGCTTCTGGCCCAACGACGGTGCCGATTTCCTTGAGTTTTTCGTTGTAGGCCTTCAGTATGCTTTCGCACTCTTTTTCATAGTCATCTTTGATTCCTTTTACGAGCCTTTCGCATTCTTCATAGTTGCGCTTTAATTCTTCTCTAAGCTGTTTTCTTCGTCGTATAGTTTGGATTATAGAGCGAAATAAACGACGTAAACAAGTCATATTCTAACCTTCTTTCTAAAGTGCTTTACCGATGGTAGATGGTTATATTATAACATTTTTCCTGCTGATAGGCAATAAAACACCCCGCAAAGCGAAAGCTTCGCGGGGTTGGGGTGAAGGGAGAGGTTAGGGGGCGATTGTCATGACGAAGGTTAATTCGTCATATTCTTCCATGTCGGGGGACAGCTGAATGAGTCTAAATTCTCCGTCGATATCCAGGTTGTAGACGGGGAGCGGGGCTGAGAGTATTCTGTAGATTACTACGTACTCTCCTGCCGGAGCGTTTTCAGGCGGTAAAAGTTCGAATTCTACCGTTTGTTCATCTTTGTTATTAACAACAAAGGTTTCGCCTTCCTGCACGTTCCAGATTGCAACCCAGTCATTTGTAATTTCGGCGATTTCTTCCTCATCAACTGTGACTATCTCGATTTCCTTTTCGATCATGTAAGCTGTTTCGTTTGCGCCGAGATTGCCTTTAAAAATCAGATTGAATGATTTTGCTTCTCCGCCATACATGGATACGGTGATCGTTCTGTTCACTCCTACCGTGTAGTAGTTTCCATCTGCAAAGGGCTCGTCGGTCGGGATTGGCTCGTTGAGCTCTTCGGCGGTTGGCTGGCATTCCATGGGCGAGGCGATCGGGCGCGGAGCAGCTTCGGCAGCAGAGATGCTGGGAAGTATTGCTACCGTGAAAACCATAGCCATGAATATAATCATGGCAATCA
This sequence comes from Candidatus Saccharimonadota bacterium, assembly GCA_017552385.1. GTDB lineage: Bacteria > Patescibacteriota > Saccharimonadia > Saccharimonadales > Saccharimonadaceae > Nanosyncoccus. Next base: position 48,244 of record JAFZQB010000013.1, read on the forward strand.
TTGCCGAAAGGGTGAAGCCATCGATTTTCTTGTGCTTTCTCATTGTGATTTCCTCCTCTATATTGTACTCTGCTCATATCTTAGTTTAAGTTGCATTAACCTCTCCAATTTGTATAGGTGCTTTGCTAGGCTCCCCCAAACCTATCTATACCTTATATTATAGCATAAGCTTGATAAAAAGTCAATAGGTAGGGATACAGATAGATCCTCCCGATGATCGACTGGGGTCTTTGGGGATACTAAAACTGATGATATCTTTATACCCCAGGTCGCCTATTTTGATGGGTCATGGATCTGGCTGCCAGATAGCATGCTTGATTTTCTCTGGATTTTGTGTTATTATTTAATTAGAGTATAGGCAAATATTGTCTTGGACATTAAAAGGAGGAAAGTATGAAGGCTGCTCTGATAGTACTGGGTACGATTGCTGTTGCGGTTATTGCTTGGTTTTCTGCAAAATGGTTTCTCTACAACGGATGGTATAAGCGTAAAAGTGGGGTGTACGCGAAAAGAAATCTAATTATCGGTTGCATTGCGGCTGTGGTTGCTCTAATTGCTGTTGCTGAACTAGTGGTTGAACTTGCGAGTTGCAAGAGGGCAACTTTTGTTACAGACCGAGCTATTCAATTGGACACGATCAAAATCGATACGCAAACAGAGACGATATGCTGGTTAGAGACTACTGGTGAAGAGAAAAGCGCTTCGATTTATTCGGTAGGGATATCTTTCGGCGCCGAGGAGCCTTGGTTGCATGAGGAGATAACGGAGGATCGCTCGAAGTTTGCATATTATTTGTTTGGTCTAAAAGAAGTCCGTAGCGACCCAACTTTGAATACTAAATATACGTTTCACCTTCCAGAATCATTGAAGGGCTTAGTGAGTAACAGTTTCGAATAAGTTCCAATCTCCTTAGATTTATCCCCGCGAATTTAGCGGGGTTTTTCATGCGGAAAAGGCTTTGCGACAGAGTGAGACGAGATGGTGTGAAAAAAGAAAGCCCCTACTGGGGGCTTTCTGAAGTGTTTTGAAGGTTATTCAGCCTTGGTTTCTTCGCCTTCGGCGGCTTCTTCAGGCTTGGCGCCATTATCAGATGGAACATCAGCGGCATCGATTTGGGCTTCAGCAGCGGCCTTTTCGGCTTCTTCACGTGCGGCGGCTTCAGCGGCAGCATCGTAAACATTGGCAATAACTGTTTCTGGGCTTAGTTCCTTATCGGCGAATTCTACGCCAGCTGGCAAAACGACATCTTTGATGAAGATCTTATCCTCGGTAGTGGCAAGCTTACTTGCGTCAATAGTAAGCTCTTTTGGAAGATCGGCTGGTTTGGCTTTGACATCAATCTCTTCGAGAACTTGGTCAAGTGTAAGATGGGCTTTGTTAGCATCGGATGCTTCGAAATTGACGAGAATGATTGGTGCGGTAGCTTCGACAAGCTTATTGGCAGAAACAGCTTGGAAAGAAACGTTGATAATGCGGCGAGATACTGGGTCGAGTTGAACGCTCTTAACGATTGCCATGGTCTTCTTGTCGTCGACAGTAAGGTCGATTGGGCTGTGATAGCCGGCAAGTTTCAAAACTTTTTCGGTTTCATTATATGGAGATTTAGCGAGAATCTCGGACTTTCCGCCATAAATAACAGAGGGGACAAGGCCTTCTTCGCGAAGGGCGAGGGCTTTCTTGCCGGTCTCGGTGCGGACGCTCAAACTTAAATTATAATCGGACATTTTTGCTCCTTAAAATTTGATAACTATTATAGACTATTTTAGAGATAATATCAAGAGACGAGTTAAGCTGATTTTTTTAGAGCAGCGGCATTCGCTTTTAGCCTTTCCAAGAATGCTTGCTTGGCCTCAGGATAATTTTCGTTGTCGCCTTTCCAGGCTTCTAGGGCTGGGCCTTGAAGAGCGCGTGCATATGAGAAGGTGACTGGCCAAGGATAAGGTCCAAGGTTGGTGATTTCTTGAAGGTTTTCTGTGGCCTGTTCTGGAGTTTGCCCACCAGAGAGGAAAACGACGCCGGCGAGTTCTTCTGGTACGTAACGGCGGAGAGTTTTGGAGGTCCATTCGGCAACTTCTTTAGGCGTGGACATAGCTTCGTATTGTTTGCCAGCGATAACCATGTTTACTTTCAAAATCGTAGCTGGCAGATCGACGCCTTTTTGCTTTAGAGTGTCAAAGAGTTCCTTTAGAATGGTTCCTGTAGTGTTAGCGCAACTCTCAATCGAAAAGTTACCATCGAATACGACTTCTGGTTCTACGATAGGCACAATGCGAGCTTCTTGGCACTTGAGTGCGTAATCAGCAAGTATTTCGGCGTTTTTCGTAATGGTATTTTTAGTTGGTGTGTTTTCGGTGATTTCGAAGGCGGCGCGCCATTTAGCAAAGCGGAGCCCCATATCGTAATATTCCTCAAGACGCTCGTCGAGGCCGGTAAGGCCAAGGGTGTATTTTTCGGTGCTGCCAGGCATATTAGCGAGTCCTTTATCGACTTTGATACCTGGGATAATGCCTTTGCTAGTCAAGTAGGTGGCAAAATCTCGGCCGTCGTCAGAGAGCTGTCTGGCAGTTTCGTCGAACAAGATAACGCCATTCACGTATTTCTCAAGTCCTTCAGTGGTGAAGAATAAATTACGGTAATCGCGGCGGTGCTCGAAATCGTCGGGGATATTCATGCTTTCGAATTTTTTATGGATAGAGCCCCCAGATTCATCGGCTGCAAGGATACCTTTGCCATTGCTGACTAGCTGTTTGGCCATTTGACGGAGGTTGACCTGGCTATCTTTTTCTTCACCGGCAAGCTCTTCTAGCTCTTCGACTGGCAGGGATTGGTCGAGCTTTGTATTTTCTATGTTCATTTTGGCCATCAGCAATTGGTCCTCCTTTGATTTATTTTTGATTTTGCTACCTAAAATAGTTGCAGCAATAATGGAATAAGTAGTCAAGTGGGTAAAGAGAGCGGTTTTCTTAAGCTTGCGGAATTTGACGGATTTGTCACCAATTTTGATACCAGTCTCGGATAATTCATAAACTTCTGCTTTGATGTTTGTGTGTTCAAATGGGTGGTCGGTAAATATCAAATTAGCTTTTTCTAGCAATAGCTCCACATACTTGTTGACACGTTTAGGTGTGTAGAAAGCCAGTTTGAGCTGGCTTTGTTTTTCTAAAATATGTAGCAGGTTCGCCACAAGCTCCCTAGAGATAATGGCGGAGCGATCAACAAAGACCCACTCGTAGTCGTCATCTATTTCCATAGCGGTGAACTTGGTGGGGTTCTTTCTGCTAGGGGCGAGATAAGAGATTTGATCGCCTGCGCAAAGAATGTATCGGTAATTTACTGCCTTAGTAGGGTCTTCTGGGTCTTCTTCTGACTGAGGTTCTCGGTGTATTTGGGCGTCGATGCCGAATTTCTCTAAGACCTCGAGCGTAACTACGGCTCCAGATAGCAAGCTAGTTCGACGGAAAAACTCATGTGAACTGTCATCAAAGCCCCAGTTGAGCCATTTGATGTCATCCGCATCTTCCTCAAATTTCTCACGATGCTCGTCTAGGCGAAGATAGGTATCTTTGAGGATATTACCAATAATGAGTATCTTGCTCATGGTTACATTATAGCACGGTTATTGAAGCGCGTGCGGAAATTGCGACAGGTATTGGGGTAGCTAATCTGTTAGAGATATTTAGCTAAATATTTGCCAGTAGGCGTAGTTTTGGACTTTGCTAAATCTTCTGGAGTGCCTTCGGCAATGACGGTGCCGCCGCCTTGTCCGCCTTCTGGACCCATATCAATGACCCAATCGGCTGATTTAATAACGTGAAGATTGTGCTCGATGATAATCATGGAATTGCCGCCGGAAACGAGTTTGTCCAGAATAGTAAGAAGACGTTTGACGTCGTCGGTATGGAGACCGGTAGTAGGTTCGTCTAGTATATAAAGAGTCTTGCCGGTGCTGCGGCGAGATAGCTCGGTGGCAAGTTTGATACGTTGAGCTTCACCACCAGAGAAGGTCGTGGCAGGTTGTCCTAGGCGAATATAGCCTAAGCCGACTTCTTGTAGGGTTTTTAGTTTACTATGGATAGCGGGGATATTCTTAAAGAACTCCACCGCTTCGTCGATGGTCATTTCTAGAACATCAGAAATGTCTTTACCCTTGTATTTTATCTCCAGTGCTTCACGATTATAACGACGGCCATGACATGCTGGGCAGGTGACGTAGACGTCTGGTAAGAAATGCATTTCGATTTTGTTGACGCCGTCACCTTGACAGGCTTCACAGCGCCCGCCTTTGACGTTGAAGGAGAAGCGGCCAGACTTGTACCCGCGTACTTCAGCTTCTGGCTGAGCAGCGAATAGGTCACGGATAGCCGTAAAAACACCAGTGTAGGTGGCCGGATTGCTGCGTGGAGTACGGCCAATTGGGCTCTGATCAACAATAACAACTTTGTCTAAGTTTTCGATGCCGTCAATTCTTTCATGAAGACCAGGGATAGTCTGAGCGTGGTTTAGGCGAGCCTGGAGTTCTTTAGCAAGGATTTCATTAACAAGAGTGGATTTGCCGGAGCCGGATACTCCGGATACAACAGTCATAACACCGAGCGGGAATTTAACTGTGATGTTTTTGAGGTTGTTTTCGCGTGCGCCTACGACGGTTAGGTACTTATCTTTTTTTGGTTTACGACGAGTCTTTGGCGTCTCGATTGTCATTTCCCCGGACAGATATTTGCCAGTGATAGAGTTTTTGTTGCTCTTAATTTCTTGTGGCGTACCAGCAGCGACAAGGCGTCCGCCTTTTGCTCCGGCGCCTGGGCCAATGTCGATGATGTAATCACTTTGTAGCATGGTGTCTTCATCATGTTCAACGACAAGCACTGTATTTTTGAGGTCGCGGAGATGCTTAAGAGTCGCAATAAGTTTATCATTGTCGCATTGATGGAGCCCGATAGAAGGTTCGTCTAGCACATAAAGCACGCCCTGGAGGCCGGAGCCGATTTGAGTGGCAAGGCGAATACGCTGAGCTTCACCGCCTGATAGCGTGTTAGCAGCGCGGCCGAGTTCTAGGTAACCTAAGCCAACGTCTTGCATGAACTTGATGCGCTCTCGAATTTCCTTTAGGATTGGGTCGGCAATGAGATGTTCAGCCTCGGTGAATTTGAGGTCTTGGCTAAGAACCTTTAATGCGGAGTCTACGTCGAGGCTGCATATATCGACAATGTTGAGATCGTTGATAGTAACAGCTAGGACTGCGGGTTTGAGTCTAGCGCCATGGCAGGTTTGGCATTCGCGAACTCGCATAAAGCGCTCGATATCGTGTTTGATAAACTCTGAGACGTCTGGGTTATTATATCGACGTTCAAGATTTGGGATAACGCCTTCATAAGTTGTCTCATAAATGGTGCCAGCAGCGAATTTGCCTTTACCGCTGACAGTGACTTTATATTTATCCGATCCAGTTCCGTATAATATTTTTTCGATGGCGTCAGGCGAAAGATTGCGGATAGGTACATGGACAGAAAAGCCATGACGCTCGCCTACAGTAGTAAGGCGTTTGAGCCAGTATGAATCGTAGTTGACTCGATTAAAGGGGCGGATGCCTCCTTCGGCGATGGTCAGATTGGGGTTTAAGACTAACTTGGGATCAATTTCCATACGGATACCGAGACCCGTACAGGTTGGACAGGCTCCTTCGGGCGCATTGAAGGAGAATAAACGTGGTTCTAGTTCTGGGATTAACTCATCAGGATGATTTGGACAAGCGTAGCGTTGAGAAAAAGTGATGACTTCGCTGTCTTTAGCGCCGCGATCCTCGATGGAGCTGGAGTTATCATTGATTTTGAGAAGTTTGATAATTCCCTGCCCAAGTTCGAGCGCCTGCTCGATAGAACCGGCGATGCGGGTTTCTATGTCTGGAGATAGGATGAAGCGGTCTACGATTAGCTCGATATCGTGTCGTTCCTGTTTTTCTAGAGCCGGGAATTCGTCGAGAGCATAAACTATGCCATCAACGCGGACGCGTGAGAAACCCTTGGCGCTATATTGGTCAGGTATGTGGGCAAACTCGCCTTTCTTGCTTTGAACGATGGGCGCTAGGAGCATTAATTTGGAGCCTAGCGGTAACTTCATGACTTCCGTGATAATGTCTTCTACGCTGCGTCGCGATACTTCACGATGGCAGATAGGACAGTGAGGAACACCTACGCGCGCGAAAAGAAGGCGGAGATAATCATAAACTTCCGTAACGGTAGCAACAGTAGAACGAGGGTTACGGGAAGTAGATTTTTGGTCTATAGAAATAGCAGGTGAAAGGCCAGTGATGGAATCAACGTCTGGTTTGTCCATGACACCAAGGAACATTCGAGCATAGGAAGAAAGAGATTCTACGTAACGGCGTTGCCCTTCGGCGTAGATTGTATCAAAAGCAAGACTCGATTTTCCAGAGCCTGAAAGGCCAGTGATTACTACAAGCTTGTCGCGCGGAATGTCGACGTCAATATCTTTTAGATTGTGCTGTCTTGCGCCACGTATTTTAATATAGTTCTCTTCCATAGAATGATCCGTTTAAACTTGTATATTATACCGTTTTTTCTTAAAAAAGTCCAGAGCCTTGGTTGATAAATATGTAATATATGGTATAAAATGCCCCTCGTTCGAGGGGCTTTTTAATAGTCTGAATCCTGCAATGATTCGTACCAAAGTTTGAGCTCTTCAAGGATGAAATCGTCGGCTCCTTGCTGTTCGAACTTCTGGAGTTCGGCGAGGAAAATAGGAGCTTGACGGTTGAGTCTTGCGGCACGGTAAACTTGCCATCTTTCAGCTTCGTCTTCAGCTAACGATTCGGGAAAATTTTTTGCTTTATAATGCAGAAGTAGATCTGGCAGACGCTCGTCGGTGAAGTTTGGATGGAAGTCCGCAAGAGCGTTAGCGTCCATGTCTCGGATTGCGGCGAGACGTACTCGGTCGTTGTCTGGGACAAAGCTATCATAAAGGGCAGTTTCAGAATCAACAGCAGGCTTGTCGTATTTATCGGTAAGCTGCTCGGATTTAATGCGCTCAATTATTTCTGGATGTTTTTGAAGCGAAGCATAGTTTTTTTCGATTACTTCTTGGTTAAGTTCGATTTTATCCCAGCCGTTCTGGCTATCAAGCACGCCAATAGGCGCAACTGCTGGGCAGCGATTGTAGGCAAGCTCTTTGAACTTTGGGAATAAATAATCTCTCAATTTGACATCCGGATTTGCGATATAGTCCGGAGCTTGCTTTTTGAGGCTGTCTAATAGCTCGTCTAAATTGTAGCGGAGATCATAGACCAAAATATTACCATTCTTGCTAGGCGATACCGGGACGCATACTGTGGTAAAGTTGTGTTCTGATCCATAACGTCCAGACGCATACGCGAACGGTTGAGGGTTCTCAAGATTTACGAGGGCTTTTACTTCCCTTTTGTCACGTAGCTTAAATAGATAGCTGAATAGCTTGGGTTGACGTTCACGAATAAGCCGCGTGACATCAATTAATGCGTTAACATCGGAGAGCGCGTCGTGTGCTGATTCGTGAGAAATGCCGTTTACTTTAGTTATGAGCTCTAGCCGGTTGGTTGGCTTTCCGTCTTCTGTCGTTGGCCAGTTGATGCCTTCTGGACGTAAAGAGCGAGTAAGCCGAACAACGTCGAGCATATCCCAACGCGAACGTCCATCTTTCCATTGCCACTCATAAGCATCGTAGAAATTACGCCAGAATAAATGCTGGATAAACTTGTCGTCGAAGCGGATTGAGTTGAAGCCGAGGATAATAGTATCAGGAGTGAAAATATCTTCAATTAATGTCTTCGCGAGCTCACGTTCAGTAATTCCTTCTTCTTGAGTCTTTTGGGGTGTGATTTTTGTGGTGAGAATAGCAGCGGGTGATGGGAGAGTATCGTCGTTTAATTTGACGAGAATATTAACAGGCTCGCCAATTGGCTCGAGGTTTAGATTCGTGCGACGACCGGCGAACTGCATAATGCGGTCATCGCTGCCGGACAACCCTGATGTCTCAAGGTCGTAGAAGAAGAATGATGGTGTGCCCACGTGATTATTCTCCGGAGGTTGTTTCCTCGTCGGAGTAATCGTAGTCTGAATAAGCTTGAGTGTATGCGTTAGATAGTGCGGCGTAAATTTCGTTTAGATCATCGTTGAGTTTTTCTAGGCGCTCATTGGTTTCGATAGCCATGACGATGAATTTAAGTGGAGAGTTGGTTGCACCACAGATTTCTTGAGAATCGCCATAGGCAAGTGATCCTGGGATGGTAATTTCGCGGACGCCACCGATTTTCATGCCTTCAGTGCCGATATACCATCCTTCGATGAGAGAGCTTTCGGCTACCGTGATAGGCACCCTGAGCGCAGTCGGTTCGTCATAGTTATCAAAAGATGAATCAAAGATTGATTCGTCAGAGCACCAACCGATGTAGTAGGCCGAATAACCTGAATCGCCGATGGTTTCTCCGTCACCTTCTTTAAGGTCTTTGGCTTGGACGCCGTTGCCGTTGGCTGTGGCTGAGTTATAAGCTTTAACTTTGGATTTGTATTGCTTGAACTCGTCAAAGTATTTGCCGGATAGCTCGGCGGCTTCTTGGTCTAGCTCGTCGATTTTTTCATTATAGGCGTTCTCGAGCTGCTCAAGGTTCATTTTGGCATAATTGACATTTCCGTTGCCCATGATAATCATGACGTAGGCCGCTATGGATGAGCCGAGCAGAAGTGCCGCAACTAAGGCGAAAATCAGGCGCTGTTTAGTAGATGGTTTTAGATCTTTTTCTTGCATTTGGTACCTCCTTGGGTGTTTCTAGACAACTTCCGCACCGAGCGTCTTGAGACTACTAATAATTGTTTCTATTATATCAGATATTTCTTTCGATTCGAGCGTTTTTGTTTTACTAGCGATTTCTAGATGGAAGGAAAGATTCTTTTGGTCTCCGTTCGGCTTGCGGAAGATGGAGACTGGTTCAAGTATATATATAATGTCTGAAATCTGGCTTAAAACAGTCTTAATACCTGTTTCGATACTAATAAATTCGGTATCTTTTTTGACGCTGAAAGTAAGATCGCGTGAGACAAATGGGAATTTAGAAAGTTTTATAGATGTCTTGTGCTGCTTTTCTGCGGATAGACATGGGTCGAGAGTGAGAGAGATTGCGGAGATAGATGGTGTTAATTTGAATTTCTTTAGGACATAGGGCTTTATTTCGCCGAGTTCGCCTACTTGAATTTGGTCTAAGTAGATGGCAGCCGAATGGAGCGGCTCGAACATGGCAGAGTTACTTATCGGGCGAAGTTCAAAGTCGAGCTCTAGTGTGCGGCTGAGTTCTGCGAGAATGTGTTTGGCGTGGTAGAAATCGCCGAACGTAGTGAGACCTAGTTGGGTCTTCATGGCAGGGACGTTTTCGTCGTTTAGGCCCCAAGATTTCTTAGAGACCTGGTTGATTTCGTAAAGTGTGAAGTCCTTGTAACCAGCTTTCTCGTTCTCGCGTGTTTTATCGAGAAGTGACGGGATAATACTTTGACGGAAGCACTCTAACTCCGGTGAGATAGAATTGATGATTTGATAAGAATCTAGGGGATCTTCGCCAACTTTTTCTTGGAGAGATTTCGAAACGAATGAGTAAGTCAGTAATTCGTTCGCGCCAAGACGATCGGAAAGAATAGTGCGTAGTTTTGTCTTGAACTCTAGCATCGGGTCGATTTCTGGGCATACAAAAGGACGCAATGGGAAACTGGTCGGCAAATTATCGAAACCAAGTAGGCGCCCGACTTCTTCTATAATATCTTCTTTGATGTGGATATCAGTGCGCCAGTTTGGAACAGATATTTTCAATTGCTCGTCACCAAGATCTTCGACTTTAAAGTTGGTATTTTCAAGGGTTTTTATTATGAGCTCTTTTGAGTAGCTAGAACCTAATAGCTTGTTGATATCGTCGGTCGATAATTCAACGTATGTCTTACCGGAATTGTTATTGTCGAATAATGACGGGTCGGTATCAACGACTCGCATTAACTCGGTCCCGCCAAGTTTATTAAACGCGTCGATAGCCGAAGCGACGGCTGGCTCGAGATCGAGTGCTGGTCTCCCTTTCGTGAAACGAGTAATTGCTTCGGAGAAGATGCCGTGTGCCATTTGGGTCTTACGCAGATTATATAGCGAGAAGCTGGCTACTTCTATGACGATACGTTTGGTTTGTTCGTCGATTTTCGTGGAGTCCCCTCCCATTGCGCCTGCAAGGGCGACTGGCGTATCTGAGCTAGTGATGACAATATCGTTTTCTGTTAAAGTGATTTCTTGCCCATCTAATAGCAATAGTTTCTCGTCCTTGCGCGCAAGACGAACGCCAATTGACGGCGAATTGGTCTTGCCGACGGTGACGAATTTATCATAGTCAAATGCATGAAGTGGTTGGCCTGTCTTCAGCATAATGAGATTGGTCGCGTCTACAATTGGCGAGATTGGTTTCATGCCCGCCTTAATTAGAAAAATGTCGTCGCTGTTTAAGTAGGGTTCACGAGTTGGCAAAGACTTGAAATCAAATACCATTCCCCAGTATCTTGGGCAGATGCCGTAATCTTTTATACTGACAGTAAACGAATCTGGCAAGTTGTGTTCACTTTTATGTTCATGGGCTTGGTTGACGCGCTGATTAGAAGCCTCGATGATCTTGTCTGCTTCTTCTATATAGTTGTTGAAAAAAGGTTGACCGAGGATGCCGGCCACCTCGCGCGCAAAACCAATTAGACCAAAGCAATCTGGGCGATGGGTGAGCGACTTATTTTCGACTTCTATGATTTTATCGTTCAGGTCAAGTACTTCAGCAATTGGGTCGCCTGGCTTTGCGGTTTTGGGATCTAGTTCGATAATACCTTCATGATCTGTGCCCAAAGCAAGTTCGTCGGCTGCCGCAAGCATACCAAATGATGCATAGCCACGAAGCTTGCGCGCTGATATTTCGAATGGCTCCTGAGTCCCATAAGTTGAAGGGACGATTGCTCCCGGTGCGATCCAGGCTGCAATCATATTTTTCTTCACATTCGGTGCTCCACAAACTACTTGAATAAAGTCGGTATGTTCAGGATCTACTTCGGCGTTCATTTTCTCGCCGGCATCTATTATACAAAGATGGAGATGGGTGTCTGGGATATCTTCACAGTCTAAGACTTTTACTGCGTATATTTTTTTGTATTTTGGCGCAAGATCTTCTACGTTTTCAATCTCGACCAACCGAGAACCGATGAGGTTGAATAATTCATTATCGGAGATATTTATATCTACGAGTTTTTTGAGTTCGTTTAAAGAGATTAGCATAGTTTAAAACTCCTCCAAGAATTCAAGTTTGCCTGATTCGAAGTAGCGAACATCATTGATGCCGTATTTTAACATAACAAGCCGATCGATGCCGCCGCCCCAAGCGAAGCCTTTATAAGCCTCTGGGTCAATACCGGCAGTTTTAAGAACGTTAGGATGAATCATACCACAACCACCCATTTCCAGCCAACCATCACCTTTACCGCCGAGAGATTTTGGCTTTTCGATTTGGAATTCTAAGCTTGGTTCAGTAAATGGGAAGAAACCTGGCTGAGTTTTGATATTCAATTTTTGACCGTAGTAAGTCTCGAAGAACTTTTGCCAGGTAGCGAGTAATTGTCCGAGTGTTGCGTCTTTCGATACGAATACGCCTTCGCATTGATAGAACGTATGCTCGTGAGTTGCGTCGACGTCTTCGTTTCTGAAGACGCGCCCTGGGATTACTACGGCAATTTGGCCATATTTGTCTAGGTGGTCTCGGAAGCGGGTCAATGCGCGATATTGCATAGTGGAAGTATGAGCGGGCGGAATAAAGCCTTCGCTAGTGCGGAATGTGTCGTAGCCGTCACGAGCTGGGTGCCCAGCTGGGAAGTTGAGAGAGTCAAACATATGGAATTCATCGTCGAGCTGACGATCTTCTATGACGCTGAAGCCCATTTGTCGGTAGATTTCTGCAACATGGTCAAGTTCAATCGAAAGAGGGTGCTTAGTCCCGCGTGTGAGCTTAAATGGACTAGTGTTTTCGCCAAAAGGGGCGGTTAGATCGATAGGTTCAATGTTAATTGACTCGGCCGCTTCTTCTTGCTCGCGAATAGCGTTGAGAATTGAACTCTTTTTGGCATTTAGTTTCTCGCCAAATGCTTTACGTTCGCTTTCTGGTAAAGTTTTGATTTTGGCGTATTCTTGCCCGAGATTTTTGAGCTCGAGCTTCAGTTCTTCTAGACTTGACATATAATATATTATATCACCAGGAAACAGATTAGAGAAGGATGATAAATACTAATGAAGCGATTGCTAGAGCGACAAGCACGAACCATACCCAGCCGAAACGACCAGTTTTTTCATACTGTTCAAAGTATTCTGAGTTTGCGATAAAATCTGGGTCTTCCCCGTCTGCTAATTGTGTGCGCTCAACTTTTTCTTTAAGATCTGCATTAATTCTGCGTGATAGGGTGCGATTATCGTCTTCGTCTTTTGTGACCATTACGCCCATTCGGACTCCTCCTTTTTCTTCTTCAGTTTTCTATTTTAATTAATCTATTATACCATATTCGGAAAAAGTATGTTATAATGCGTACAAATATCAATTAAGGAGGTTTATGGCTAAATCCAAAAAGTCTGGTAAGAAAACCAAGACGACACAGTCTGTGAAAGAAGAAAAACTTCTTGAGAAAGACAAAAAGGTGGCGAAAACAACAGAAAAGAAAGTTACTAAAACTGTGAAAGCCGAAAAAGCGAAGGCCGAAAAGGTTGAGACTAAGGCTGAAGCGGTAAAGCCTGCTAAAACTACAGGTTTCTGGAAGAAGTTCTTCGCAAAGAAGTATGACGAGAACGAAAATATTCTGACGATCTTTAAAGATAAGAAGGCATACGGTGCTCTTCTTGGTGAGATTTTCGGCACGATGTTTATCACGATGCTGATTTTGACACTTGGTCTTTATCAATTGCTGTATCTATTCTTGATCTTTACGGTGATCATTGTTGCAGTTCATAAACTATCCGGTGCGAATCTTAACCCAATTGCGACGGTTGGTATGATGGCGACAAGAAGGATGTCTGTAATACGTGGCGTTCTTTACTTGCTCGCTCAGGTTGTCGGCGCATGGATTGGTTTGACAATCGTGAATGTGTTCTTGAACACAAGCGGCGCTGAGGTGGAACTCCCTGGCATGACTGCTACTCCAGACGGAATGTTCTGGGTGGTCTCTATGATTGAATTCTTCGGTGCTGCTATCATTGGATTCTTCTTCTGTCGCGCACAACAGTATCGTCACAGCTCACTTACATTCGGTGCAGTCGTTGCTGGCGGTACAGTACTTGCATTGATTCTCGCTTATATCATTTCCGCAAATTACTTCTCGCTTGAAGGGAATTTCATTCTCAACCCAGCTGTTGCATTGATGTACCAGATTCTTCCACAGAGCGCAAATGGTGTCGGTGAGTTGCTTGGTGGAATCGGCCTTGCATTAGCAACATATGCTGTCTTCCCAATGGTTGGTGGTGTTGTTGGCTTCTACTTGTCAGATGCCGCTGAAACATTAGTCGAGGAATAGACGACTTACAAAAAAGACGTACGCAAGTACGTCTTTTTTGATAAAGAGCTTTTATTGTTTGGGGAAGAGTGGTTCTGGGACTTTTATTTCTTCGCTAAAGACGTTGATTATTTTGTTGGTAGTCGTTGGGAGGAATGGTTTGAGCAAGTATGTAGCAGCCATAAGCTTTCTCGTGAGTTCATGCAAAATATCCTTAGCTGCTTCTATGTCGGTTTTTGATACGGTCCATGGTTGCTTTTCGTTAATTTCTTTGTTCAAATCTTGGATTTTAGCCCATGCGTAGTCGAAGCCCTTAGAGAATTCGAAGCCATGCATTAGTTTCGAGTATTCGGTGTCTTCGTGCGCGATTCGTTTTGCTTCTTGTCGGTCTGCGACACTTAGAGCAACGCCGTTCTTATTATCTAGGACAGCAAGACGTTGGACTAAATTGCCTAAATCGTTGGCAAGTTCGCCGGAATATGCTGCATCAAATTTTTCCCAAGTAAAATCGGAGTCTGCGAAGGTATCGATATGACGGAGGAAGAAGTAGCGGAAGGGGTCTAAACCGTATTTGTCGATGATATCAATAGGATCGATGACATTGCCAAGGCTTTTGCTCATTTTTTGTCCGTTAGCGAGAACATGTCCGTGAGAGAGAATAAGCTTAGGTAACGGTAGCCCTAGAGCAAGAAGAATAGACGGCCAAATAATGGCATGAAATCTTAGGATATCTTTACCTACAAATTGTACTTCGGCTGGCCAAAAGTCAGAAATGTCTTCTTCTGGATAGCCTAGAATGGTAATATAATTCGCAAGAGCATCAACCCATACGTACATAATCTGATCGTCGTCGTCCGGTACTGGGATGCCCCAGGACAGATTCTTTTTGGGCCTCGATATAGATACGTCTGGCGAGGTTTCTAGGAGCTTAAGAACTTCACGTTTACGAAAATCTGGTAAGATTTGCATTTCGCCGGACTCGATAGCTGACGCGATACGCTCTCTAAAGTCAGAAATGCGTAGATAATAGTTTTTTTCTGATAGACGCTCATATGGCGCCTGATGATCTGGGCAAATGCCGTGGTTTTCTTCGTATTCTTTGTCCGTAATGAAGCTTTCACAGCCGGAACAATACCACCCCTCATATGAAGATGGATAGATATGATCTTTGATTTTATCCCAGATTAGTTGGACGCGACGTTCATGATCAGGATTGGTAGTTCTGATAAAGTCAGTTGGCTCTACGCCTAGTTTTGCGATGAAGTCACGAAATTTTTGCGTGTTTTGCTCGACATATTGCTCGACTGGAATGCCTAGGCTGCTAGCCTTATTGAAAATCTTGTTCCCGTGTTCGTCTGTACCGGCTTGGAAACGTACTTTGATTCCCTGTTCCTTATAAAAGCGAAAATAAACGTCGGCAAGTAAGTAGTCGAGCGCATGTCCTACGTGCGGGGTTCCGTTGACGTAGGGTATAGCTGTAGTGATATATGGATTTTTGGACATTTTTACTAAATTGCGAAAGCTAGGATAAGAATGAGGGCAACGATGACGATTGTGCCTATGCCGAAAATGGCTAGCATTGGACGGCTCTTTATTTTTTCAACGACTCCTGAAAGATCAACTTTTTTCCCTCCTTTACCGGCATCTGGTTGTTGAGCGGGGTCGTTAAATGCTACAGATGGCGTGGTCTTCTGAGCTTCACTGTCGTTAGCTGGTGTGGCGTTAGGGTCGGCAGGTGTAGCAGGTGTTTCTTCGGGAGCCGAGAAATTTGCGGCTGGAGCTGCGCCAGAAAATGGAGAGGTTTCAGGACTAGCCGCAGGGGCCATTGGGTCGGTCGCTGCGATATTGTCGAGAGAGACTGCTGATGGCACGTTTGGCGTAGTGGCGGCAGCTTCTTCTGGGACGTCAGCTATGGCTTCTTGAAGAAGCGATGCATCAATAGTTGGGACTTCTGGTATTGCAGAGGGAGCGGGAGCAGCATCAAGTGTTGGCGTGGCTGCCGCGGCTGGATTAGACATAGTGCCACCTAAATCAGTTGGCATCTGCGGTGTAGCTGGATTTGACGCAATTGGATTATTTGGATCTTGATTCATTTTTCTCTCCCTTATGTTTTATAAAAAACTTACTTTAATTGTATTATTATTTTATGGTTTTAGCAAGCATTATGTAATCCTGTAGGCTCAGATCTGCTGGTCGGGCATTTACGTTGAAGCCGAGATCTTCCAGGATGTCTTCGATTTTTGATTTAGAATGGTTCGTAAAAGCGGCAAGGTTGGCTGATAGCTTTTTGCGAGGATTACCGAATGATTTGTGTATGAAATCGAGAGTGATTTTGTCGGATATTGGGCTTCTGCGAGGAGTGAGGATAATGACTCTGGAGTCAACTTTTGGTGGTGGGGTAAAATTATCTTTTGTAACTATTGGTCCGAGATGCGTCTCGGCATAATTATCAACAAATAAGCTAAGCGATGAGTTGTTGAGTTTAGACTCAATTGGGCAAATCTTGTCAGCGACTTCTTTCTGAACGAGGAGAACTATCTTCTCGGGACGGTTCTCGGCTGTTAATAGCTTCTCAATGATGGGTGTAGTGATGTAATATGGTATGTTGCCTGCGACTACGTAAGGCTCCTTTACTTCTTCTAAATCATATTTAAGGAAATCTGCGTTGATGACTTTCAGGTTCTTGCCCGGGAACGATTTAGGAAGATTTGATGCAAGTTCTTTATCGACTTCGACAGCGATGACTTCGCTGAAGCGGCGTAGCAAACTAGATGTAAGCGTGCCTAAACCAGGACCAATCTCCACACAGAGCCCGATTTCTTTATCCAGAGATTCTTCTGGAAGATCGCAAGCCAAATCGGCTATAGCTTCGAGGGTTGGGCGATCTTTGAGCCAGTTTTGGCCAAGCGATTTTTTGTTTTTCATTAGATGCCGTCTCTCCTAGTCCAGTCGGTGGCTAGATCGAATTGTTCTGGATTGGTGGTTGCGAATGTTCCAGTGTCGTAAACACGTCCAAGTCCGAGTGATGTTTCGACGATAGCACAGCGTGGATAGCGTGACAAATTCGCAGCGACAATTACGTAGCCTTCGTCATCGATTTTGACTCCATCATCACGGACGCCGTATCCGGATTTTCCGCAAAACCCCATAACGCCGGACATATTAAGATCATAGTAAGTTTCTTGTCGTTCTACGTAATTCCCGTTGAGGTCTTTAGCCGTATAACGATTGCGGCCCATTGACGCAGTGAGCGGGACAGCATTTTGGATGGATGTGCCTACGGCGATGATGCGCGTTACTGGTTCGCGGATGACCTCTTCATTTACCAGTTCACGAGTCTTTTCTTCACCGTTGATAGATTTGACCTTGTAAGTTTTCTTAACCTTTCCAAGTTCACCAAGCTGGCGAATTTCTTCTGACCCAGATGGAATATTATAGTCTTTGATTGTCTCGGTAGTGAATTCAATTTCTTCTTCCACTGTGACCGTATCGCCATTCCCGCGTGATATTTGGTACGCAGTTGAAATGCCGGATTCAAGGAAGCTCGTGACGGGAACAAGCGTTACCGAGTCGTCGTCGTACACCGTAAAGCCGGCTGCTCTGGCGACGGCATAAGGTTCGTAGCTTGTTACTTGGGCGAGATGTGAATTAATGCCATCATAAATTAGAACCGGGTGCGAACGATAAATATTTATAAAGTAGTTATCGGCATCAACGGCGGTTTCTAGACTTGGCGAAACATTGTCAGTTGGGTCTAACGTGATATCTAGTCGCTTGAGGACGTCTGCAACGGTAGCTGCGTCTGTCTTTACGGTTTTCTTTGCTTCGCCATCATATACTGTGATGAAATGATCTGGTCCGGAATAACGGTATTCTACATCTCCGTCGTCCTCTTCGGCGAAGGAGGCGGTAGGTGCTAGTTTGCTACCGAGCAAGAAAAAGCCAGCTATTAACAAAAAGCCAAAGAGATAAATTAATTTATCGGATTTAATCCGCATGTTTTGATTATACTAAATTTCTAAAGCTTTGTCCATCTGGGGATCACGAGAGTGATTAACGTCATCATAGGTGTTGACGACTTCATAATCTGGGCTAATACCGGTACCGTTGATGGTGTTGCCAAGGGGAGTATACCAGTGTGCAGAGGTCACTTTTAATGTAGTTCCACCAGAGAGATCTAACATTGCTTGGACTACGCCTTTGCCGTAGGTGGTTTCGCCAACGACCGTGGCTTTGTTGTAGTCTTTGAGCGCGCCTGTAACTATTTCCGAGGCGGAAGCGGTATTGCCATTAACTAGCACTACTGTTTTTATATTGGCGAATAAGGCTTTGTTGCGTAGAGAGTAGGTGATGTCGTCAACAGACGAAAACTTTGATTTTTGAATAAGGACTTTTTCTCCGTCGAGCCAAAGACTGAGAATGTCACGTGCGGCACTGACATAACCGCCGCCGTTGCTACGTAGATCGAGAATAATCTTTTTGGTGCCCTTGCTAAGGATTTCGTCCGTGAAGCTTTGGACTAGCTCTCCTGTATCGGTGTCGAAGCGAGTGATTGTAATAACTGCGGTGTTATTTTTCTTGTAATCGACATAAGCAGAAACGTTGTTGATAGTTTCGCGAGTGAGCTCAAAAGATTTTTCTTTGCCATCACGAACGACCGTAAGTTTTACATTTGAGCCTTCAGCGCCGCGAAGGACTTTAGCAATGTCTTCGGTCGACCAATCATATACGTCTTGGTCATCGACTTTGTAAATTATGTCACCAGCGAGAATACCCGCTTCCCTGGCCGGGTTATCTGGAAGGGTGCGCAAGACACGCGTATACCCATCACGTAAACCCATTTCGACTCCTATGCCCGCACCTACATCGCCGTGCAGATAATCATTAAACTCACTAGTTTCTTCTTTGTTCATGTAGACTGTATAGGTATCGCCCACGGCTTCTACTAGACCATGTTTAGCGCCATCAATGATAGTGGATTTGTCGATTTCGCCGTCGTAATTTGACACGAGAGTATCATATACTTCGTTTAGCTCGTTCCAGTAGATACTGGTTCTTTGCGTGAATTTACCACCGAGATATGGAGCATAAGTACTCCAGCTATTTCCTATAAAAATACCTATAACTAGCGTTATGGTGGCGCCAACTATGGCACTACCAAGTTTAACCTTTTTTGCCTTCCAGTCTATTTTTGCCATGAGACTATTTTAGCATATTTACCATGTATGTTGGTCGAAATGAATGAAAACTAATCCAGCCGTAGAGACGCCATAACGGAAGCCATAGTCACCTTCTAGGCCGCTTGCGGACGAGTAAGGGTTGTTGTATTCGGATAGATTGATTGTGCCGTCACCATTAACGCTTTCTACCCACATGACGTGCCCCCAAGCACCATAGTTCGATACTGCCACTGTGAACGGAGCGGGATTGCGGTCGACTACGTAGCCACGAGCTACAGCTGCTTCATCCCACGAATAAGCGTTTCCCCAATAAGAAATGTCGGCGCCCCAGAACTCATATGCTTTGTATCCTGCATAGTGCACGCATTGGCAAACATAACCCCATTGATCTTGCCACCAAAGGTTGTGCGCTGGGCATTCGCCTTGCCATGGATATGTGTTGGAGCCACTACCAATGGAGCCACTACTGTTATTTCTAGCGGTTTCTTGTGCGATGAGGCGGGCTTTTTCGATACGAGCTGCTTCGGCTTCAGCGCTGTAATTTTCGGCGTTATCACGATATTGCGCGATGAGTTGGTTCTTCTCAGCCTTCTTTTGTTTAATGACCTCTTTTTGGTTGTTTTGGTCAACTACAAGGCGGTCGACTTCTCCCTTTTGTTCTTCAAGTTCTTCTTTGACGGATTTGATGTTTTTGGCGGAGAGGTTGATTTGCTGTTTGACGGTTTCTGCGCGTGCTTGGCGTTCGGTGAGGTCAGAGATACTGCTTGAACCGGCTAGTATCATGATAGTTTCTGGTTCAGAATCGAAATAGTTATCTACTAGAAGAGAGGCGAGAGCGGCTTTTTGAGCTGCGAGCTTGTCTTCGTTGGCTTGTATTTTTACGGCTAGATCAGCGGCGATAGCTTCGTTAGACTTAATTTTGGCCTCTAGCGCGTAGATTTCTAGCTCAAGGCCCTGTACAACTTGCTCAAGATCCCTCGCGGTGGCGGCGGCTTCGGTGGCCTTTTGTCGTGCGTCTGCTTCACGCGCAGCAGCTTCTTTACAAGCGTCTGACGTACAATAATCAACAGCACTTGCTGTGTGATCATACGCACGGGTGATAATAAGAATAGAAGATACAACCCCTATAACCAGGGCTAAGCCAATGATTTTAAATCTTCTAAGCATTACCATAATTCTAGCATAACACTTTATGCTTAAAAAAGCAATAATTCTAGAGGTTAATAGATTATTTGGATGGATTGCGAAGGTATTTTTGAATTGCCAGGCGTGCTGAGATTGAGCCGATTAGCCCGCCAGCGAAAATCATGGCCAAAATGACAAGTACGAGCTTATTAGAGTTTAGGATGTTCGCCACGGTCGAGACGTTAATGCCGTAGCTAGACAATCTAGGCTCTATAAATCGGAAGCCAAAGAAACAAATGGTGGAGGCAAGAACACCAGAGACGATTCCTGATAACTGTGCTTCTACAAGGAATGGACCACGAATAAAGTAGCTATCTGCGCCGACGAGTTTTTCCATATAAATCTCTTCGCGTCTAGAGAAGATAGCCATACGAATAGTGTTGAAGATTACTAAGATAGAAATAACGATGAAAATAGCGGAGAGCGCTATGCCACCAGTTGTAGCAATGTTAGCCCATCGCGTAATGGTGGCTATTTCGGCTTGATTAACGTCATAGGTCGGCTCTTCAGTCTCGTCGAGATTTTTGACAAAGTTGATGTCGCTTGCCACTATGTTTTTGATTGGGTCGAGGTTATCGGTATCGTATACTTTAAGGCGCATAGTTGCTTGCATGGTAGAAATCATGACTGAGCGCATATCCATGCTTGGATCTTCAAGAGTCTCGATAAGAAGCTCGTTATCAGCATTCTCTTTGAGAAAGTTTTCGTATTCTTCTTCGCTAGTACGTGTCTCGACGGACTTGACATTTGGTTCCTTGGTGATTACCTGCTTTAATACTTCCAAAGTTTCTTTTCCGGTGCCAGGTTTAAAGAACAGGGTGATATCGATTTTGTCTCGCATAGCGGTGGCGGTTTCAGAAAGTACAACGCTTGCGACGAATGTAACCGATAGGATAACGAGCGTGATAGTCATGACGAGCGTTGCTGCGGTAGAAAGCCAAATATTGCGACCAAAATTGATCGCGCCATATTTCGCAATTCTGCGAGCAGAACGTATCTTCCGGGTGCGCCCGTTTTTGGTAAGAGTCTTTAAGTTTTTCTTAGTGGCTTTTTTAGCAGCAGAATTATTCATAGTTAAGCTACCTTCCTTTTAACACGGGACTTTTTAGGAGTGGCCGTTTTGGACGATTTGGTTTTTGGTTTAGCTGTAGACGAAATAATCTGGTCGCCTTTTAGTGCGAAGCCTGGGGCTTTTGGCGAATTATCGATAATGACTTCTGGATCGCCATCGAGCTTATAAATACCATGGGTCTTTTGATCGGCAACAATACGTCCGTTCTTGAGGGTAATGACGCGTTTATCGAGATTGTTGACGATTGCTTCTTCGTGTGTTGTAACGAGGACGGTAGTGCCGAAATCGTTAATCTTTTGTAGCAAGGAAATAATCTCGGCGCTAGTAAGTTTATCAAGGTTGCCGGTAGGCTCGTCGGCGATGAGAATCTTCGGTTGACGAGCGACAGAGCGTGCGATGGAGACGCGTTGTTGCTGGCCGCCGGAAAGTTGAGACGGGAACTTATTGGCTTGTTCCGTAAGGCCGACTAGCTCGAGAACTTTCGGAACAGTATGTCGTATTTCTCTCGTTGACATGCCGGCTATTTCTAGTGCGAAGGCGACGTTTTCGTATACAGTGCGACGTGGTAAGAGTTTAAAATCTTGGAAGACGACACCTAGGCGGCGACGATAGTGCGGGATATGACGGCGTTTGATGTAGTCGAGATCGATGCCGCCAATGATGATCTTGCCGGAGTCTGGGTCTTCCTCTTTTGTGATCATTTTCATGAGAGTAGACTTGCCAGCGCCAGATTTACCGATTAGAAAAACGAATTCATTAGGCTCGATATGGAGTGTAACATCATCAAGAGCGGGCTTTTTGTCGCCTGGGTAAATCTTGGTGACGTGATCGAGCAATATCATGTAATAATAATAGCATAAACGCTATTATTGTTCAAGAAATGCATCAATGAATGGCATGATGTTGCCATCTAGGACGGCGTCTGCGTCGGTCTCTTCATATTTAGTGCGCGTATCTTTAACTAGTTTATATGGCTGTAGGACATAATTACGGATTTGCTGTCCCCATTTGGCGGATTCGCCAGCGCGGAGTTTATCGATAGACTCGGCTTGTTGCTCGAGTTTCATTTGTGCAAGTTTACCACGAAGAATTTCCATAGCCTTCTCTTTGTTCTGAAGTTGGGATCGCTCATTCTGGATTGCAACTACTGTGTTTGTAGGGAGATGAGTAATGCGTACAGCGGAATTTGTCGTATTTACTGATTGCCCGCCGTGGCCTCCCGAATGATAGACGTCGATACGGAGATCTTTCTCATCAATCTTGACGTCTGTATCAGACTTAATTACTGGTAATATTTCAACAAGCGAGAAAGAGGTTTGGCGGAGATTGTCTGCGTTAAAAGGAGAAAGGCGTACTAGTCGATGCACGCCGTGCTCGGACTTAAGGGTGCCGTATGCATTGCTACCCGTCACTTCATATACTGCGGTCTTGATACCAGCTTCTTCGCCCGCAACGCGTTCGATGAGAGTGGCTTTAAAGCCGTTTCTCTCAAAGAAACGAAGGTACATGCGCTCGAGCATTGATGCCCAGTCCATAGCTTCAGTGCCACCGACGCCAGCAGTAATGCGGATGATAGCGTCCAAATGGTCAAATTCTCCGGTGAAGCGGAGGACTTTTTTAAGGCTGCTATATGCATTTTCTATAGCGGCGAACTGTTCTGTGATTTCCTCTTTAAGGTCTTCCCCGCCAAGGTCGATAATCCCCAGTAAATCTTCGACTTGAGTTTTGAGGAGCACCCATTGTTCAACTTCGTCTTTGAGGTGCGCAAAGGCTTCGTTCTTGGCCTTGGCGTTTTCAGGGTTATTCCAAAGTTCTGGTTCAGCTATTTCTGTTTCTAGTTTTTTTAGTTCCTGGGATTTCCTATCCAGATCTAATTTACCCCATGTGTCGGCAAGGCTTTGTTGTAGGGCAGAGACTTCTTTCTTTAATTCTTCCATATTATAAAGCGTTTACGAGTGTTTTGAATTGATCGCCACGATCTTTGTATGATTTGAACATATCGAAGGAGCTAGCGCATGGTGAAAGAAGAACTACGGGATTCTTAATGATTGGTTTTTTGTCTACGAGGCAAGTATCGGAAATTTCTTCTTCCTGATTTAGTTTAGCTTCTGCAAGTTCTTTGGCGGTTTGGATTGCAAGCCCAAAATCTGTACCGGCGAGGAAGTACTTTTCTGGATCTTCGTTGCCGGACAATTTCTTAGCGGTTTCGCCGATTAATACGGCCTTAATAAGGTTTGGATTATCGAAAATCATGCGTTTGACTTCTGAGACATCGAAGCCCTTATCTTTGCCACCAGCGATGAGCACGAATGGAGTGTCCGGGAAGGAATTTAGGCAAGCGCGAAGGGCGGGGGAGACAGTTGAGAAGGAATCATCATAATACTTTATGCCATTTAGTTCACGAACAAATTCTATGTGGTGAGGCAGAGATTTGAAGTCATGAAGAGCTTTTCGAATAGCTTTGTCGTTTTCTTTTAGAAATGCTTCGAAGGTGAGCTTTTGGTCGCTGAGTTTAAAGAAGGCAAAAGCGGCTAGAATGGCAGCTTCGGCATCTTCACGGTTATGAGCTCCTGGGACTTGGAGCTCATCGAGCATGTCTGGTTCTGGATATGGATAGTCAAGCTTTTGGGCTTTGGTTGGGGCGATGAGCTTTTTGGTATCTTCATTTTCTTTGAAGTAAATACAGTAGTTGTTTTCTGTCTGGTAGTTAACGATATTTTGTTTAGCACTGACATATTCCTCGAAGTTTTCGTGAACGTCTAGATGGTCAGGCTCAATGCGAAGTACGACGGAGACAGTTGGCGAAACGTCCATGTCCCAGAGCTGGAAGCTAGATAATTCGTAGACGACGACGTCACTTTCTTTAACGTTCGGAAGCTCCTGTATAGAAGGAATGCCGATGTTGCCGACGAGATGAGCTTTGGGCCGATCGACTTCAAAGACGACGTCTTGGTCCTTTGAATCAAAGATAGATTGGATGATATCACGTGTGAACGTGCAGGTTGTTCCTTTACCCTTTGTACCGGTGATGCCAATGATCGGGCAAGGGCAGCGGTGGAAGAAGTATTTAGTGCAGCTGGTTACTTTTTCTTCCGGAGCGTTTATGAATTTGGGTGGGATAGACGGCGTGCGGAATATCAAATCGTAGCTAGAAAAGTCCTTAAAAAGTAGTTCTTCTTTGTTGAAATTATCGAGGATGTCGATATTGACGTGTTCAGGAGAGTTAGAGCTATTTTTGAAATATTCTTCTATGGCTTTGCCCTCAACACCATAGCCCAAAATTAAGATATTCATGGTATTAGTATAACACAAAGTAAGCTTATAAGTGGAGGCGGGCGGCGAGTTCTAAGATTAATGATTTATCACAGGAACCAACAGCAACGAGAGAAGAGATGTTAGACGAGATTAACTCTCTGGCTAGCTCAATGATTTCGGTTTTGTCGACGGTACGGACTATATCTGGCATGAGTGAATAGTTTTCTACTTCATCTGCCTTGAAGAATTCTTCGGCATAAAAGTCAGCGAGTTGGCCAACGGTTTGAGCAGCCATTTGGAAGCGTCCAAGACAGTAACTTTTGGCGGCATCTAGATCCTTATCATCGATTTCGCCATTAAGAACGCGAGCGAGTTCTTTGCGAATGAGGTCAAATAATTCGATGGCATTTTCTTCGTCTACCTCGCCATCAAAATCCCAAGATGATTTTGATTCATCTAAGTTGAGTGACGACCCCATACCATAAACGAGACCGCGTCTACGCGCTTCACCAAAAATGCGTGACGACATTGTGCCGGTTAGAATGTGGTTAAGACAGGACATTGCAATAGTACATGCCGAGTCAAAGCGGCGTGGTGTCACGAAAGAGAATCCAAAGGTGATATTGGCGGCGTCTTTGCGTCGAATTAGGACTGGTTCGGAGCCATGTAAATCATCTAGAGGGACGTCTAAACGTTCGCCTGGTTTTAGGTCCCATGCGTTTAGCATTTTGATGAGTTTATGGCGACGACGGAAATTTAGATGTCCGGAAATGACAAAGCGCATGTTTTCTGCGGTATGTGTGCGACGATAATGTTCGCGGATATCTTTTAGCTCGATGTTTGGTATGGTACGGATACGCTCAGAGAGCGTGTCGACGTTCTCGCCGATAGTTTTTTGGAGACGTGGCCAAAGCAAACGATTGTAATCGTTAGTGTAACCGGTAAGTTCAGATTTGACGTTTCCCTTTTCTGCGATAAACTCCGCTTCATTAAATCTTGGTTCGGTAATAGCCAGGCGCTTGAGATCAAGAATACGATCCCATTCAAAGTCCGCGCATTCTGTTTCATAGCAGATGGAAAGATCGGAAGTCCACGCATTGTGATAGGCGCCATTTTTTGTGAATTCTGATTCATATGCGGACTCGGACTTATACTTGCTATTAGCACCAAAACTTAGATGTTCGACGACATGGGCGATTTCGTAGAGCTCAGGTTTCTTACAAAAGCGTAGCCCTCCGCGGAATTGAACACGGGTAGCCATAACGCTCGCGCCTGGGACGTTGATAAGGAGTCCTTTCGCGCCGT
Source organism: Candidatus Saccharimonadota bacterium (assembly GCA_017552385.1). Classification (GTDB taxonomy): domain Bacteria; phylum Patescibacteriota; class Saccharimonadia; order Saccharimonadales; family Saccharimonadaceae; genus Nanosyncoccus. Next base: position 73,818 of record JAFZQB010000013.1, read on the forward strand.
TTTTTAATCTGACTTCTTCGATATAATGGCGCACGTTGTTAGTTCCCTAGCGACGGCGCTTTTTGTTTTGACGCTGTTGCTTACGTTTCTTTTTGTTCTTATTGCGAGCAGTATTGGAATTTGTGTTGGAGCCAGATGATCTCTTGGGACCAGTTTCTTCTTTAAATTCTTTGTCGAGATTCTTATCACCGGCAGAGATTTCGTTGACGCCTTTTTCGGTAGCGGTTTCAGCCATCTTGGTGAGTTCGGAGTCGTATTCTTCGTCATTGTTCTCTGGAAGAGCGGCTTCTTGCTTCGTCAGAGTGAGAAGGACGCGCAAGACTTCTTCGCGGAGATTACGTTCCAAATTATCGAATAATTTCTGAGACTCAGAGCGGTATTCAACCAATGGATCGCGTTGTCCAACGGAACGCCAGTGAATGCCTTCACGAAGATGCTGCATATTCTCGAGATGTTGCATCCAGAGCGCATCGAGGACTTTCAAATAGACCTCGCGTTCGACTTTGCGCATAGTGTTGGCGCCAATCTCTTCTTCTTTGAGCGCATAGGCTTCTTCGACGGCGATACGTGCGAGATGAGCGCGATCTTTTTCCTTACGGATCTTTCCGATTTCATCGATTAGATCTTCATCGATGGTGTTGAAAATAGAGTGGAATTGGTCATTGAACTCTTTATTAACACGAGATGAGTCGCGTGTAAGGAAGTCGGTTTCGTTCTTGATGAGGCGCATGATTTCTGGACGAATATCTGCTCCTTCCAAGATTTGGCGTCGCATTGAGTAAACGACCTTACGATGACGGTTAATGACGTTATCGTACTGGACAACGTTCTTGCGCGAGTCAAAGTTGAAGCCCTCGATTTTCTTTTGGGCGTTTTCTAGAGTTTTCGAGATAGATTTGGTCTGGATAGGTGTATCCTCATCTACGCCAAGACGGGACATAAGCATAGCAACACGGTCGCCTTGGAAAATGCGCATGAGGTCATCCTCGCAGGAGACGAAGAATTGCGTAGTGCCAGGATCCCCCTGACGACCACCACGACCACGTAACTGGTTATCGACACGGCGAGAATCATGACGGGCTGAGCCGATGACTACTAAACCACCGAGTTCTCTGACGCCTTTCCCTAACTTGATATCGGTACCACGACCAGCCATGTTAGTAGCCAAGGTGATAGCACCTTTTTCTCCGGCTTTTTCGATGATAGCGGCTTCGCGTTCGTTATTTTTAGCGTTCAAAATTTCGTAGCTGATACCACGTTGGTCGAGATAACGTGCGATTTCTTCGTTATTGGCGATGGAATCTGAACCGACAAGGACAGGCTGCCCTTTGGCGTGGTATTTTTCGATTTCATTAGCAATGGCGCGGAGTTTACCAGCTTTAGTGCGGAAGATAAGATCGTCTTTGTCGACGCGAGTGATTGGTTTATTGGGCGGAATTTGAATTACGTCGAGTGCATAGATTTGTTGGAATTCTTCTGCTTCGGTAAATGCAGTACCGGTCATGCCGGATAGTTTTTTATAAAGACGGAAGAAATTCTGGAAGGAGATGGTGGCGAGAGTCATGGACTCTTGTTTTACGGCAACGCCTTCTTTAGCCTCGATGGCCTGATGCAAGCCTTCATTGTAACGACGACCTTGCATGAGACGGCCAGTGTGTTCGTCGACGATAATGACTTCGCCAGAATTGGTGACGACATAGTCTTTATCGCGCTTAAAAATGGTTTCAGCGCGGAGTGCTTGCTCCATGTGATAGACGAAGTTGGTGTGTTTAGTGGAGTAAAGCTCATCGATACCGAGGAGATCTTGGACTTTTTCAACACCTTTGTCTGTAAGCGTGACGGAACGGTGTTTTTCGTCTAGGACGTAGTCGTCTGGAGTAAGTTGAGATGCGATACGCGCGAAAGCATAGTAAGCGTCTGGATTATCTCCGGCTGGAGCCGAGATAATGAGTGGCGTACGGGCTTCATCGATAAGAATCGAGTCGACCTCATCTACGATGGCGAAGTTGAGTTCGCGTTGGCGAAGATACTTGACTTCGCTGGTCATGTTATCGCGTAGGTAGTCAAAGCCGAATTCGTTGTTTGTACCATAAGTAATATCAGCATTGTATGCGTCTTTACGTGTGGCTGGTTTGAGGTGGCGGAAGCGTTCATCGGCATGCTCCTCGTTGATATAATCCTTATCGTAGATGAAAGATGCGTTATTAATGATGACACCTACGGAAAGACCAAGGAAATCATAGACTGGGCCATTCCAGCCAGCATCACGTTGAGCAAGATAATCGTTGACCGTTACGACGTGGACGCCTTTGCCTTCTAAGGCATTGAGAACGGCTGGTAAAAGAGCGACGAGAGTTTTACCTTCACCGGTTTTCATTTCGGCTACGTTACCTTCGTGGAGAACGATGCCACCGATAAGCTGCACATCGAATGGACGCATGCCGAGGATACGTCTGGTAGCTTCACGGCAGAGCGCGAAGGTGTCCGGGAGAATATCATCAAGTGTTTTCTTCTTGAGTTTTTCTTTTAGGATAGCAGTTTGGGCGGCCAACTCTTTGTCGTCCATCTTTTTGTATTTTGGTTCGAGGCTGTTGATTTCTAAAGCTCTTTTGTAGAGACGTTTGAGAATTTTCTTTTGTGCGTCGCCGAAAATACCTTGTAAAAACTTGTCGAGCTTGGTTTTATCGGCAAGCTTGTCAGTTGGCTTCTTTTCTTTGATTTTCTTCGGTTTTTCGGTCTTAGGGGGCTTTGCAGCCTCGGCTTTATCTTTGGTCATTACTTACTCCACGGGATTATATATCTGTATAATTCTATCACACTAGCCGCGTTTGAACAAACCTTTGAGGCCGCGTTTTTCTTTCTTCAAATGTGGGTTTTGTTCGAGTTTGAAGCGGCGGATTTGACCGGTGAGTTTAGCTTCGACAATGTCGATACCAGCATATAAATTGGAGCATTCGTCTTTTGCGGAGATGACTTTGCCGCCAGGTATTTCCATCGCAACGGAGAGTTCGTATTTGTTACCATGATCTCGGTTGACCTCAGTGACGACGACTTTGGCGACGACATCTTTCTTGTGGCCGCGTGGTAGATAGCGATCAAGCTTACCAATCTTTCTTAAGACATATTTCTTAAAGTTCTCTTCAATCTTGTAATTAGAACCAGAGATGTCGATTTTATTAATCATGGTTTATAATTCCTCCTTGTTGTTTAAATAGGGTTTTAGAACGGTTGGGATTTTGACTTTGTTATCGGCGGTTTGATAGTTTTCGATAATAGCGACCATAATACGGCCGAGAGCAAAGGCTGTAGCATCGTTTGTGTGAACAAGTTCGAGTTCACCAGAATTGCGGCGGACGCGTGTGTTGAGACGGCGTGACTGGTAATCGGTCATGTAGTCAGCGGTGTGAGTTTCACGGTATTTGTTCTGGCCTGGGAGCCATACTTCCATATCAATACCACGGGCATCTGGTTTGCCAATATCGAAGGTACATTTGCGGATAACGCGATAAGGGAGTTCTAATTGCTCTAGTAGCCAGCGCTGGATAGCGACAAAGAATTCATGTTCCTTGCGGGAGGTTTCTTTAGTAGAGAAGCTTTCCATCTCCAGTTTGTCGAATTGGTGCATGCGGATAATACCTTCCATATCTTTGCCGTAAGTCCCGGCTTCTTGGCGGAAGGAAGTAGCGTATCCAAGATAACGGATGGGGAGGTTGGCTTCTTCAAAGATTTCACCAGCGTGCATGCTGCCGAGTACATGTTCGGCGCTGCCCTGGAGCCACAATTCTTCTCCTTCGATTTTGTAGCGGTCCTCACGAGGCTCAAGTCGATCCATGGCGTCATACATTTCGGTACGGAGCATGAGCGGCGGAAGGACAGGCGTGAACGGCTTGTCTGAAAGTCCGTCGAGTTTGTACGAGTCAATGATATTCTTGATGACGGATTGATCTGTAAGAGAGTTAATGACGAAGTTAATGATAGCCATTTGGAGTTTGACGAGATCACCTTTGATATAAGCAAAGCGGGCGCCAGTGACTTTGGCGGCGCGTTCCTTATCAATCCAATCTCGGATTGAGGCTAACTCGTAGTGATTCTTAGGCGTAAAATCAAATTTGGTAGGTTCGCCGATGATTTCTGCGACTTCGTTTTCGTCTTCAGACAGGCCGTATGGGACATCCTTCTCTGGGACGTTCGGCACAGACTTAAGCAAATTTATATAGGCTGGCTCGATCTTGGCTAGTTTATCTTCGAGCTTAGATAGTTCGGCTTTGATTTTTTTGCCAGTTTCAATGAGTTTTGGATCTGGTTTGCCGCCGAGACGTTTGATTTCAGCAGAATTAGCATTGCGAGATTGTTGGAGCTGTTCAATCTGTTGAGTAAGGGATTTGCGTTCGTCGCTGAGGCGGAGTAGTTCATCGAGGTCGACTTTATACGCCTTGGACTTGATGGCATACTCGACGTCCGCTTTATGGGTGCGGATAAAATTAATGTCTAACATGGTACGATTATATCATATATTGTGACTTGTCGGGCAGTTTTACCAGCCGCCGCCCCCGCCGCCTCCGCCGCCACCGCCGGAGAAGCCACCGCCGCCCCCGCCAGATGACCCGCCGGAGTCGCTGGATACTGTAGCAGAGGCTACTGACGACATGGTCGAAGTGCTAAAACTTCTAAAGTCGGAGGATGAGAGGAGCAATCCAGTTGTTAGCCAATCAGGCTCTTCAACGTCGGGGAGTTGATAGTATTTGTTTAGTTCTTCTAGCCATGAGTCTTCGCAACCAAAGATAATTGCGTAAGGCAAGAGCTTTTCGTAGAGTTTAACAATACCGGCGTTAGAAACATCTGCGCCCTTGACGGAGTGGAGGAACTTAATGCGATCTTTCTCGGCGAGCTCGACATATTCTTTTAGCCCATCGAAGTAATTTGAGGCTTTGATACCATTAATAGTTCGCTCTTCGTATTTATTGTACTTTGAGGCAAGGACGTAGTGTTTTTGATTCCCTTCTGATTCGAAAAGACCTTTAGCTCGCAGATCAGCTTTGATGTCTTTGGTGTACTGCGTTGCTAAGGATGCAAGCTTCGAGGAATAAGATTGATTCTTGACTTCGATGATGTCGCCATCTTTGACAGTTGAACCGCCGTTTAGAATTTGCAAGACAATGGTTTGTTCTCGGGAGACGCCATTTAGACTTTTGACGTGAATCTTCCAAGCGTTGGACTTAATCTTTAAGAATTTGGATTCTCTCTCAAATTTTTCGAGTTCGATATGGTGGCGGACGGCGAGTTCCATAAGAGAAGCTACTTTAGAGTCGGCGGAGCTTGAGCTCATCCAGACTTCTTTAGCTTGGGCGACGGAAAGGTCTGCACGCGGGGTGTACTGGACAGGTTTTGGTTCGTCTGCAGCAGAGATTTTATCCGCGTTGCGTTCTTTGGCTTTCTTTTTAGTATGAATCGATCTGGCTACAATCCCTGCAATTGCGCCGATAGTAAGCGCGCCGGCGATGTATGGTTTGAGGTCTTTTTTGACGTAGAAGGTTTCTGGCTTAAACTCGATATTAAGGGTCAAGTTTTCTGTAGCTGCGAGTGAGTTCGTGGAAAAGATGATAGTTTTTCCGGACTCAGAAATGTCTGTAGTACAACGTGACATTGCTGTTTGGCCAGCGGTTCCATATCTGCCCACATAACATGAAGTCTTGTTTAAGAAAGCAGAGGCGACGTCGTCGGAAAGATGAACAGTGGCGGTGAGCTTGTCAAATTGTTGGTACCACCCAGTACCATTAGTATCCCAATAAAGTTCTTGGTTAGTTGAATCGTTTGGCTGAAGGATGACGTTATCTAGGTTGTAGGTGATTTCGTAGATTTGAGTTCCATGAACGTAGGTGCTGGCATTGCCGATTCTGAAGCAGGCGAGCCCATCGTCGGTGTTTGTGGAGTAATTTTCTTTAACGCCATTGCGGGCGACGTAGAAAGAAGAAGTGTCAAGAATGTTGACCCCGCGATATTCTGTGGGTATACAGCGTTCGATACCGTGATTCTGATCATAATCTGGAAAAACGGCCGTGAGTACTTCTTTGACTCTCATATGCGAGGAATTGTCGGCGTTCTTAGAGAGATAATAATCAAAGGTGGAGTCAGAAAAATAGAAATCGTTGGTGCTGGCGAAGGTGGGGGTTGTGCCTATGAGTGCACCGGCGAGAATTAAAGTTGATGTGCTGAGTGCCAAAAATAACTTCTTCATAATGTATATTATATATGTTTTTTAAAAATTTATTAAGCTCGAACGTGGAGTGATTTGATTGCTTCTTTGAGTGTGTTGACAGACTTCTGGTATTGTATTCCTTCTTCTTCGGAGAGTTTGATGTCTAGACGCCTAATTGCGCCGTGTCGGCCGACAATAGTTGGGAAACCAGTAAAGACGTCGTTATAGTCATCATACGAAGAGACTGGGAGAACGCGACGCTCGTCGTTCAGGATGCTGTGGATAATGTGTGTGGCGCAAACGCCAATGCCGTAATGGGTAGCGCCTTTTTTGGCAATGATTTCGTAAGCCTCGTTTCTGGCATAGTCTTCGATTTCAGCAAGGGCTTGTTCGTTGAGCAGGCTCGTGATAGGTTGGCCAGATATGCTTGCGGTAGACCAGAGTGCGAATTCGCTGTCGCCGTGTTCGGCAACTTGGAAGGCATGGATAGACTTCGGGTTGATATTGAGACGCTCGGAAAGTTTTAAGCGTAAGCGTGCGGAATCGAGTACGGTGCCAGAGCCTATAACATGATCAGAAGGCAAGCCAGAGTACTTCCAAGTAATGTAAGTCATGATATCCATTGGATTGGTGATGATGAGAAAGATGCCGCGGAAGCCGTTGGACATGATTTCTTTGATCATCGGACGGAAGATGGATGAGTTCTTCTTAAGTAAATCAAGGCGAGTCTCTCCCGGCTTTTGATTGGCGCCAGCGGTAATAACGATGATGTCGCAGCCACGGGCGTCAGCATATGTTCCAGCCTTAATTTTCATGTAGCTTGGAGCTACAGCAAGTGCGTCGCGAAGATCCATAGCTTCGCCTTCTGCATCTGCGGTATTAATGTCGACTAGCACTAATTCGTTGACGGCAGTGCGTTGGTTGATTAGAGAAAAGGCAACAGACGCACCAACGTTACCAGTTCCAATAATCATGACTTTGTTTGACATAAGCTTATTATATCATAAGCATTATAAAAGCAGAAGGAGAAGCGTGATTCTGCCGTAGACGTGTAAAATAAGGGGTAGTCTAATTGATTTTGCTTGGGATTTATGTTATTATATACTGACAGTGGGCAGTATCTTAATAAATTATGCTATTTATTGAAGGGAGTTGAGCAGATGTGTTGAACCCAATAGTCGGAAAAGATGGTTCTATTTTGGCAAAAAAATTATCTACTATCTTAGAAAATCCTGGATGTTACCTTTCGGATAGTAGGCGTATGGCAATTAAAACGGCGATTGATTGGTTAACCGGCAAAGAGATGTCCGTTGATAAGGCTGGTCTAGTAGAGAAATTTGCCTGGGTTCACTCTTTTGCGGAAGCATTTGTTTCGCCGGTCGGATTACCCGAGCTGCTTTCTGAGACAATAAGCTTGCTTGAGTTGCCAAGTGTAGTTCCGCTGAGCAAAAAGGCCTTTATGAAGGTGGATGTGAGTAGCTGGTCTTTCGAAGATCCGTTTATAGCTGACCATCGGCCAGCTTCGCCTGAAGAAGTTGAGCTTAAACGGGCCATTTGCAATCTTATGCTGGAGCATAGAGTGGACGATTTTTATTGTCCCACGATACATCCATCGCATGAGGGCGATGTAGGCGTTAAGCAGCATTTCAATCAAGCCTACATGGATGATTATACTACTCATCCTGGAGATGGTATCCTTTTCTTTCACGATAATTGTGAGATTTTTACGGGTGTTGATTATGGCTGGTGGGAGAAGAAAGCAAAATCTTTCTCGCCCGGTAATAGTAGGATGGGAAGCGAAAACGAATACGTAATCTTTTGCGGGTTCCTGATTCGCAGCTTAATTAAGGAAAACTGGTCAATTCATGAAGCGTGGGGTGCAGTATGCAATAATAGACCTGTACTTACGAATGGAGTATGCGGATTTAAAAATTTAGATCATCACCCTAAGATTCTTGCCGCAAGCCATAGCTACCTCGGGAGAGATTACAGCCTGGGTGGCGGAGAAGGTACCCCTGTCGCTAATATTTATGTACCGAGTACTAGCGATTCCCTGCAGCCGACAAACAGTGGAGGTTGGATTGTTTGCGAAAGGAATCCAACTGAAACAGTGGCGTAATTAATACTTTACCCGGGCTAGACCCGGGTTTTTGCTTATTTGATAGACTTAATAATTGGGAATGGGACAGCCTCGCGGCCAGAGACGCCTTCTAGCAGCCAGAAATTGCGTTCGCTGTTACCCCAGCCACAAGCTGGCGGCATGCCGTATTCGAGCATTTCAACAAAGTCCATATCGAGCATCTGAGCTTCGGTATCGCCAGCATCGCGCATGGCTTGTTGTTTCTGGAATCGTTCGAGTTGGTCGAGCGGGTCATTTAGCTCTGAATAGCCGTTCCCCATTTCGGTACCAGCGATGATAGGATGGAAACGTTGAGTAACGAGTGGGTTGTTTTCTACAGTCTTAGCGAGAGGTGATAGCGCGAGCGGTTCTTCAATAAGCCAGTACGGGCCAGCAGATGTTTTGCGGATGAGCTTCCAGACATGATCGATAAGGCGTTCGGTCGAAGCGGTTTCTAGAGTATGTTCGAGGGATTTTTTGGCGGCAGCGTCATTCTTATCTTCGGATTTTGCAAATTCGGTGCGAAGAATATCTGTGAGTTGATCCCGGTCAGGGTTGAATACATCAACGTCGTATTTAGCTTTCAAAAGATCGGCGTACTTGATGCGTGGCCAAGGCTTGCCGCCATTGTCAAGGTCGATATCAAATCCACCAACGTTAAACTTGAGTGTGCCCCAGGTTTCTTTGGCTACATATTTTAGCATATCTTCATAGAAGGTCATGCCGTCTTCGTAGTCTTCGTAGGCCGCGTATGACTCAAAGGCTATGTGTTCTGGAAGATGCTCGTCGTCGACGCCTTCATTGCGGAAACGCGGGCCAATATCATAGACTTTTTCGAAGCCACCGCCGAGAAGACGCTTGAGCGGAAGCTCCTGAGAGATACGAAGATAATAATCTTCGTCAGTAGCATCCATATGAGTGGTAAATGGTGTAGCATCGGCACCGCCAGTAGTATGTTCCAAGACCGGTGTATTAACTTCGATGAAGCCATGAGAGTTCATGTAATCACGAGTAGCCTGCCAGAATTTGCTGCGACGGATTAAACGATCGCGCACTTCTGGGTTGACGTTCATGTCGACGTAACGGCGACGATAGCGTTCTTCTTTGTTAGTGAAGCCGTCGCGACCAGGAAGAGGGCGAAGGGTCTTACCAAGTAGGCGAACGAAATCGGTAAAGACGGAGATCTCACCAGTGGAGCTTTTACCTACCTTGCCAGTGGCTTCGATGAAATCGCCAGAGTCAAGGAGTTTCAACCTTTTGGTATTGAATAGCTTATCGTTTTCGAGATCTTTTTGTGTCATGAAAATCTGGACTTCGCCAGACATGTCGCTAACTTTAACGAAAGCAAGCTTACCAAAAGAACGGATTGCGGTGATACGGCCAGCGATAGTAACTTCTTTGTCGGATAGGGCGTCAAAATCAGACAGGATTTGGCTGATTTTGGTATTGCGAAAAGTCTTGGCTGGATATGGATTAATGCCAAGGTTTTTAATTTCGTTAAGTTTTCGCAGCCTTTCGTTGCGATAATCGTCTAATGTCATGGTTAAATTATACCATAATTATCCCATTCCGAGAATGTAGACGAGGACGAAGGCGATGGTGTTCTTGAGCATGTGCAGCAAGATGCCAGAATAGATAGTGCCAGTTACTTCTCGCAGGGCACATAGGACGACGCTCATTGCGAAGACATTGACACCAACATTCCATTGGCCGTGTAGAATTCCGAAGAGGACTGACACTAGAAATATAGAAAGAATGAGTGAGAGACGCTTGCCGGGGATGATATTGCGGAGCTTAGCATAGAGCCAGCCACGGAAGACCAACTCTTCGGCGATTGGCGCAACGATGCAGAGCGCGAAGAATGCGACGATGCGATCAAATCCATTGATAAGATTGTACCCTAATTCCTGAGCCTGGTTGGCGTCAAAGAATGAGAAATTGGAGAAGATTGCGATGAGAATGACGGCTAGTACGAGATAGACAATAAGTCCGGCTGGGGCAAGGCCGATATCTGCCCATGTTGGAAGATCTTTAAGGCCGAGCTCGGTACGGTCTGGGTGTGGTTTTTTAAGAAATTTGACTGGGACCCAGATGATGAGAAAAGTTGCTATTGAATAGATGAGCGCATTAGCGACAGTAGTCCACATCGGCGTTGTAAGCTGTTCGCGACCAATAAGATAATATAAGCCAAAAATAATTGCGTATTGAACCGCAATCATAACGGCGGCGACCCAGACCAGAAGTCCTGCGACGATGGAAAAACATTTCCAGAAAGTAGGCTTTTGTTCAACTTTTTTTACAGTTTCAGCCCGTTCTTTAACAGGACGCTTTGCGTGGGCTGTTGGTTGTTCCTTGGTTTTCTTATTGTTATCTTGTTTTTCCATATTCTAAAATAGTTTAATTATATCGAGAACGGTTATTATCGCCATGAGAATGAGCAAGAAGACAACTGCTTTTGAGATGATGGCTTGTTCACGTTCTTTGGAGAGTTTCTTGTGACGAAGGCGCGCTATGAATATCATGAACCATCGTCCGCCATCTAGGGCAGGGATTGGGAGAACATTCATACAGGCTAAAGATATAGAGATGACGGCGGTGAACAAGAGGATATAAGTAAGGCCGGCGGAAAGTAAATTTGGGAAGTAATTGCCGACGATGCCGACAATGCCCGATACACTGTTCGATGCGTCTTCGAGTTGCTCTTTTCCTTCTTGTCGGACGGATTCATCGCTTGAGACTTGGCGGGCGGCACCCGTGACTAAGTCTACAACTAGCTTACCGAGGCCTTTGAAAGTTTCTAAAGTGGTTTGGGCGGTGAGCCCAGCAGCGACCACAGGCGCAGACCAAGTATATTGTCGAATGATGGTTGGTCTGGACATAGTTACGCCAAGGAGATATTCTGAGCCAGTTTCGTTTAAGGTGGCTGTAAGTGTAAATATGTGCGTTGGGTCATCTTCGGCGTAGGGTTGGCACTCATTGATGCAATCATCTAGTTTGTCTAGGTCATCTGAAAAGCGTGAAGTACAATCCATAGCACACTCCTGAAGATATCGTCGCTCAACAGTATACGTGACAATGTTTCCAGCGTGTGCTTCGTTAAAATCAGTTACATCGGATGGACTGTTGATGATGATGGTATCAATGTCGTCGCATGGATTATGTCCATCGGCTGTTATACCCATGGCCGCACATTGTTCTGCGGTGTATTTGTGTGCTTCGGCGCTAATAAGTTGATCGGCGGCGAGGAAGCCGGCTTTCTCGGCGGGAGAGTTTTCTTTGACGGTCCCAACCGTAACGTGAGAGTCGGTTGAGATACTTTCGTCGGATTTAATGGAGAATTGATTGTCGAGAATTTCTGGCAAGCCAACCCAACAAAGGATGGTGAGTATGAAGAAGGCTACCAGCCAGTTCATCATAACGCCGCCGAAGAGAATCTTGGTCTTTTTCCAGAAATTTACGGAGCCGAAGGTGCCGGGGCGAGTTTCGTCGTCTGACTCCCCATCCATGGCGCAGAAGCCACCAATCGGGAGATAGTTGAGAGAAAATACGAGTGAACTTTGTTCTTTCTTCCAATCTTTTCTGGAGATTTTGTGCCATTTGCCCTTTTTCTTGCCGTGCTCGGGTTTACTGCGAACCCAAGCAGCGGCTCGTGGTGGAAAGCCAATACCGAACTCTTTGACTCGGACGCCAGAACGGCGTGCCATCAAGAAATGACCGAACTCGTGCGCGGATATAAGGAAAGTTAGGACTGCGAATCCTAGAATAATACCTAACGCAACTTCCATGCTGATTATTTTAGCACAAGCGGACTAATTACGCTAGATTTGCATTATTTCTGATTCTTTGACTTTGAAGGCGGCGTCGATCTTGTCGTTGAATGATTTAGTGAGATCGTCGATAGCTTTTTCGGCGCGCTTCTTGGCGTCTTCTGGAAGTTCGGCAGCTTTTAGATCTTTACGGGCGTCTTCACGAACGTTGCGGACTTTGACTTTTGCGTCTTCGACAGACTTGGAAGCAGTCTTAACGATCTCTTTGCGGCGTTCCTCAGTGAGTGGTGGAATGGGGACACGGATAACGCGGCCATCATCGGCTGGATTAAGTCCGAGGGATGAATCAGAGCGAATGGCGTTCGAAATTGCTGGGATAGTAGATGGATCATAAGGCGTAACGAGGAGCATAGTGCCGCCAGAAACGGTGACATTTGCAACTTGGTTTAGTGGCATCCATTGACCGTAGGCTTCGCATTTGACGCCAGCAAGCATGTCTGGGTGAGCGCGGCCGGTGCGGACCTTTTTGAGATCATCGCTAAACTTGGCAAATGCGGCATCCATTTCTTTTTGATACTGGTCAGTGTCGAACATATAAACTCCTTCTTAATGATATTATTATATATGATTCTGTGTTATAATTCTATATATGGATTCAAAAACCGGTGGGCTTTCTTCTGATGATAAGCAGCGAATGGCGGCCGCAGAGATAGCGAGACGTAAGGTTTTGATGGCTTATGAGCAGAAAGAAGTGGACAAAGCTACCGATTTTATTAAGAGACAAGATAAGGCGATTTATTCCAATACCTTCTCGCAGCCTAAGTCCACGTTTGTTCCTACGCAGCGACAATCTTCTCCTAGTAATGTTTTAGGCACTTCTGCTACGCCAGTATTGAAGACTGTTTCGAACGAAGAATGGAAGAAATACCACACTGCTTGGCAAGATTATTATCAGAAATACTATAGCGAATATTACATGAATGCGGCTAAGGAATATGTGGCCAAGCAACAAGTAAAGCAGATTCGCGAAGATGCCGTAAAGCGTGATGTCGCTGAGACTTACAGCGGCAAGACGGCAGCAGAGATAGCTAGTAGTATGAGCGCTAATTCCGAGCAACAGGAACGGGAGAGTGACTTCAAGGCGAAGATTCAGGAACGGGCTATGGAAAAAGCCAAGAAGACTTCTAGACGTAGGAAGCTAACGCCAATTTTTGCTGGCATTGCAGTAACGCTGACGATTTTATTCTTACAGTATAACCGTTTGATTTTCGCCCCGATTGCAGCGTACGTAAGCCCGGGCGATTCGCCAGCGGAGGAGATTTCGGCAGTTGATCCGACAGTCACTTTGACGAAGGTATCGCCCGAAAATAAGTTAATTATTCCGAAATTAAATGTGGATGTGCCATTAAATTTTGGTGTGGGTCTAGATGGCGTCATGGATGCCATGAATCGAGGCGTAGTGCACTATCGTGTGAACGGTGCTAGTGCCTATCCTGGTGAAGTTGGGAACTTTGTGGTAATGGGACACTCCGCGGGTGATATTTATTCTAGCAACCAATACAAGTTTATCTTCTCTGGTTTGGAGCGGTTAGAGGTTGGCGACATTATGTATGTGCACTATGATTCTATTCGTTATACCTACAAGATGGTGGGAAGCGAAATAATTTGGCCAACCGAGGTAGGTAAGTTGGTGATTGATACTGATAAGCCTATGATGACGCTCGTAACTTGCTGGCCGCTCGGGACAAGCCAAAAGCGCTTGCTCATTTCTGCAGAACAGATTAGCCCATCTACGGAAGATGCTGCCGTGCAAGAAGAAGTTGAAGAGACTGAAGAGGATGTTGAATTGCCACAGAACGAAGATACGCTGTTTGACAGAATCCGCAAGTGGCTGTTTGGAGATGAATAATTAAGCTATTTATGATATAATGTCCGTATTGGGCGAATGGCGGAATTGGTAGACGCGCCAGACTCAAAATCTAGTTCCAGCAATGGAGTGAGGGTTCGATTCCCTCTTCGCCCACCAGAAAAGTGTATAATAATGACACGTTAAGTAAAAAGCGCCCGTGAGGGCGTTTTTCGGGATAAAGTTTAGTTTCTTTTTTCTAATAGTGGGGTGTAGGATGTCTCGCTTGGTATTAATGCGCCGGTTTCGTCACTTACGTCCCAAGTAGTATGCTGGTGGGCGTGTGGATAGTCTACGTAGTCGGTACAGTGGGCCGCGATAGTAACGTCTTTAGCCCAGGCCTCGATTAGAATAGTGCTTTTACTTGAGTTGGCTAATTCGGGGTATCTTTCGGCATTTCTTTCTGCGATAGTCATGCTTTCCCCTCCTTCTCCCGTCATAAAGTACTCTTATTGCTAAGGTATCTTTATTATACTTTTTCTAATGGTAATGTCAAAAGGTCAGGCGAGCTTTTTACAGTCTTTAAAGAGAAGAGTACTTAGGATAATCTCTGCGACAACGATGAAGGCGGCAATGGCCACGTTACCGAGATAGATGCCAATAATTAGTGCTCCGAGAGTTTCTACGATAGACATGACGAGGTAGGCTTTGCTGTTATATATCCAGCTGAATGGTAATAGATGGGCCCCAAATACCATGGCATAAATCATTAGCATAGAATCTGGGCTCCGGTCAAAGGCCCACATTACAATCAATATATAAAGAAATTGGTTGAGCGTGCAAAGAAGCGCTAATTTATTGATTGGGTTTTTTGTCTTCTTGAAAATATCGGCTTTGACTAATTTAGCAAATAGAATTGCAAGAGGCGTCAAGAGACAACAGGACGCGAAAGTGTAGAGATTGGTCGTTCGCGCGTCAAGGTTTAATAGCTGCATGGCTATGATTAACGCCCAAATAACAATAGAAGCTAGGATGTATGGTAAACCATTCTTCTGATTATCTTTGGCCTCTAGTTTTAGTTTGTTTAAAGCGTCTACGGAAGTTTCGTTTTTCATGTAGGCTCTTATTTCTTTTTGGTCTTAAATTCTAGTTGGCCGACCATGAGTAGGATTATAGATAGGAAGGAAATGAGATAGACGGGATCGAGAGTCTTAGCAATAATGCTATAAATGATGTAGGCAAGGTGGATTATGGCGACGATTAAGGTCGCAACGAAGAGATAGGTTCGATCTTGTTTAATTTTCATTGGTGTTCCTTTGCGTTAGATTGTTTCGTTTATTTTATCATGGTTAAGGATTTGTAGCTATTATTTTTGGGCAATATTCTAGTATATTACTAAAGTAAATGTGATATCATAGGTCTATGAAGAGAGAAATTAATCCGGAGGTTTGCCGTTATATTGGGAACGAGATTCTTCCCAAATATCGCCAGCTTAAAGGCCATACTGATTCGCATATTACTGACGTGATCGAACGTAGTCTTAAGATTGCGCAGGACTTGGAAGATATTAACATTGACATGGTTTATGTGATTGCGGCGTATCATGATCTAGGTCGGCTCATAGACAATAAAACCCACCATATTGAATCTGGAAAGATGCTGCGTGCAGACAAGATCCTGAGGACGTTCTTCAACGACGAGGAGATCGAGATTATGGCGGAAGCGGTCGAAGATCATCGTGCAAGCTTGAAGAGCGACCCGCGTAGCCTTTATGGCAGAATTGTCTCATCAGCTGATCGTTCTTGCGACGTAAACGAGATTCTTGCTCGTGCGTATGACTATAATCGCGCGCTTAATCCGGATCTGTCCGAGAGAGAAGCGATCGAAGTAATCCGTCTAATTCTCCGTGGGAAGTATATTCCTGGGGCCTATGCAGACAAGAAGATGTATTTTCGCACGCCAGAATATGATATTTTCCTGCGAAAGGTGGAAGAAATTACCGCTACACCTGAGGGCTTTTATAAAGTTCAAACTGAGTTTAATCGAAAAAGGTTTGGTGATAAGACAGGTTGCGCCAAGCGGAAGAGCATTGTAATAATTGGCGCTAGCCGAAAAGGCTATGAAATGGCGCAAAAAAGATTCGGCAAAAGACATAGAGTTCTTAGAGTTGACCCGGATAATGTAGCGGATGCCAAAAAGAACTTCGCTGAACTAATTACTGATAAGACTCCGATTGTGGTCTTTGGCCCTGTCGGTTCGAACGTGATCCCGATTGGCACAGAAGTATATGTAACCGAATGTCGTTGGCTTGATGCTAAACTGCCTAATGCCTCACTTGCGAGGCTTAGAAAACCTCGTCTTTCGGGTGCTCCTAGTCTTGGTGTTCCGTGCTACACAAATGATAAATTTGTTACTGAAACCGACATAAAAGAGCCGGTAGTCTTTGACAAAGTGCTTGCCTATTTGATTCGCGACGGATTTAACGTGGTTTCTTCTTGGAGAATCGTGTCCGACAACCTATCGAAAGAGCAATTCAAAGAATTTATAGATCACTAGTTCATGAAAAAAGCGCCTTGCGAGGCGCTTTGTTGTTATTGATTGTTTAGTCTCCCATCATCATGATCATTTCTGACTGGTTTTCTGGGTTGGCGCCGGGATGGTACTGGAGCTTGTTGTCTTCTTCTTTTTCGCTGCCGCTGTTGTCGTTGTTCTGGTTGTCTTTCTTGGGATCGCATTTACTCATTTGTTTGTCCTCCTCGGTAAAGTCTATGCATTTTTAAGCCTTTGCTACTTCAATTCTGAAGTAATGTGACGAGAATCCGACATGAAGGAACCGATCATTGTCCAGATTCATTTCTTCGGTGACCGTAAATCCGGCTTGCTCTAGTAGTTGTTTGAAGGTGGCGTAGAACTTCGCTACCTTTTCTTCTTTATGCTGGCGCATGTCACTTAGTGGGATAAAAAGCAATACGTCGCCTGATCCTTTTTCGACGCCTGAAGTGGAACCGGTCATCCCGCCGCCGAGTGGGCCAAAGCATTGACCTTTTGCGTCTCTAAGGATTTCCGAAACGCGTTTTACGTTTTCGTTGGGCTCAAAGGATATGGTATCGAGTCTGTAGGCTTTTTCCAGCGGGGTGTTTTTTGCATCCATAAAAAATCATCCTTTCAGAATAATCATAGTAATGTGCTCCTGGTGGATACTATAATTATAGCACAAATATAAGAAATATGTTATAATATGTAGCTTTTAGAAACCAAATTCGGTGGACTCTTGGAGAAGCGCCGGGTAGAATCCGTGAGCATTAAATTCGGGTTCACAAGCAAAGTCCATAAAATCAAAGCTAGAAATACTTAGTTTCTCTTTGATAAGCGATTCTGCGACTGGCACGGTGAGAACTTTATCTCCGAACTCGAACTTATGCCAAGAGAGGCGTTGCAGATCTTCAATTGTGGTTTTTAGCGACCTAGCTTCGTTATTGGTGTATACCTTGAGGCGTTCTAACTGATTTGGTGTGAGTATAAAGGACTCTGATTCGGTAGTCTCAAAATGGGTTAGACTAGGGCGTAATTCTTTCGCCAGACAAAGTACGGAGGCTGAAAAGTCAATTTGATCATCTTTCTCCCATGCAACAAGCATTTCGGCGAGGAGATTTATGACGGTCTTTTTTTGCTCATTTTCGTAGTAGATTAAACGGCGATGTCCTTCTTCGGACAATCCGAGATCGCCAAAAGAACGGCGAGTCGCTTCCCAAAGTGCTTGCCAAGAGGTATAAAATCTGGTGATAATATCTAGTGCTTCGTTGCGTTGAATCTCCCAAAAAGGAGTCTCAGAAGAGGTATCATCTTCGATTTCGCTGAAATTAATAGAGAATGTCTTTGGTTTTCTTAATAAAAAATGAGGCATTTTTGCCTCCGTTTGTAAAAAGTTTACTCTTTAATTATACTATTTTTTGCTATAAATGTCAATATATTTATGCTATTTTCGCTTTTTGGGACTAAAAAAATGACCCCTGTAAGGGGGCCATTTCTCCATTCTTAGGCGTTTAACGCTTGCTGAACTGTTCTTTCTTGCGTGCAGAGCGAAGGCCGTATTTCTTCCTTTCCTTCTCGCGCGGATCGCGTTTGACGAATCCTGCTTTCTTGAGAACCGGACGAAGATCTGGAGCTTCGGTCTGAAGAGCTTTAGAAATAGCTAATTTAATAGCGTCAACTTGGCCAGCTAGACCACCACCCGTAACGCGTACGGAGATGTCGTAATCCTTTTGTTTCTGAGCGAGAGCAAGTGGATCAGTAATCTCGGCGAGCATGCTCTTATTACCAGAGAAGTAATCTAGAGCTGGTTTGCCGTTGATGGTTATTTCGCCCTTGCCTTTGTAAAGGCGAGCGCGGGCAGTAGCGGCTTTGCGACGGCCTAGGCCGTAAATATATTTCTTGTCAGCCATTATTTAATCTCCTTTGGATTTTGAGCTGTATGGGCGTGCTCTGTACCGGCAAAGATGCGTAGACGAGCGAGGCGATCAGCTGCTAATTTGTTCTTCGGGAGCATTCCCTTGACAGCTTCGCGAATAGCTAGGCTTGGGTCTTTTTCGATGACTTCTTGTAGGCTGAGCTCGGTAAGACCACCTGGGAAGCCAGAGTGGCGATAATATTTCTTGTCGGTAGCTTTAGCACCAGTAACTTTGAGGTCTTTGGCGTTAATTACGACGACGTAATCACCGTTGTCGATGTGTGGAGTAAAAGTGACTTTGCTTTTCCCCATTAATTTGTCGGCAATTACAACTGCGAGCTTGCCAAGTGGCATAGTGGAGGCATCAACGAGCCACCACTCGCGGGAAATCTCGGAAGACTTCTGAGAATAGGTTTTCATAATTATTTATCCCCTTTCTTTTTGTCGGTCTTTTCGGTGTTTAGATCGATATCATCGACAAAGGAAATCGTACCCATCTCAGCGTGGTCACCTTTACGGTAGCCAGCGCGCTCAATCTTGAGGTAGCCAGAGTTGCGCTTGATTTGTGGAGTAATTACGTCAACGAGAAGGTCGGCAGTCTCCATATCATCAAGTCGAGCAATCACGAGGCGACGAGAAGCGAGGTCATTTTTCTTAGCGATAGTGATGAGCTTCTCGGTATCGCGACGGATTTCTTTGGCACGAGCAAGGGTAGTGGTGATAGATTGGTATTTGATCAGGGAGCACATGAGCCCACGAACTAGTGCTGTGGCCTGATCGGTCTTGCGGCCGAATTTGCGGCCTTTATATCCGTGGCGGTGCATTATTTTCTGAACTCCGTTATTTTTTCTTGAACTTCCTCGAGTGCCTTAGTGCCGAAACCTTTGAGATCTTTGAGTTGTGCATCGGTGAGACCGATAAGCTGGCTCAAGTTCTTGATCCCGTTGTTGGTAAGGGCGTTAGCAGTACGAGCGGAAAGGCCGAGCTCTTCGATTGGGAGGAGAAGGCCAATGTTGTCTTCTTCAGTGTCGCAACCAGGCACTGGTGCATTTTCGACTTTGGTCGAGCCTGCAAGAGCTTGGTATTGGTTGACAAGGATTGCAGCAGCTTCTTCGAAGGCATCCTTTGGAGTGATTGTTCCATCGGTGTCAATGGTAAGAGTGAGCTGTTGCAAGTTGGTATCACGTCCAACGCGTGTGTTCTCAACTTTGTAGCGAACGCGAAGAACTGGCGTAAAGACGGCATCGAGAGCGATCATATCGCTGTGGATGCGATCTTTGCTAGATTCATCAATAGTGAGGTAACCGCGGCCGGTTTCGATGACGAAATTCATTTTGAGAGTGTAATTTGGATCATCGATATGGCAGATGACTTGATTTGGGTTGCCGAGTTCGACGTCAGCTGGAAGCTTGATATCGGAAGCGGTAACGCGCTTATCACCATCTTTTTCATGTTGATCGCTACCCTTGATTACGAGGGTTGCTTCAACTGGTGTGTCACTATGGGATTTAAGACGAATAGTCTTGAGGTTTAGCATGATGTCGACGACATCTTCACGAATACCTGGAATAGCAGTGAATTCATGAGTGGTTCCTTCAATAGAGAAGGAAGTGATGGCGGCGCCTTTGATGCTGGAGAGAAGAACACGGCGGAGAGAGTTGCCAAGAGTGTTTCCGTAACCGTAGTATAGAGGGCGGATTACGAATTCAGCGCTGTTCTCGCCAAGTTCTTTAACTTCTGCAAGCATTGCATCGTTGATAGCTTTTGTTGTCATAGGTTTTCTCTCCTTATCCTTAGCGTGAGTAGAACTCGACGATTAATTGTTCGTTAATGCCCACCTCAGCTTCTTCGCGCTTTGGCAAACCAGTAACTTCGATTTTAAGTTTTTTGGTATCAGCTTTCATCCAGGAAAGTGGTTGGACCATACCCTCAACAGATTTGAAGAAATCTGACTTTTGAGATTTTGGACGGACTTCAAGCACATCACCAGGATTCAAACGAATTGATGGGATATTGATGCGCTTGCCGTTTAGAAGGAAGTGGCCGTGAGAAACTAATTGGCGAGCTTGGCGGCGTGTAGTCGCGAAGCCTGCACGATAGACGACGTTGTCGGCGCGGCGCTCGAGGAACTGGAGAAGATTTTCGCCAGTGAGGCCTTCAGCGCGAGTCGCTTCTTTCATGAGCTTAGCAAATTGCTTTTCGAGAAGTCCATACATACGGCGGACTTTTTGCTTTTCGCGAAGCTGAACTAGATAGAGGCTTTGGGAACGAGAACGTTGACCAGAGTGCTCACCTGGGATCCCGCTTTTCTTGGCCATAATCTTGGCAGACTTTGGCGCAAGTGCGTAACTTTCGCGGCGGCTTTGTTTGACAATTGGAGAATTATCGCGAGCCATTACGGTTTCCTTTCTCCCTTAGGTCGCACACCACCGTGAGCGATTGGGGTTATATCAGTGATGCTGTTGATCTTGATACCGACAGTGCTGACGGCGCGGATGGCGCTATCGCGACCGAGACCGATACCTTTGACGAAAACGTCAACGGAAGATAGACCGTGGTCTTTCTTTGCAATTTCGAGTGCCTTCTCAGCTGCAATTTGAGCTGCGTAGGCAGTGCCTTTCTTGGAACCACGGAAACCGTTGGCGCCGGCGCTGGAATTTGCAAGGACTTCGCCTTTGCTATCACTTATGCTGATAATAGTGTTGTTGAAGGTTGCTTGGATGTGGACTTGGCCAGTTTGGACAATTCTTTTACCCTTTTTAGCCTTCTTAGTGGCTTTAGCTTCTGCCACAGGAGCTTCGATTGGATTATTAACTTCTTCAGACATGTTCGCTCCTTATGTTTTACTTGCTGCCTTAGGTTGAGTGCCGCCAACAGCGATAGCTTTACCCTTGCGAGTACGCGCATTCGTACGGGTACGCTGGCCATTTACCGGAAGACCGGCTTTGTGGCGCAAACCTTTGTAGGAATTAATGTCTTTAAGACGTTTGATATTATTGGTCACGAGGCGTTTCAAATCACCTTCAACGGAATATTTCGAAGAAATAATATCGTTGAGTTTTTGTTCTTCAGCCTCGGTGAGATCTTTCACCCGAGTGGTAGGCTCAATCTTTGCCTCCGCAAGGATGGCTTTACTTGTCGTCGGCCCGATACCGTAGATGTAAGTCAGAGCGGTTTCGACTTGCTTCTCGGAAGGGATGACAACGCTAGCAATTCGTGCCATGCTTAACCCTGCCTTTGTTTATTCTTAGGTTTTTTCTTATTGATAACACGTAGTACACCTTTGCGGCGGACGATAATGTCATCTGGGGAGATTTTTTTAACACTGGCGCGTACTTTCATAGTGTAAAAAATTCCTTGTTTAAGGTTGATATATGTAATTCTCGCCCCGTGTAAGTGCGAGTTACCGGCGGAAGCTGATTCTGCCCTTTGTAAGATCGTAAGGGGTTAACTCAACATCGACCGTATCACCAGGCACAAGACGGATAAAGTTTTTGCGCATTTTTCCGCTCATGTGCGCAATGATAATATGGCCATTCTCAAGTTCTACCCGAAATTGAGCATTAGGCAACGCCTCAACGACTTTGCCTGTGAGTTTAATCACTTCCTTTTGACTAGCCATAAATTACCAGAATATTCTAGCAAATTTTTCAGGTTTTGTAAAGAGTATTTTTATTTTTTTGGCTAGTTTTTTATTCGACTAAAATGGCGCGGGTAAATTGACGATGGTCGTATGTTTGTTTGTTGTAATTCCATCCTCCAATACACGAAATGATAGTTAACGATTCGGTGCCCGGTAGCGGGGAGGAAAATGCGACAGACATATATTGATTCGCATCCGCTAATGGTATCTCTTTGTTTTCAATGACTTTATAGGTAAATTTGGCGCCATCTCCACGTTCGATAATAATGAGATCATCGCTGTAAAGTTGATTTAGTTTTTTAAATATACCGTCGACACCTGGGCCGCCATTGTGTCCGTCCATCACGAGTACGCCACCGCTTCCCGGCTTGCTAGAACGACTATACCAACCAGCGTCGAATATGTTATACGGGGTATCAAGTGCGCCATCCGTAGTTAGACCTACGGAAATGATACGGGCGTTATAGATGCCAAGTTTTTCGATGGTGAGATAGCGTGGTTCGTCCGGAGCAACCGTATGGGCGGCACGTTGTTCTTCGGTTACTTCGGTTTCGTCTACCTCAATAGATTCGGTTACCGCATCTGGATCTACACTTTCGACCGGTGCACGACTACTACCTTCTTTTTCTTGATAATAGTAATATTCCCAGACGGCGGTTTTGACAAAGAAGAAGGCTATTAGCGCAACGATGATTCCAAATATGACTTTACTGATGATGTTTTTTGTATGATCAATTCCTAGTTCGTTAGTTTCGGAGCGCTCTTTGCCTAATCGAATATTTTTTGCTAGACGTTGAGCTCTTGTGTCGCTGTTCTTAGTTTTTTCTTCCTTTTTCATACCACCCTTTCAAGATTATTCTGCTTCTAATTCAGCTGTTTTACGTTTCTTGAAACGTTTTTGTTTCTTAGTCTTAGTTTCTTTGCCGTAATCGTCGTATGTAACCATGAGGGCGCGGGAGTCAAGTGCGCGGAGATTTTCGAGCGAGATTGTAACGATAAGTAGGAGTCCAGTGCCAGACAAAGAGAGGCCTGCTGGGGAACCCTGAACGACAATGAATATATAATCGGTGATAAACGGTAGCATAGCTACAAAACCGAGGGAAAGTGATCCGAACAAGTTGAGACGTTTGACGATCTTGCCTAGGTGGTCAGCGGTTTGAAGGCCAGGTCGTACTCCTTCGATAAAGCCGCCTTGTTTTTGTAGATTGTCTGCAATTTCTTTGGTGTTGAAGTTCACACTAGAATAGAAGTAGGTAAACATGACGATGAGGAGGAAGAGAACGGCTGGGTAGATGAACCATTTCCAGGTGATGCCTAGTGGATATAGATCGGAAAAGTTACTAGCGTTTGGAGCAGAGAAAATGGCGACGAGCTGTTGGCCGAGGGCAGAATCAGCGTTCTTGGATATGATGACTTGGCCGATAAGAGCTGGCAAGGAGAGGAATGCGGTTGCGAAAATAACTGGAATAACGCCCGCAGAGATGAGTTTCAGCGGTAGAATTGAACGAATATCGCCATAGGCAGAGTTCCCATGTACACGCTTAGCGTAGTTGATGGTCAGGATGCGTTGAGCCTCGTTGAGCTTGGTGAGGAAGTAGATTACTACGACGATCGCAATGATGAAGCCTAGTGTAATCCAGAATGTAGCTGGGTTGACTGGGAGGTTGAGCCAACCAAAGAGGCTAAGAGTACCGGCGGAGGTATCCGTGAGGCTAGACCATAGAGCTGCGAGGGTCTGTGGTAGAGATGAAACGATAGAGGCAAGAATCAATGTGGACATACCGTTGCCGATTCCCTGTTCGGTCATGAGCTCGCCGAGCCACATAAGGATAATAGAGCCGGCGACCATGGCGATAATAGCGATGGCCCATTGTAATAGAGTGAGATCTGGGGTGATAGCGGTTGCAGATGCTAAGACGTTTTGATTGAGGATATAGATATAGGCAATCGACTGGACAACAGCCAGCGGGACAGCTAGGACGCGAGTCCATTGGTTGATCTTCTTGCGTCCAACTTCGCCATCTTCTGACATCTCTTCTAGAGATGGGATAGCCTTGGATAGAAGCTGCATGACGATGCTGGCCGTAATGTATGGTGAGATGCCTACCAAGATAATAGAGAAGTTAGTAAGGCCACCGCCGGAGATCATATTGATGAAAGAGCCGAAGTTGGAGGAATTGATGAGGTTATGCACGGCGTCGCGGAAAGTGGTGACTTCACCTAGAGGCAAGGGGATGTGTGCTAGGAAACGATATGCAAATAAAATACCGATGATGATTAGGAATTTCTTCAGCATATCCTTGTTCTTTAGGGATTTGAAAATAGTTTTGAAATGCATCATGAACCTCAACTAGAATTTACTCTATCTAATATAGCATATATTTCCCAAAAAAATAACCCCTAAGTGGGGTTATTTTATGCATATATATTATATATACTATTTGTCTTCAACTTTTTTTGCTCTCATCGGAACAGCGGCTTTTTTAAAGGATCCGCCGGCTTTCTTGATGGCCTCGATAGCGGTCTTAGAAGCAAATTGAGTTTCAATGTCGATTTTGCTCTTAAGCTCACCGCGGGAAAGAATCTTTACTTTAACATATGGGCTAGAGATAAAGTTTTTCTCGGCGAGAACAAAGTTATCGATGTTGCCTTTTAGCTCGTTGAGAGTGTCGGTATAGACGATTTCGGCTTTATCATGAAGAGTTTTGAAGCCTTTGAGCTTCGGGATAGCTTGCATGATAGCGCGTTGGCCGCCCATGAATCCAGCTGGCATTTTGCGGTGGCCGGTGCGGGCTTTTTGACCTTTGGTACCACGACCAGCAGTCTTGCCTTGGCCAGCAGAAATACCGCGACCCTTGCGGGATGGGCGAGTGTTTTTGTTGACGACTAATTCGTTATACTTCATAATTATTTCTCCTTCTTGGCTGCGGCTTTCTTAGCGGCAGGTTTTTTAGGAGCAGCTTTTTTGGTAGCAGTAGCTTTCTTGGCTGGAGCCTTCGCGGCTTTAGCGGCTGGCTTGGCTGCGACCTTCTTTTCTACGGCTTTTTCTGCTTTTGGAGCAGCTTTGGTTTCAGCTTTCTTTTCTGCTTTTGGAGCGTCTTTTTCTACCTTTGGTTCAGAACCTTTAAGGGCAGTAGTGGTCCACTCTTTGCGTGGAGTTTGTTGGCGGAGACCTTCAAGTACGGCGTAGGCGATGTTGACCTTATTAGTGGAGCCGAGGCTCTTAGAAATAAGGTTCTTAACACCAGTAAGACCGATGATTGAACGAACGACGCCACCAGCGATAATACCAGTACCAGGAGCAGCTGGCTTCATAAGGACATTAGCACCAGTGATCTTGACTTCGACTTCGTGGCAGAGAGTCTCGCCATCCATGTGGAAGGTGACCATATTTTTCTTAGCTTTGGTAGTTGCTTTTTGAACAGCAGAAGTAACATCGTTACCTTTGGCGACAGCAACACCGATTTTATTCTTGTGATTTCCAACAGCTACGAGAGCTTTGAAACGCATACGGCGACCACCTGCAACGGTGCGGGAGACGCGGTAAATGTGAATAGTAGTCTCATCGAATTCTTTTGGGGCATCATTTGCGCGGACACGATCGCGACGGTTGTTGCGATTCATGCGGCGGCCGGAGATGTCACGAATTTGACGAGTAGCAGCCATTTTGTCGCTCATTTTGAGCGTGCCGGACTGGTTGATGACCTTTGCGTTGGTATCTTTAGGTTCGGGCATAGTTAAAACTCCAATCCTTCTTTTCTAGCAGCGTCAGCAAGTGCAGACATGCGGCCAGCGTAAAGTTTAGAACCGCGATCAAAGACGGCTTTCTTGATACCAGCTTTGCTGGCTTTCTTACCGAGCTCTTCGCCAACTTTGGCGCAGAGTTCAGTTTTGGTGCCTTTAAGCTTGCTACCTACGGTAGTAGCGTAGACGAGCGTAGCACTTTTATCGTCGTCAATGAGCTGAGCGGTGATGTGTTGATTACTAATATTAACGCTTAGACGCGGGCGCTCTTTAGTACCGTGAATCTTAGCGCGAGTGCGGTTAGCGCGGAAAATAGCTTTCATATTATTTCTTTCCTGCCTTTCCGGCCTTGCGGAGAATTACTTCGTCCACATATTTAATGCCCTTACCCTTGTATGGTTCAGGTTTCTTGAGGGCGCGAATTTCAGCGGCACATTGACCGACTTTTTGTTTGTCGATGCCAGTGACGATGATATTCATCTTGTCGACTTTGAGTTCGACACCCTCTGGGGCAGTATATTTAACTGGGTGAGAAAAGCCTAAGGCCATCTCGATTTGTTTGCCGCCACCTTGTAGGCGGAAGCCGACGCCGTTAACTTCAAGTTCTTTCTTGAAGCCTTGAGTGACGCCGATGACTGCGTTGTTGAGAAGGGCGCGTTGCAAACCATGCCATGCACGAGATTCTGGCTCGTCATCTTTGCGGGTCACAACGATTTTGTCACCTTCAACAGCAGTTTTCGTATTTTGTTGAACCGGAACATTGAGCGAACCCTTAGGTCCAGCGACAGTAATCTCTTTGTCGCCGACCGTAATTGTCACTCCTGCCGGAATTTGGATAGGTTGTTTTCCGATACGACTCATTTGTTTCCTTATTGTTAATAATATCCCGCGTATTTTATCACATCTTATACGTTTTTTCAAGGTGGAAATGAAAAAGGGAGCCATGGTGGCTCCCGAAAGAAATGCGCGTTTATTTAGTTAGGTTATGATTTTAACCCAGCCCTCTTGTCTGCAGGTGTCGTAATGCCCGCTACAGAGCTTACTGTCATTAAGGACGGGCGTATCGCCGTCGAAGACGGTTTTGCTGAGTATTCCTGAAAAGTCAAATCGGTTGGAGCTTTCATCGGAATGCTGGATGTTCCTGAGCCTTACATAGGCGGTAGACGGGACGTGGTTTTCGTCCTGGAGTTCGAATTGACATTTTTTCATTCCGTCGTAGTAGGGATAGGCATCGGCGAATGCTTCCAAGAATATTTGCCGGTATGGTCCTTTGACGATCGTGTATTCGACTTCTCTCTGCTGTGCCAAAATAAGCGCCTCCTTTAAAGATCTTGCCGAAAGGCAGATTATCTAGCGGACGCTAGATTTTTATATTATACCATAAATATTATATTTTATCAAGTATAAAGATAAAAAAATGCCCCGATTAAAGGGGCGAAAAAGAGGTGGTTAGGTCATATGAGTCTTGTTATGTCGAGAAACCCTGTGCCGGTCTTTGCGTCGTAATTTCCTGATGCGAGCGACGGGTTGCCGCCACGCATAGGACTGTAATAAATGAGTCCAGATACTTCGAAGTTGTCGCATGATCTAATATCTGCGTATTTGATACTATCGGGCTTGAGGTCAACTGCATATGATGTCTCGTCGGGTTTATCGCGGAGTTCAAACTTGCATTCATATTCGACGGCTTCGTCACGCGTATAAAGGAAAGCATCTGTTAATTGAAACCGGTTGGGTCCAGAAATAATTTCAACTCGTTTTGGACCGGATGATGTGCTCATATAGGCACCTCCTTTAAAGATCTTGCCAGAAGGCAGAGTATCTAGATAGACTAGATGGACTTATAATAACATAAATGGTTTATACAGTGAATGTGCACTAGAGGTCGGGAGAGAAGTTGAGCTTAGTGCTGAGATATAAAAAATGCCCCGGTGTTGTTCCGGGGCGGATAAGGGGTGTCTTAGAAGGGGATGCCTACGCAGTCTACTGTTGTGACGTGGCCTGTGCGTTTCTGTGCATCGTAATGACCTTTGACTTGGACGGACATCTTGTTTCCAGGAAAACCATGATAAACGAATCCTTCGAACATGTAGCTCCCGGATCCGTTCTCGTGAGATATTTTCTGGAGCAGGATGGAAACGTCCTTTTTCTTTTCGGACTGATTTTGCAATTTATATCTTGCGATTTTCAGTCCGATATCTGCGTCACATGCATACAAGAAAGACATAACAAAGTCGTTCCGGTTGGGGCCATCAATGATTTGGTAAACGTGTGTACTCATCCAAGCACACCTCCTATAAATGTTCTCGCCGCAAGGGCGGATGCCTAGCATACACTAGACTCTTTAATTATAGCATAAGTTGTATAAAAAGTCAATATCTATTGGGGTGGAGATTGAAAAAGGAGCCTTAGCGGCTCCCGTAGAAAAGGTGATTCTTGAACGGCGGATTATTCTGGATAACTGAATGGGTAATAGTTAGGCTCTTTCTCCATATCGAAGACCTCTAGCCATTTTTGCATGGCTGCTTTGGCGCCCTGGATGTCGTGGTCACGATAGTTACCACATTCTTCTTCCGTTGCTCCCGGAATTGGCTTATCTTCTGGCCACTCGACGATATGCTTCGCCATAGCTAGGAATAGATGGCGTGTGCGCTGCTCGACGGATGGATGTGGCCCATCGAGGACGGCGTAAAAGCCGGTGCGGCAGCCCATTGGCCCGAAGTAGATGATAGCTTTCTCCCACTCCTTGTTACTACGTAGATAATTGGCGCCGAGATGTTCGATAGTGTGCATTGCTGCTGTAGAGAGTGGCGGATTGTCATCACTGTTAGGTTGGACCAAGCGCATATCTATAGTGGTGATACAACGGCCACTGTAGGCCTTAGTGTCCGAATACAGTCCTGGTCGAAGGCGTCTGTGATCTATCTTGAAGCTTTTTACCCCAGTAGCATTCTCCCCCAATTTAATCACTCCTTTTCTAGTAAAGTCCAATCCGCTACAAACGGATGGCTAAGAAGATTTTACTATATATAATACCTATGTCAATTTATTTTTAGCAACAAAAACCCCACTTTTTAGAAGCGGGGTAGTTGTTTGATTATTCAGTTACGCCGAGCTCGATGCGCTTGAATTGGCGGACAGTGATGTTTTCGCCAGTTTTAGCGATGGACTCTTTAATGAAGGCTTCGACAGTCTTGGTGTCATCAAGAATATATGGTTGATTCATGAGGACTTTGTCTGCGAAGGATTTCTTGATTTGGCCACCAAGGATTTGTTCCTTCATTTTTTCTGGGCCTTTAAAATTCTCTTCAAGCTCTTTCATCTTGGCTGCTTTGACATCTTCCGGGATATCGTCTTCAGAGACATAAAGTGGGTTCATGGAAGCAACTTGCATAGCTAATTTATGAGCGAGATCTTTGAACTCATCAGTCTTAGCGACGAAAGAAGTTTCGCAGTTGAGCTCTACGATAGCGGCGATACGGCCATCATGGACGTAGGCGTCGACAAGACCTTCGCGAGTTTCGCGATCACCGCGCTTCTCAGCTTTGGTAAGGCCTTTTTTGCGCATAGCTTCTAGAGCTTTGTCGAAATCGCCGTTGGCTTCAACGAGCGCGTTCTTGGCATCGGTTAGACCTACGCCAGAAAGCTCTTTGAGTTTTTTGATTTCTTCGATAGAAATGTTTGACATATTGCCTCCTAATTATTTTTTAACGTCTTTGATAGTTTCAACGAAGTAGTTCAAAACGAGCTCTTCAGCTTTGATTGAATCGTCGTTCATTGGAATGACGTAGTTGATGCCAGTTGGGTCAACATTGGTGTCGCAGAAAGCGATGACTGGGATGTGGAGAGTTTTTGCTTCCTTGATAGCATTTTTATCCTCAACGGCGTCGGTAACGATGATGGCGGCTGGTTGTTCGGACATCTCTTTGATGCCACCATAGCGCTCATTGAGCATGTCGATTTCTTCCTGGAAGCGTTGAACCTCGAGCTTGGAATAGCGAGATTCGAGCTCGCCGGAAGCCATTTTCTTTTCGAGATCTTTGAGCTTGCGGATTTGTTTGTTGACGGTCTCAACGTTAGTGAGCGTACCACCGACCCAACGGACGGTGACGTAAGGCATCTCGACAGCTTCTGCGGCTGCTTTAACTGGGGCCTTAAGTTGCTTCTTGGTACCGACGAAAAGAACTTTTTTGCCATTCTTTACGGTATCGGCGGTGAAGGCGAGAGCCTTCTCTAGACCGTCTACGGTCTTGTCAAGGTTAATAATGTGTGCGCCATCGCGCTTGCTGTGAATGTAGCCGGCCATTTTTGGGTGCCAACGGCTGGACTTGTGCCCAAAATGTGCGCCTGCTTCAAACAGTGCTTTCATATCGACAGAAACTGCCATAATATGATTTCCTTTCTCTTCCTCGGGAGATTACCAAAACGAGGAAATCTCCTCCCGAGTGATTCTTTAATGTTATTACGGGACAATTTTAACACGAGATTTGAAAGAATGCAAGAGTCATGTTACAATATATACAGGTCTCGCGAGAGATACTTTTAGATTGGGGGAGTACTTTATGAGAACTAAGGTTGAGCAAATTTTTGCAACGAACCGCGATGACGACGATCCGGTTATTATTTCCGAGGACGGGAACTTGAAACGGAGAATGTTGCTGGCTATGCTGAAGAAGGGCGACGTGAAGCCTTCTCCTGCTGTTGTCACCTTGTTAGGTGAAGCTATCGCGGAAATTAGGGTCTACTATGATTCCCTTCCTAGAGATTTCGGTGTCAGCAATGAGAAGTTTAACAAACTGTGGGGCTCGACGATGCAGCTGATTGAAAATGACTTGATGGATCCTACTTCTAAGTTGACTGTGGATACGCTTTATGCAGCACATTATGAGCTGGACGAGCTGATTAAGATCGCAAGAAGGCTGGATCGCCACAATCGCCAAGTGGCTGCTACATAAGCCGAAAGTTCAACTACATTATAGGGAGCAAACGTGCTCCCTTTTTTACGCTTTACTTTTCCTGATTTCTCTGGTATAATGTCGACAATTATGAGTAATGCAGAAAAACAACCTAAAGATTATCGCTTTGTAGTCTTTTCTGACGACGCCGCCAAGTTTTCTTTCTTGACTCGTTCGACAGCTAAAAGCGATGAGACCATCAAATGGACTGATGGTAAAGAATATCCACTAGTTAAGATTCAGATTTCTTCCAAGAGCCACCCATTCTTTACTGGCGAAGAGAAGATTATCGATACCGAAGGCCGTGTCGACCGCTTTAAGGCTCGCGCTGAGCGTGCCGCTAAGCTTCGTGCTTCTCTTGGCAACAAAGTAAAGAAAGCCGAAAAAGAAGCCGCTCGTAAAGCTGAGAAAAAGTCTAAATAGACTTAGAATTCGCTGATAAAAATCGCTCCTGACGGGGCGATTTTTTGTATAATAGTACTATGAGCGAAACAAATGAGATTGATATAAATAGTCTGAATCAGCTGAAACGCGAGAGCGATAGGTGGGTTGTAGCATTCCTTGTCCTCATAGCTATTGTGTTCTTGGGGCCGTTCTTATTTATTTTGATTGCTATAGGGTCTAGAGCGTTTGGCATTACTAGAGATGTTGGGTTGGTCTCTAAATGGCTCAGTGGTAGCGCTGTACTGTTTTTTTTGGCTTTCCTCATTGCTTTTGTCTTCTTCGTCGTTGTTTTTATAATGATGGCGAAGAAAAGGTCGGCTTATCGCACGGCGTATAAGACTTACTTTTCTCATCGTGTACTTAAGAGTCTACTAGAGAATTATAAGTACGATCACGCGAGTGGTATATCTCCTGCGGAGCTGTTTAATACCGGTATGGTGAGGTTAGGAAACAGATTCCGTTCCGAAGACTTTGTGTCTGGTAGATACAAAGACATTGGCTTTATGCAATCAGATTTGCTAGTTGAATACGAATATACAGATTCGGATGGTGATACCCATACAGATACATATTTTAAGGGACAATGGCTTGTATTTGAATTCCCGAGAAACTTTGCTGCAAAGTTAGCCGTGGTTGGTCGAGGCTGTCGTGAATTTATTTACCCTAGAAAGATGGAAAAATTTGCGACTGAATCGACTGAGTTTAATAAGATGTTCAAAGTTTTCATGCAAGATGGTGTAGAAATGTTTTATTTGCTTGACCCGAAGATGATTGAGGCAATGCAGGCTTTAGGAGAAAAATATAAAGGCAAACTTTCTTTCTTGTTTGTTAACCATAAGTTGCATATCGGCCTTAATAATGGGGCAGACTCTTTTGAACCACCAAAGCGTTTGGGTGGCGAGATCAAAGAAGATGAGGAAGTGAATAGGCTTTCGGAAGAATTCAAGACGGTGTTTAATTTGATTGATGCGCTTGAGCTCAACAAAAAAATATTTAAATAGCAGGTTGCCTATGCTATACTAAGCTAAGCGGATCTTTAGCTCAGCTGGCTAGAGCGTACGATTCACATTCGTAAGGTCGCTGGTTCGAGCCCAGCAAGATCCACCAAACGGTTTATGAAATTATTTTTATCTATTCCGTAATCTATAATTGTCTGTTAAATCCCTTGCAAGAATAGAGGGCTATTTTTGTGCCATTTTTACGACAAAAATACGTCGAGAATCGTAATTTGCCTCTATAATTTTGTCTGTTAAATCCCTTGGAATCCAGGTTTTATAATGGAATTCTCGTATAATAATGCGTATTATCCTCGCGCACAATTTTAGCGCCATTTTTTTGCTGTACTTTTAGAGATGCGGGGTTGTTCTTTAATACTGATAAATACAGCTCATCGGTGTCTATAGGCAATTTACGGGCTTCCTCAATGATGAGACGCAAACCCTCCGTGGCATAACCGTGGCCACGATATTCTTCTGCGACTCCATAGCCAACATGTCCAGCATTGTCCCTCAGCCAATCGTTTAGATAATGGCGCAGCTTAAATATTCCTACTGGGGTGTCGTCTACCCATAAGAAATAACAGGTGTCTGGCACATGTCCATCATCTAGGTTTTTTCCTTCATCGTAGTCAAGCCACCTGGGGATAGTTTTATTTACGAATTCCTCAAAAGAAACACCGTAAGCCTTATTCTCGTAGCCATTTTCTTGAGCTGGAATTTTTTGTGCTAGTTCGTATTCTTTCGTGGCGTCCTCAAGATTGGCTTTCCTCAGATAAATCATATTATTATTATACCACGTCCGGCAGAATTCTTCCTTATAGGCTATTAATACCTGGCTAATTTTGTTCCATCAAGACGTATTAAAATCGGCAAAATGGCCGATTTTTTAGTAGTAAATTTCTGTTAAGTACCTTGTATGTTCTAGGGTGATATTTTGCATCGATTTTACACGAAAAATGGGGCAAAAATTACCATTCTACCCCTATAAAGTCGTCTGTTAATACCCTAAACCATTTGGTCTATATGCTATAATATGAATGTTGGGCGCGAGAGCACACTCTCATTCTTAACGGAAGAGATCAAGCCAACGTGATGTTAATATTTAATATTTTTTCGAAAGCGAAGTCAATCTATATGCGATCTACAATTGATAACCTTCAAATACTCTGGGATTTTCTCGTCAAGGAAGACTCTCTTGTGCAATCGGATATTATTATTGGATTTGGAAGCAACGATATCATGGTTGCTCACCGTGCTGCAAGTCTATATAAACTAAATTATGCACCACTGATTCTATTTACTGGTGGATTAGGGAAAGGAACGGCTGATAGTTGGAGCGAAAAGGAAGCGGATTTATTCGCGAAAATCGCTATAGATGATGGTGTGCCACTAGAGAAAATTGTAATAGAAAATAGATCGACTAATACAGGAGAAAATATTCGCTTCTCCAAAGAGTTATTGTATAATCGAGGAATAACGGTCAATCTTGCAACGATTGTCCACCAGCCCAATATGGGACGACGAATATACGCGGCGTTAAGAAAACAGTGGGCTGATATCAATGTTCAAATAGCACCTAGTAACTGCACGCTAAAAGAGTATATTCAGAATTTGAAGGCTACAGGCGTTGATGAAAACGAAATATTCTCAGACATCGTTGGAGATTTTCAACGAATTGATGTATTTGCAAAACAGGGGTACCAAATTGAGCAAAGTGCCCCCGAAGAGGCTTGGCAGGCGTTCTATTCTCTTTGCGAAGACGGTTATAATAAGTACATTGTATGAAAAGCGTACTGCAACAATGAAAGAATTATAACAGAGACAAAATACAGTAATTTTTGTTGAAATAGGACCTACAAAATTAAATACGATACATCTAACATATTCCACTTATAGTTTATAAATAACCAGTTTATTCCTTATGTCTTCTCCATGCAGTGTTAATACCTGCCCAATTCGCCTCCACCAGATTTTATATAAGTCGGCATTTTGGCCGATTTTTTAGTGATAAATATCTGTTAAGTACCTTGTATGTTTTAGGGTGCGATATTTAGGCATTTTTGCAGCAAAAACCGCCGAAAATGCGGTTTTTACCCCTGTCAAAATGTCTGTTAATACCCTAAACAATGAGGATGCAGTGCCAACCATTAAAAAACCAGACGAAAACGCCTGGTTTTTGAGTTTTATGTTGCATGAGTGATAATATCTTTGCAACAGTGAATTTGTTCAAGGAGCTCGTCATTGCCATTTATTCCTTTATCGAGAGCACAATATTCGGCTTTTATACGATTCTCCTCTTCCTCTGAATAAACCTCTTCTGTGACAATAACCTTTGATTTTCCTTGCTCTTGGAAGTATCCGAAGATGGATAGTGCAGCCCATGAACCACTCTCTGGATTTGTCAAGTCTGGCACAACATACATGAGCGGAGATTGCTCAGGATCATTTGACATCTTATAAAATGCAATACCTCTTGCCCCATTCCGACCATTTGGCGCAAAAGCCCCAGCAATGTATCGAATTCGATTGA
Organism: Candidatus Saccharimonadota bacterium; assembly: GCA_017552385.1. Lineage (GTDB taxonomy): Bacteria > Patescibacteriota > Saccharimonadia > Saccharimonadales > Saccharimonadaceae > Nanosyncoccus. The sequence goes on from JAFZQB010000013.1 coordinate 108,507, forward strand.
TGTCAGACATGTCGCTACGGTAAAGCTCGTCACAAAAGCCAAAGAATTCATCCTTTTCATTTACGACGATTTTCCCAGAAAAGGATGGATCAGGTTCTGACCATCTTCCAAATTGTACAAAGTTCCCAGAAATACTTAAAATACGACTCACATTTATCACCTCCTTAAAGTGAGTATGTGTCTATATTATAACATTAAAACTTACAGATATCAACTAGCCCACCACGAATGTCCTCTTTATAGATTGTTAATGCCTGCCTAATTCGCCCCCACCAGATTTTATAGAATCCCGATTTTTCGCCATTTCGCCCCTGTAATTCGCTGTTAAGTAGCTTCGCGAGTTCAGGGGCTAATTTTTTTGACGATTTTTCCAGAAAATCGAGCCATGGATACGGTTCTACCTCTATTGTTTTGGCTGTTAAATCCCTAACGACTCGCTACAATGCTGTAGGGCGTTTCATGGTATAATATAGCTAAAGATAAATTAAGGAGAAATAATGCCGGCAGTAATAGTGGGTGGGGTATTGGAAAAAGATAACAGGTATCTTCTCGTCCAAGAAGCTAAAGAAAAATGTCGAGGTAAGTGGAATTTGCCAGCTGGACATCTAGATCCTAATGAAACTATTTTTGAAGCCGCCAAGAGAGAGATAAAAGAAGAGAGTGGTCTAGATGTAGAATTGTCTGGAGTCTGTCAAATTGGTAATCGAAAACTTGAAGACGATATTTTTGTATCGGTAATTTTTTCAGCAAAGCTCTTAAATAACGATATACATTACGATCCAGACGAAATTCTTGATGTTAAATGGTTTACTTATGAAGAAATATTGTCAATGAAAGAATCGCTCAGGAATGAGCACCTGATTCTAGGAGCTATAAATAACGTACGCGATAATTTAGTGGCGCCAATTAGTATTGTGGAAATGTACGATTAGGCATCCTCGAACCGTATGCCCCGCTGATCAATAAACGGACAAACTAATCGTCCAATGTAAACTGTTGCGCTTATTCTTGTCGTTGTTTATTTAATAGAGAATCATAGGTATCATATGTTCCGTCCGAATATATTAGTGCAGAAGTTACATATCCAGAACCACCCTCATTTTCTTCAGCATCTTTACGTTTTGCAAAAGCACCTATCTCATCTATCACATCAGTAACGAATCCATAGACATTAAGCTGCTTTGTAGAAATATCGGTTGTTTTGAGCGCATCATCCAATGGGAAATACCTAACCGTACCATCTTGCATTATAAAGACAATGAGAGGATTCCCCGCTTGACCGTGGGCTAAATAGTCAGTTTTATATATTTTTCCAGAAATGCCTAAAACACTACATTCGTGTTGCAAAACAGATTCTGTGCTAGATAGCTCGCAGTCTACTATACTACCGCCTCTCAGGCTAAGCCCAAGTGAATAGTTTTTGCCTGTTTCGTAGTCGTATATATGAAATTTTTTAGTAATCGTGTAAGTCTGAACAAGGTCACCTTCAGATGTTGTTGCCGGAATGATTGGATTCTGGCTCCTTGCTTCATGGCCTACAGTAGTTGCAGTCTGCGAACCATCATTGGCATCGGAGACGTTTTTTTCTTCATTTGATCCTATCTGGACTTTTAAGTCAGAGATTTGATTGTCTTTTTGCGCACTTTGCATCATACCATAAACACCAAAGCCAATGCCACAAATTGCCACAATACACGCAACCACGGTGGCGACCTTTAACACATTATTGCTTTTTTGTTTATCTTCTAACACTGGTATTATAGGCGCCCCAGTATCGATATTTTGCTCCATCAAATTTCCTTTCTAAATACTTATGTTTCAATCATAACATGATCTGCTTTTGTTGTATATCTTTCTTGCGAAGTTTGTGTCTGCGTAGCCCGGGGTTTATTGACAATTTAATGCATAAGTGGTATAATGAAAGTATAGGTTTTCCTACGTCAGTTTTAAAGTAATATATCATTATAGGGAGGGTTTGAGATGGCAGAGGAACGCTTCGTAGCTTTGTCGCACAAAACCGCTGCTGATGGCTGGGTCGAAGTTGGACCCTTGTACCAGCGGGAAGACGGAACTACATTCCTGGTACCGCCGAAAAAAGTGCATTCGGTTATTGGTGGGGACTATGTCACTTATGGAGAATATTCGCCGGCGGAGCTGAAAGCATTCAGTGACGCAGATAAGAAAGCATGCTCCGGTAGCTGATGTAGAACAATCCCTGAGCGGGGCGCACGTGTCCCGCTTTTTCTTACCAGATTAAACTCAGGAAGTTATAATATCGATTGACTTTTTGTTATATATTATTTTTATTTTGCTGTTCGTAAGATTTTAGTATTTCTTTTATTTTGTCTTTTGGGACATTTTCTAACTCGGATTGGAACGCTAGGTCGAGCATTTTGTTATTCCAGAGCTGAACTTTCTCGCCGTGTAGGCTCTTAGAATATATATAACAATCATAAGGTAGCTCCTCGGCGGAATATTTTTCTCCAACGAAGCCTAATTTTTCATATAGTTTTATGGCCGTAGCGTTGCTGATAGCGTCAGTGTATAGTCTTATTACGTTGAAACCTTTCTGCTTGGCTATTTCGATGGTTTGCGCTATGATTCTTTCTCCATAGTGTTTCCTGCGTTTATCTGGCAGTACTCCGAACCATGCTAGCCAAGCCGACTCTCGATCATTGTTGTAATAATATAATCCGGTTATCCCCACCGCTTCATCTTTGTGATAAGCGATATAGTATTTGACGTGATCATCTTCGTAGAATAACCCAGTTTTTTGCATAAACAAGTCCCTATCGAGAGATGCCAGAATATTTATAGTTCCATCTTCTTCTGGGAAGATTTCTTTTTGCATCTTGATGGCTTTCTTATAGTTCGTGAAATCGACGGGGGCTAGTTTCATTGCCTGTTCTTTCCTTATATTAGTATTATAGCATCTTTGATGAACAGACAAGATTTAGTTGAAAAATTTGCGGTTTGTGTTATTATATATGAATAATCCAAAGAGGTTTGTACATTTATTTTTTTGAAAGGAAGGTTTTATGAATGAAACGGATTGGCATCATTGGGGGAATGAGCTTCGAATCGACCGTTCACTATTACGAGCAAATTAACCGTCAGGTTAATGAGCAGGCTGGCGGACTTACTTCTGCTGATATTGTGCTCCGGAGCGTGAACTTCGGGGAGTATTGCGAGCTGATGGAATCCGGAGCTTGGAATGAGATTGCTCGAAAACTCAGCACTGAGGCTCTTGATCTTGTTCTTCTGAACAAATGTGACTATGTTGCTATCGCGACCAATACTATGCACAAAGTTGCCGACAAAGTTGAGGGACCTCACGCGGTATCTGACAATATCTGGCCGCCTACGGTAAACTATGTTGATGTTCCGCTGATTCATATTGGCGACTGTGTAGCTGAAGAGTGCGTTGCCAAGGGGTTCAACCGTGTTGCTATTATCGGTACGAAGACAACGATGGTTGAGAATTTCATGAAAGAACGTTTGCGTCGAAATAACCTTGATGTAGTCGATACGTTTGAAGACGGCGAGATCAATGAGATTAACCGGATTATCTTCGAAGAGCTTTGCCATGGGAAAACTGAATGGAAATCGCACGAAAAGATTCTGAATATTCTGATGGAAGTTGAAATACGCGACAAGAAGAGTGGTGGTCGTGGATTTGATGCGGCTATTCTTGGTTGTACTGAACTTGGAATGCTATATGGCGATTTCCCCGGAATCAAAAATCACTTTGCTATTCTTGATTCAACCAAGGTACATATCGATAGGATAGCCGACCTTTGCCTTTCGTAAAAACACCCCGGAGTTTCTCCGGGGATTTTTGTGTACATTGACTAATAGCGGTAATTATGATATAATATAGGGTATTGGAGTACTTTCACAATCTATAGACGACTATATTTGAGGAGGAGAATGTATGAACAGACCTGTGATATCTGAGACAAAGTTCGTCGACAAGGCTGACGCCGCCATCAACTCAATGGTACTGAGGGAATATTCAGGCACACAAGAACAGGTTTCCTGTTAGAGCGCGCAGATCTCCCGCTATTTTCACATATGCAGAAAGTGTGGGGAATTCGCATTGAAGACCAGCATGATAAGGGCGAAAGTGAGCCCCACTATATCCTGGAAGTCGGCCTCGGAGATTACAAGGTTAAAACCCGACACGCCCTCTATTCTGTAACTTATTGCGATTATCGTTCTGTACTGAAAGGAGAAGAAGAGGGAGTCGAGGAAAATTCTATTCTGCTCAACCCGGGCAAATATATGATTCATATCTGGTTGCCTGAGAATGAGAATAAGACGACGTTTTCTTCATTTGCGAACAAGGTTAATCACGCCTATTACGACGCAATGAAGGAAGCGCTGCCCAACTATGCTATTCTCGCTGATGAGATTTATTATGAAGGCTCACTCCTGTAAGTATTCCAAGTCCCCAGCTAACGCTGGGGGATTTTTCTTGCCTAATTTACTTTGTTGATTGGTTCACTTACGGTCGAGATTATGGTCTGAACCCAGATATCGAACATTCTTTCGAGGGATTCTTTAGTGTAATAGGCATTCTTTGGAGTGACGAAGACGTTACCTTTGTATTCCTTACTTAAATCGTTATCTTCGAAGGCTACGCCGCCTAGTTTACCTTCTTCTACCATCTTGGCCATGCGGAGGGCTACGTCTTCGAAACCGTTGGCCACGATGATGACTTTGGTTTGAGGTCTAAATTTGGATAAGTCGTCGAACAAAGCGAGGCTTTCTGAATTCTTGGAAATGGTGATAAACATGTACTCGCTTTTTTCTAACATAGCGTCGAAATCTACATAGTGATACTCTGGATCGTTCTTGTCGTGTGAATAATAGCAGATCTCTTTTCTACCTACGATGCCATCTAGTTTCTTTGCAAGTGCATGGCCAATGGCGCCAAAGCCAATTATGTCGGTAGGCTTGTCGTACATATCTTCGCCGATAAATTCTTTGTCCCAATTCATCTTTCCGTCTTTTTCGAAGAGCGGGAGCTTCTTTGCTAGAGCTAGAGCCATCATTACGCATTTCTCTGCGACGGAGTTCGTAGCGTAGTGAGGGACGTTAGTGACGGCAATTCCCTTCTTGGAACAATAATCGCAATCAACCCATTCATATCCAGTAGTTTCTAAACAAATAGCTTTCAAATTCGGGGTTTTGTCGATAACTTCGTTCTTGAATTCCCAACCTACTACGTCTGGGTCCAGAGCGATAGCTTTATCGTTTTTGTCATTATATAAAGGTTCATAATCAGGTTTATCTATTATCTCGACGCTCTCGAACTTGTCTTTCAGAGTGTTTACCTGGTTTGTGGTTAAATCACTTTGTCGACAGTAAATATATAGATTCATTTTGGCTCCTTTTTGATAATTATACCAGACTCTTTGGTTGGTTTATAAGATATTCGTCACGATAGTGTTAATGGACAATAAACTGTAATTATGTTATAATAATGTGCTATGTGGTGCTGCTTTGCAGCTAGTACATTAAAGGAGGAATGCAAGTGGTCAGCTATATTTTTTATCCGATTACCAGTACTGTGTTTGCCGTCATGAGAAAGGAGAGTGAGTCGCAGAAGTTTGTTAGTCATGCTTTAGGAGATTGCTATGAGTCGATTGCTGTGGATGCGTTCGTAATCTTAAAGAAGGATGAATCTGCCCAAAATGGCTATAAAGTAAGGCATGAACTTACTCGTAAACATGTTTGGCATGGTGGCGATATGGATAAAATTGTAAACGCAATTATCGACTATGTTAAAACCAAAGGTACATCGAAAGAGCAGTTCTCCACGTGGGGATACTTTGATGTTTGATTCTTCCCTGTCCGCCCGCTAAGGGCGGTTTTTTATGAAAAACGGAGCCTGATGGCTCCGTGTTGCTATTTGCGGTTAGGGCGTTAATGTACTGATGTATTCTTCGAGGCATAGGTTGTTATCCATGATGGCATGTGCAACTTCTTTGCTGCCGACAAAACGAATTTCACTTGGATTGTAGGCAATCCCAGTATATGATTCTTTCCCCTTGGGATAACGGATGATAAATCCATAGTCTGGTAAGATCTCATGAAGGGTATTGAATGCGGTGCTAGATTTAACTTCTTCTGGTACAGATTCGTCTGTCAGAACAGCGAGCTCACTGTAGTAATATTCTCCTACCTCGACAATGATATCGAGCAAGAGCCCAGTATGGTGTTCGGAATAGCCGGGCTGTCCCGTAGTGTAAGTAGCAAGGCCACTTTCAATCAACCACTGCTGATCAGCGACTGTCCGGTATCCATCATATAGAGCTACATTGATCCCGTATTTATTTCTGAGATCCCATTGCAAACGAGTGAACGCGAGATATGCGGCCTTTTCTACGGCCATAGTGTCACCATCGACATAGTTTGGAAGATAGACCAAATCTGGCTGAAGCGCTTCTATGTATTCTTCCGGGATGGGCTGACTGAACCCAACTATTAAGTAGTCGCGGTCTGGATTCTTGGCGATGTCGACGTTATCTTTGGGTAGGAAGTAGACGGTTTCTGCGACTTCTGCGCCACCTGTGAAGAAAATGCAGGACAAGACACATAAACATACGGCTAGGGCGAGCAACTTCAGGGGGTTTACGGGAGTAGAAGACATGTGAACACCTCCAAATTTTTAATTTGCAAATAGCCGTATAATTATGCATTATTTTATTATAAAAGTCAATTAAAACCGAGCATAGATGTGTGGTATAATGATTGTATGGCTCCCCCGAGTGGCGGAATTGGTATACGCGGCGGACTTAAAATCCGCTCCCTTTACCGGGTTATGGGTCCGAGTCCCATCTCGGGGACCAATTTGTATTAGAAGCCGACGTCTCGGCTTTTTTGTAAAAGACGTCCCTTTAGGGACGCCTTTTGGATTTAGCTTGAGTTTAAGGATGGCCGTTGATGGTAGAATTTTGGCTTTTAACAACGACTTTACCGTCTGCCTGTAGCGTGATTGTGCATACGTACCAAGATATGCCCTTCTTTTTGTAATCAGAATGAGAGCGCATTACCGAGTCGTAATCTAGAGTTACGATTGGGGTCTTGTCCCTCGGGAATTGACCGCGGCCTGCAGACGCATAGCCAGTGTATACTCTGACTTTTAGGCTATTGCCGCTTAATCTTTCTTTATTATAGTCGTGTGTATAGAATTTGTAGGTGCCAGGCCGGAGATCGCGCATGGCGATTATCTCGATGAAGCCATCACCACAATTTATGCCAGCCGCATTTGGATCGCAGTTCGTATCGCTAGCTGAATTGTAGTTTTTTGTATTGCGAGCGTCAACGTCAAGATAGAATTGCTTAACTATGGAGCCATCTTGTAGGGTGACGTCGTTACCGTAGCTTGGGGTTGAGTAGTAGATGCGCATATTGCCGCGTACTAGATAAGAGTCGACGTCAGAATTATTTTTCCAGGTAGTAACGACGAAGATACTGGAGTCATCTAGCGTTGAAGGAATCTCCTCTTCACCGACTTCTTCTCCCCCAGAAGGAGGATCTGCATAAACTGCATATATTGTCCTATCTGCGGTGAGGGTAATTACGTTGCTAGCTTGATAGTTTGGCACGACTGCCGTATTGGTTGTTGCCCAACCGTTGAATACCTTGCCTTCTTTAGTTGGGGAAGTATTTGGTATTGTCACGGTACATCTTGGTTCGGTAGTAGTGCAGCTGACTGTGTTTGTCGTGCTGCCGGAAGAAAACTTCCCGCCATTTGCATGCATTGTCAGAGTAAAGGTGCGAGTCTCGACTTGCGGCTCTGGTTCAGGTGGAGGGGCGGTGGAGTACCTTACGCAGTCACCGTCGGATGTAACAGTGCTTGGGTCGTGATTGGTCATAAGAATACCCGTTAGATAGACTTTAGAAATGCAACCACATCCATGCCCTGAATGCTTGAAGTTGTAGTCAATCTCGGCGTTTTCGCCACCAGTTGCGGTTTTACAGGTCGAATCTACACATACTTTATAAGTGGTCTCGTTTTTCTCTAGAAGAAGATGGAAGTTTCTGCTATTGATGGTATCAGCAGTGCTGCCATTGACTTTAAGCGTAACGCCGGTGGATGGATCAACTTCGGCACTGATTGGCCCAAGGGTAACTGTAAAGACGCCTCCTGGGTGAGCTAGAATCTTAGATGCATCAACTTCTATATCGATGGTAAAATGTTTGATTCCTTCGATTACGTGGCTAAGGCCTTCGTCCATATCTCCGTTGGTGTAGCCAGAAAAGACTAGGTCTACGGTATTATCGCTATTGGTTGAAGTGATGACGTGTTCATTGGAATAAACTCCTTCGACTTTTGTACAGTTAGTGGATCTAGTATCACCATCACAGCTCGTGCAATCACCCCCGACACTTGACTCCGTCATATGAGATTGTATTCGGTCGTATTTGGTCCAAACGACATTGTCGAAGGTGATAGCGTTCTTTTTGGATGTAAGTGCAACTTGGTCTGGATTGAAGAGCCTGACGGTGGAGCCGATAGTAGAGGCGATATCGCCCGCTACGGAATCCCAACAAGTTTGGATATGAAAATCGTAATAATCTGGGCGGAATTCGTAATCGCTGCTGTCTGGCTTTTTACATTGGACACCGTCTTCTGATGAGATAGCGGTTACCCAGATGCCTTCGGCGCGCTGGAGTTCTTTGCTAGAATCACTGGTGGTCAGGACATTGTTCTCGACGGTTGCGTCGGACATAATGTCGTCATCATTTGGGTTATAAATGAGACGCGGATAAGTGCCAGAGGTGCTTACAGTATCACTTTTAGAGATGATTTTTTTCAGGTCAGTACTATCTAAGTCAGCGCTGCCTAAACGGCGGGGATTAAGAATGAAGGACTTAGCTGGTATAGAAAAACTAGTTGTAGAGCCGCCGCCAAGACGGAATAGTTCATCACAATTTTTGCCTGCCACAGTAGTGCGTGAATAGAAATCTGGGTCATTACCGCCAGTTGGTTTGGTGACCCATTTGGTCTCATGATCGCCGTCTGAAGGATACACGTATTCTTCGGAGGTGATACATTTCCATATATCGCGATAAGATTGTGGGTCAGAACAAGGATTCTCGGAAAGGGTAGCTTTAGTGGTGATATAGGCGTTTTGGAGGAAGCGCAAGACTTCGGCTTGGGTGTCGATTTCTTGACGTGCCATGGTTACTTCTAGCGTATTTTGGGCTGTAGCTAGACCGCGGTTCATGAGCGAGATAGCACCGACTGCTGCTAGGCCGAATACACCAACAGCAAACATAACTTCGATTAATGTGTCGCCATTACGAAAAGAAGTCCGAATACGGTTAAGCATATTTTTATTATAGCACATATTCTAATATGGGAATGCTTATTTTTCGTTATGTTATAATAATATGCATGGACTATGATTTTGCTTCTATAGAGAAAGAGTACGAAGATATTCAGGCTTTTTTGGCGCGGCCAGACGCTTACGCGGATGCAGATTTTGCGGCTAAGTCTAAACGCGGCGCAGAACTTGCTGGTATATTGGATCTTCGTAAACAAATACTTGCTGATGAAAAGGCTCTTGGTGAGGCTAAAGATTTATTGAATGACCCAGAATTGGGTGAATTAGCTAGGGCGGATGTAGAAAATTTGACTGGAAGACTTGAAAGTGAAAAAGCTGAACTAGAAGAAAAACTATTGCCAAAGGATCCACTTGATGACCGTCCGGCTATCATGGAAATTCGTGCGGGAGCGGGTGGCGATGAAGCTTCTCTTTTTGCAAGTGAGCTATACCGCATGTATGTTCGATATGCGGAAAGAATTGGGCTAAGGGCTGAATTGATTTCTCAAAACGAGAACGAAGCTGGTGGTATGAAGGAAGTAATTTTCAAAATTACAGGTGATGACGCGTATGGACATCTGAAGTTTGAGGGTGGCGTGCATCGTGTTCAGCGCGTTCCCGTGACAGAGAGCCAAGGACGTATCCATACGTCAACGGTTACTGTCGCCGTGCTTCCTGAGGCAGAAGAGAAAGATATAGAAATACGAGAAGAAGATTTGCGTATAGACATTTATCACTCCGGTGGCCATGGTGGTCAGAGCGTCAACACAACCAACTCTGCGGTGCGTATTACGCACCTTCCTAGTGGGATTGTTGTCGCGATGCAGGACGAACGATCGCAACGTCAGAACAAAGAAAAAGCAATGGCCGTCTTGCGCTCTAGATTAGTCGAACGACAACGCGAAGAAGAACGAAAGAATGCTAGCGAAGCAAGAAAGTCTTTGATTGGTACTGGCGATAGAAGCGAAAAAATACGCACGTATAATTTCCCGCAAGATCGAATTACTGACCATAGAATTCATTATTCTAGGAGTAATATTGGCGCTGCGATGGATGGGGATATTGAAGATATAGTTGAGGAGCTAAGGAAATATGAGCGAGGGCTCATTTCCGAAAGCATATAAGGATGGGTTTAAAGAGTTTTTTGGACGTGACTTTCTGGTTTCGTCTGATGTTCTAATTCCCCGCCCTGAGACTGAGACTGCAATTGAGATTATATTAAGCCTTGCTGGCAAGCCGTATATTAACGGCGTGACTGTGCCGGAGCGTGTACTTCCGGAAAAACCCAGAATTCTTGATGTGGGCACTGGAAGTGGCTGTATTGCTATAACACTGAAGCTTGAATTGCCGGAAGCCGACTTATATGCTTGTGACGTTTCTTCGGCTGCTTTAAAAATAGCAATGGAAAATGCAAAGAAGTTAACTGCCGATGTAGAGTTTGTAAAAAGCGATTTGCTAGATAATATTGATGGGCACTTTGATGTGATAGTGGCTAATCTACCATATGTAGACAGGAATTGGCCGTGGAATTCTGGTATCGAGCATGAGCCAGAGTTGGCTTTATATGCGGAGAATGGAGGGCTAGAGATAATATATAAATTGCTAGAGCAAGTCGAACACAGGACGAAGTATTTGATTTTAGAAGCAGACCCTGTTCAGCACGAGAAGATAATATCAAAAGCAAAATCTCAAGACATGGAATGTCTTGAGATTCGTGGCTACCAATTATTGTTCAGAGTACTCAGTGAGAGTTAAGTTTTTGGTTTGTTTTTCGTTATCACGTAGGATTGTGAGGGTAATTGTATCCCCAACGGCGTGCTCGCCAAGAAGTGTACCGAGAGAGGTTGAAGCGCCAATTTTGACCCCATCAACAGCTAAGATAATATCCTCTTTTTTAAGTCCTGCTTGGTCGGCCGGAGAGCTTTTAATGACGCTTGATACGTAGGCGCCAAAAGTAGAGGCAAGATCTTCTTCGATGGCAGTAGCTGCGTCAATACTGGAATAGGTGATACCTGCGTAGGCGCGCTTAGCTTCGCCTGTTGCGAGAATGGTTTTCAGCATACCTTTGACGGAAGAAATCGGAATAGCAAAGCCGATGTTATTACCTGAGGATACGGCCGTGTTGATACCGATTACTTCTCCGGCTGCGTTCACTAATGGGCCGCCGGAATTACCGGAATTGATTGCAGCGTCGGTTTGAATCATATCGGTAAGCGTTTCGGCGTTCTGGTATGAAGAATCGGTAGCGGTGAGAGAGCGACCGGTACCAGATATGATGCCGGACGTGACGGTATTCTGGTATTGGCCGAGCGCGTTGCCGATAGCGATGACTTGCTCACCTACGGTAATGGTTTTGGAATCTCCTAATGTGGCGGGGGTCAAATCATCTACATTGTTGATTTTGAGATAAGCGACGTCATTGAGTGGGTCTGTACCGATTAGATCCACGTCCTTGCAAACTGTGCCATTATCAAGAACTACGTATATCTTGGTGGCGTCTTCTATAACGTGTTTATTGGTGAGGACATATCCATCTTTTGACACAATGATACCAGTGCCAGCAGCCTCGCTGGTTGACTCGGTGGGGCCATAGAAGAAGTTGTAGCTTGTAGTTTTAATTTCTGTAATGATTGACACAACAGATGCGGATACTCTGTTTGCCACTTCGGCAATGCTACCTTCCGTGAAATTAGCGGAGTTGCCGTCTGGTGTGAATTCGGTGACAAAATTATTAGAAGGTTCGTCGAACAATGGTGAAGTGATAATGCCGCCACATAGGATAAACAACATTGCGCCACAGGCTAGTGCGGAGACGATTGAAACTATTAGTGCAGTAATTGCTAAGTTCTTGCTTGATTTTTCTGTTGTCTCAGACGTGTGCTCTGGTTTATCTACATCCTTAATAATATCTGCTTCTTGCATAAATTACCTCCTTTTAGATGTCTTTATACATTGAATATTGGTTCACTGAATCCGATTATGACGATAGCTAAAACAGCTAGCCCGAAGAAAATTGGTGCAGCGGCGTCTTTGAATCGGAACTGTCCGTCGTGTTTCTCTACGGAATGGAAGATTCGTTCGGTCGTGAAACTGAAGATAGCGAGAATAATAGAAAGCTGAGGAATGATTATACCGAGATTCGTAAAGGCGTAGACGATAAGCCAAGAGTGGCAAAGTAGAGCAATTTCAGCAAAGATAGCGCCAAAGATGAGGGCAGGATAACCGTTGTCGTTAGTGTTGTCGTTTTGTGCTAGGACATGACGGGTCGCACTATAACCAATGATGAATTCGAGTAAGACTAGAACGATAGGGTTGAGGCTTGCGCATAAAATGCTTGCTGCGGTTGTGCCGAGGAAGACAGAAGAAATAGCTTGAACTAGAGTCCATGATTCGGTGGTTTGAGGTTTGACGATAGTCAACCAAATTACGTAGCAAATTGCCAATATGTAGTGGACAATGAGTATTTCGGAACCTGAAAAGTAGGCCAGTAATACGAAGCTGGAACCAACTATGAGATCTACTAAGTTGCTTTTGATATTAAGCCATAGATAGTGTGGACGAACTGCGAATGTGCGCCATTTACTAAGTAAGACTAAGGCGAAACCAATGATCCAGGATCCGGAAACAATCGTGACAAATATGGAGCCGATACCGAGAAGAATATTGAGGATAGTATGAAGAATAGTGGATAGTGTATTGCGGCTTTTACGAATGAATATATAGTCTGATGCCATATGTAGTATATTATATCAAAAATCATAAAATAAAACTTAAAAGTTTAAAAAATTGCATAAGCAATTTTGGGTGTGTTATAATGATTCATATGGTAAAAGATTTTAGTCAAGCGACTTTTTTTCAGAGGCATCCTCTTCTTAAGGACATTTGTAGCCTCCTTTTGTTTGTCGGTGCGGTAGCTTTAGGCACGGTGATATTAAATCTTTTCGTTTTTAAGTCGTATAGCGTGGTTGGTGGGAGTATGGAGAATACTTTGCTTGGCGATGATCGTGTGATTGTCAACAGGCTGGTGGTCTCTTGGTCGCATTTTCTAGGCAAAGAATATGTGCCGAATCGTGGTGATGTAATTGTGTTTGCAAACGGCAGTTCTAGTGGTGAAATGACCTGTGCGGCGCCTGTTGGTATAAAAGACCAATACATTATCAAGCGCGTGATTGCTTTCCCTGGCGAAAGAGTACAGGTCAAAGATGGAGTATTGACCGTTTATCAAAAGGATGCGGAAGCTGATGACTGGGATGAAGGCACGGTTTATGATGAATTATGGCGTAAAGCTGAAGATGATGGCCCGAAAGCACATACGAGTGGGGAGATTGATATTGTGGTGCCGGAGGGAGAGTTGTTTGTTTCTGGCGATAACCGCGAAGGTTCTAATAGCTATGATAGCCGTAATGGCCTAGGCACGATTCCTTATTGTCGTATTGCTGGTCCGGTGATTATGCGACTGTTCCCGATAAATCGTTTTAGACTTTTTTAATTTATAGCCTAAGAAAGACCCCCTTTCGGGGGCCTTTTTCGAGCTATTATGCGCGAGTTAGGTGCCAACTAAGATCAGTTGAGTTGAACTCCAACATATATCTTGTCTGGCCCGCGATAATATCGAAGATGTGATGCGCTGCTGTGCCAACGAATTTGATGTGAGTACGGACAAGTTCCGTAACCTCGACTTCCGATTCGCCCCGCTTTTTGAATGAAAGCGGTTGGCATGGCGTCATCTCGTACCCAAAAAGGGCCATTACTTCGACGCGCTCGGTTGTAGTTTTATTATTTTTCATAAGTAACTCCTTGGATTTAATTCTAAAGAGTCATTTATGTGAGCCCAAACTTTTAAGGCTCTTGGCAGACGGAAGTAAATGACGTAACTTCCAACTGCTACGTTGATTTTGTCTAGACGGTGACCGTAGTATGACTAGACGCTTTAATTATAGAAAAAACACAATCGATTTTGTAGTCTTGACATTGGCCCTATCTGATTGTTTACTAGACGGCTAATGTTTTAAGTGCTTTTTTGATGGCTGGGCGATCAAAACCAACTATTTTGGCGATCTCTTTGCCATCAGAATCTGTGAAGATGGTTACTGGGACAGAAGAAATGCCGAGCTTAATAGCTTCGTCGGAGGTCGTAGCGTCGATTTCTTCATATTTGATATTATGCTCGTCGAGCCAATCCATAAGGGCGTGGCAATAGATACAAGTTGGGGTTGTAAATACTCTAATCATGAGACCATTATAACACAGCTTATGTGCCATTTTTTACGCGAAACGCAGTTCGAATGAGGTGGTGTTTTTATCTGATTTGACGGATAGCTGCCAGTTATTCCTTTTAGCCAAAGAGTCTGCTATAGCTAGTCCAAGACCAGAGCCAGAGCTGGCTTTGTCTACTTGATAGAAACGATCAAAGACGTGGGCTAGTTTGTCATTGGGTATAGTCGTGCCATCGTTTGTGATGGTCAAGTTTTTTGTTGTGACCGTAATAACAATGGACTTGTCGCAGTACTTGATGGCATTGTCTAGTAAAATCTCGAAGATTTCTTTGAAATCGCTGCGGTTTATTTTAATCTTTTTATTTGTTGTGTTGTTTTTGAGCTTGATACCCTTATTTTTAATGCGGGACGAGAATGATGTGATAATACCACTAACCGTACGTTTTAGATCGAATTCTTCGATGGTGAGCTTTTCTTGGACAGCATCTGTTTTGGCTAGTCGAAGGAGAGCTAAATTTAAAGTTTCGATTTTATCGGCTTCTATTTCTATATTTTTTATCCAGTGGTTTTCTTCGCTTAAGTCTGCCGCTTCAAGGTTTGCTTTGATGGCGGCAACCGGGGTTTTGATTTCGTGCGAGGCGTTGGCGATGAAAATTTTCTGTGTCTCGTATGCTGTTTTGACTGGTTTAATCGCTTGCTCGGCAAATATGTATGAGAAGATAGAAACAATTATTTCTACGGCTACGCCGATAATGATCAAAGTGATGAGTAGTGATCTTAGGGAAGCTTCTCGATCGGCGATAATGCGTTCTTCCATGATTTGGCGGAATTTAGTATTTCCGTCTGGTAGTTCCTCGATTGTTATTTCGAGTGGAATGGGACGGCGAGCGTCAGAAGAGTTTTTCGCGACGATATAGATACTGGAAAAGGCTGCAATCAAGATGAAGGACGTGGTAGCCAGATTGATTAGAATAAAGTGGTTTCGGAGCTTTCTAAACATATCTTTATTATAGCAAACTATATTGTTAAGCTTTGGTTACGAGCTTGTATCCAAGTCCGCGGACTGTTTTGATTTCTACTTTCGAATGGAGAGATTTGAGTTTCTTGCGGAGGTAAGACATGTAAACTTCGACGTAATTGTCTTCGGCCATCATATCGGCGCCCCAAACGTGGGCGAGTATATAATCTTTCTGCACGGTTTTCTCGCCAGATTTGATTAGCATCTCTAGAATTTCATTTTCTTTCTCAGTGACTGAAATACCGTTTAAAGTTCGATTTTCCGAATCTAGTTCTAGATCTTCGTACTTTAAGATTTTTGATTCGCGAAGTGCTGGCCGACGCGTGAGCGCATTTAATCTTGCGATGAGTTCCTTGGTTTTAAATGGTTTAGCTAGATAATCATCCGCACCATTTTCTAGCCCTTTGACTTTATCTTCAACTTCGGATAGGGCAGACAGCATAATGACGGGTGTTTTGACTCCGCGTTTGCGGATCGACTCAAGTATTTCGAGCCCTGACATTTTTGGCAACATAATATCGAGAACAATAGCGTCGTAGACAGGTTTTATGGCTAGATTAAAGCCCTCCTCTCCGTCGGCAGCCCAGTCAACATTGATGCCTGATTTTTTTAGCAAATGTGTGACCGCATCGGCTAAAAGTTGTTCGTCTTCTACGTATAATATTCTCATTTATTCTTCCTTGTTTATATTATAATAGTATTACGAATGCTTAAAATGAAGCTTAAAAAGTTTACAAAGTTTTAAGGTTTATAAGGAGGTAACATGGAAAATAGTGAAATCGTTGACGCGCTTTCCGGTGTATGGTATCTTGCCACTACCGAAGATGATCAGCCGCATGTACGCCCATTGGATAAAGCGGCCGAAGTGAACGGTAAGGTTTATTTTGGTACATCGCGAACAAAAAAGATGTTCGCACAAATAGAGCAGAGCCCGAAGGTTGAAGTATTTGCAATGAATGAGTTTGGAGCATGTAGGTTTATGGCTGAGGCGTATCCAGAGGAAGATGAGGAGGTTTCGAAAGAAGCCTTTGAAAAAATGGGAAAGCCCTTTGATGATAATAGCTCCGTTGCCATTCGGTTTGAAAGAATACGCAAGGCATAAGAAAGCCCCGCTTTAAGGCGGGGCTTTGATTATGAGGGGTATTGACGTACGTTAAGTATACCGATACGCTGAGGTGCTCCAGCGAAGACATTTTTTCTATATGCTTCGCCTGTTTTTTGATACTTTGCCTTGAGCCAGGGATCGTCGTAGAAGAGATTTTTCTCTACACTTAAGACGTTAAAAATTCGGCTTAATTGTTCAAGCGTCGTGTCTAATGGCATCGATAGGCAATCGTGACGGCTTCGTTCGTATAATTGGACCAATGGGAATGCAAGGAGCAAAATTGTATTGGCTGCACAATTTAGTTCGCAAATGGTGCTATTATCAAACTCTGGGTCTTCACTGCTTAAGTAACGGATTTTTAGTTGTCGTCTGTACGTTTCTACTTTCCACATTGCGGTGCGGACATCTTCGTCTGAGAGTTGTTGCTCCGGATAGAGATGAATCAGATGATAATATAGCCTGATATAGTTTCCTGCTCTTTTAAGAGAATGGTTAATTGACGCGACTGCGTCTTCCTGACTACACTTGAACGACTCGAAAACATCTGCGTATAGTTTTTCATCTGAACTATCGAAGTTTAATTCTTTTTCTAGGTCAAAACTATCTGGCGCTGATTGTATTGTTTCTGGTGTCGTGGTGCTTTCGTCCTCCTCCTCCTTCTCTTTGTCATAATCGATAAAGACATATTTCGTGAAATCATAGATAAGCCAGATTACAGTAATAAGGCCGATCGTTGCAAAGAACTCCATGCAGCCCCCTCCTTTTAAGGTGCAAATTTTCTATATTATAGCATAATTATGCAGTTTTCGCAATTAAAAGACCCCTTGCGGGGTCTAATTTGGATAACGTGCTTCGAATTCGTTGCTTGCTTTTTGGTTTTTTGCATTAAAGTCGAAATCTGCTGATATGTCAGGGGATTTTCTGTACCATATAATTTTGCGGAATAAGTCGTTAAGTGGGCTTTTCTTATGCTGGCACGATGGGAGTTTGAAAATGATCCAGAATAAAAGTAATGTTGCCACTAGTCTGAGCATTGTATCCATAGTTACCCTCCTTTTAAGGTGCAAAAATTTTGGTATATTATATCATAAAATTGTGTAATATTCAAGCTTATGCACGTATGGTGCGGATAGTTGGGTACTCTTCGATGAGAACCTTTATGCAGCCAGCGATTGGGATAGCGATGATGGCACCAAATAAGCCAAACATGTAAGTACCGATAATCATAGCGATGAGGATAATGACTGGGCGCAAATTCAAAGCATTCCCTTGGATTTTTGGGGCAATCCCATTTACTTCGATTGCGGCGTAAATAACATAGATTGCTAGCCAGAGTATGGCCATGAGTGGGTTATTAAAAGCGAGTAGTAACGTGACGATACCTCCGCCGATTACTTGGCCAAACATTGGGATAAGATAGAACACCATCGTGATGAGTCCCATAGGGATTGCCAGGTGTGCGCCAACTCCGAATATTGACGACAAGATAAGTACTGACATTGCCGTAAAACAGCCGTCCATGATGGCTACAGTGACTTGCTTGGCGAAGAATGTCGATACGACGTGGGACATTTTGCGTACAATTACACGTGCCTCGGTCGTGGCTCGTACGTCTGGGTCCTTCTCTTCTTTCAGGTCGTTTTTTGTACGCTTAGCGCCAAGTTTTGACCAGAATGATTCCATAAGTGCTGGGCCATCGAGAAGGAAGAAAAGCGTGAGCACGAGGGTGATTGCGGCCTTGCCAATGATGCCTCCGAGCAACGAGATGCCAGAGACGACACCCGTGCCGAAACTGGATAAAATTGATTTGGAGAAATCTTCGATTGATTCAACGATTTGGACGGAGAAATTTTCGATACCGACAGATTTGGCGACGTCGTTAAGAGCTGTTAGGTCGGCATTCTTGACTGTTTCTGGGAATGCTGAGATGAATTTAGCAAACTCAGTGATAATTACTGGAGCGATTGCTGCAACGACGGCCGCAATCACGAGCAAAACAATAATATAAGCCAACACAGAAGCCAATCTTGATTCGGTCTTTTTGCCGATAAGTTGATCTACTTTTAGAGCTAGTGGTCGAATAGCGATGGCGAGAAGTGCCGCTATGCCTATGATTGCAAGAGCTTGGGATGCCTTGACTACGAGAAAAATAATTAAGCCGATGCCTAGAATAACGAGCCAAAAACGTACGAATGTTTTGGTTTCTATTTCGACGATCTGTCGCGACATGGTGACCTCCTGTTCTTTACACTATATATAATAGCATATGTTTTTAATTTTAGGTGAAAAATGTTAAAATATAAGAAATGCTCGTCTCTGATTTTACATATGATTTGCCCGAGGAACGGATCGCTAAGTTTCCTCCTGAAGTGCGTGGAACTACTCGCCTTTGTGTTTTGAAACGCGACACTGGTGAGATTGTTGATTCTTATTATCGTAACTTAGATGAGTTTCTAAAGGTTGGCGATGTTTTGGTATTGAATGATACTAAAGTAATGCAGAGCAGAATTTTCTGTGAGTTGTCTGATGGCCGGCCACGTGAGCTAGTGGTGCTTGAAAAGCACGGTAGAGATAGACAGAAAGTGATGTATCGCGGGAAGCTACACGCTGGTGATGTTTTGACGGTGCTTAAGGCTGACTTCTCCGGCAAAGAGAACTCGTCAAGTAAGCGCGTTGAAGAATTGTCTAAGCTAGAAAAGACTGGTGATTATGTAAGAGTGCTTGAGATTCTCGGAAATGGGATTGCCGAAGTGGAAGCGTTTGATGAGCACATGAGGGCGGTTGAATTAAATGATTTGACGGAGGAGTTTGGTTCGGTACCTTTGCCGCCATATTTGCATAGAGACGCGAGCGAAGCTGATAAGGAACGATATCAGACGGTTTGGGCCAAATATATGGGTAGCGCAGCTGCTCCGACGGCATCTCTTAATATGACGGAAGAGCTAATGGAAAGATTGCGCAAGAAAGGCGTGAAGATTTGCTATTTGACTCTGCATGTAGGACTCGGGACTTTCTTGCCAATCCGTACAGAAGAAGTTGAAGCGCATCAGATTCATTCAGAGTGGTTTAATATTCCACTCGAGACATTGAAAGAAATTGCTAGCGCGAAGGCGGATGGTAGACGAGTCGTGGCTGTAGGAACAACTGTAACTAGGACGCTGGAGCATTACGCAAAAACCGGCTTTACGTCTGGCGAAGATGACATTTATATTTATCCAGGTTTTAAGTTTAAGATTGTTGATGTACTGCTCACAAATTTTCATGCACCAAAGTCAACGGTTTTGATGTTAACTAGCGCTTTCGCTGGCTGGGATTTGTTGCATAAAGCATATGATCATTGTGTGGAGGCGAAGTACAACTTTTTGAGTTACGGAGATTCGATGTTGATATGCTAAAGTTTGAAATTCTGAAAAAAGACGGCTTGGCAAGGGTTGGCGTAATTCATACTCCTCATGGGGATATAAAGACCCCTGCTTTTATTGGTGCCGCTACGCGTGCGACGGTGAAGGCGTTGACTTTTGAACAAATGCGGTCGCTTAATTCTCAAGCCGTACTAGCAAATACATATCATCTTTTCTTGAAGCCGGGTAGCGGATTGATTCGTGAAGGTGGTGGTCTGGCTGAGTTTATGAGCTGGTATGGGCCAACGTTTACAGATTCGGGCGGATTTCAGATTTTCTCGCTTCCTGACGTGAAGCTTTCTGAGGAAGGTGCTACTTTTAAGAGCCATATTGACGGGCAGAAGTTTCTTATGACGCCAGAGCTCTCAATGCAGACGCAATGGGAGATTGGCGCAGATATTCATATGGCTTTTGATCAACTCGCAAAGTCAGATTCTCGACCCGACATGGAACAAGCAATGCTAAGAACCCATCGTTGGCTAACGCGATGTGTTGATGAGCACGAAAGACTGGAAGAGGAATATCTAGAGAAGGGCCTCCCGGAACAATACTTATTTGCCGTTGTCCAGGGTGGAAAGTTTTTAGATTTGCGTAAAGAATCGGCTGAATTTGAAGCAGTTCTCCCCGTAGATGGATATGGAATTGGCGGGGTGTTCACGGCGGATGGAATGGACGAGATGCTTAAGACTGTTTGTCCAGTTTTGCCAGAAGAGAGGCCGAGGCATCTTCTTGGCATGGGCCAGGAGCCGCGAGATTTATTTATTGGAGCTGAATACGGTTGTGATACTTTCGACTGTGTTGGGCCAACAAGAATGGCTAGAAATGGAGCTATCTATACGCATGAAGGGCGCATCAATATCCGAAACGCTAAGTTTGAACATGACTTTACGCCAATAGATAGTGGGTGTGACTGTGATTGTTGCAAGAACTATACTAGGGCGTATTTGCATCATTTGTTTAAGGTAGATGAAATAACTGGTAAGGTTCTTGCCTCGATCCATAATGAGCACTTTGTCGTTTCGACTGTAGATAAGATTCGTGATTCCCTGCTTGACGGCACTTTTCAAGAGTATAAAAAGAGTTTTCTAGAGAGATATTATGGAAAATAGCTCTTTGAAGCTTCTGATGCACACATGTTGTGCGCCTTGTTCGGTTTATTGTATTGATTCTCTTCGTGGTGAAGGGATTGAACCGACCGTGTTTTGGTATAATCCCAATATCCATCCATATCAGGAATATAAAGCGAGACGTGATTGCCTTAAGGAGTACGTGAAACGAGCGGGCATAAAAGGCATCTTTATTGAGGATTATGGACTAGACAAATTTTGCCAAGCAGTCTCTGATGATATCGCGAATAGATGTGTAAAATATTGTTATAGAGCTAGATTGACGCAAACTGTTAAGTACGCAAAAGAACACGGGTATAACGCCTTCACTACGACGTTGCTTGTTTCTCCATATCAGAAGCATGAGGAGATAAAGAAAGTATGCGAAGAGTTGGCCGAAATGTCTGGTTTGGAATTTATTTATCGTGATTTTCGCGTGGGATTTCGAGAAGGACAGAGGAAAGCCAGAGAGCTTGGAATGTATATGCAGAAGTATTGTGGATGTGTGTTTTCGGAAGAAGAACGTTATCAGAAGCAAATCCTAAAAGATTTGGAAAACGGTGTAGTTGAGTTGTAATATTTGCGAAGTAAAAATGGCCTCCCTTTGTGGGAGGCTGGATTCTTTGTTATTTGGTGAGTTGCCAGAAGGTGCCGTTAGGTGTGTCCAGTAATGAGATGTTGTCTGAAAGCAGTTCATCGCGGATATTGTCAGCCGTGGGCCAATCTTTTTTATCGCGAGCGGCGTTTCTTTCTTTGATTCTCGGAAGAATCTTGGCTGTGATATCTTCAGGTATGAGGTCTAAGCCGAAGAGTTCGTTTGCGTATTGCCAGTCATCTAAGGTCATTTGTTCTATGGATGCATCAATAAGGGCGAAAGCCGCTGAAGAGTTGAGGTCATCGTTTAATGCGGTGAGAAGTTTGGCTTTGAAGTCGGATTCTCCTAACACATGCTCGTTGGTTTGGAAGATAAGTGCAATTTTATTTCGCCATGACAAACGACGATTCCTTGCGGCGGCTAGATCGTCCCATGTGAAGTTACGCTCACTGCGGTAGTGTCCTTGATATAACCAAAGTTTGTAGTCGGCGCAGGTGTAACCGTTAGTCTCGAGGTCTTCTAAAGTAATGATGTTGCCAAGGGATTTGGAAATCTTTTCGCCGTTGATGGTGATAAAGTTGCAGTGCAGCCATGTGTTGGCGAGTATCTTGTTATAAGCGCCGTAGGTCTGAGCGATCTCGTTGGTATGATGGACTGGAATGTGGTCGATACCGCCAGTGTGAATGTCAATTGGTTCTTGCAACTCGGTATGTATAATCGATGAGCATTCTAGGTGCCAACCTGGATAGCCTGGACGGCCAAGGAAATCCCAGCGCATGGCGTGATCTTCGCCTTCTTTAATGAATTTCCAGACCGCGAAGTCGGAAGGGTTCTTCTTTTCGCTAGAAAAAGCAACGCGGGCGCCGGCTTTGAGGTTATCGAGATCTAGATGGGCGAAGTCGGCATAGTTTGCGAATTTGGAAGTGTTATAGTAGACACCATCGCTAATTTCATATGTGAAACCGTTGTCGATGAGTTTCTCGACAAGCGCTTCTGATTGCTTAATATAATCGGTAGCGCGGGCCCATTTGGTAGGTTCTATGAGGCCGAGTTTTTCAAAGCCATTTTTAAATACACTAATGTAAGAATCGGCTATCTCCCAGACGGTCTTACCTTCGCGTTTGGCGCCTTTTTCGAGTTTATCCTCGCCGGTATCACCGTCGGAAGTGAGGTGACCGACGTCAGTAAGGTTAAGGACGCGATGGACGGTATAACCATTGGCTTTTAGTGTGCGAATGAGGAGGTCCCAGTAGATGTAAGCGGCATAGTTGCCAATATGCGGAGTGGAGTAGACAGTGGGGCCGCACGTGTAGATTTTGACGTTGCTTGGATCTTGGGGTTTGAATTCCTCGAGTTTCCTTGCAGGCGTGTTATAGAGTTTCATTTGTATTCTCCTGCTTTGCGGAAGCTATTAATCCTGGTACAATACCGACTAGATCATGGATAACGTCTTCGTATGAGATGTCGTAGGTACGGAAACCTGCAGCGTATGGATGTCCGCCGCCACCATAATAGCCGGCAATTTGATCGGCTATAGGAACGCTAGTGCGTATTTTGCCCGTGATTTTGCCGTCTGGATAAGTCTTAATGGCTACAGCAACTTTTACGCCTTCAACTAGCCTTAATTCTTCCAGGATGAGGACATTAGGATTATATTCGTCGGAAAATTCAGCTATGTCGTCCCACGGGATATGAACCGTAGCAAGCGTACCTTCGAGTGAGTACTCGACGCGCTTGATGAGGTCGGCTTTATAGTCGAGAATACGGGGTGATTTTTTCATGAACTCGCGACGTGCTTCTTCGAGATCGGCGATATTGAGCGAGCCAGTTTCTAATAAGTCAGCAACTTGGCGGAAGGTTTCAGGTGTAGTCGAGGCAGATGTGAGCCCGAGAGTATCTGACGATATACCATATATGAGGTTTTTTGCTATATTTTGATCGGTCTTTAGGCCTAAATCTTTGACGATTTTATAAATTAGACTGCAGCAAGCCGGCAGAGGTTCAATGATGGTGGTGTGTGGAAAGTTAAGATCGTCGGGCGTCTCATGATGATCTAGTACTAAGACTGGTGTGGTGTATAAACGATTCTTGATGGCGGAGTCGTCGAGGAGTTTAGATAGAAGAACTTCCGCGGCAGTATCCACAATGATATAGCCATCAGCTTTCCAATCAAACTCATTGGAGATGCGTGACCAATCACTGAAATAGCGAAGGTATTTAGGGACATCTACTGGGCAGTAGAGAGATATTTCCAGATTTGGGTTGATTAGACTTAGAAGGTAGTCGAGTGCGATAGCGGAGCCGATAGAATCTCCATCAGGGTTCTCGGCTTGGATAATACAGATTCTTGTTTTACCTTTAAGGAATTCAGTAAAGGATTCGTACATACTCTATATTATAACATGAGCTATGTTATAATAAAAACATGGAAATTGTTGTGGTAATACTTATAGTCATTAATGTTATTTTAACAGGGGTAGTGTTGGCAATTGGAGCGCGTGCGAAAAACGCGACAAAACCGGACAAGAAGTTAGAAGAAATATCTGACAAATTAGTTAAAAATGATACAAAGATAGAGATACTATCGAGGAAGATCGACGATTTGACCCCGAAGATTTCTAGTGAATTTAGGGAGAATAGGAAGGAAATATCTGAAAATCTTTCTGGGATTTCGAAAACTGTCGACTCGCGCGTGAAAGAGTTGCAAAATTCTAATGAGAAAAAGCTTGAACAGATGCGTGAAACCGTAGACGAGAAGCTACAAGCGAGTGTGGAAAAGCGCTTCAACGAAAGCTTTAAACAGATTTCTGGACAGCTTAGTCAAGTTTATCAAGGCCTTGGCGAGATGAAGAACCTTGCTACTGGTGTAGGTGATCTTAAGAAGGTGATGGAGGGCGTAAAGACGCGCGGTATTTATGGCGAAGTTCAACTTGGCGCAATCATAGAAGATATTCTGACGCCTAATCAATATTTGACTAACACTGTGACGAAGAAGGGTTCGAGCGACCGTGTGGAGTTTGCCGTGAGGATGCCTGGTAAAGACGCAGAGGTGTTGCTCCCAATTGATTCAAAATTCCCTGTTGAAAATTATCAAAGATTACTCAAAGCCTATGACGATGGCAATAAGACTGAGATTGAGGCATATCGTAAGGCGCTTCGTAAGGACGTGGTGGAGCAGGCCAAGAAAATCCATGATAAGTATATTGACGTGCCGAAGACGACAGAATTTGCGATGATGTTTGTCCCGACTGAGTCACTTTATGCGGAGATTTTGAGGATATCTGGCGTCGATGAGGAGATCCGACAAAAGTATAGTATTTCCTTGTCTTCGCCAGCTACTTTACCTGTGATGTTGAATGGTCTACTTATGGGCTATCGTAGCGTTGCGATTGAAAAACGTAGTGCTGAGGTTTGGAAGATTTTAGGGGGCGTGAAAGCACAGTTTGGTAAGTTTGGCGATCTTCTGGAAGGTGTGGAAAAGAAGCTTAGTGAATCTGCTAAGAAAATTGAGGATACTAGGAAACAAGCGCGCAGAATAGAGAAGACAATGAATGATGTTGAAAGCTTGCCAGAAGGTGAGCAGGAAGCTTTAGGGTCTGGTATTTAAGCTATTTCGCTTTGCGCAGAAGTTTAATTTGTTTCTTTGTGTCGGGATTGACGCGGTATGATTCGCAAATTTTACAGATAGTTTTATTGAAGGCCCATTTGTTTAGTTTTGAGACTTTCATATATGCCAAGGTTTCATCTGGAAACTTGATAAAGCATTCGGCGAGAAGCCAAGCGATAGCCATACGGATATAGTATTCTTCTCGGTCCTTTAAAGATTCGATGCGATCGAAAATAGTTGATAAGTAATCTGGTTGCACATAAAAATCCAGCAAACAGACAAGCCCGGTGCGGACGGCGTATTCATTTGTCGAAGCAAGGAGCGGCTCTACTTTACGGCCGAAGAAATCGCTCTCGTGCTTTTTGACGGTCTTTCGCAGAGCAGCGCAGAAAGTATCTACTACGCACCAGTTGTCGAACGTTTTTACGTGTGAATCGAAAACTTGCAACATTTCTTCATATGAAAGCTTAGCGATAGCGAAGCCGTGTGCTATTATTTCTTCTACAGCTTCAGGTTTCTGGGCAATAAATTCGGTAAGTTTTTCTTTGGGTATGGTTTTGACCAGATTCCTAATATCCGGAATACGAACACCTAAATATGGGCGATCGCTAAGAATACTTTTCTTGGTGAACTCGCGATATTGTTCGTCGGCGAGAGAAATGAGTTTAGAACGAAATTCTGAGTACATTATAGTTTTGTGCGGTTTTGGAGCGCAGCAGATAAAGTGACTTGGTCGGCATAGGAAAGGTCTATACCGAGCGGTAAGCCACGTGCTAGGCGAGTAATCTTGAGGTCTGGGTATTTCTCGATGAGCAATTTTTGAAGTAGGAGTGCGGTAGACTCACCTTCTACGGACGGATTGGTAGCAATGATTACTTCAGTGACTTTGTCTTCAGGAATGCGGTCCAGTAATTCTTTAATATGAAGTTGATCGGGAGTAATACCATCAATTGGCGAGATGGCTCCTCCGAGGACGTGATAAGTGCCTTGGTATTGTTTGGTAGCTTCGATGGAGTAAATATCAAGCGGCTCTTCAACTACAAGTATTGTTGCTTTGTTGCGGGAAGGGTCTGAGTAGAGATTTGAAATTGATTCTTTGCTATCGATTAATGCAAAAGTCTTTGGGCATGATTTGACGCCCGAATGTAAATCTCCGAGTGATTCAGCGATACTTTCAGAAATGCGCGGGTTAGCGCGGAATAGAAAGTAGGCATAGCGTTCTGCTGTGCGTGGGCCTACTCCTGGTAAGTGGCCCAGAGCTTCAATAACTTTAGTTAGAGCTTCAGGAAGCATTAGAAACCGAGGTTACCCAATTTGCCCATGAATGGCTTCATTTTGTCAGAGGCAATCTCCTGTGCTTTGGCATAGCCATCACGAAGACAGTTCTCGAGCCAGCGTTCGAGCTCATGGATATCATCAAGATCTACGCGATCCGGATCGATGGAGATTTTCTTGATTTTGAGTTCACCGTTGATTTGGACGACAACAGCGCCGTCGCCTGCTTCAACTTCTACGATTTCGTTTTTAAGATCTTTCTGCACTTTGCGCAGTTGATTAATCATTTTCATTTGGTCCATTGCTTGACCCATAGTAACAACTCCTGGTTATTTGTTTACAGTATATATGTATATTCTATCAGAATTATCTGAATTTGGGGAGGTGATAATACGCGAGAGACGGTAGCCATCGGGCGCATTGAAGTCATCCATTTTTCCGATGGTTGCGATATCGTTTTTGAGATCAAACGAAGATAGTTGGTCTACGGATTTGACTAAATTAATGCGATGGTGCCTGTCTTCGTATGTTTCGTAGAAGGCGTAGTCTAAAGTGTTTTCTGGTACAATGAGCGTGGTGTTATCTTTGAGGTTATTTGAAATTATAGTCAAATCCGTGTTGAATTCATTTGCTACAGCTGGAGTGTATTTGTAGCCATATATGTAGTGATTTAGACTTGGGATGATCATGAGCGCTAGCAATATGGACAATGGGAAGATTGCAAAGACACGAGCGTATGGGTTGGATGGGAAAAGCCCGTACCATTTTTCGAGGATATAGCGTAGACCATGTGCGGTGAGAATAGAGAATGGGAGAACAATTAGTAGTGCAGAGTCCGGCGTGAGGCCTGCAAGGACGATTGCGAATACGATGAAGCAACTAGCAATGGCGTTACGGCTAGCGAAGAATCCGTTGCGTGTACTGAATAGCCCAGCGATTGCCAGCGCGAGTGAAGCGAGGCCGATGAGCGGGGATAAATACACTCCTTCGAGTGGTTGGCCCCAAGAGAAGAATGGTGCGAACCCTGTCCTGACATTGTCAAAGAAGTGCGAAATAGAGAAGTTTTCGCCGAAGAATAGAGTAAGCGCAACAGTAGATGACGAAAGGATATTGGTTACCCAGATGGCGATACCGCTAAGAATGATAATACACATACTAAACAACGGTAGTTTAGGTAGGGATTTGACAGTAAAACGTAGATGCGGATTCCATATAGTGAAGACGACTATGAATAGTACTAAGTAAATGAGATGTGGGGTGTAGATAGCTAATAGAAGTGCTAGCGCGAAAGCAAAACACCAGATGGGTTTGGGGGATTTTTCGCCTTGTATTTTTGAGCCGAGCCAAAGTAAAAGAGTTGGCCAAAAGACGAGCATGATGAGAGGCGTGCCGGAGCCAGCTAGGTAGAGAAACGGGGTTGATAAGACGGTCAGAATTGATGCCAAAAGCGCTACGTTGCTCTTGAACCAGCGGTTGAGAAGAAGGATAAGAAGGAGTCCTAGGGCTAATCCGACAATGATGGACGGAAGTTTAATGGCGTAAGGAGTAAGGCCTAGCGCTAGAATGCTAACTTTCTGCAGAAGATGGTATGGAAGATCGATTAAATCGCCCGATGTGATTGATGAGACGTGAAGGTTATAGCTAGACACTGCTGATTGTCTTTCCAAATCGGACAATCCGGCAGGACTAATGAGTGGGAGAGTGAAAACGAGTGCTAGAAATGCAAGCCCGAGAATAATATAGCCTATGTAAAAGCGGTATCGATAAAGGAAGAGTTTCGAAATAACGAGTTTACTCATTATGGTTAATTATATCATTCGGTATGTTCTTTATCAAGCGACACAAAGCGTAGTAGCTCTTTGTGGAAGTAGAGTTCTACTTTGCCAACTTGGCCATGGCGGTGCTTGCCGATGATAAGTTCTGTGATGTTTGTTTCTTCGTAGTCGTCGTCATTTATATGATAATAGTCTGGTCGATGGAGGAACATCACAAGGTCGGCGTCTTGCTCGATGGAGCCTGATTCGCGGAGATCGGATAGGACCGGGCGTGGATCTTCTCGCCCTGTAACGTTACGAGATAGCTGAGCGAGTGCTACGACTGGTATTTCAAGCTCACGAGCGATTTGCTTAAGTCCGCGCGAAATTTCCGAGACTTCTTGCACACGTTGGCCGGTTTTTCTGTATACATCTGAACCGCTGAGTAGCTGTAAGTAATCGACAATGATTAGGCCAATGTCGTGTTCGTGCGCTGCGCGTCTGGCTTTATTGCGGAGCTCAAGAATGGTCATCGAAGATGAGTCGTCGATATAGAGTGGCACAGTGTCCATTTCTTCGAATGCATCTGTAATGGTATTGTAATCATCTTCAGTCACGTTGCCTGTGCGTATTTTCCAGTTGTCGATACCGGACACATCTGATATTATGCGATCGACGATTTCGGCGTTTGCCATTTCCATAGAGAAGAACAAAACACCTCGGTTATTGATTGTGGCTGCGTTATAAGCTAGGTTTTGCGCGAAGGTGGTTTTACCCATAGCCGGGCGGGCGCCTATAATGATTAGGTCGCCTTTTTGCAAACCAGCGGTGATTTTGTCTAAGTCGCGGAACCCAGTTTTTAGGCCACGGAGAGAACCTTTGTTTCGTTGTAATTCTTCCATACGGTCATATGCGTCAACGAGTAAGCTACCAAGCGATGCGTATTCTGTCTTAGTGACCTGATTGGATACGGCATATAGTTCTCGCTCTGCGTCGCCGAGGATCTCTTTGATGTCTTTTCCCTCTTCGTAGCCGCTTTCACTGATTGATGACCCAGCTTTGATGAGACGGCGTCGGACTGCTGTTGAGGCAATTATATCCGCGTAGGCCTTAGCGTGATTGGCGGTGGGCACATAATTAGTAAGCTCAGTGAGATAGGCCGCTCCACCGACGGATCTTAGTTCTTTACTCTTTCTTAATTCCGCCGTTGTGGTCAGAAGATCGATTGGAGAGTGATGCTGATATAGTGACGTCATTGCGTGAAAGATTTTTGCGTGACGTTCGTCATAAAAATCTTTATATTTGACAGTTTCGAGGATATCAGGAAAGGCGGCATCAGAAATCATCATGGCGCCAAGCAAAGATTTCTCAGCGTTTAGGTCTTGAGGCGGGATGTGTCCGCCGTTAGAACGGGATTCCTCCATTTTCGTTTACCTCCTGTATATCACCCATTATATCAGATATTTTTTGGATTTCGGGTGGGTTTTTGAGCTCATCAGATTCGTGAATAACGAAACTTTTGTTAAAATTACTTTTCAATATCTCTTGATTGGCTGGTTTTTCGAGAATTTTCTTGATAAACGGCTTGGCTGGATAAATATCTATTTGTATATCAGACTCGATTATTTTACATCTTTTGAGTTGTTGCGATAAAGCCGGAGTTAATGCTGCTGGTAGTGATTTTAATGTCTTCGTTTCAAGTTCTTTGAGCTTGTTTGCTTTGGGTTTTGGTTCTATTTTTTCTTCGGTAATTATTGTTTCCGATCTCGCAATGACGGTTGCTTTTGGTCGAATGCTATCTCTTGGCGGGCGAACATCTTTTTTCTGGACGCGAGGGTTGTTCAAGAAAGCTAAGAGCAACTTCGCTTCGGGATAAGGTGCGCTTACTTTTGGTAGGTCTGACAAAAGTGGTATTAGTTCTTGAGAGGGTTTCGCGATTATGCGAGACAAAGACGAGCTGGCAATAGATTCTGGCTTTAACCCAGACGAGAGAAGATCTTTGATTATCGCTGTAGTGTGTAGGCTATCTCCTTTTGCGTAGGCGCTAAGAAGATCATTGATAGCTGTGTCTAAGGGCAAGCCTAGACAATTTGCTACGGTTTCCTCGGATATCTCCTCACCTTTCTCGCCTAGACTGGAGATTTGATCTAGGAGAGAGAGACTATCGCGGAAGGATCCGCCACTTTTTTCCGCGATAAGATTCAGCCCTGCGTCGGATATCTTGATTCTTTCTTCTTTGCAGATCGATTTTAAGTGTGTCAGCAATACTTCTGGCGGTGCAAGGTGGAAGGTGTATACTTGAGACCTTGACGTGATGGTCACTGGGACTTTCTCAAGATCGGTAGTAGCGAGAATAAATACTACGTGGATAGGTGGCTCCTCGAGGGTTTTAAGAAGGGCGTTGAAGGCAGACTTAGTTAGCATATGCACTTCATCGATGATATAGACCTTATATTTGCCTTCTGACGGCGCTATGATGGCTTTTTCGCGGAGTTCGCGGATATTGTCAACGCCTGTATTCGAGGCTGCGTCGATTTCGATGATGTCAAGATAGTTATCCTCTAGCTCGTATTTAAAATTATTAATCTCGTGAGCAAGAATACGCGCGACAGATGTTTTGCCGCACCCGCGTGGTCCAGTGAATAGATATGAGTGGGAGATTTTTCCTGATTTAAGAGCCATGGACAGAGGTTTGGTTACTTGTTCTTGGCCTATGACTTCGGATAGAGTTTTGGGGCGGTATTTACGGTATAGGGCTAACATAATATATATTATATACGAAAAATCCGGCTTTGAAGCCGGATTTTCAGATACTTACTAGAGAGCAGCTTCTACTGCAGCCCACTGTGCGTCATCATTCTTGGCTGGAATTACGACTGATACTTGCGCGCCTTCACGTAGATGGAAATAAGTTACGGATGCATAAAGAATTTCGTACTCGCGTCCTGCTACCTCGACAAAATACTTGTCATCGTGATGCGTAAGAGTGCCGATAACAGTCTTGCGTTCTACCGGGCCGATTTGCTTGTACAAGAACCGTCCGTCTGGTGCGATAGTTAGCTTCATGAGGTCACCCTCAACAAGCTTGGACTTGGATGCGTAATTTGCTGGAACAGGATAATTCTTGCCATCTGGTCCAATCATGATTTGCCCATCGAAGACGCCTTCGATTACTTTGCCATCAGGGTCAGAAACGACGGTAGCGCGTGGTGCAGTAATAACATCTCCATCACCAACAACAGAATTAAGTAATTCTTTTGCAGCTGCTAAATTGGTCTCAGCTTCTTGGATGAGACTGCGCAATCTTTTTATTTGTTTTTCTGGTAGTTCAGACATCACCTCGCATCCTGTCTATTTTGATATAGTACTATTGTTATGATATACGACGCGTTTCAATATGTCAAGTCGGAAGTTTTCCACCAGTTTTAAGATATAAATGCAGTAATGTTGTAAAAAATATATAAACTTATGCGTGATGGTAGCCAGAGCCACGGGCAATCTCATTTGCGCGATAGATTTGCTCCGAAACGATGAGGCGAGCTATCATATGAGGATAGACTAGCTTACCAAAACTCCAGACATAATTTGCTCGATCGCGAGCATCTTGTGAAACGCCGAATGGTCCACCAATTACGATATAAACTTTGCGTGAATAGTTAAACTCTTCTTGCAACAGGCTTGCAAATTCAGGTGAGGAAAGCTCTTCTCCGCGCTCGTCAGCAAGAATAACGAATGCATCTGGCGGGAAAGGCCATTTTTCTAGTACTGCGGCTAGTTTATCTTCTTCGTAAAACGTGAAATCAAATTCGTATGGACCATGACATTTCTTGCGATAATCTTCGATTAGCCAATGGTATTCGCCTTTGCTCTTTTTGCCCCCTGCAAGTATGTGAATCATATTTACAATTTTATCATTATTTGCTATAATGATGCAAGTTGCCAAAGACAGCGACGGGAGTTTATATTAACTTCTTAATTATGTCGCCGAGGAATCTCTTGTTTTAGATTTTGGTGACGTTCACTAACAATTCGTGAACATAATAGAAAAGGAAACTAAATGGCTATCTCAAAAGATAAAAAATCCACTTTAGTTGCTGATTTGACTGCGCTTTTAAACGATGCACAAGCGACTGTTTTCGCTCGTTATCAAGGTTTGACTGTTGCTGAGCTCCAAGAGCTTCGCGCAGCCGCCCGTGAGAACGGTGTGAAAATCAAGGTCGTAAAGAATCGTTTGGTGAGAGTCGCGATGAATGAGATTGCTGTCTATAAAGACACAGACACGACTGGATTAACTGGTCAACTTCTCTATGCAATTTCTGATTCCGATGAAATTATGCCAGCGAAAGTTCTCGCTAACTTTGCTAAAGAACACGAAGCTCTTGAGCTTGCAGGTGGCTTTTCCAATCTTGGCGCTGCGCTTTCTGCTGACGAAGTGAAGACACTCGCCCAGATGCCAACGAAGAACGAGATGATCGCGCAAGTGGTCGCTACGCTTCTCTCACCGGTCAACGATACTATTTCTGCCACCGCGGGTGGTTTGTCTGGTATCATTTCTGGCTTGGAAAATCACGCTAAATAGTCAAAAAGCAACTGTTATTAACTGTTAATTTGAAAGGAGTCTTAAATGGCTGCTGATATCAAAAAACTGGCTGAAGAACTCGTTAATTTGACCGTTCTTGAAGTCAATGAACTCAAAAACACTCTTAAAGATGAATATGGCATCGAGCCGGCTGCTGCCGCTGTTGCCGTCGCTGCTGCCCCTGCTGAGGGCGGTGCTGCTGCCGATGAAGGTAAATCTGAATTTGACGTTGTTCTTAAAGACGCTGGCGCTCAGAAGATTGCCGTTATCAAGGCTGTTAAAGAGGCTACTGGCCTCGGTCTTGGCGAAGCCAAGGCTATCGTTGATGGTGCTCCTGCTACCGTCAAAGAGAAAGTCAAGAAAGACGAAGCCGAAGCTCTCAAGAAATCTCTTGAAGAAGCTGGCGCTACTGTCGAGCTCGCCTAAGTCTCAAGTCAAATCTTTATTAAACTGTTCGCGAATTGTAAGACTCCCCTCTAGAAATAGCGGGGAGTTTTTTGACAAAGTTTTACCCCGCCTGTATCGGCGGGGTTTTAAAAGAATGATTACATGGTTTTGGCGAGGTCGATAAGCATTGGCCATATGTATCTTATGACAATATATGAACCAGCTATAAATACAGCGATGAATACTATATATACCGCAATATTGACGACGCGGTCTTTTCGAGCCTTTGCTCTTTCTTCATCGCTCATTGAGCACCACACTTCCTTGCGGTAATCTCTCTTGGAAGTGTTACTGAGTCGATTGGCAGGGTTGTAGTATTCGGGCATCCAGGTGTCCGGTAGATCAAAGGCTCGGCCCAGTAAATAAATGAATACGGCGAGAATCCCGAGACCGAGTACTCCATCAAAGACATACGCGCCTACGACCAAAAGTGTCCGCGCAAAAGAAACAGAACCCATAGAAACACCCCTCCTCTATCATTCAAATGTTCGATTATTCGCCTTGACGCCAGTAATCTTTTTTATTATAGCATAAGAGTGATAAATAGTCAAGAGGTGTATTGGTTGATAGTGTCACGCGCTTCAGATGTAGAGTGACATTCCATTAATCTTTGGCGAAGTTCAGATGCGCCTGGGAAATCTTTAACGTAAATCTTGAAATAGTGTTTTAATGGTTCAAATGAGTACGTTGCGGTGTTGGAGTGTTTTTCGTTGTTTTTATCGAAGAAATCTAGATGTGCGTATAGCAGTTCGGTTAATTCTTCCCTAGTGGGTTGATGATTGGTAAAACAATACGGATTTTGGAAGATACCGCGACCTATCATATAGCCGTCTAGGCCCGGATTATCGTTAACGAGTTTTTCTCCTTGAATGTGATTTGAAATATCGCCGTTGATGAGTAATTTT
This sequence comes from Candidatus Saccharimonadota bacterium, assembly GCA_017552385.1. GTDB lineage: Bacteria > Patescibacteriota > Saccharimonadia > Saccharimonadales > Saccharimonadaceae > Nanosyncoccus. Next base: position 142,856 of record JAFZQB010000013.1, read on the forward strand.
GTTTTTGGGCTGATTTCATTTTTAAGGCGGATGATATCTGGTATTAGCTCATAGTGAGCTGGGACTTTGGACATTTCTTTGCGCGTGCGTAGATGAATAGTGAGGGCGGCTGGGTGTTCCTGGAGTAGAGTTGGGAGCCATTCTTTATATTCGTCGACATATGTGAAGCCAAGACGAGTTTTGATTGAAACTGGAAGCCCATTGGAATGTTCTACGGCGTTTCGGAAACAGTTTACTGCTAGTTCTGGTGTTCGGATCATGGCAGCGCCGCCGCCTGCTTTATTTACGTGCCTATCTGGGCAACCGAAATTTAGGTCTACCCCAGAAAAGCCTAAATCTTTCAACGCAGAGGTTATCTCCGCAAAGTGATCGGGGTTCTTTCCCCAGATTTGTGCAATGATTGGTGCGTCTGTAGGTGCTATTTCTAGACGTTCCAATGCATTGGCACGTCCTTTTTCTGAGGCGTATGAGGATACGTTGGTAAATTCTGTAAAGAATAGATCTGGTCTACCTGCTTTGGCGATTACCTGACGGAAGCATATGTCAGTTACGCCTTCCATAGGCGCTAGGACTGATATAGGACCGGCTTGACTGAGTTTTTCCCAAATATTCATTAAAATATTATACCATATTTTAGGTTTTATCCTTCTTAAGGCGGTAGTGGTATAATTTATAAGATACGACTAGTTCTAAATTAAAAAAGAGCGCCTTTGGCGCTCAGGGTAAGGTGCCGGGTTATTTGGAAAACAATCTATCGAAAAATGGTTTGGGTTTGTCTGGGTTTCTGTCCTGCTCTTGTGCGGCGTATTTTTCTAACTCTTTCGGGTTTCGGACTATAATTTTCTCACCGGTTTTATTGTCTATGACGGTATACTGCGGGTTTGTACCGATAATATTTTCCAAAAATCCCACATTTTCCACCCCCTTTCTGAAAATGTCTTGCGAATTGTAACACTAACTGATGGTTTTATCAAGCAAAAGCTGGATGAACGCGCGTATTTCTTTCATGCCATTTTCTTTGTCTGACTCGACTTTGAGCTCTTCGTCATCGAGGAACGCGAGTGTCGTGGCCTGTTTATATACGGCTTTTATAAGCTTACGTAGTTCTGCTTCATCTACGTCTTTTTCAAAGTCTAGCTCCTTGTCGTAGACTTTGCCTTCTTCATCTGGTGCAACGAAAAGAATATGGCCTTTTGTGACTTTATATTTGCGAAAGGAAGGGCTGTTTTCGAGCATCAATTTATACATTCCGAGTTGCAGGGAGTATTTATATAGGGTATTGACTGAGCCCCATCGCTCTTTATGGTATTTGCCGGTTTTGAAATCGTAGAGTTCGATTTGTTTTCTCTCTTCGTCGATACGCATATGATCTATGACGCCAATAACCGGTACTCCGTCGATTGTAGGATGTTCGCTATAAAGGTTGATCTCAGCACGCGCTTTGGGGTCGCGAATAATGTGTTTGAAGGTTTCGAGCGAGATTTTTAGGCTGACTTCGCCACGTTCTAGCATGTATTTGACGTCGGTATCAGGCAAATCAGACTCTTCAACTTGTTGGCGGTACATTTTGATTGCATCTTCATCTGTAAATTGTTCATTTGTGGCTGCGGCAACGGTGGCTCGTTCGAATACTTTGTGAATTAGGGTACCGAATATCATACTGCCAGTAGCTGGTTCACTCGGAGATTTAAGAACCCGATTCTTGTAGAACTCCATCGGCCCGCCATAACTTATGTCGATGAATGAGGTTAGATCTGACGGTGTAAGGAGGTACGTTTCCATTTGAGCAAGCAAAATAGGCTTGAGCTCTGGAGTCAGCTTTGTGTAGGCTGCTCGCCAGCTTTTCCTGAGATCTATTTTTTTACGGAGATCCGTTAAATTTTCGTAGTGTAATGTGACCTTGCCGATAAAAGGTGAAATAACGTCGCCTGTTTCTTTATCGACGTATTCTTCGAGATAGTCCAAGCGTGCTGGGCTTTTGCCCGAGAAGTCTTTTAGGCTGTTTGTCATGACAAGATGGCTTTTAGCGCGTGTCATGGCGACGAATAGTAGCCTTAATCTTTCATCATCCGTGATACCAGTATGGCGAATCTGGATCATGTTTTTAGGCAGCGTTAACATATTATTATTACCTTTCGCGCGACCCCAACTCATATTGTCAGTGGCGATAAGAAAGACATGTTCATACTCCAAGCCTTTGGCTTTATGCGCTGTTAGGATTTGTACGGCGTCTTCGCTGTCTCGATATGGCGAAGTGTTGGTCAGGGTGGCGTTGGCAGATTCGTAATCGTCAAGAAGCATAATCAAGTCTTTGAGACGAGGTGTTTTGGTTTTAGTGTGTGACAATATTGCTTCTTTAAGTACAGCTAGGTTTTCGTACAGTTCAAAGGTTTCATATTCGCCTTGTTCGTGGTCGTAGAACTCGATAAATGGGCAGCGGAATTCCCGCGATTCTCTACGTAACTTACCTTCTTTAGATATATATTCTTCTTCCGAGTCTTTGGATATCATGGCCGTTTCAAGATCTTTGTCCGAAGTGAATTCACTCGGTAAGTTAATCGCTACTGTACCGACAAGGTAATCGAGCATTAGTTCCAAGTTAGTGTCGAAACTTAACATAGCGCATTTGGCTAGATATTCGCCAATATCTCGAAGGCGTGGTGAGTCGGCTTTGACTAAATAATCTATCGGTGGCTTTTTCTGCTGCTTGGCTGTCCAGATGCAACGAATTGCTTCGGACGGATCAACTTTCCAAAAGCTGAAGCTAAGTATTTCTAATAGTTGAGAGGCGACATTGCGGCCTTGGCTGAGATTGTAGATGAATCTTGCGAGTGTGAGTATTTCTGATAGCCTGGGGTCTTCAAATATATTATCGCGTTTTTCGTAGGCGATTTTAATTTTGCCGGATTCTTTGAGAAATGGGAGCATTGGCGCAATATATTTGTGTTTCGGCGTAATAATCGCTATTTCTTTTTGTGGCACGCCTTTATCGATAAGCTTTTCGATTTCTGAAGTGACGAATGCATGTTCTCCGTCGCTAGTTAGAAACTCGTGTCTGGAAATGGTTGCGCCCTCGCCTTTTGCAGCTATAAGATTTTTTGAAATTTTAGCCTGATTTTCAATTGCTGGGTTTTTGACGAAACTGCCATCGATTTGGTCTGCAATCTTGCGAGATAAGTCTAGTATTTCTTGATTACTGCGGTAGTTTTCTTCTAGGTTGATAACTTTTGCATGATAGTGTTGCTGAAAGTTGAGTAGGTTTGATGCTTCTGCTCCTTGAAATTCAAAAATGGCTTGATCGTCGTCGCCTACGGCCATAATATTTGGTTGTTCATAGTCCGTGAGCAACTTTACGATTTCGAATTGTGATGGATTGGTATCTTGGAATTCGTCCAAGAGAATATACTGGAATCTCTCACTCATAGTGAGGCGGAAACTTTTATCTTTTTTCAAGACTTCAATAGCCTGTTCGATCATGTCGGCGTAGTCGTATAAGCCCTCACTAGTTAACTTTTCGTCGTATTGTTCCATAATGTTGCCAAGTGATTTTAGTTTCAGATTCGCAACGTGTGATTTGAGCTGATAATTACCGTCGTCGTCCAATATGAAGTTGGCTGTTTTCCATTTAGAAAGTGGCGAAATGCTTGGCTTTTCGCGTTCAGATTCGTTCAGAATGGTCTTTTTTAGATCTAGATAGAGGACGTTTGCGAGTGGCTCAATATCTTTGACGATATTATGATCTGTTGTATGTTCGGCTAATTTTGCTAAAAGTGGTTTGTAAACTTTATCCAGTGCATCGAAGAATTTCATTCGTGGCGCTAATTCTGCGAATATACCTTGGATTTCTTTTGAAAAATTACTTGCGAATTTTATGTTTTCTTCGGCGATAGTTTCCAGGTCTTCGCCGGTTAGTCTGGCTGACTTCGCGCTTTGAATTGTTTCTACGATATCCTTTGTGCTGTTTGCGCGCAAGACGTCGTTTGCATTTAAATTTTCTTGGATTTCTTTGACTAGTTTGAATTGTGTTACTTCATCGATTGATGAGTCTAGGTTACGTTCAAATGAAGCTGCAAAGTTACGATATTGAGAAAGAAGGTCTGCTCCAAAGGCATGGTATGTATGTATTTCTAGATTTCGCGCTGCCTTACCCACCGTAGAGAGCAGGCGTGTCCGCATATTGCTGGCGCCATTATCAGTGAATGTGAGACAAAGAATGTTCTCCGGATTCGTGTCTGTATTCTTTAGAATGTATTCTACGCGGTTGCTTAGTAAATGGGTTTTGCCGGTTCCTGGCCCTGCTAATACTAGAAGTGGTCCTTCTATATATTCTACGGCTTCTTTTTGTTTAGCGTTTAATGACATTCTTTATTCTTCTTATCGCGTCCGTCAGAATTTCGTTTTCTTTTGGCGTGCCTAGGCCTTGTTTTTCAATGTCTTTCGTGGCAAAAACGCCCTCGACGGTGTTATCTCTTAGGAATTTCTTTGCTAGATGTTTACGCTCTGCTATTCGGCGTCGTCCACCTAAAAGTGTGCCGAATTGATAATTGCGCGACATTTCGCTTCCGCAGGTAAGAACTAGATCTCCTAGACCAGCAGACAAGCGAACTGTTTCTACGAAACCACCGTTATAGAGTAGAAATCTTTCACATTCACGTGCTGCATCGGCGGCGTATTCTTTAAAATCGGCGGATGGTGAAGCTAGGCCCCTGCGCCCAGATTCGATGGCATAGATATTCTTCAGCCCTGATAGTAGCGCTACGCCTATGCGGTCCTCAGTCTTGTCGAACTTGATGTACTTATTAGCGAATAAGTCTTCTGAGAGAGTTTTCCCTTCTAGCGCCCCTTTCGCTGCCACAGTTAGTTTTGTGCGTTTCTTCTTTGCGATCTCGTCGGCAAAACCTGGACCTGATATGATTTCATAGTAGTCGAACTTGTCCCAATATTCGAGAGTCATAATGCCTTTTGTCAGGATAATTGTCGGCTTATGGAATGCTTCTCCCGGGAGTTGTTTTATAAGTACCGATATGACTTCCGCAGGCGTAGCTATCACCAGTACTTGTGCGAATGTGAGCACGTCTTCAATACTAACATCTGGGAAACGATACGGATCAAAGTATTTTACGCGATGCCTATTATCACGCAGAACCCCTGCCATTGCTGTACCGTACGCTCCTGCCCCAAGAATTCCGACTCTCATTTCAAAAAATCTCTCCTTTTTCTGAGCTTATTATATCATGAATTATATTTCGAAATGTAGTTTTGAATTGCTTTGTGAAGCGCCTGATGGCCCAGTACGCTACAGTGAAATTTATGTTCCGGAAGTCCGCCGAGGTAGTCACAGATTTCTTTGGCCGTAATACTATCTGCTTCTTCTAATGTCCTACCTTTTGCTAATTCAGATAGAGCAGATGTTGAAGCAATTGCCGAGGCGCACCCATATGTTTTCCAACCGATATCCTCAATTTTTCCGTCTTTTACCCTGATTTTGACGAGCATTTGGTCACCACATATTGGGTTACCAACTATGCCTTCGCCATCCGAACTCCATTTGGTCTCATCGCCCATAATAAAGTTACGTGGGTTAAGAAAATGGTCTTTGACAGTTTCGGTGTAAGCCCATGGGTCTGGTTTAGTGTTTTTTACGGTTTTCGATGCGTTTTCGGACATTAGATTTTTTCCTTTTTTAGTGTTGATATATCCTGTATTTTCGATACGATTCCGGGTAGCTTATCTATAAGTGCATCAACTTGCTTTTTTGTGGCTCCGAGCGGTAAGGAAAAGCGTATTGAGCCGTGTGCGACTTCCGCATCGTGGTACATTGCCATTAGTACGTGGCTTGGTTCCAAATCGCCAGATGCGCAGGCTGAGCCGGTCGATACTTCGATTTTATCTAAATCTAGGTATAGTTGTGTAGATTCGCCTTCCGCAGCTGGGAATGCCACGTTTAGAATATGCGGTAGTGCCTGTCCTGGCCCTAATGGTGTGATTATTTTTGCGGTCGGTATTTTCTTGGTTAATTCCTTTACTAGATAATTTCGCAATTTGCCAATGTTTTGATATTTCTTACTTGTTTGATTCTGCGCGCAATATCTGGCAGCTACCGCAAAACCGGCTGCAAGTATTACATTGCTTGTTCCAGCTCGGCGTTTGTCCTCTTGAGCTCCACCTAGAATTAAGGGTTTATACGGAGCTCCTGATCTAGAGTAAAGGGCTGCTATTCCGATTGGCCCACCTATTTTATGCGCTGTGAACGTCATATAATCCACTTTGAGTTTCTTTGCATTGACTGGAATTTTCCCGATTGCTTGTGTTGCATCTGTGTGCAAGTAAATATTGTGATAGCCTTGATCTTTGAATTCTTCTATGACAGATGCAATTTCATGGATTGGTTCGATTGTGCCTGTCTCATTGTTCGCTAGCATCACTGATACTAGGATCTTTTGTTTTGAGTTATTTGATGTTAGTCTTTTTATTTCTGAGCGTAGAATCGTTAAGTCTATAATACCTGATTTATTGACTGGAATCTTTATACAGGGGTTGCCATATTCCTCTGCCGGTTTAAGAACTGATGGATGCTCTATGGAGCTGATGATAATTGGGCAGTCTTTGAAGGTTTGGATGATCGTGTTATTTGATTCTGAGCCTGAGGAGGTGAAAATGAGTTCCAGGGGCGACACCCCAACAAGCATCGCAATTTCTACACGCGCTTTAATAAGCTCTTCTTTGGCGTATATTCCTGCTGAGTGTAGACTAGAAGCGTTACCGAGCTCACCTTTTACTGAAAGATTCATTAGATCCAGCATCGCATCGCGTGCTTCTGGCAGGAGCGGTGATGTTGCAGATGTATCAAAATAAATCATGCCCCCATTATATCACCGTAGATATTAGATGGTCGAGGTTTTATGTTGGGCGGCCGCAAAGCCATCGTAGTAGTTCGTTTTGACTTTCGGATGGCCAATTTTATTTGCTGCTGCTACTATTTCTTCGACATTATCGGTTAGCTTGTAAATTTTGCGGTCTTCACTGCGGATAGTCTTTAGAGGCGCCATTTTCGTTGCGTAGAATTTGTCCAATGGGCGCCAAAAGCTTTTACCGACGAGGAACATTGGCATGATTGGCATCTTGCCCTCTTGCATCAAGATGAGGAGCTCGCTGAATTCGTCCATTGTGCCGAAACCTCCTGGGAAAAATACGTAGACCTTGGCGCTCATCGCGAGCATTACCTTACGAGCAAAGAAGTACTCGAACTTGAGCATATCTGTCAGGTATGGATTGGGGTGTTGTTCGTCGGATAGTGTGATATTTAGTCCAATAGAGCGTCCGCCGTACTCATAGGCGCCGCGGTTGGCGGCTTCCATGATGCCAGGGCCACCGCCAGTTATTACCGTGTGGCCGTTTTCGGCGAGTAGTTCACCTAGTTTACGTGCCATTTTATAGTATTTGTTGGTTTCCTTGAAGCGTGCAGAACCAAAAACAGTTACGCCTTGCGGGAAGGTCCTGACTATTTTTAGGCCCGCGAGGAGATCTTTAGCATATGCCTGAGCGCGGTCATAATCCGCAGATTCAAGCTCGGCGAGGAGCTTTTCTTGGATGATTGGATTTTCTTTGAGAATTTTGTCTTGTTGCATTTTTTTCCTTATTTTATGAGTTGAATTGGCATTGGATGTAGCGTAATATCTCTTGTGATAATACCGTTTTTTGCCCCCAAATTTTGTACGACAGCGGTGGAATTAGCGCTGCCAAAGATTAGTGCAGTACGGAAGCTATCTCCTGAGGCGAGTGATGCTAGAAAGCCTGAGCCGAATGCATCCCCCGCGCCTGTAGTATCTTTAATTCTAACTTCTTCGTATATACCGAACCGATAAGTCTTTTCGCCGTTCGTTGCAATACCGCCCATAGCCCCATCAGTGATGATTACGGTTTGACAATAATTTTTTAGTTTATTTAGCAATTCATCGAGGAGAGATCCACCTATGAGCTCGCTTGCCTCGCGTTTATTCAATAGTAATACATCGACATCGTTCAAAAGACCTAACACCTGCTTCGGATTAGCTAGTTCGAGTACGCCGGGGTTGAACATGATCTTTGTTCCGATTGAATGCGCTTTTTCGAAGAAATCTAGTAAGGTGCCCATGTCGCCTCGCAATGTAGTAACGTATAGCCAATCAGGTTGAATATAGTCAAGACAAGAAGGAGATAGATTATCGAAGCGTGCAGAAGCGCCTCTGAAAGTTAGAACTGTTCTCTCACCGGTTTTACTGTCTAGCAGAATGATTGAGCAACCAGTCTTTGCGCGTGATGGGAATGAAATATAGCTTGTATCTATGCCTTCTTCATCGAGTTTCTTCAGTACTGCTTCGCCAGCCGGGTCATGACCAAGGTTACCTAGATAGATTACTTCGTGCCCGGATTTTGCAAATGTAACAGCTGAATTCGTCCCGCCACCGCCAATGAAGAAATTTAATTTCTCTATGTCGTATTTGCTGCCAATTTCAAGATTCTTGAACATCGAGACGTTGCCAAATTCAACTGAGCCAAAATCATCTCGGTCGATGAGGTAAATATCTTGTAGCGCTGAGCCAAGAGAGACTATACGGGCCATTTAGATAATTACTCCGCTTTTATCCAACTCGGCCGTTAGATCGGCAAATGCTTTGGCTGGGTCTTGCGCGGTAGAGATCGCTGAACCTACATTTAGTACGTCAATTCCGGAATGCGCTAGCGTACGAGCATTTTGCATATTGATGCCGCCATCCCATCCGATTTCGACCTCACTCTTTATACTGCGTATGATTGGCACCTTCTCGTATTGAATCATGTCAGCTTCACCACCTTGTTGACCTAGTTTGCCGGCGAAGATGAGTACATGATCTGCCGCTTCAATATAAGGAGCAATCTTGCCAGGGTAGGTTTGTTTCAAAATTGCCACACCAGCAGAGATACCGGCTTGTTTTAAGACTTCAAAAATCGGGAGTAGATTTTCATTTGATTCTGCGTGAAAGATGCAAAGGTGTGGTTTGATTTTTAAAATGGCAGGGATATGTTGTGATGGGCTCATGGTCATCATATGCACGTCGATTGATGCTAATTCTGGTTTGTACCAAACATTTGTTTCATCGATGGTGAGTGCGGGCGAAAATACCCCGTCGCAGATATCTATTTGAATACGCTTGGCAAATTGCGAATAGGCTTCGTATTGTTTAGCGTATATATTTTTATCGTTGGTGAGTATTGTTGGAACTATTAAGCTCATATTGTTTCCTCATCTAATCGTTTGATACGTCGTTCGTAGCATTCTTTCCCAGAGAATGGCGTATTTAGGAAGGCCTCGATAATAGCCAGTATATTCTCGTATTCTGCTTCGCTTTCCAACGGGTCTTTCGCTCGCGCTAGACGGTCAGCGGATATGCATATTATGTTGGCATTATCATGTTCGCGGGACGGAACAGCAGTTTCTATATCAGTTATCACCGCGGCGCGTATTCCCCTGAAACGGTTTGCTTGAATGGATACACCTATGGCTGAGCCACAGATTAGTATTCCAAATGGTTCCTCGTCTCCTGGCCGGGTATTTTCCTTAATCGCTTTAACAACGCTGATTGCCGCATCATTAAAATCGTCATCTTGATTGTATGCGTTGGGTCCTAAATCGACTATGCTAATTTGATTACCCGATGCAAGCTGTGTCTTAGCCAAATCGGAGGTGAGCTTTGACTTTAAAATGAACCCGCGATGATCTGAGGAGAGGAATACTTGCATATTGCTGCTAATCCTTCCCGAAGTCAGCAGCAAGTTCTACTAGGCGATTGGAGTAACCCCATTCGTTATCGTACCAAGCGACAACCTTGATTAGATTGCCGCCAACAACATCTGTTAATGGCAGGTCTATGATGGCTGAGTGTGCATTGCCTCTGAAATCTGTGGACACCAATTCCTCTTCTGTGACTTCCACTATGCCTTCGTAATATGGCTCGGAGGCGGCTTTTTTCAGGGTTTTTACTAGCTCTTCTTTCGTAACGGAGCGTTTGAGGAGCGCTGTGATATCTGCAAGTGATACGACCGGAGTTGGGACACGCACAGAGAGACCGTTGAACCTCCCGGTGAGGGATGGGATAGTTAAGGCTGCGGCTTTCGATGCCCCGGTTGTGGTCGGCACGATGTTTTCAGCAGCAGCACGTGCCTCGCGTAAATCTTTTGCGGGAGCGTCCTGTAGCCTTTGAGAAGCCGTATAGGAGTGTACTGTTGTCATCATGGCTTTGTCGATGCCGAAATTATCTTCAAGGATTTTCATGACCGGCGCAATACAGTTGGTCGTGCATGAGGCGTTTGAAATGATAATGTCGTCTTTGTCTAGAGTGTCCTCGTTAACGCCAATTACGATTGTTTTGGCACCCTCTCCTTTGGCCGGTGCTGAGATGACGACTTTGCGAGCGCCAGCATCGATGTGGGCTTTTGCCTTAGCGGGATCCGTAAATAGACCAGTACTTTCAATTACGACATCTATACCTAGGTCTTTCCATGGTAGGACGGACGGTTCTTTCTCGCTGAGTACACGAATTCTATGGTTGCCGATGATAATATTGTTTTCATCATATTTAACCTCAGCGTCGTATATTCCGTAGCTTGAGTCGTATTGTAATAGTTTGGCCAAAGTTTTTGTGTCAGTCAAGTCATTAATTGCAACAACTTCTATATCACGGCGTTCAAGGGCGATCTTCAGGGCATTTCTGCCTATCCGGCCAAATCCGTTGATAGCTAGTTTTACCATATAAGTATTTCCTCCTGATAATGCTTATTATTATATTACCACGTGTATATGGTTTTAGCAAGAAAAACCCCGCTGTAGAGGCGGGGTTTAATTTATTGTTTTGAGGCGAGGTTTTGGAGCGTTGCTGTGGCACGGCGCGCTTGTCTTTTTCTTTGGAATACGATCCCTAGTTCGGGTACGATGGCGTTGTAGATCTGTTCAGGCATTTGACTCTGAATATACATCTCGAAAGATTTACCTGTACGATCGTCCGTTATATCACATTCTACTTTGCAGCCATTATCATCACATGGTATGAACCTGAAGGTATGGCTACCACAAAGAATGAATTCGGGACCAAGGTTAGGCTCACTAAGGAGTCTTTTTTCAATTTCTTTAGTGCTTTTACGCCAGTCGTTGTCAGCTATCTCGTCTAGGTTGTACGGGACGCATACTTCCATATAAAATTTGTCGAAGCTGCATAGACCTTCATCTGTATAAAAGAACTCTCTATTGAATTGTCGGAACCGAAAAGTTTCTTCCTCAAGAGTAAAGCGCTCAAATACTGTAGCGTACTTTGTTTGTAGACATTTGATCCCATTTTCACGGTTTGTGCGAGATTCTTTGCGGTCGAATTCTTCCTTAACAATTCTAGTTGCGCGTTTAAGCCGTATCTGGTCTAAGATATCCTGATACTCCTGGGCTTCCTCTCTGGTCATTGCTGTAATAAAAATGCTATCTTTGTCTTTTTTCTTCGTATAGCGCCAATGGCATTCTTTTGGCTCGGTTTTGACTGTGAAGAATTCATCATTGCCTTCATCAATTCGGTAGTCTCCAAAGTAGATGGATGAGATGGACGTTCCGATTTTTTTCTCAGCGCTTTCGCGCAACTCCTGCCATAGCGGTTTGTGACCATTATAACTGTCTGTCTGAAAAATCGGTGAGTCGTAGTTTCCGTTTTTGTCCCTAGTTGAGGAACTGTCAAATGTGAGATATAAGTTATTCGGATAAATAAGGTATTCTACGGTGTGGAATTTGCCGTGGCCAACAGTAAGGCCTGTAACTCCTAGGGCTGTTGCGGCACGTTGGACGGGTATACTTAATAATTTTTTGGGTCGTTCAAGGTATTTCCGGGCTTCAGGTATATATCTTTCTTCCATTATCTCCCCTCCTTTTAAAAGTTCCACCTGTCTTTAGGAACAGGTTATGTATTTATTATACCACGAAAGACACAAAAAGCAACCTCGGTGAAGAGGTTGCTTTGGCTTTACGTCTAAGCGCGGGCGAAGTGCGCGAAGGCACGGTTCGCTTCGGCCATACGGTGACAGTCTTCTTTCTTTTTGAAGGCTGCTCCGGTCTCGTTGTAAGCATCTACAATTTCGGCTTCTAGGCGTTTGCTGTATGGCATACCGCTACGGGCGCGTGCAGCTTGAACGAGCCAAGTGAAGGCGAAGTGCTGTTGGCGATGTCCGGAGATTGGAAATGGAATCTGGTAGTTTGCACCACCGACACGACGAGATTTAACTTCGAAGTCTGGCGAGATGTTCGCAAGTGCTTTTTCGAAGACCTCTACTGGATCCTCGCTCTTTAGCTGCTTGGCGGCACCTTCGAGTGCAGCATAGACAGCGCGTTCTGCAGCTTGCTTCTTACCATCGAGCATAGACTTATTAATTAAGCGCTGAACAAGAATGCTTTGATAGCGGCGATCTGGGGAGACTTTGCGTTCCAAAGATTTGGTAGTTTTACGAGGCATTATTTGTCTCCTTTCTTAGCGCCGTATTTAGAGCGGCCTTGCTTGCGACCTTCGACTCCTTGGAGGTCGAGAGTGCCACGGACGATATGGTAACGTACACCTGGAAGATCTGGAACACGACCACCGCGAACAAGCACTACGGCGTGCTCTTGGAGGTTATGACCTTCACCGCCGATGTAGGCCCACACTTCTTGTCCGTTGGTAAGGCGAACGCGAGCGACTTTGCGCAGAGCGGAGTTAGGTTTTTTCGGGGTTTTGGTTGTAACTTTGATACAAACGCCACGCTTGAGGGGGGCAGCTTGATCATAGTAGCGAGTCTTTAGCGTATTGACGATTGAACCAAGCGCTGGAGACTTTGATTTTTTGGAGGCCTTTTTACGAGGCTTCCTAATCAACTGGTTGATAGTTGGCACAGATAAAATCCTTAACTATTAGATTAGTATTTGGTATTTTGCTCTTCTGACTTCAGCACAAGCCTCGGAGCGGAAACTCTTTGCGTATATTATACTACCTTAGCTTATTTTCTGCAAGCTTCTAGGTTATATATTTAGTATCTTGGTGGAAGTTTGTGTAGATATGTAGTTAACGGCTGAGAATCGTTCGATGTCTCGTTATACCCAAATAGGTAGATAGCTGGGCTGAAATCGAGTAGCTCGGCTGATTCGGCTATAGTGCTATTGCCGTTCTCGTCAATATAAGCGTCACCGTTCGCCGTACGATCGAACCATATTTTGTTTGTGACGATTGGTCCGGTGATTGTAAGTTTATTTCCACACCTTTCGACGTTTATATTCCGTACGTTTTCACCATCTCCGTCAGCGCATGTCATGACATCTCCCTTCGCAAGGATCCATGCATCGAGGTGGGTGACTGCTGGGTCAATATATACGTTACCTCTTGTATAGATAATCACTTGCGGAATGTTGATGTCTTTATACTTACGGGTAGAATAACCTATATTGATATCACTCTTAATGTAGACGTCCGGGTAATTATTATCGTGATTATAGATAATGATCGGGTAATTACCACTGGCCTCGTTTAGCACTTCTGTGTTAATGTAATGCGATTTACCTTCTACGCGATTAGACGTACTAATGTCTGTGTATTTATCTCTATCTTTTATGTAGTAGTCGTAGATACTATCTATCAAGGAGTATGATGAGTAGACTCCACTCTTGCCTATCTCTTTGTCCGTTGCGTTACATTTGTCGTTGGCTATAGTAAGCGAGGAAATCTTGCATGTGGTAGGGTTAGCCAAGCCAGATATATAGGCCGCTCCTGAGGCCATGCTATCAATTTGACCATTTGCGATAAGCATGTAATCATCCCACGATCCATAGGTAAGCTTGACATTGTTGCGTGTTGTAACAGTTGTTGAGGTTACGATGCCGCCTGATGTAAACGTTGAACCGCCCCATATTTGTACCATCGGGTGCTTACCTATATTCACACAAGTGGCGTCGCTGATAGTCCATTTATTGCTAAATTCGTTGCTATTAACCCCGTACCCATTGCTACCGCTGTTAGTAGGTTGAATACCTATTGCAAAACATACTTTAGCTGTTATCGGCAGGTGGTCGTCTAGTAGGGTCGTATCGTAGTTATACGGTGCCTCATAATGATCTTTATTGTAATACGAAGTTCCTTCGCCATCTATTACTCTACCATCTGCTATAGTCTTATTCTCTGAGACGGATGTATCATCGCAAGTAGTCATCTTGCCTGCGCCAATTTTATTTCTGAAGTATGTGCATGGCGTGTCGTTGATGTTAGATCCGCCCGCCGTTGTCCCGTTATCTGGGGCGTCAGTAAGAATGAACTTTATGACTTGTATCTTAGCGTTTGGGACATCTGTTATCATATAATCACTGTTCTTGTCGACGTTGATATTGAAGCTAACATGGACATCGCCGCCGTAGGTAGCAGGTTCGTCTTCTGATGAAGTTATAGTGATTTTGCTGATATTGAAGTTATATGGCCGAATGATATTGACACATCCAGGCGGGTTGGACTTCCCGATGTCTTTTCTTGGCTTGGGTGTATCTACTGCTAATATCTCTGGGCTACCGCTATAAATCTCTCCGTCGACTTCCCAATATTGGCCGCGCAAGTCATAGGTCTTTGATATATAGTTATTGGCTTGGCAATAGGTATATTTTCTGCCTACTTTTGGCGCTCTGGCTGTGGTGTTTGCGTTTTTTAGACTATCTGTGGTGTTACTTGTGTCTGACACCTTGCCGTTTACTGAGTAGTTTGTCTTGACAGTGAGGCTCGGGAGAGCTCCTGCTCCGTTCGTGGTCGTAATAGCTGTTTCATCGGCGAAGGTTGTGCCTGGATCGCTGAAACGGTATTTGACATTTACATCTTCTTCCGGAGTTTTCACTACAGCTTGGTGAACACCATCGCCTGTATGTTTTTCAGCTTCACGCCAAAGTTTATGAGTATATGTAATGCTGGCTGATTCTTTTTTGATGAGGAAAGCGTCCAGGTCGGATCTATATCCACCGGTTTCACTTTCGTTAACTAGCTTACCAGATGATTCGGTGTATACTGTAATTTCTCCGTCGTTACGCCACGTTTTTGCCGGCCAAGCTACTGTTGTACATCTCTTCGCGTATGCGCCACTACTTTGCATACCATATACACCTTCTTCCGATCCGTCTCCGTTATACTCAATCTGGTATTTGTCTGGGTTGAGCTTAATTCGTTCACAAACTGTCTTAGATTTGCCTTCTTCAGGCTGTATCGTGAATGTATCTGTTATGCCACTAACTGGCGCTGTTACGTTGGTTGGCCCTTTGGCTACTGTAGCATTGGCCCAGTTTTCACTTCCTCCAGCGCCATATGTTATTCTCTCAATTGTGTAGGTAGTGTTTAGACTACGGTTGTTTGGTGTATTGATGTTGAAAACAAACTTGAGTTCATGCGCTCTAATCGAATACGAAGTTGTAGATGGATTTTTTACTCCATTTACGTATACGTCAGAAGTCGCATCAATTGAAATCCTATTATACATGCGGCGTTGTACGTACGTACAGGCCGTCGATGATTGCCAGCTAGAATCTGTAACCCTAGCAGAACTTCCGCTTGCCGTGGTTGATATTTCTTTAGGTTTGAAATAGATAGTCTGGCAAATAGTTGGGGTTTTTCCACCTGGGCCTATCGGATCCCAGTTTTTTGATGTTGTTGGGCTTACAACTGTGAATGAGTTGTTTTCGCTGCTATTTATCCTTGCTGTTTTTGGCGACGATGAAGAGCCTCCGTTTGTGACTGATTCTGGATTTCCGTTATTGGTTTGCGTAATGTAATACTCGATATCATACGCATACCCTGCTTTACCGTTTAGGGCTAGTTGATGCGTAAAAGAGTATGTATAGGTTTTGGAATCGCCCTTTGAACCACCCCAACTACTTACTGTCTTCGTCTCGCCCGTGTTGGCAGGGTCATTATAATTGTTATTAATGCTGTTGGATACGTACGAGCGTGAAGCTGTCGTGAGTTTAATTGGCTGAGATATCACTACGCAAACCGTTATGCTATCTGTAGCACCTGAAGCTGGTTGGCCGTTTATGTATTTTGTTTCATAAGTTAATGTCTGACATACTGTCTTTGAGCTACCCTGCTCAACTTCTACATCGACGTATCTTTCAATTTGGTTGGTCCCTTGCGGATGAAGTCGTGACACAATTTCTTCGTCTGTGTTTGAATCATAATCTGTGCGTATCCTTGATTTCTGAGCCGGCATCAATCTGTTTGAGTCGTTGTCTGTTCTAGTAATTGTGTGCGTAAACACGACACGGTACTTACCATCATCGTTAGTTCCATCGTAATATTTGGTTGTTGTCTTCGTATTCGAATCATACACCTGGAGATCGGGGACTTCCGTGGCTCCTTGTTTGACCTTACCATCCACTGCGCCCTCATATTCACCATTTGCAGCACCAGCACAGAAGTAAGTGACGTTCACATTTGACAAGTTTTGTTTGTTATATTCATCTGGTGCGCCATTGCGTTTCCAACCGTGGTTGCCGGCTCTGTAATTTGAGAGGTGTGTGTTGCCGTCGTATGAGTAGCCGTTAGGCCAGTCGTAGGCTAAGATTCTACATGCGTTTTCCGACCAGTTCCCGTTTGGGTCTTTGCAGTTGTTGCTCCATTTGCTTGCTGTTTCCGGCTTACTTGGATCATAATAATATTGATTTCCCTCAAAATATCTTGTTCTGATATTCTTTTCCCATTGGTCGACTATATATAGCAATACATCGTTCGGTTTGTCATAGAATATCCAGTTTTTATCTATCGTTCCGTTCCCATTATAGTCTTTTACTGCTGGTGTAGTGTGCGACACCCCGCCTTGTGGCACTTGGAGAATGTATTCCGGTTCAAATACATTAGTATTATATATGCTTGTATCAACTGCGAGGGCTGTTCCGCTGTGGTCAGTTTTTGTTATCCATTCAACAACACAGCAACCCCAGTTGCAGTTGTGGTGGCACGTCCATGCATTGTAGGGCATGGTTGACATGTGGTTTTTGAGAGTCGTGGAGGCATTGTTTGCCTGAAACGCAAAGTAAAGTCCTTCTGTCATCTTACATCCACTTACGTCCACCCCGTCTATTTTCCATGCGCCCGGTTTATCTAGATATTCATCTGCATCATCCTTAATTCTAAAGTAGATCCATCGGAGATGCTCACCGTTGCCGCTGCCGCCTCCTGGCCCCGGAGTCGGTTCTTGGCCCTGGATTGCGCCACCCGCACAACCCCAACCTATACAGCCATCATCTGCAAAGGTATCTTCTACAAACCACATAGCACAAGCTAATATGGAAAATAACGGTATTAAAAGAAGAAATAACCCTGGCTTTTTCTTTTTGTTATTCATGCCTTCCCTCTCAACTTTAACATAAGCTGATTATAACAAATGTTCTGAAAATAATAAAGCTCATTTTTATAATTTTTTAATCAAAATAAATCCCGCTGTTTGGCGGGATTCAAGTTTGCATGTTTATATAATTCGTTTAGCTATTTGCGAAATCACGAGCTAGCGCCTCGTCGGCTAGTTTCTTGTATTGTTCGACTTTGGCAGTATCTCCCTGCGCTTCGTAAAGTGATGTGTAATAATTGTATATGCGGCACTGATCAAAGTCGCTCATGGAGTTGATGTCGAATGAATTTAAGTCCGAAAGAGCTGATGCGTAGTCGCCCGTGATGATATAATACCCAATTTTGTTGAGTTGCATCCCAAATTTCTCCTCTTCCGTGGTAGCGGACGCAATACTTTTATCAAATTCGTTGAGTGTTTCTTGGGATGTTTGCGTGCCGTCATTATCTGGTGATGAATTATAGATTACGGTCTCTTCGCCCTGCCCTTGAGTAGGCTTGTTTTTAAGCAGCAGCACTACTGCTACTACGGCTCCAGCTACTACTACCAGCGCCCCTAGTGCTATTAGTATGTTCTTAAAATTCACTTTATTGCCAGTCGTCTTCGCTGAAGCATCATTCGCTGAAGCTACACCAGAAGGTTGGTTTGGCGTGCTTGCAGACGATTTGCCTCCCGAAAAGATTGCCGTATTAGTATTGTTATTAGCATTAGAAAAACTATTTTGCCCTATCATATACTGTGATTATATATGACAAATTCAAAATGCACAAGCTTATTTTCTGAACTTAACTATTGGCCTTTACGAGATGGTCGAGCGTCTTCTCAATAATCATGCGGTTTTTAACGTCTACTCTAACACGTGGGTCTTTGAGATTTTTCAATGCTTCTGGAGATTTTTTATAGACGTCTTTCAGTTCGGAAATTTTTGCCGCCACATCATCATCACTGACTATAATTTTTGCTTCCTGCGCTAGGATTTGTAGTACCAGTGAAGCTTTGACTCGTTTCTCTGCTACTTCATGCGCCTGCTTGTTCCAATCGTCTTCTGTCATGCCATTTGCCTTCAAGTAGTCCTCTAGCTTTTCGCCTGTTGTAGCTGCATTGCGTTCGATATCTAACTTAATGATGCGAAGTTGGTCGTCAATGAGAATCTCTGGCGCGGATACTTTTGAGCTTTTGACAAGCGCCTCAACCAAATCGTCTTTGAACTTCTCGTTGATGCGATGTTCGTTCTGTATCTGCAGGTTCTTCTCGATATCCGAACGAAGCTCGTCCATGTTTTTGAATGGACCGCATTTTTTTGCAAAGTCTTCATCGAGCTCCGGTAGCTCTATCGCGTTAACTTGTTTGAGCAATATTTCGAAGACTGTCTTTTGCCCAGCAAGTGTTTTTTCGTGATAGTCTTTCGGGAACGTGAGTGTGAGATCAAATTTGTCACCTGGTTCATGGCCTACAATTCCTTCTTCGAATCCTGGGATAAAGTTGTGTGAGCCGAGCTCTAAATGGTAGTCTTTTGCTGTCCCGCCCTGGAACGGTTCACCGTCTTTTTTTCCTACAAAATCAATGATGACTTCGTCTCCAAGCTCTGCTTTTTTCTTCGCTACTTTCTTCTGTGCATATGCCTTACGAATATTATCTACAATCTCGTCAATATCTTTTTTCGTAACCTTATTGTCTTGTTTTTTTACTTTGAGATTCTTGTAATCCCCGAGCTTGATCTCCGGCAAAATGTCAGCAGTAGCTATATATTCTGCGTATTCGTCTGGAATATATTTTGTTACGTTAACATTCGGAATGACTAGCGGGGCTTTTTCGGCCTCTTTGAATGCTGTTGGTACGGTGGTGCGAATAGCTATGTCGATAGTTTCTTGAGCTATGGTGTTTTTGTCGAGTACCTTTTCTGCTAGATCTTTCGGTGCTTTACCTTTGCGGAATCCCTCAAGTTTAACTTCTTTAATTAGACGCCCGACAGCTTTGTCTCGCGCAACTTTTAAGTCGTTTTTTTCTAGTGTGACCGTGATTTCGACACGGGTATCAGATAATTTCTTTGATTTAACTTTCATACGCGTATTATAACACAAAAACAGGGATAGAGCTAGGAGTCGATAGTCTGATTCGGCTCGGTGCGAAGGTGCTTCACTGTAGAGCGGGTGTCGTAAGTTGTTTTCGTTTCTGGTGACAATATACCAGCATCGTCAAATATATTTTTTACAGATTCGAATAACTTCTTTTCCTCGTCGCCTAGTTCAGGATAGAGGATAATAGACTTAATTTTGCCCTCTGGGAGACCGCCGGCTAGGTTGCCATTGCAACGCTTGAGTAAGTCGTTGAAGTCGCGTAGCAATGTGAGTGCCGTGCGACGTTCTTCAATCTTTTTTAGATCAAATTCAGGCCTTATTGAGTAGATGCCCGTGGAGTAGCATCCATAGAGCTCCAGGCTTTTCTTATGCGACTTACCCAAAGCTTGCAACTCTTCGATAAACTCGCCTAGAGAATCCTGCGGTACGTAAAAGTCATGTAGGAGGCTCGGGCGCTCGCCTTTCTGCACGTCGTTGAGGTACGTAGACAAGCATGCATTTAGTGCATCGAAGCTAGAGGAGTTTTTTAATGTCTCTGCAACAAAGTACGCTGATTTCGGCAAATGCTGCTCGCACTTCTTAACTTTCTTCCTTGACTTTCTAGTTTTATCGTTGAACGAAACTACTACCAAATACCCATCATCAAATTTACGAGAAAGAATTTCTGGTTTTTTGCCTGATTCGTCAACGCGCTTCAGAATCGCTGTGTCGTATAGCTCGGTTGATAGCGGTGCTAACCTTTCAGCAAATTGTGCGAACTCATGTGCTGCCTTGAAGGTTGGGAAGACCGCAAGTAACCGGTGTGGCCGCGGTGGTAGCACCTCGAGTCGTAGTATAACCTCAGTGATTATACCCAGGGTCCCTTCGGATCCGAGGAATACTGGAAGTAGGTTAAAGTCTCTGCCATTATTGGTCCGTACGTGCTTTAGCGCAGAGTAGCTGAATCTTGATGTGTCCGGTAGGCTCTCGACCAAATCCGCGTTGTCTATAAGGAGGCTGTCTAGCTTTTCGTGCACTTCTCCTTCTAAGGAGCGAAGTTTTTTCTCAGCAGCGAGCTTTCCTTGGCTTAGTTGAGAAGTTTGTACGAGCTCTCCGTTTGCTAGGACGACTTCAGCACGGTCTGCATAGTTCAATATCCCACCGTAGCGTTTACTGTAATTATCAAGTGTGGCGTTAGCTATCAAGCTTCCAATTGTCTCATTAGGCTCTGCTGCAATAGGTAAGACTAGTCCGTGTGGTGCCAATGCCGCATTTAGTTTACCAAGTGTAATACCGGCCTGAACATGTACTAAACGGTCGTGCGGGTCAAGCTCGCGAATGTGGTCAAGTTTCTCCATAGAGATCACTAGTCCGGACGTTAAGTCGGCGCCAGTTCGGCATAGCCCAGAGCCGCGCACGGCAATGGGCAGATCGTATTTTTTCTCCGCCAATTGCGCCACAAATCTAACGAGTTTGCGCACATCTGCTGTGTTTTCTGGAATGGCTACTAATCTTGGCTTGATCTTTAATAGTGAACGATCCGTAGAATAAGCCTCCAGAATTGAGTCTTTGTCAAAAACATTCCCGGTGAGATGGCGATTCAAATATATCGCGATTTTATTCACAATATCGCCCACCAATTATAGACATATATTTATTATATGATGGTTATGTTAAATTTGGAAGAGCTTTTTGAGCTTTTCGAATACCTCTTCTGGAGTGCCTGAGGCGTCCAATGTTGCTACCCTATACTTCTTAGCAATCTCGAGATATGCACGATTAAGTTTGGCCTGGAATTTAGCATCTTTGCTCTTGAAGAACTCCTCTGATCGTTTGCCCTGGGATATTAGTCGTTTTTTTCGCTCTTCGTCGCTTAGTGTAAAAATGACGTATTTATCCGGCTTGAAATATTGTTGCGGCATTAGCTCTCTATGGATACGAGCTATAAAGCTCCTTGATACGCCGGTGCCATATCCTTCATAGACTAATGTTGAAAACCAAGAGCGGGTAATGACAACCACTTTGCCTTTCTTAAGGGCTGGTTCAGCAAGACTTTTCCATTGTTCGTATCTATTAACTAAATATAATAACACTCGTGTTTTTTTGTCTATTCCATAGTCGTTCTTGTAATTCAGGTTAGCTATACCAGACACAAAAGGATTCTTGGATTCGGTGCCTGACTCACTATAGTGTACAACCTCTTTACCTTGCTTCTCGAAATATTCTTTGATGAGGTTGGCCTGTGTATCTTTTCCGGTTGCGTCTTGGCCTTCAACGATAATCAGCATTGCTTCGCCTCCTTCAGGTACTTATAGAAACACGCTGGACAAAGTGCTCGATATTCGATTTTGCTAGTTCCGTCGTCAATCAGAACGTCTGGCCCAGTTGTCACTAGTTTGTCGTTAAGAAACCGGCAATTCATAGTTGCTTTGTGACCGCACTCACAAATTGTTTTGATCTCTTCAATATCATGCGCAATTTGGAGTAACCTAGTAGCTCCTTCAAATCCTCCATCTTCTTGGCGAAAATTCAGACGTAGCCCATAAGCCATTACAGGTACGTCTAATTGAATTGTGATTTGCAGCAGTTGGTCTACTTGCTCCTTGGTCAAGAACTGTGCTTCGTCGACAAGAACACATGCCACACCAGCATATTTCTCCGCTACTTCCTTGAATAGATCCGTCTTTTTGTCGAAGCATAGGTCCGTTTCTCGTTCTGGGCCTATGCGCGTAAGAAGCTTCTCTCCATTCTTTGTATCAGTCTTAGGTTTCATAACGCAAACTTGATGTCCACGTTCTTCATAATTAAAGGCTACCTGGAGGAGTTGCATTGTTTTACCACATCCCATGGCGCCGTATCGGAAATAGAGCTTTGCCATGTTTTTATTCTAACACAAAACTTTATTCTTGTTCGGTAGAAAACTGGGAATTATATAGTTCAGCGTAAAAACCATTTTTCTTGAGAAGAGCTTCGTGATTGCCTTGTTCGACGATATTACCGTCTTTCATGACAAGAATTAAGTCGGCATCACGAATCGTCGAGAGGCGATGAGCAATCACGAAAGACGTGCGTCCTCGAGTAAGTTTCTCAAACGCTTCTTGAATTTTTGCTTCGGCTCGGGTATCGACGTTCGACGTAGCTTCATCGAGAATCATCATTGGGGGATTTTCGACAAGCGCACGGGTAATAGTGAGAAGCTGTTTTTCGCCTGCTGAGATGTTGTCAGAATCTTCACTGATTTTTGCGTTGTATCCACCTTTCATCGACTCAATGAGGTGATCTATGCTGGCCGCTGAGGCAGCTTGCTTGATCTCTGAAAGTGTAGCGCTGGTTTTGCCATAACTTAGGTTTTCTTTGATTGTCCCAGAGAATAACCAGGTATCTTGCAGAACCATTCCAAAGAGTGAGCGAACGCTACTTCGTTTCATCTCGGTAGTCGGTACGCCATCAATGGTAATATAGCCGGAATCTGGATCATAGAAGCGCATGAGGAGGTTGATAATTGTAGTTTTCCCGGCGCCGGTAGGGCCGACAATAGCGACACGATCCCCTGGATTAATGGTGGCCGAAAAATGCTTAATGATTGGCTTTTCCTTATCATATGAGAAAGAAACGTCGTGAAATTCTACGGCTCCTCGAACTTCTTTAACTTGTTTATCCGGAACTGGATCAGGCGTTTCCTCGGGCTCGGCCAAAAAATTAAACACTCGTTCTGCGGCCGCTAAAGTCTGTTGGAACGTAGCGACAATCTCAGAGAGATTTGAAAGTGGTTGATTAAACCTGGATAGATATTGGAAAAAGGCCTGAATACTACCGATAAGAAGTCTACCGTTCAATACTAAACTACCACCAAATATGCAGACGATAACGTAGCCTAGGTTAGTGAACAAATGCACAATTGGGAAGGCAAGTGATGAGAGAAATCGAGATCTCCAAGTATCGTTATATAACCTTTCGTTGGTTTTTTCGAATTCATCAATCGAAGCAGCTTCGTGCGAATTTGATTTAATAATCAGGTGCCCAGAATAGTCCTCTTCTATATGAGAGTTAAGTTCCCCGAGTACTTTTCGTTGCGAAACGAAATGTTTTTGAGCCTTTTTGGCTACTTTACCGACGAAGAGGGTTGATAGAGGAATTACTAGAATTGCCGTCGTTGCTAAAATTGGCGAGATTACAAACATCATAGCAAGAGAGCCTACAATGGTCGTTAGGTTGGTGATAATTTGAGCTAACCCTTCCGTTAATGAGTCCCAGAGTTTATCGGTATCGTTGCTAAGGATGCTAATTATGTCACCAAATTTGTGGTTATCGAAATACGAGACTGGCAATCTGGAAATTTTGTCCATAATCTCCGCGCGCAGTTTTTCGGTATAGCGAGCAGTAGCTCGAGATAAGAGAAAATGCTCGAAATAGCCTAGGATTGAGACAATCGCGTAGAGGATAATCAATTCAATTGCGAGGCCCTTGACAGGCTCAAAATCAATCGAGCCGCTCGTCGATAAAGATTCTACTGCGGAGTTGGTCATGTCGCCAAGAATCTTGGGGCTGAGTAGTCTCAAAACGCTTGCCCCAATCGTAAAAATTACGGCGATGATAATAGTAAAGCGAAATTGTTTCAACGACTTCGAGAAGGCGGCAAAGGATTTTTTTGCATCTTTGGGTTTTTCAGCGGTCATCCTAGGCATGGTTCATCTCCTTTACGAATTCAGCATCAGAGAACTGGCTCTTTACGATGTCGCGATATACTGCGCAGCTTTTTAGAAGCTCGTAGTGAGTGCCTTTGCCGGCGATCTTGCCTTGCTCTAGAACAACAATCTGGTCTGCGTCTTTAATTGTATTGATCCGTTGCGCAACAATCAGTACGACGCTATTTTTGGTCTCTGGCTTCAATGCTTCACGAAGCTTCCTATCAGTTTTCATATCTAGCGCAGAAAAACTGTCATCGAAGATATAGATTTCAGGTTTTTTGGCGATAGCACGCGCAATTGATAAGCGTTGTTTTTGTCCACCGGAAACATTCGATCCGCCTTGGGCAATATGGCCGTCAAACTTTCCTTCGAGCTTTTCAATAAAATCGTAACTTTGCGAAACCTTGGCGCTAGCGCGTATATCAGCGGACTTGATGGTTGGCGCCCCGAAGGAAATGTTGTCGCGCACCGTGCCAGAGAATAGAATGCCTTTTTGCGGGACGTAACCAATCCGCTTCATCAAGTCCTCAGGTGCATAATCCTTGATGTTTAGGCCATTAACAACCACTTCTCCTGATGTCGCTTCGTAGAAACGCGGGACTAGCGAGATTAAGGTTGACTTTCCGGAGCCAGTTGAGCCGACAAAAGCCGTGGTTTGTCCAGCCTTAGCTTCAAATGAAATGTCAGTTAAAACATTTTCTTCGGCACCTGGATAAAGAAAGCTGACGTTTTTAAATTTTACGGACGGCACATTGTTTGGCACGCCTTCGGTTTTTGTTTTCCAGGAAATCTTGGATTTTGTCTGGAAAACTTCGTTCAGGCGGCTGGCGGAGACGTTTGCGCGTGGCAGAACCACGAACAGCATCGTAAGAATCAAGAAGGCAATCATGACCTGCGAAGCATATTGCACGAAGGCCATCATGTCACCCAAATATGTGATGTCCGTTTCTAAACGATTAAGAGATAGCCAGACGATTAGTAGTGTTACTCCATCGAACACGAGATTAGTAAGTGGAGTTTGTAGTGCCATCAATTTATCGAAGAAGATTGCAGTTTTTGTAATTTCTTTGTTAGTTTTGCTAAACTTCTCGGCTTCGTATCTCTCTTTATTGAATGCCCTGACAACCCGAAGGCCCGTTAAGTTTTCTCTGGTGACTAAGACTAATCGATCGATCAGCTTTTGGAAAAGTTTAAATTTTGGAACGACAGCAATCATTATAGCTACGGTGAAGGAAACAATGATCCCGATACCGAGTGCGATTGTCCAGGTTATGTCTGGTGCGGTGCGGAAGGCTTGAATAATAGCTCCAATTCCCATCATCGGAGCACGCATCATCATTGTAAGAATCATCATAGTAGCGTTTGAAACTTGGTCGATATCGTTTGTTGTCCTCGTAATTAACGATGCCGTAGAGAAGTTATCAATTTCTGTGATCGAAAAACTAAGGACTTTTTTATAAAAGTCTGACCTTAAATCACGGGTAAAGGCCGACCCAACGCGAGCCGAGTAGTAATGAGTAATGAGCGCAAAAATACTGGCTGCAGCGGCGAACCCGAGCATTTTGATGCCGGTGATGAGGATGTAGTGTTGATTGCCAGCAGTAATACCATCGTTGACAATACTTGCCATGAGAGCAGGGAGTTGGAGCGAGAGATAGGTCTCCGCGCCCATCGCAACGACAGCAAGCAAGCACTGCCACCAGTATGGCCTTAGATATCTAGATAGTCTGAACATATGATCTCTATATATAATATATATGTTTTTTATACACGTCAAGGCTCGTAAAGATAGTGCAGCTATGTTAAAATTGGAGAAAGTAAGTGGAGTTTTTATGTCAGACGATAAGAAGTCTATCAAACAAGAAAACAAAACGGACAAACCAAAAGAACAAGGAACATCAAAAACCCAAGAAAAAAACAAGAAAGCCCTTAATAAAAATCTTATCTGGGGAATAGTTGGTGTTATCTTCGCCTTAGTTATAGTCCTAGTTGCAGTGCTTTGTTTTAGGAAATCCCCTAATCCAAAAGATCCGAAAGCAAGTCCTACATACTCCAAAGCTTTCTTCATCTACAATGATGGCAAGTACACCCTTTGGAATAGTGATGGCAAAAGATTGATTGATGATGAATTCGACGATAAATCTGCATTTATAGGTGGTTATGCTTACGTTCGAAAGGGCACGGAATACGCCTTTATAAATGATTCCGGCAAGATTATGCTTGGTTTTGGGCAGATCTCTGGTATTGAAGAGTATGGTGCGGGTCTGTATTTAGTAAAAGACAACATGGGCGCGCAACATTTGATGTTAGGAAGTGGAAAGATTCTTATGAGCGGTGACGACATTGACTTAGACTTCTCTAACTCGACTGCGACTTTTGCCTCCGCTGAATATGAAGGTAAACTTTATATATATAATTACGCGGGTATCTTGATGGCCCAGATTGAAGTTGCAAAAGACGCCACAATTAGGTTTAGTTCTAGTAATGATTTTGGCCTCATTTATTATAATGGTTGGAATCTGTTGTTCGATACTAGAACCGGCAAACAAGTCGCAATGTTTGAAGGCGAAAGATTCTCGATTGATACAGTGTCAGATGACCGCAGTGTGATTCTACTCGGAGGATATGAAGATAACAATCAGTACAAAGCCGTTCATAATGGTCTTCTCTATGATTTAGACGTGACAAAATCGTACGGTATGATTCGCAACACCAACATAATCGTTGGATATGACAATTACGACTCTGTTTCGCTACTAGACAATAACTATAAAATCGTAAAAGAAGTAAACTCCTATCTTGCTCTTAAAGATCTTGAGAACTATGCTACGATAAATGATGAGGGGAAGGTTGAAATACTTTATCATGGGAACATAGTGAAGACTTTCGACCAAGAGGATGTAGATTCAGTAAGCGGTGTACTAGCAAATGCGGATCTATACGCTATAAAATCCGAAGGGAAATATCGGTTCTATCACTTGGATGGTTCGTTCGCTTTTGGCGAGTATGGCGATGTATACTCACTATTTGATGCGCACCGGCATACGAGCGTATCTGATGATGGCGAAAACTACTATATGATCGATGTGAATGGTAATCGTGTCAACGATTTGTCCTATCGGCGAGCATACACTTACGAGAACAGCTATGTGGTTTATGACGTAGATGGCAAGAGAGCTATCTTAAACGGAACCGGCGTGCCGATAACCGGCTTTGATTATATGGAAGCATATAATCGGAGTATAGCGGTCGACCATGAAATATGGTCTTTAAAGCGAGATGCGAACGATTATGACGTTATTGATGTAATGGCAAGTGTTGAGAATAAAATGATTGCGTCTAACATTAATGTGTACGATTTCTATACGCATTACTTCACTGCGAAGAATGAAGACGGTGGGCTCGATTATTATACATACAAAGGTATATTGTTCTTTAGGACAACAAAGAATTAATTTATATAATTAAAATATCCTCTCTAATCGAGAGGATATTTATTTTATATTAGATTTTCTCTAGGCTGATTGTGCCTTTCTCGCCTTCTACTTCTACTATCTCGTCGTATGCATAATTACTATTTGCGGAGAGGTCTACAGCAAGCGTTTCGGCTTTGAGAAGATCTTTAAATGCTTCTGGAACTGGCAGCGTTATAGAAAGTTTGATTCGATCGTCCACTTGTAGGCCTGCTTTCTTGCGTGCGGCTTGTACGACGCGTATTAATTCACGCGTAAAGCCTTCTGCTTTGAGTTCTGGCGTTATCGTCTTGTCTAGTTTCGTCATCTTGCCGTGTTTGATACTTTTAACATTGAGTTCTTCCTTAATGATCTGCTCGTAAAATTCCGGCAAACTTTCTCCACCGTAAGTGAAGGATGCAAGTGGTTGCCTAATCTTGATTTGCGCTTCTGTATCGGACTTTTGCATGCGCATCATTAAACCTTCGGCGATTATCTCGCGTGTTCTGCGCATTAGTTCAAGCGTAGTCTTATCTGTAGAAATATTAGATGGGTAATTTAGCAGGTGCACCGACGTGTTTGCCCCTGTCATATTCTGGTATAACTCCTCAGATAGGAACGGCGTAAATGGTGCCATCATAACCGCAAACTTAACTAGGACAGTATATAGAGTCCAGTATGCCTCGTTTTTATCGGTATCGTCTTCCGACTTCCAGAAGCGACGACGGGAACGGCGAACAAACCAGTTGGATAAGTCGTCTAGGAATGGTAGAACGTTAGCGAGCGCTTTTGGCAGGTTGTACGAATCCATACCTGCGATTATTTCTGCTTTAAGCTCGTGCAGGCGAGATATAATCCATCGGTCAAGCGGGTTTTCTAAAGATTCGATCTTTGAATCCTTTGGTTCCCAATGAAATTCTGAATCAAACCCGTCCACCTCTGCATAGGTCGTGAAGAAGTCATAAACGTTCCAAATCATTGATAATTTTCGAGCAACATCCGACACGTCTTTGTCAAGCAAAGCAAAGTCTTCTCCTGCCGTCACAGGGCTTGATAATAGTAGGAATCGTAAAGAATCGGCCGAGAATCTATCCATTAATTCGTTCGGATCCGTGTAGTTGCCCAAAGACTTGCTCATCTTGCGCCCGTCATTGCCAGCTAAGGTGCCTGTCACAATGACGTTCTTATAGGCATTCTTACCAAAGAGCGCAGTATTGACTACGTGCACGTAGTAAAACCAAGCTCTAACTTGCCCGACATATTCGACAATAAAATCTGCTGGATAGTTTTTTTCGAACTTTTCTTTGTTCTCGAAAGGATAGTGCAGTTGTGCAAATGGCATAGAGCCTGATTCGAACCAGCAGTCTAGCACTTTGTCTACACGTTTAAAATGTTCACCATCGATATCGAATTCGACAGAATCGATCCATGGCCGATGGTAATCTTCTAGCTCCACTCCAGACAATTCCTTTAGTTCAGCATAACTGCCGATAACCTTTACGGTACCTTTGTCGCCTTTCCATACGGGCATGGCAGTAGCCCAAAAGCGATCACGTGAAATGTTCCAATCTGGGGCAGCTTCAATATTTTTGCGGAAACGTCCCTCTTTAAAATGCTCTGGGAACCAGTTAATTGATTCATTATGCTTAATTAGCTCCGCTTTCATGTTTTGGATATCAAAGAACCAGCTTGGGAAGGCTCTATAGATGATGCGAGACTTACTACGTGGATTGAATGGGTATTCGTGTTTAATATATTCAATCTTATAGATGATCCCCTTTTCTTCTAGCACTTTAGCTATGTATTTGTTTGCTTCCCAGATTTGAATACCGTGTTCATCTGTATCGCGCACGCCAAGCTCGTGAAGCCTCTCTGCGTATTCGGGTAGATAATAGCCGTTTTCATCCAAAGTGTCTACAAATCCAATTTCGTTTTCATTCAACCTGAATAGCTCATAATCATCTTCTCCATATGCTGGGGCGATATGCACAATACCTGTTCCTTCTTCTTCGCTAACAAAATCAGCTGCGAAGACTCGGCAGACTGTTTTATCTAGGCTTTCGTATTTTAAGCCGACTAGATCCGCTCCCTTGATGTCATTATGAACGATTTCAACTTCATGCCCTTCGAATAGTTTTCCGACACATTTAGATGCGACGATCAAAAGTTCATGCACGCCATCGATTCTTAGTGCCGTATAATCCATGTTTTGTTTGACTGCTAGTGCTCGATTAGCCATCAGGGTCCATGGTGTCGTGGTCCAGGCGACCAGGAATACCTTTTCTTTTGTTTCGTATCCGTTACCGTACTTTTGATTCGGCTGAAGATGGAAACGGACGTAAGCACTTGGGTCTGTAACAATCTGGTACGCATCGTTGTCCATAGTCACTTCTGCTTTTGAAACCGGCGTAGCGAATTTCGTGTCATACATTAGAACCTTGCGCCCCTCATAGATATACCCTTTTTCGTAGAGTGTCTTGAAGGCCCACCAGACGCTTTCCATGAAATCTTTATTCATTGTGCGATATGGGTTATCAAAATCAACCCAACGGCCGATACGATTGATCGTATCCCGCCATGTCTCTGAATTCGCCACCATTGATTCGCGGGCTTTGACGATGTAATTCTCTAGTGATATCTTTGTGCCAATATCGCGACGATCGGTGATGCCAAGCTGTTTTTCGACGAAATTCTCTGCTGGAAGACCATGGCAATCCCAACCCCAACGACGCTCAACGTGCTTTCCTTGCATGGTCCAATAACGCGGAACTGCGTCTTTGACAATAGAACTCAGCAAGGTACCGTGGTGTGGCATGCCAGTGATAAATGGTGGACCGTCGTAAAAAACATAGGAATCGTTTGCGTCTCGATTTTTGACGGATTCTTCAAAGACGTGGTTCTTCTTCCACCAATCCGAGATAGCCTTTTCATACTCAATCGCGCGACGGCGCTTTCCGGCAGTGTATTTCATATTTGTATATTATACTATATTTACTGGGTTTTAGCGAGCAATATAGCCCATAACCTCATCAATTACTGGAAGAGGTGAGCCGGACCATATTTCATACGTTTTACCATCGTCATCCGTCACTGCGATGGTGGGGTATTGTACTATATCTCGAGAACTGCAGAACAGTTCGCCATCAGGGCTTTCTGGGTCCAGTTGCTCGATTTCGCGCCCGCCACGACGCTCAAATTGATCTATCCATTCTTCTACTTCACGAGCATGGTCCGAAAACTGCTTGTAGATTGCCACTATGCGCATATGTTACCTCCCTTGCGCGTGGCGGCTTTTTCGCGCTGTTTGCGAATAATTTCTTCGAACTCGTCTAGTGTTTTGAATTTACGGAATACTGATGAATAGCGGACGTAGGCTACTTCGTTCATTTCGGATAACACTTCGAGGACAGCCTCACCTATTTGCTCGCTCGTGACCGTCTCAGTACCATATTCATACAGTATATCCATAGCTTTCTCTACTACTTCTTCTACTTCGAGTTCACTATTTAGGAACTTACCTACGCTGCGCCTTATTGATGTAGCGAGTTTGTCACGATCAAACGCTTCACGTTCACCACTGCGTTTTTTTACCATAAGATTTGGCATTTCTATCCGTTCATAGGTTGTGAACCTATATTTACCGTCAGCAGTTACTCTGCGGCGCCGAATCATCGTGCCGTCTAGCGCCTCACGACTTTCTAGCACTTTGGAGTCGCCAATCTTGAATTTGTAATTCATGCCTTCCCTTTTCCTTTCAGTTTAGCGTTTGAGGCGACTTCGTAGGCTAGGCGGAATATCCAAGTCTTCTTCTGGCTCTGGCTTCTCGATTGAATCCCAGATATTATTCTTGCTGTTGGCCGTGAAGTCTGCGGATTCTGGGTTCGCTGTAGCGGTAGTGGCTTTTTCTGCAGCCTCTTCCTGTTCCTTTTTCAATCTTTCAGCTTCTTCGAGCTGGCGTGCTTCTGCTTCAGCTTGTTCCTTTTCAATACGTTCTGCTTCTCTTTTAGCTTCTAGCTCACGATAATATTCACTGTCGAAGCCCGTGGCTACTACTGTGATTACAATTTCGTCTTGAAGCTCGGGTCTGATTGAGGCACCAAAAATTATATTGGCGTCTGGAGAAACTGCCGCAGTGATAACTTCAGCTGCTTCCTGGATCTCAGACATTGACATGTCATAGCCACCCGCTACGCTGAAGAGTACTCCCTTCGCGCCTTCAATCTTCACCTCAATTAGCGGTGATTCAATAGCTTGATTTGCAGCTACAGTAGCACGGTTCTCACCAGACGCGCGTCCAATACCCATAAGTGCAGAGCCGGCATTCTTCATGATGGCTTTTACATCTGCAAAGTCGAGGTTAATTAGAGAGTGTTCCGTGATGAGCTCTGAAATACCTTGAACACCCTGACGCAGTACATCGTCAGCAATTTTGAATGTTTCAAGAAGTGGGGTGCGAGGGTCAATCGTCTGAAGTAGACGATCATTCGGAATGGTTATCAATGCGTCGACGTTCTTTGCGAGGTTCGCAATTGCAATTTCGGCATTTTCGCGTCGTTTTGCGCCTTCAAAGGTGAATGGTTTGGTCGCAACACCTACTGTTAGAACATCGCGCGCTCTTGCTTCCTCTGCAACAATTGGTCCAGCGCCCGAGCCGGTTCCACCACCTGCGCCAAGTGTAATAAATGCCATGTCCGCACCTTCAAGAGCTTTCCCGATAAGCTCACGGCTTTCTTCAGCCGCTTCGCGGCCTTTCTCTGGGTCGCCTCCGGCACCAAGGCCACGTCCGATGTGGACTTTTGTGTCTGCATTTGAATGATGTAGAGCTTGAGCGTCGGTATTAATAGCGACAAGCTCAACTCCAGTCAGACCGACTTCTTTCATGCGGTCAATCGCGGAACCACCGGCGCCACCCACGCCAATGACTTTGATGCTTGCGGTACTTTCGACTTCAGATGGTTTTATTTCGGGCATGATAGTTCCTCGCTTATAATCTTTAGTCTATTCTAACACACCCTTGTTAAATTTATCAAGGGTGTAGTTAGATTATAGGGGCGCCCTAATACCTTGGTGGTAGTTTCTTGAGGTATACGGTTTGTGGATTGTGCCTGTTCACGGACCTATTGTACCCCCAGATAAAGGTCGATGGTTGATAGTTAACGACCTCTGCAGGCTCTCGTATGCTGCTAATCGGATCTCCACCTGCTGTACGCTTGAGCAGAACTTTCTGAGCCATGACTGAGCCATTGATAGTGAGGCGATTTGTACAGACTGTACTGCTGAGTTCGCTGGCATCATAGTTCATACAGGTATCTACGATACCACCATTGTTATCTGTTCCGGCCGCAACTAGAAGTGCGTCTATGCGGGTAACTGACTGGTCTATTTTAATGTCTTTGCCAATGATAATAATTTGAGATGACGAGTAGAAATTGTATATATTCGTATCTATGATGACATCACCATCGGTTCTAACAACATAGGTCTTGTTACCAGCAGCTTGTCTAGAGCAACCGCCTCCGTCGCAAATTAGCGGAATGTCGTTCATAGTGACATTGCCGGTGAGATATTCCTTAATGGTGCCGATTGCGTCGAGGCGTGCGTCTACGGAAGCGCGGCCAAGGTATTTATTTGTAGTATTATTGCAGTAAGCGTTAGAGATGGTTAGTGGGTTAGGCACAGTTTTACATCCCGAATTTGTAACCGTAGCCCCGTTAATTAGGGTTGCGCCTGACGCCATACCCTTAATAGTGCCATTGGCTACAACTGTGTAGTCGGCCCATGAACCAAATACTTTGTCGTTTCTTGTTGAGCTCGAGGTAGTAATATCACCGTTTGATAGGACCGACCCACCCCATACTTCAAGCGTTGGGCGTTTAGAAATATTGCGACAAGAAGAGGTAGAAACGAAGTAGTTGCTAGAGACTGAGCTGTAATTACGCACCGCAATAGCTACGCAGTATTTCTGACCTACTGCGAGATCTGGGACCGTAATTGTACCAGTGGAGTATGAGAGGTCATAATTATTTAGATTATAGACATGCTTGAATGATGTACCAGGATCAGCCGTTTGCCCAGCTTTGCTAGAAAGCTTATTTGGGTGACCTTCGGTCAAGACTTCACAGCTCGTAACGAACGAGTTGCCTCTAATTGACGAGCATAGATCACTACTGACGTTTCCAGTGTTATCTATCGGTGCGTGCGTTGGCGTTAAAGTCTGGAGCTGCGCCGGGGTGGCATAAGTGTCTGTAGTGTACCCTATTACATAAACATATCGTGAATTTTCTGTATGGTTTGGATCTGTAATATAGTTGTAGTCTCCGTTCTCTCGGTTAACTGTAATAGTATAGTCTACAGTATACCTGTCTCCAGCCAGAGCTATACTGTCGACATTTGTATTAGTAATGTTAGTGATGATGAAGTTGTATGGACGGAAGATAGAATAGGTTGTTGGAGTTGTCGTGTCGCGTGAGTCGCGATTTACTGGCGAAGTAGTAACTGGTGCCGTGTCAAGTTTTTCCGTGCGGTTATAAATCTGTGGCCCAGAGGCGCTCGACTTCCAGCTGCGAGGATAGACTTCTTGACGCGTAATCTCCTTATATCTAACAGTCCAGGCGGCACGTCTATTATAGGTGCTCATGGTGAATTGTTTGGTGTCGCCAGCCATAAGTGAATGATCCGAAAGGACTTTTTCATTAGCGTTCGCGGTATTAAGTGTGGCGCGGTCTATGCCGTTGAAGGATATACGCGTACGACCGTCGTTAGTTGATGACGTCCATGAATCTCCATGATCTTTGTCTGTCGCATTCAAAGTTATCTGTTTACCGTCTATTTCGACAAGAGAACCGTTTTGAAGTTTTAGTGGGTTTACCAAAGTAACTGTGTTGCGTGTACCCGGCAATGTTTCTGAACCATACATTTTTAACGTAACGTCGTACCTAGAGTTTCGATAAATCGACGGTTGGAAGAAAGCTCGCCCGCTAGAGTTGTTTGTGTAGTAAGCTGTGTTTGTCGCGCTGATATCAGTCTCGTCAAAGTTGCTCTCGCGCCAAGTCGTATTGTCATATCTAGTGACTGTATGGTCAAATAGGAATGCTAGGTTTATTTCTGTTGTTTCGTATCGATTGCCCGACAATACTCGTGCACCGTCAGCCTGGATGGCACTCTTAGGCAACCCAGAAACATCAATATAGTGAGTGTGTTCAGTTGAATCGGCCTCGGCCCAAGCAGGGTTCTTAATGGTGACACAGGCTGGCGTAGAGTAGGATACCACTGTAATGCTTGTGCCATCGAGTGAATCTAGGTGCCAATTGCGATTGTTGGTGTCCGTGGCGGAAGTGTAGTAAGCAGTGGTAGAGTAGGCGACGCGTTGGCAATAGTACAAATACTTGCCCTTGTTGCTAGCGTTAAATGTAAACCTTGGTTGGGTTTGGACAGTGTTAGTGCCTCCTGCGGACAGCTTAGATTTAACGCCAGAAATAGTTCGAGAAGTATTGGTGTCTTTAGTTGAAGCGGAGTAGGTCGAATAAATACCCGCTTCACAAGCTGTGTCTTCGCAGTCTTGAATCTCCCAGTTGTAGGCTGTACTCGGTACATAGTATATTGTGGCCGCAGTGCTGGATTTATCCTCATCGGTGCGATTAATCGTATGTGTAAAGGAAATCGTGTATTTGTCGTCAGCCGTACCGTCGTTTTTCTTGGGGAAATGATCCGTATAAGACCCGTCAGTGTCGGAATTTGTTCCTGATATACGGATTGCGTTGTCAAGCACACCTGTGTGATTATCATTGGAGCGCTGAAGCCAAGTATGCGCGTCTATCGTCCCGGAAGAACTCCCCGAGTAGTGAGCGGTGTAGTGCTGTGCAGGGTTAGTATAGGTGTAGCATATAGATTGCTTACCATTGAACGAGCGGTCCTCACTAGTACCATCAGGCTTGCCAATAACGACATTGCCTGAGCTACTGCCAGATGAGTCATTGCCAATTAGCCCAACTTGGTTATCATAGGTGATATAGAAGCATTGCTTGGCCGTCCCACCGATATCAACTACAACAGTCTTGTTTGAACCCGCTATGGTGGCGTATTCATCTTTCTTGAGAGCGCTGGTCGCGGCACTACTGCTAGTTGGTTGGGATGAGTCACTGGTGCTATATCTAGAGGTTACACCAATTTCTGGAGAATTATTTGTGCGTGTGACTTTATAGGATGGCGTGATGGTATATTGGCCATACAGGCCGTTGCCCGTGCGTGTATTATCTGTACCGTTCGTGTTGCCTGTGCCTGTAACATATGAACCGTTGGTCGACGTGATAGACCCGGAGAAGGTGGCCGTATATTTATATGGATTAAAGAAGTTTACACAAAGATAATTCTGGCTCTGGGATCGTGTGTCGAACGGTGAGGAAAGTACATCATTGCCGATATAGCCAACGGTACTATCGTACTTAATATATGAACATCTAGTGACTGTGCTGCCTTGGTTAACGTTAGAAAAGTCTAGTTCGAAAGACACTAGGTAATCGTATGCGGGGGTCTTGCCCTTGGAGAGGTTCGTAGCTGTTCCTCCTTTGCCGCTGCCAGAACCTGGGACGGAACTTGGATACTTTGTGTTATCTAAAGATGCGCTAGCGGCTGTATTCACTGCGAAGCGAGAGGTAGCATTGGTTGGCGTTGCGTTAGCATCATTATTCGCGCGCTTTAGGATGTAGTGGACTACTGGATAATACTTTGTGGTATAGCCGTTACCTCGGAACCCAGCGCTTGCGCTACCAGTCATGCCCGTAACGGACACGTCCATGGAGCTAGTGATAGTAGCATATCGTGGGTTATACAACTTCGTACAGGCACTTACCTTGTCTATACCATTTACGCTATCCAGACGATTGGTCCCGCCGTAGTAGTCGATTCTGTTTTCATAGGTCATATAAAAGCAGTGATCACCTGCGGTACCTACGTTCTGAGTCACAGTTTTGGTATTGTTGTTACTGTTGCCGGTTGGGTTATATGTTCCAGTATTTTGCAAGCTACTTGATAATGTCCCGGCAGCATTAGGCTGGGACGAGCTCGATGTGGTATATTTGCTTGTAGCGTTTGTTGGATTATTATTTGTGCGTGTAATAGTATATGTAGTTTTTATATTGTAGCTGGTTGTTGAACCATTGCCGAGTAAGTTGGTACCGCTGGAGTTTTTGATATTAGAGTCGTTGTTAGAGGACGGGGTGGCAACTGAGCCAGAGAAGGTCGCTCTTGCTGGACGATATACCGTATAGCAAGATACACTAGTACCGGTATTAGAACCATCCGTTTGAACACCGTTCGTGACTGAGGCGCTACCTAAATATACGAGACGGCGGCACACTGTAGCGGATCCGCCAACGGCTATATCGCCAGTGCTCGCAGTGTTTGTGCTAGTTTTGGTACCGCTAATAGCAAGGCCTTGTGAAAAACTCGTGTCAGCGATGTCGGTGCATGTAGATGCATCTGTGCTCGTACATGTTTGAAAATGACCTTTAGCCGTAAGAGAGGATATATTTGTTTCGGAGTCGTTGCGAGTGATAGACCCAGTAGCTGTCGCAGAATAGCTAGCCGTACCATAGGAACCTAAATAGCTAGTGCCGCCCAGAGATGTAGTACTACCTGGTGCCCCCATCGAGATAGAGCCAGTAAAGGATCCATTGTAAGTCTTGACTCTTTCTTCGCCGGAGCAGAACCAGCTGACGTTAACGTTTGTTGATCCTTGCGCATAGGAGCCATCGCGCTTCCAGCCATTGTTACCTCCGCCCGTATATGAGAGGTGAGAGTTATCCCCATACGTGTATCCACTTGGCCAATCGTATGGGACAATCCTACAAGCATTCTCCGATACATTGCCCCTCCAGTCGTAACATTTACTACCATGATCCTCTGCGCTCACCCAATAGTAATCATTTCCTGCGAATTTTTTATTTTTAATATTATTTTCCCACTCACTTGCAATATACAGTTGGACGTCGTTTGGTTTGTCGTACCATATGAACCTTCCTTCTATTTCGCCATTGCCGTTTAGATCTGTGACCGCCGGGCTGTGCAAAGTGCCACCAGTTGGTGCTTTGAGAATATACTCTGGCTCAAAGATATTTGAGTCATATATACTTGTGTCAACCGGGAGTGCGGCGCCATCATGATTCGTATAATACATCCACATTATTGCGCAACATCCCATATTGCATTTGTTTTGAGTGTAGTCGCATGTATAGCCGTTATATGGCAGGGTGGATTGATGTCGCTTCAAAGTCGTAGAACTATTGTTAGCATAAAAAGAAAAGTATAGGCCCTCTGTTCTCGCACAGGCCGAAACGTCGAGGTTTTCAATCACCCATGGATTCGTGTCGTTCGCATAATTCTCCGCTATATATGCATCTGCGCTGTCTTTTATCTTGAAATAAACCCAGCGAATGTGCGACCCATCATTTGTGCCTGAACAAGGTGGGCTTTGACAGCCGGTTGGCCGATTTGCTGTGTCTTCTCCTCCTGTGCCGCCAAAGGTTTCCGCATAGCTAAACGATGTCAAAGAGATATTGACGGCAAAGCCGACGAGCAACGCCAAAAATAGCACTAAGATAGTCTTATTTTTGTAAATTTTATTATTTGAAAATTGAAAAAACCTACATCTTTCGACAGGCTTTTCTACTACCCTCATTAAAAACACCATTATGCTAATGATTATACCAGAAAATTTCACAAAACAATAGTTTTTTTATACGTGGCGACGACGTTTGCGGACTGTTTCTACAAGTTTAGTAAGCTTATACTTAGCTTTATTAATTACATAATCGTGCGCGGGAGTATATTTCAACTCTTCACATCCGAAGCTACGTTTAAATTCACTTACGCCGTAGAAGCGGTGGCTGGTTTCTTCTTGGCCTACGATACCCCATAGGTTGTAACGCGTGATACCACGCTTTCTAGCCTCCTCCATGGCTTTGAGGTGCAAAAGCGGTGCTGCCGAATATTTTGTACCAAGGTCGCTTGAAACACCATAATGATAACTAGCTTCTGCTCCATAAAAAACCATGAAATTCATGGCGAGTATTTCGCCATCTTTTCTAGCTGTGTACATCAATACTTCGTCATTTTTTGCAAAAGCTTCAAATTGCTTAGTGAGAAAACTCCTAGTGAATGGAACATACCCTTGGCGCTCAGCGTGTTTAGTCTCGAGATCGCAAAAATCCTTCATCACGTTCGGATTGTTTGATACTTGTACGTCGATATCATTTTTCTCTGCTTTGCGTAGTTTCCGTCTAAACCCTTGTGAGGCGCCAGCAAGGATTTCTTCTTCCGATTTTTCTAGATTTAGGATACCCGCATATTCAACGGAAAGGTACATTGGCGCTTTTGCAAATCCGTGTTCGCGCATACACTTGAGCGATT
This sequence comes from Candidatus Saccharimonadota bacterium, assembly GCA_017552385.1. Lineage (GTDB taxonomy): Bacteria > Patescibacteriota > Saccharimonadia > Saccharimonadales > Saccharimonadaceae > Nanosyncoccus. The sequence goes on from JAFZQB010000013.1 coordinate 181,841, forward strand.
TGTCACTTAGTTCTAGCTGCGGTCGCACTCGGACAAACACGCATTTTAGGCGTTTCCCTTCGAGCTTCATGTCGCCAAAGATTTTGTCAACCAATTCATTACAATGCCAATCTATGATTGGCCCGCCAGCAATGGCAAGGTGACGGCCACGTTTGGCGGTTTCGACAACACCAGCATAGGCACCAATAATGTTGCCATTTTCGTTTATAGCTATGCGTCTTGTAACTAAGTTTCCTCTGGAGGCATGGAACTCGTAAAAGTCCCAACTCTGCAGGAAGTTCGACTCTTTATGACTCGTGATGAACTTATCCCATTGTTCACGGTTGCCAGCATCGATGATAGCTATTTTCATTTATAAATTCCTTTTCTTTTTCCGAGCAGTTTCAACTATCTCGTCGAGTTTATATTTGAGTTTGTTAATAACGATATCTTGAGCTGGGATAAATTCAATAATCTCTCCACCAAAACCAGTTTTAAAAGTCGTAACTCCAGAATAACGGTGGTGTTCTACTCCTGGAGGTGCGATGCCCCATAGATTAAATCGCTCTATATTCATTGCTTTCAAGTCTTTGATGGCGCGCCATAGTAGAGCATATGCGCCAGGAAGTTTGCGATTGAGTTCTGTTGATGCGGCCTCAAAGTATTCCGCTTCTCTCCCATATATTAGAACTAGGCCGTAAGCAACAGGGTGTTCCTCAGAGTCTACTACTTTATAAAGCTTTAAATTCTCCGGCAAGAAAGCCTTACGCTCAGCAAGAAGTTCCTTTTCGGATGGGGGAACAAAGTTCTGGCGTTTTGCTGTTTCTGATTGAACAGCATGGAATTCTTCAAAGGCTTTTTCGCTAGAGTCTTCAATCACCTTAAGGCCGAGTTTCTCACTACGACGCACCTCGTAACGAGTTTGACGACGCATAGACATTAACAAGTCTTCTTCGGATTTGCTTAAATCTAGAAGAATCGTATTCTGAGCATGTAAGTGCATAGGTGCCGTACGCAAGTCTAGTCCCTTAATCTCGGTTTTTAGATTGTTAACCAGCTGAACGTTGTCCGGTGTTTTAAACAATTGTGGGCGGAAGCGTACAAAGACGCATTTTTCTTTCTTGGCTTCTTCTATGATTGATTCAAAAACGGCTTTAACAAGTTTGCGATTTTGCCAATCTACGAGTGGGCCACCCGGAATTTCAAGGTAACGTCCGCGTCTCGCATCTTTAATGATGCCAAGATACATTGCTTTATCTTCAAATGTGCGCATGATAAGTTTACAGCCAGTAAGTCGATTGGTCTCGGCCCATAGTGGACTTTGAAGAAAGTTCGCCTCCGGAAAGGTTTGGAAGATTTTAGTCCATGACTCAACCATTATTTTCTCCTTTCAGTTCGTGCGCCTTGATAATCTTTTTAGCGTTGGCTACCTGCTTCTTGTGGTACTTGGATTCGTACCAAGTTGGAAGATTTAATACGTGTTGCGAGAAATAGACCGCATTAGGGTTGTCTTTTTCGGGATATTTTACTGATTTATAATAGCGTTCTGGTGCAACTGGGACGTCATACCAAGATTCTTCTAGCCGATAGCCATGTCTTCTGAGCTCTTTAAGGCATTCTTCTCTATTATCTACCAAGAAAAATTCGCGCAGGGCGGAGTTTTTGAGATTCTCAAATTGCCTAAGAGCTAGTTTGGCCTGCCAGTAGCTGATGGTAGTATCGGTGCTGAGTTTGGCATCTGCTGAGCGCTCAATCCAGCGCAGCTTAAGTAGTAATCCTAGCCATGGTCTTTCTAGATGAATGTGTGCTAATCCACGCGCAATGGACGCAAAAACCGGATACCAGCTTGCTCGAGGAATATCGCCGCCGCTACGGCGTTTGAGAGTTGCCTTGTCGAACTCTTTTGGTAATTCAAACTCTTTGCCCCTGAGTACGACCGCTCCACCATTGATAGTATCAATACTCTTGCCTTTTCCGAAGGACAGGCAGGTTGCTTCGCCAACCGTACCGATTTCTCTACCGTCTGGGTATTTACGGCCAGCACAGTGGGCTAGATCTTCAATCAACAATAAATCGTGCTCTTCTTTCACCTTCTTAAAACGACGGATGTCTACCGGAAACCCAAAAGTATTCTGCAAAATAAAGCACTTGATTTTCTTGTCTTTCTTTATAAGCTTCTCAAGATTCTCGGCTGAGTAGTTTGGTAATATTTGCCCGCTAACCACTTTCTCAAGATCTACATATGCTGGTTCTAGACCGGCTTTTTTTATAGCTTCAAGAACTGCGTGGCACGTGAACCCGTTTATGGCGACGTGGTCACCCTTATTAATACGCCCAGCTTCCATAAAGCTTTTCAATGCGAGGTAGATGGCCGAACGTCCAGAGAAAGTAAGAGAAAGGTGGTCAAGGCTTGCGTCGTATCTTCTAGATAGTTCTTTTTCCAAATTTTGGTAATCGGATTTATCGCCCAGAGCAAAAGAATGTCTTAAGGTGTCGAGCGCGGTATAGTTAGATGCTAGGCCTAAGAAAATCATTTAAGCTCCTTTACAATGGCTTTGGCGAGACCGGCCGGGTCGCAGATATATGGCGCATGTGTCCAATTTTCATGAATAGTAAGCGTCGAATCAATAAGTTTGCGTTTTAAAATATGTGCATGTCGTGGCGGCGTAATATTGTCGTCTTCGCCCCAGATAATCGCGGTTGGTGTTGTCACCTTAGAAAGGACGAGGTTTTTATCGGAGTCCAACATGTTCGTAAGAGTTTGCTTCATGTTTTCAGGAGCACGGTGATAGTCCATGCTGCCCGTAAGCTTATGAAATACCTTGTCAATAATAGGAATTTTCTTGAAAGGTGCTCCTAGCTTTGCGGCCTTTCTCAGAAAGTCGCGCTTCTTTGAAGCTTCGTAAACGCCCGCGGCATCTAGTAGGATAAGCTTGCTAAGCTTGTCTGGCTGCTCAGCGCAGAGATTAAGTAAAATGCGGCCGCCATTGCTATGGCCTAATGCAATTGATCCATCCGGAATATTCTCATCTGCCCAATTCATATAGTCTTCGATGGTCCAAACCCGTTTTGATGGCGAGGTGAGCCCCGGTACGTTAAGCATTTTAACGTTGATGCCATCTTTCTCAAGCAATTCTATTGTTTTAGCCCAAGGCTCTACGGTGTATGTCCAGCCGTGAATAATATATAATGTCTTTGGTCCGGAGATGTTTTTGGTATGGGCTGAACCATTCCAAACGCTTTTCAATTTTTCTGGTTTTTGGGACTCAACTTTGCGGATGGCGTGAGACATCGCTTTAGTCATTATTCTAGCCCTCGATTCTTACGACGTTTAACTGCTGCTGGCTCACGGCGGCAGAGTTTAACGGTTTCCTCAGGATCTTCGAGCAGCTTTTCGATAATCCATTCTAAATACTGAGAGCCTTTAAACACGATTGTTTCGGTACCATTGGTGTTCTTCTCAATGTACGATAAGGCCTTTTTAGGGTCGAGCGTGGTCTTCGGTGAGAAACCGAGCTCCTTAAGCCTAGGTGCGGTGTATTTTTTCGTGCGTCGACCGACGAGTATAATTTCTTCAGGCTTAGCCTCAGCGATTAATTCAGCAAGTTTTTCGTGCTCTTCTGCTTCGATTGAGCCTTCATCCACGATATCGCCAATCACGAGCCACTTGTGGCTAGCGTGCATGCTTTTGACCATCTCCAGGATGCTTTGCATAGAAATAATGTGTGCATTATAGGAGCTGTCGATCAACTTGATGCCATTCTTGCCATAGAAGAACGAACTGCGACCCGGCGGTAAAGGCATGCCAGAGAAGTCAGTCTTTAGTGGGATTTTAAGATATTTCATGAGGTCCCGTAGCATAAGGAGTTGAATGGAGAGATCTCGCGGTTGAGGCGAATCGAATCGGAAAGTAACTGAGGTGGTGCCAAATTCTGTTCTGGTTGGATAGACGGAGTACTTTACTATCTCGTTCTTGTGGTATTCGTTGACGCGCGCCTTAATGTTTGCCGTAGCATGTTTCATGAGTGAATTGTCGCCATCGATGAACACGAGACACTTGGTGTTCTCTGGAAGCTTAGCGAACTCATCCGTGATAGCAAGATCAAGACTTTCAAATTTACCCTCTTCTACCTCTTGTTCAAATTGGACAGCATGAGAACGACCTAAGGAGATCCACATGGTGATTTCCGGCTGTAGCCACTCGGCTAAAAATCGCGCTTCGCGCGGGCGCTCGGCATCAATCTCAACAACGTAGAATTTTTCTTTGTGTTTATAATATAAGGCACGAATAGGGGCTGCTATAAACAGCCAAATCCAGCGTAGTTTGCTGCCTCTGATGCCTTTAAGTCCTAGTAAATCAAAGCTCACGCCGAAAGCAGAGTTAGCGTCGTGTGAATAATGCGCATCATTACCAAGTTCAAATTCTACCATGTGAAGCATGGTTGTCTTACCGGCAGAACCAGTGATGGCGATAATACGCGGATTCCAGCGTCGCAAACAAAAATTCGCAAGAAAGCGGAAGTATCCCGCTACGAGAAAATAAAAGCGCTTCTTCAGACGCATTACTTTTGTCATGAGTCTATTATAAGAAAATAAGACCTATTTTACAAGGTCTTATTTCGTTAGAGCTTAATTCTTCTCTGTTGTGGACTACATGCGGATCTCTGCGTCTACACCGGCAGGGAGAGCGAGATTCTGAAGGCTCTCGATGGTCTTAGGTGTAGCGTTGGAGATATCGATGAGGCGTTTATGGACTTTCATCTCGAAAGCTTCGCCACCAGTCTTATAGACATGCGGAGACTTCACGACGGTGAAGGTGGAACGCTTAGTTGGTAGCGGCACTGGTCCGCTTACAGTTGCACCGGTACGAATAGCGGTATCAACAATCTGCTTGGCGCTCTGGTCAATCACGCGGTGATCGTAAGCCTTGAGGCGAATGCGGATTTTGAGACCGGCATCTTTTTGTGCTTTTTCAGCCATTTTGTCCTTTCTTTCTCCGTAACCTCGAAAGAATGGAGTTCTCGGAGATAGATGATTATTTTGATATACTTATATTATATATCATTCTCGATTTTTAGCAAGTGCCTTATTTTAATAATTGACCTAGTTAGCAAGACAACGAACCGGATAAGTGCTGTACTTGAATGGATAGGATGGCGCAGATCCTATATTATCTTGATCTACCATAGACCCCGAGCTTGAATGATTGTAATAACGTTTTACAAAGCTAATTATGTTATTACCTTCTGCTGAATTAACGTAGTACCTACTTAGAGCAGAGGATGTCTGGATTTTACCTCCGGTCGTCTTTGTGTTCATTCCAAGTCTCACATAACTCCTCTCTGTATAAACTATTTCGTTTGTCGGATATCTAGCAAAGGAGTTGTAATTATCAGTCTCGACCTGGAAGTAACCCCATTTTGTTATCACTGTGCTGGCTAGGCTTAATAAACCATACGCTTCGCTACTACTATTGTTACCTGTTGGCAGACGCCAACCATTTGGGCAAATATCGCCAAGTACGCTATCGTTCATGCTCGTCGAGTACGTCCCATTGCCAGCGGTTGCAGAATACCAATTATAGTATACGCCATATGCTAGCCACATAGACCCTCCACTAGAATATTGAGCTGGGTCCGGATTAGGAGTGCGTAAAGGGTCGACACTTAGATTGTCGAAGGATATTTGGTCTATACACTGCGCATTAGTTGAAGAACAGCCCTTTCTCGGCGTAGAGGTACCGACTACCGCCGTTCTCTCAGTAAGGAAAGTACTAGTCGGGTTATTGGTATTGCTAGCATTAATAGCAGTATTCGCATCCGCTAAGTCTAATCTTAAGTTCTCCATCATCCAGCATTTGCCATCTGCAAACTTAGCTACAGCATAAGTGTTCCCATCACGAGTATCGGTAAGGGCAGTAACTTGATTAGTCTGCATAGAGCTACATCCACTCCAATTC
>JAFZQB010000002.1 GCA_017552385.1 Candidatus Saccharimonadota bacterium
TCCAACACCGACGCCGACTCCAACACCAACACCGACTCCAACACCGACGCCGACTCCAACACCAACACCGACTCCAACACCGACTCCAACACCGACGCCGACTCCAACACCAACACCGACTCCAACACCAACACCGACGCCGACACCGACACCGACGCCGACTCCAACACCGACGCCGACACCAAGACCGACAAAAGACCCTGATCAGAGGCCGACGGTATCGGATGCACCAGTAGGAGGCGGAGAAACGGACCCCGATCATTCGACGGACCCGCAGACTACAGACCATACGGAGTCGACCCCGACGCCGGCTGCGCCTACGCCGACCCCGAAGCCGACACCTTCGCCTACACCAGTGCCAACTGCGGTCGTGAGGCCGACGGAAGAGTGTCAGACGGAGGCGCCTACTCCAATTCGTGAGGATCAGAATACGCCGCCACCGCCAGATCCTGGTCATAACGTTCCTGAGACGGAGACGGAAGGTGAAGCGGACAATTCGTTCGATCCTGACTCGATCTAATGGCATGTTCGATTAGATGTTTACGTAGTACTTTAGCCCCGGCGGGAAACCGCCGGGGTGACTCCATGATTTGTATCTGAGATGATCCTGTTTAATTTAAAAAGGCGCGTTTGCAACGCGTTTTTTGTATATCTAAGAATATGGTGACCCGGGCGCGAGTTGAACGCGCAACCTTTTCCTTAGGACGGAACTGCTCTATCCAATTGAGCTACCGGGCCGCTAATCAAGGCAGCTCGAATTCGATTAAAATCTACTTCCGCTCCGGCTTTGTAATCTAAAAGACGAGAAACGGTGGTCGAGCTGCGAGTATATTATAGCACATGGTTCTGTGATATAATGAGAATATGAGCTTAAAACTGCCGCTGAAAAAGGATAACGATATAGCGCACAAGACTGAGAAGGAAAAAGTCGAGGAGCGCAGAGAAGAAGTCTTATCTAGGGGAAGAAAGTTTAAGTATCCGCTTCAATATGCAAAGCATAGGTTGGTAATTAATACTGTATTCGTGGCTATAATAGGGGTCATTTTATTGGTTGTCGCTGGTTGGGCAGCTCTATATAAATTTCAGGATATGGGCGATATCATGTACCGGATTTCTCTGGTTGCGCCTGTACCGGTAGCTACGATAGATGGGAAGAATGTTAGGTTCTCTGATTATCTTATGACTGCACGAAGTACTTTGACTGCCCTAGATCAGCAGTCTGCGTTCGATGCTAGAGAAGAAGATCATAAGGCGGTTGAGGATAGTTATAAGAGACAGGCTTTAACTCAAGCGGAAGAACTGACTTATGCGATGAAGCTAGGGGAGGAGTTGGGCGTGGATGTATCGAACGATGAAATCCAGAAGGCGTTTGACGAGCACCGAAAGGTGGGGGGTGCAGAAAGAAGCGAGGAAAGTTTTTTAAAGGTTTTGAACACAAATTTTGGGCTTTCGAAGGGCGAATACGAGAGGATGCTATATCTCTCTTTAATGAAGAGCAAAGTTGAACAAAAAATTGATACGGAAGCAGGAAAGATTGCAGCACAAATAGAAATGAAGTTGGCAGAAAATGATAACAATTTCGAGAAAGTCAAAGAGGAGATGGGCGACAGCGTTGAATATGCAAGCACGGGTGGATTGATTGACAATAAAAATGTAGACGGTGGTCGCGCTGGTAAGGCGATGAGCTTAGAGAAAGGGCAATCAAGCGGCAGGTTTTTGTCGAGTAATGGGGATGGATTTTATTTTGTAAAGACAATCGATAAAACAGAAGTGCAAGTGAACTATGTAAGCCTCTATGTGAAGTTTACGGAATTTGGCAAAAGATTTGAACAAATAAAAGCCGCTGGGCTTATTCAAGAATATATTGATTTGCCAGAGCTTGGCGAAGAATAAAAGAATGGTTTGGGGGGATTATTTCTGAATTAATATGATATAATAGGGAAGTTGCGGGTATCGTATAACGGCTAGTATGTATCCTTCCCAAGGATGAGACAAGGGTCCGACTCCCTTTACCCGCACCACATTAAAAATGCCGATGTAGCTCAGTTGGTAGAGCAGCTCATTCGTAACGAGCAGGTCACAGGTTCGAACCCTGCCATCGGCTCCATTATGTAGGGAACGCGCCGTTTGGCGCTTTTTTGTTGGATGTAGTTTAACGTGTGTTGAATTGGGAGGTATCGATTTCGGCGATGATCATGAAATGATCGGAAAGAGAAGAGCTTAATATTTTCGTCGTATAATTAATCTGGTTTGGAAGCAAAATGTTGTCGAAATGCATTCCGTCATCGGTGGTAGGATCATTGATAGTTTTGCGGTAGTGTTTGTTGGTATAAGGCGTCATTTTAAGGAAATGCTCGCTGTTAAAGTCGCCGATGATGATATTTGGTTTTAGATTATTGACGTAATTATCAAATTCGACAAAGACAGGTACATTTTCTTCGGCTGTGGAGTTAAATCTTCGAAAGGGGAAGTTATGGTTGTTTAAGATGCTGAGTTTTTTGTTGTCGATTTGGATATTTGTTAAAAGAAAACCTTTGTCATAGGTATAGTATGTGTTGCCATTAGTGGTGGTTTTGGAGAGCATAGGATTCGTAAATAATTGTTTGATGCTATCTATGATGGGGTATTTCGAGAGAGTGGCGAGGCCGCAGTTGGCGTTTTCAACAGTATTGCAAGGGCTAAGTTCGAAGATTTCGGCATGCTTTAGGTCGGTTCGTTCTATGATACGTGATATGTAATTAATATGGTCGGTAGTAATTATCTCTTGGAAGCAGATAATGTCTAACTTCTCTTGGTTAATATTGTCAACAATATTGTTTAACAACCTCGTGTCAATATCTTCTGATCGTTTTCTATCAAGGTAGTCTGTGGAATCATCGTTCTGATAGATGCTGCCACTAATGTTATAGCTGGCTATTCTTAATTTCATAGTTTAATTATACACAAAAATCCCCCAACTGAGTGGGGGATTGAATTTGCGGTGATTAACTAGTTCTTAGCTGCAGTCTTTTTGCCGACATATTTAGAGTCGCCAAAGGCAAGTATGAGATAGAAGATGCCCGAAAGAAGGACAAGTCCAACCTTGAATCCGGTGCTTTTGCCAAAGGCATCACCAAGCTTGATGGCGATAAAGATTACGAGGAATAGGGAATAGAGAGCAGCAACGATGGAGAGTGCTGGCACGAGACCCGCGAGAAGGCCGAGACCAAATGGGATGGCGAGTACATAAATCCAGAAGTTGATATCTATGATTCTACAAAGGATATAGACATTGTAGATTGGAATAAGAGATTTCCAGCCTTTTTCGCCGGCTTTGGTAAAAATCTTCCACCAAGCGACGATGAAGAGGATGTAAATTGCGATAGCAACTACGCTATAGACTGCAAGCATGCTACCGATAGCGCCTCCGATAGCAGCAGCATCGCCTTCGGTCAATCCCGTATAAGTTGTTGTTGTGTACATGGATTTCTAACTCCTTATGTTAATTAATTTAAATATAGCATAAATATGATAAAGAAGTAAAGAGTTTTACAGTACTGAACCGTGTTCGTGTTTTCGGTCGAATTATGGTTAGTATAAAAACAAAGCCCCAAAGGACTTTCTTTTTATACTGGCGGATCCGACGAGACTCGAACTCGCGACCTCTGCCGTGACAGGGCAGCGCTCTAACCAACTGAGCTACGAATCCAGTTAGAGGTGATTATATATTAAAAGCGGTTTTTTTTCAAGTCTAAAAAATATGTATGGTATAATATAAGTATTATGAAGGATATCGGTGCGGGGTTGAAGAAGATTTTTCAGAAGGATAAAGGGGTGTTTTTGATGATGCTGCTACTATTTGGGATGGGATTACTCCTGGTTCTACATACTCTGTTTCACTTCAAAGCTGGTGGAACAACAATGTATATTGGCTATTCCGATATAGGCGGTTTTACGGGTGGAGATTTTTTGTCGCTCTGGAGTTCTGGTGGGTATCGGACAGGTGGTTGGTCCGAAATGGCCATTTTCCCAATATTGGGTGTAGTTCTCGGTATATTGCACAATTTGTTCGCTGTTCAGGCATACAACCGTCGCGGGAAAGGCTTTGCGATTATAGTCATATTGCTGTCTATCCTAGTTGCGGCTGGGGCATTTATACTACTCATGAGGTTACTTGGAGAGATCTAGATGAGACGTAGTCTCGAGATACCGCTCGGGAAGCGGACAGCGAAGTATAGGTTGCTGGAAATATTGCCAGGGACAATTTCTTATATTGGAGTGATACTGTTGTTCTTGCTATCATATTTTAGTCCAATTGCTGGTGCGATATATCTCATTACGGTAATCTCGATGACGTTGGTAAAGGCGGTAGGTATCGCTTATCGGACTTATAACGGGTTTAACACGATGAAGGCAGCTGAGAAGGTCGATTGGGGGAAACGATGCGATGATCTAGAGGACACGCATGAGGCTTATGAGAGATTGCATAACAAAGACCTAGCTGAGTATAACTTTGCCGAACACGTGCGTAATTTAAAACGAATATCTAGTGATCCAGAAGCAAGACAGAAGTTTTTGCGGCCTAGCGAGATATATCATGCCGTAGTAATGGTGGCATATAACGAAGGCATAGAAACGATGAAGCCGAGCATTGAGGCGGTGATGAATACAACCTGGCCTAATGAGCGAATAATATTTGTATTGGGGTATGAGGAGCGTGGAGGTGCAGAAATTGAGCAGACCGCTAAAGAATTAAAAAAGTTATTCAAAAATACTTTTAAGGATTTCATAGTGGTGAAGCATCCAGATGGTCTCAAGGGCGAAATAAGAGGTAAGGGCCCGAACCTATGTTATGCGGGCGAAGCTTTGAGCAAATATATTGAACAAAGGCACATTAACAGAGAGAGAGTGATGGTAACGACGATCGATAGCGACAATCGTGTAAGCGAGAAGTACTTGGATGCGTTGGCCTATGAATATTGCGTGAGAGACAATGAAACTAGGCAGCATAGAAGTTATCAGCCGGTTTGCGTGTTTACGAATAATATCTGGGATGCTGCGGCACCTATGCGCGTGATTGCAGTGTCAAATTCTTTCTTTAACGTAATTCAGACGATGCGCCCGCATGCTTTGCGTAATTTCGCTAGTCATTCGCAGCCTTTGGCGGCGCTTGAAGACATGAATTATTGGAGCAAGAGGACGATTGTCGAAGATGGGCATCAGTACTGGAGGAGCTATTTCTTCTTTAAGGGTAATTATGATGTAGTCCCAGTGAGAGTGCCAATAGGTCAAGATGCTGTGTTGAACGAAACTATCAGAGAAACCTTGAAGGCGCAGTTTATTCAACTAAGAAGATGGGACTATGGTGCGAGCGATGTGGCCTATGTAGGTAATTTATTGCTTGATAAGAATAGGGAAGTGCCATTTTTTAAAACATTACCTAAATTTATTAGACTGCTTGATTCGCATGTAACAGGGGCGATGATAGCGCCGATTGTGGCATTTGGCGGTTGGGTGCCGATGATTATGAACCTCTCTGACAGGGGAATGACGGTGTTTAACTTGCCAATGGTGGTTTCTGTGGTGCAGACGATTGCTAGCGTGGGCATTTTCATAACAATCTTGATGAGCCTAAGGATGCTTCCAGAGAGACCAGCGAGGTATAAGAAGACGAAGAAGATTATGATGGTATTGCAGTGGATTTTGGCCCCCATAATTGCTTTGGTGTACTCTTCCGCAGCGGCTTATTACTCTCAAACGAGGCTTCTGATTGGCAAGTATATGGAGAATTTTGACGTTACGAAGAAAGTAGTCAAAAATTAACATAAAGTCTTTACAAAATTTGGTTTTTGTGGTATAATAGAACTATAGATTGGCTACTGGGCCAGTCTAGTTCTCTAGTTTTTCTGTGTTTAAAATGATCTGAGGGAGGTCTGAGAATGAGTGGCAAAGAAATCAAGGTAGTGTTGGAAAGACTGAAAGAGGATGAAAAAAAAGGAGGAAAGAAGAAAGAAAAAGAGGAAGTTTTCTACGCTATCAGGTTCCCGGAAGTTGCAGATGGAGACCGCGCTTTGGCCTGCTATGAGTTGGCCAAGTTTGCGATTGACAACGGGAAAAACCCGGCATATTCTCAGAGCGATATCGGCTACATCAGGGATCTTTTCCTGGGAACATCGTTGAAGCGGTTGAATGAATTCTGGTCTGTGCCCGGAGAAGACACGATCTATTTCCGATTCAAGGAGCCGGGAGTCTCTTCGAAGAGCAACGATGTGATCATTGTGCTGAAAATCAAAGCGCTGGAAAATGCAGAGTTTATCATTAAGGACAAGGACTAATTAGTTAGTCACGAGCGGCCCGATGGGCCGCGTTTTTTTGTTTTATGGTATAATTTATATATTATGAGGTTATCAAAGACTTTTGTGAAAACATTGCGTGAGGCGCCAAAGGATGAAACGGCGAAGAACGCTCAACTTTTAATCCGAGCGGGCTATATTCATAAGGAGATGGCGGGAGTTTATGATTATCTTCCGATGGGGCTTAGAGTAATTGAGAAAATTAAGCAGGTGATTAGAGAAGAGTTAAATGCGATTGGGGCGGAGGAGATGCAACTGACGGCACTGCAAAATCCAGAGCCTTGGAAAAAGACAGACAGATGGGATGACCAGAAGATGGACGTATGGTTTAAGACTGAGCTTGCTGCTGGAGGCGAGTTGGGTCTTGCGCCAACGCACGAAGAGCCTTTGACGAACATGATGCGAGATTATATTTCGAGCTATCGTGACTTACCAGCTTTGGTATATCAGTTCCAGACAAAATTTAGAAATGAGCTGAGAGCTAAGAGTGGTATTTTGCGTACTCGTGAGTTCTTGATGAAGGATTTGTACTCGTTTGCAGCAGATGAGGAAACGCACAAAAAGATTTATGCAGCAGTGGAAGGGGCGTATGCAAAGATATATGAGCGTTTAGGGATCGGTGATGATACTTATGAAACGTTTGCGAGCGGTGGGGTATTTTCTAAGTACTCGCATGAGTATCAGACTTTGCTACCCGTAGGCGAGGATACAGTATATTACAACGGAGACAAATCGGTGGTGCTCAATAAAGAGGTGCTTAATGATGAGATATTGAGTGATCTTGGCGTGAAGCGAGAAGAGCTTACAGAGGATACTGGGGCTGAGGTAGGAAACATATTTACTTTGAAATATAAATATAGCGAGCCACTTGGCTTAAAGTATCAAACCAGAGATGGGGAACAGCAGACTGTGTTTATGGGTTGTTATGGGATAGGAGTCAGTAGAGTATTCGGTGTAATTGTAGAGAAATATGCGGATGATAAGGGTTTGGTATGGCCGAAGGAGATTGCCCCTTATCAATATTATATTCTAGCGATGGGTGAGAAGGGGACCGAGAAGGCTGTAGAAATATATGATAAGTTTGGCATGAAGGATGAAATGATTCTTGATGATAGAGATGCTAGATTTGGCGAGAAAATGAGCGACGCAGAACTACTTGGTATTCCATACAGAGTGATTATATCTGACCGTACTCTAGAGACTGGAGAAGTTGAAATAACCGAACGAGCTACGGGAAAGACCGAGAGAATTTCTATTGACAAATTTGTAGAGACTCTGTAGACTCTAAGAAGTATTATTGAAAACGATTATACTTCCAGGAGGAGACGCTATTATGCGAAAGAAGACTGTTGATCTGACTAAGGAGGGGAAAGCTGAACTTGAAAAAGAGCTAAAGAAGCGCATTGCCGAGCGTGAGGCAATCAAAGAGAAGATTGCAACGGCTCGTGCTTTTGGTGATTTATCAGAGAATGAAGATTATTCTGCAGCGAGAAGCGAGCAGAAGTTGAATGAAGGCCGTATTGCTGAAATCGAAGATATTCTTAAAAATGTTAAGATTATCGCAAATCGTGGACACGAGAAAGTCGGAATTGGAGCTAAGGTTACCGTTTCGCTTTCTGGCAAGAAGTACACTTATGACATAGTTGGGCCAGTAGAGGCGAATCCGCTTGAGGGTAAAGTTTCTGACCAAAGTCCAATCGGAAAAGCGCTTCTAGGGAAGCGTGCCGGCGAAGAATACAATCTTCCGAATGGTAATAAAGGTAAAATTATTTCAGTAGAATAAAGTTCAGTTTTGGTGGGTTGGTTTTTTGTGAGCCGTGATTGGAAAATGCTATAATAAGCATATGGATAATAGACTCGAACGGATAACACTTGCAAGTTTTGTGGGGATTGTTTTGAACCTATCTTTGGTTGTGGTGAAGATGGCTTTGGGTATTGTTTCTGGGTCAGTGTCAATTTTAACTGATGCTGTAAATAATATGACTGACACTATGTCGGCGGTGGTGACGTTGGTGGGTGTGAAATTGGCACGGAAAAAACCGGATAGAAAGCACCCTCATGGCCACGGTAGGATTGAATATATAGCGGCATTGGTGGTGGGATTGATTATTCTAGGTGTAGGTATTGTGGCGGCCTTTGAAAGCATACCGAAAATCACAAAGCCAGTGATCGCAAGCTATTCGGTTTGGACGGTTGTTGTAATCTTCGTTGCTGTCGTAGCGAAGTTGTTATATGGACGCTATTTGATTCGAGTAGGTAAAGCAACTAAGTCGCGGAGTTTGGAAGGCTCTGGAGTGGACGCGTTGTTTGATGCATTACTTAGCTTTGGAACGCTTGTGGGGGCGGCTATAAGTTTGTTGTTCGGTGTTTCAGTGGATGGATGGATTGGGCTAATTATTTCGGCGTTTATTGTGAAATCTGCATTCGAGATACTGAGCGAGGGCGTTACAGATATTATTGGGCGGCGTGCAGACGATAGGTTAGCACGAAGGATTCGTGAGAAGATTCGAAATACTGAGGGTATAAAAGGAATCAAGAGTCTTGTTTTGCATGATTATGGGCCAGAGGATGTGAGCGGCATCGCGAGGGTAAAGGTAAACAGACGGCTAAGCGTGAATGAGCTGACGAAAATAAGCGAGAGGCTCGAAAGAGAAATAAAGGAAGAATTTGGCGTAGATTTGATAGTTGGTGTGTAGTTTTGTGATTGCTTTGTAATTGACTTGAGACTTTTGAAATAGTATTATTATAAGCATAAAGGTTATATAAAAAGGCAGAAAATGAAAACTCCACACTCTGCATTGCAGATTTCGGCCAAGAAGCGTTTTTTTGCGGGCCTGCAAAAGATTTCTGGTCGGTATAAATATTACCTAGTTGTTGGATTGATTGTACTAATGGCGCCTGTGGTGGTGGGCCTGACTTTTGCTGAAAGTGACGAGGCCGATGGAACTAAAGAGCTTGATGAAACTGGTTTAGTGGATGAGGGAGAAGAAGACAATGAGGGAGAGACGGAAGAAGGTAACAAGTATGATGAGGAGGAAATCGGTGATGAAGAGGACGATGAGGAGAATGAAAAAGAGAATGACGACGATAAATACAAGGATGAAGAGGAGGACGATGAGAAGAGCGGAGAAGAAGATGATAATGAAGGAGAAGAGGAAATTGATGAAAGCGAAGGTGGGGACATCTTAGACGAGGATAATGTTGTAGAAACGGACGAAACAGACGAATTACGCGAAGCTTTGTTTGCAGCATCTTCTTTGCATCATGGGCCAGTAGGGGGCAAGAATATGCGTGCGTCAAGCTCTCTGTTTTCTGGAGATAGTGTTTCGTTGCGAGGGGCTATGAAACGCGGGGATGCGAATTTGCCGTCTTATTATAACTCACGCGAACAGTCTTTTGGTTCTGGTATTGCTGTAAAGAAACAGAACTCTGAAAGCTTATGTTGGTCATATGCGACCTCATCCACTATCGAGTATTACATAGCGAGGGCTGGGCTTGCTGGTACAAGTGCCGATAAAGCAATTTCTCCAAAACATGTTGATTATCAAATGGTTGCTGCTAGCGAGGCCTATAAGACTAGTAATGGCAAAAATGCGTTATATGAACGTGCTGTGGGCTTGGGCGGCGCTAGAAGTTTAGGCGATGGCGGTACTGATCAGCATATTTTGCTAGCTTTCTCAAACCCATTGGCGTTAATGAGCGAGACGGATTTCGGGTCGGTAATTAAATCTAACGATAGTAGACTGTCTGCGATTTCTGTGTATGAAGATATTTGGCGCACGGGCTTAAATATGACTGTATTGACGAGCCGTGACGACTTGCAGGTCTACAATGTGAAACAGAATTATAGCGATATCAATAATGCTGCTCGCTCGAAGTATGTGGTGACTGGCGCTAAAATAGTCGCTCTTAGCGATTATGGTGAGAGCACTCAAAAGACCGCTGCGGTCAATACGGTGAAAGCCGCTGTTAAGGCGTATGGTGCAGTTTCATTTGGCTCTTTCTGGGATGAGGATAATTGTATGCATTCTGACATCATCAAGGATGGTGATGGCAATCCTGTGACTGATAGTAATGGCGTTTATCAATTGGGGTATACAATAATTGATCGTGGCATGTCGGTTTGCGATAATAATACTGGTCATCAAATGGCTATCGTTGGCTGGGACGATTCATGGGCATATGAGGATAACGGAGTGCAGAAGACAGGGGCATTTATTGTGCAGAATTCTTGGGGAGATGGTGCGTATTCCGTGCCACTTGAAAGTGGTGGCACTGCTTATGCGCACGATAACTTTTACTTGAGCTATAACTCAGCTTTAGATGTAATATTAATTGATTCAGTTGAATCGTTAAGTAATTATGACCATGCTTACTCGGCGAATGATTATGGTGCAGAAACGATAACGCCCGGTAATAAGGAATTGATTTTTGAGTTTACGTCTAGCGGATCGGAGAAGCTGAAAGAAATTTCGATGGTTGATATGGGATATAATAATGTATCCTATGATGTGTACGTGAGTGCCAACGGGACTAGTGGTGGTTTTGTGAATAAGGGATCATATACTTCGTATATTGGTATAAATAAATTTACCTTCGATGAGCCAATAGCGGTCAATGGAAAGTTCGCGATAAAACTAGTAAGGAGTGCGGTTGCTTTCAGCAGCTTAGAGCGTGTAGCAGATGCATTGAACGCTTTTACAATTAACAATTCTGCTCCTGCATCTCATACCTTTACTCTCACGCTGAACGCCAATGGTGGCTCATTTGCTACTGGTGCCGCTACGACTACTAGCTGCACGACTACTGGAATTAGTTGTGCGGTTACGGTTCCAAGTACTGTACCAACGAATGGCAGTAAAGTATTTGAAGGTTGGGCTGATTCTAACACTGCTACGGCGAGCACACATGCTTCTGGCAGCTCGATAACACTAAGTGCTGATAAAACGATTTATGCGGTTTATTCTGAGCCTGAGGAGCCTGAACCGGAGCCGTCTAGCGATGCGTATTTATCGTCGCTTGAAGTTCAATTCAAGATTAATGGGGAAACTATAGTTGCAGATATTGACCCTGAGTTCGATAAAGACGTGACTGATTACGAAGTCTTTATCAGAGAGGGGTATGATAGTGATGCCTTCGAAGGCGGCTTGGCTGCCTTAGTGTTGGTGAGCACGGAAGACAGTGGTGCAACTGTGACGGACGAAACAGTTGTTGTGGATGATAGGGTAGAGTTGATGACAATTACTGTGATTGCCGAAGATGGAACAAGAATGATTTATAGATTAACTATATACTATCCAGACGACACGCCGGATGTGCCGGATACTGGTGGTTCGGAAGTTGTTCCTGGTGTGCCAAACACTGGGTTTAAACTGAAAGAATTTAGTAGTGTTAGAAATGCTGGAACACCAGTTTTGATGATTCTGTTGATTATCGCTGGAATAGGTATGGTTGTCATTAGGTTATTTGCTAGAAGACCTAATGTCGAGAACGAATCGATTATATTTGTTGATAAAGAGATGTAATTATAGTCAAGTAAAGCAGACTGCTTTTTGTGTCGCATGAAATCTTTTTAATAAAAGGTATATAATAAAAGCGTGAGCCATAGAAAGATAAGACCATATATAGTGATTTTGCTTGGACTTGTTGTAGCGTTATTGTCGTTGGAGCTTTTATGGATTTTGACACCGAAGTTTAGATACTTTGGTTTTTTGTGGGAACGTAAGGTTGAGTATATGGATGAGTATGAAGTGCAAAATGGCGAAGTTTGTTTTGGTACCTTTATAAATTGTGAGCCGATTGAATTTAGTGTTGACGGGAACGTGAATACTGAAGAACTTGGTGAGTATGGGCTAACTTACACTGTGCAATATGGTGATAAGATGGTCGAGAGGGAAGTGATTGTAAAGGTTGTTGATGAAACGCCGCCAGAGCTTGAACTGACCGAATTTGAGGATGTCGATGAGAATGAGGCGAGGGTTTCGGTATGCCCGAACGGTAAAATTCCGTGGATTCGAATGAGCGCTAAAGACATACATGACGGTGATTTAACAGAAGATATTAAAATGGAGCTGGATGGCAGGGAGTTGGTAAGGATTTCTGTCTCTGACTCAAGCGGGAATGTTGCCGAAAGGATTGTGAAGGGTGTTGTTGAAGACAAAATTGCTCCAGTAGTTACGATAAACGGTTCAGAAATGATTACGTTGGTTCATGGATCGTCGTATGAAGATGAGGGTGCAGTAGCCGAAGATAACTGTGACGGGACGGTTGAGGTTGCAATAGATGGCAAAGTAGATGCTGACACGGTAGTTGGAGAATATACAATTAAATACAAAGCACAGGATGAAGCTGGCAACGAAAGCGAGAAAAGCCGTACTGTGAAGGTCGTAAACCCTGAAGATGGGAATAAGATTGTGTACCTAACATTTGACGATGGACCTGGAGAATATACGGGAAAGTTGCTCGATGTGCTTGCAAGGTATGGTGTGAAGGCTACTTTCTTTGTGACTGGGAGAGGTGATGATAACCTAATAAAGCGAGAATATGATGAAGGGCATACGGTTGCATTGCATACTTATTCACATGACTATGCGTATGTATATTCTAGCGTAGGAAATTATTTTGAGGATTTATATGCGATTAGAGATAGAGTGCAGAGAATTACTGGGTATACCCCAACGCTAATTAGATTTCCTGGAGGGAGTTCAAACACAATTAGCGCGCGCTATAACCGAGGGATTATGAGTGCGCTTGTTGGTGAGGTCGGAAGAAGAGGGTTTGACTATGCGGATTGGAATTTATCTTCAGGAGATGCGGGCGCTGCTTCGACTGCGGACCAGGTATATTGGAACGTGATCTCGAGATTGGGGGAAGGAAGGTATGTAGTGTTGCAGCATGATATTAAGGGTTTTTCGGTGGATGCCGTAGAGAGAATAATACAATATGGACGCGCTAACGGATACGTCTTCTTGCCTATGACGACTGGCTCGTTTCTAGCGAAGCATGGCGTAAATAATTAACGGACAACTTAAGCCGGCGCGCTTTAAAGGCTCTTATACTATCAGAGAGTAGGTTTTGGAATCAAGTGTGTAAAAGAGTTACTCAAGAGATGTGGTATAATGAAAAAAATGGAGGAGTATTATGGCTGAAAAGAAGACTGAAAAGAAAACGACCGCAAAGAAGGCAGTGACAAAAGCGCCGAAAAAAACTGAAGTCAAAAAGAAGCCAAACGTAAAGCGAGCCGAAGCTAAGAAGAGGCCCGAAGCAAAAGCTGAAGACGTGAAAAAGCCCGAATTGGAGACTAATGAAGAAAAGATACCTGAGAAGAAGGAGAAACAAAAGAAAGACCATAGGGTTGTATGGGCGGTTATTTTAACTTTTCTTTTTTCTGCGATGTTGTTTGGAATGGCGTTTTTTATTTTTATGAATTTGGAGGTAATTGCGGATGATGGGTTAGTCAGGATAGAGCATGGAAAAATATATGTAGATAATAGAAAAAGAAAGTGTACTGGTAGTGACGTGAAAGATGAGGAGGAAGATGTTGTTGAAGAGATCGAGAAGCAGGAGAGTAGTTCTAAGGATGATAAGAGGAGCAGTTCTTCAACGGAGTCAGGTGAACTAGTCGAGAATCCAAATGCAAGAGTGGTCGTTAAAGGGGCGCAGTTAGTTGAGGTTGGGAATTTTGAGTTCTATCTTCCGAAAGATTTTGAAGCTGCAAGGGGGAATGGTAATGGGCGATTCGTGTATAACTTGATGGATGATGATGGTTGGGCGGATGTGAAAGTCTATGCGGAGAAGACTACAGCTGAGCTTATGAGCTATATGCAAAAGAAGGATTCGTTGCTTAGGCTGACCGATGCAACTTATTATATGAATGGGGCTAGTTGGGTGGAGATGCAAAGTGGTTCGAGTGTGGCCTATGGGACGAGGCTTGGAGATACGGTTTATATGGTGGTCTTGAACATTAAGCTTGAGTCTGATGCGACCGATGAAGCTAGCCAGATGATCCCGAAGACGATTCGTCTAAAGAAGGTTTATAAGTAATTATGTCGAGAAGGAAAGTGAAGGTGCACGGGGTGTACCGGCATTTCAAGGGCCATTATTATATTGCAGAGGGCGTCGCAACGCATTCAGAGGATTTGAGTAAATATGTAGTTTATAGGCGACTATGTGATGATGGTGAGTTATACGTCGTGCCACTAATAAGGAAGAGAGCCAAGATTCAGGAGTTATATAGAATATCTGAGGATGAATATTATATTGTGGAAGGTATCGCAACGCATTCGGAGGATTTGAATAAATATATGGTCTGCAAGCGTTTGGATAAAAGTAAGGACCTGCTATATATTCGGCCGCTTAAGATGTTTTTGAGTGAAGTTGATCACAAAAAGTACCCAAACGTAGAGCAAAGATGGAGGTTTGAAGAAGTAAGAAGCGTGAAGGGTGATAAGTGACGATGTGATATAATGGGGCTATGAAATTATATCTTGTAAGACATGGTGAGACCGATTGGAATAAAGAGGGAAGAATGCAGGGTAGAAAGGGTGTTGGCCTGAATGAGGTAGGTCTGGAACAGGTAAAGATGCTCGGGGAAGAATTAAAAGATAAGGGGCTAGTGTTTGACGTTTGTTATGCTTCTCCTTTGAAGAGAGCCGTAGAGACAGCGGAAGTTTTAGTAGGGGGAAAATGCGAAATAGTATATGACGAAAGATTGATGGAGCGAGGTTTCGGAGTATTCGAAGGGAGAACTATGGAGGAGTTTTGGGATAGTGTAGGCGTGAACGATATTATGGACAGACGCTCGAACTATTCGGAAAAAGATTTGGAGCCGATAAAGAATGTACTCGAACGGGCAAAAAGTTTTTTAGATGACATAAAAAAAGAATACATTGATGACGAGAGGGTGCTAGTTGTGTCGCATGGAGCTCTGTTGAGAGCGCTCCATTTCGAGATTGTTGGATATAATGATGAGACGAATTTTCATGATTTTAGCTTTAAAAATGCCGAGATGAGAGAATACGATATCGACAGTGCTAAGTCATTGAGGAAAGAAAAATGAGGTTATTTCTATCAAGCGAGAACTTTGGTAATTACGAGGAAGTGCTGCTTGAATTGGTAGGCTCGGGCAGAAGGGCATTACTCATAACTAGTGCGCGTGATTATTATTCTCCTGAAAGGCGTTTAGCTAAAGTATCGGAGAAGATGGCGATACTCAAAAATGCTGGTTTCGAAACGGAAGAGCTGAGTTTGAAAGATTATTTTGGGGGACAAGACAAGCTTGCAGAGTACATTAAGGGATATAAGCCTGATCTTATTTTTGCAATTGGCGGTAGCGTCTTTTTGCTTGCGGCGGCGTATAGATTGAGCGGTTTCGATAAGATTTTGCTGGAAGCGTTGAAAAAAGATGAATACGTCTATGGTGGTTACAGTGCTGGGGCGATGATTGCTGGCAAAACCATAAAGTACTATGGGCATGGGCATCTGAACCCTGGACAAGTGCAAGAGAACTATGGGGTAGAGCCAGTATTCGACGGCTTAGGTTTGATTGACCAATATATAGTGGCGCATGCGGACGTGCCAGAGCATCTTGAAACGACGAAGTTGTATGTGGATCGATTAAAAGACGGTGAAAAAGACGTAATATTGCTGAATCAGTCGGCAGTACTGGTAGTTGATGGGGAGAAGCAGATACTGTTGCCCTAGCGGGTTATGAATTTAAGACCCTGATTTTTTTGAAGTTTTTCCCAGTTAAGCCTAAGTTTATGTCTTCCCATCTGAATGAGACGGTATTAAGCTGGCTAGGGGTAAGAATGACTGACTTGTAGCTGCCGCCGTTCGGTTGGAGTGCGCCGATGCCTACCCAAAATTTGGCGATGGAAGATTTGGTTGTACCGAGCGAGATGGTAGTACCAGAAGGAAGAGGTTGGTTGAAAGCTAAGATCTTGTCAGGGCGATTCTTGTGGTAGCCGGTATCTCCTTTCATTGAGAGATAGGCATTGTGAATGCGATAGACCTTTTCTTTCCAAACCGGATCTTCGGTTTGGTCTTTGGTTGGGCGAACATTGAGCTCTACCATTTTGGCTTCGGATTCAGATAAGTTTGGAAGAGGAAGAGCCGTGGTGCGCTTTTCTAATTCGTTGTTAAATTCTTGGCGAGAAGTGAATTGAGTTCCGACAGGAGTAATAGTCATTCTAAGGTTTGGCGGCTGATAGGGCTTTAAGTAGTTCATAACGGATTGATATGATTGTAGGTAAGCTGAGACTTCTTCTGGCGTTAGATTGTCTATAATATAAAGAATCCAGTCATCTACAAAGAAGTCAAACCATACGCCTGGTTCATAGATTTCGCAGACAGGTTTAACATAGTTAGAATAATAGATTAGAGAGAATAACTCGGCCCAATCTGCCTCGGGGGCTTCATCGAGGCGCCACAGCTTGTATGCTCCATGTAAGAAAGTCAGGTTGATAGGTTGGTTGAGATTGACGTTGTAATGAACAGATTCTTTGATATGCTGGATAAGCTCTGGTTTTGCGGTGTATTTACGAAATTTTTTCGACAATAAGAGACGAACAATTTGCGCTTCCAGATCTGCCTCTGCTTTTGCGTTTAGAGGGGTGTGAAGTTTTTCTAATTCAGTTTTGATGTATTGTTCTGCGTTCATAGGTAACTGGAGATGCGAGGTGATCACAACTGCACCGTTGTAGCCTTGCGAGCTACCACCTGTTCTCGGTCATCGCATCCATTATATTATATCATGAAGATAATCTGATTATAAAAATATCTACTTCTCTTGTCGGATATTGAGACGTAAAAAATGGGCGTTAATTCGCCCGAAAATGCTCTTATGGTGGGTCGCAAGGGGCTCGAACCCCTGACCTCCTCGGTGTAAACGAGGCGCTCTAGCCAACTGAGCTAGCGACCCAAGATGTTAGTGTATCTATTATAACACAAATGTGGTAAAATAGGAGGACAAAGAAAGGATAAAGTATGAACAAAACAGATAACAGTATAGAAACCATGCGTCATACGCTCAGCCATGTTTTGGCTGCTGCGGTAATGGAGCTTTATCCTACAACAACACTTGGAATTGGGCCAGCAATCGATAACGGTTTTTACTATGATATTGATTTTGGTGATAGTAAAGTTTCCGATACGGATCTAGCAAAGATTGAAAAGAAGATGCGCGGTATTATTGCGCAAGGGTGCAAGATGGAACGTAGAGAGGAATCGCGAGAAGATGCGCAGAATTGGGCTAAGAGGAATCATCAGAAATATAAGATTGAGCTTATTAACGATTTACCGGAAGGCGAGACAATTTCTTTCTATGATATGGTCACCCCTGATGGGAAAGTAATCTTTACGGATCTTTGTAAGGGCCCGCACGTAAAGTCGATGAAAGAGATTGGTGCGTTTAAGCTGATGCGCGTAGCCGGTGCTTATTGGCGAGGCGACGAGAAGCGCGAAATGTTAACTCGTATTTATGGCGTTGCTTTTGAGACAAGGGAAGAGCTAGAAGCATATATTAAGCAGCAAGAGGAAGCCAAGGCTAGAGACCACCGTAAATTAGGTAAAGAAATGGATTTATTCTGTTTCTCGGATTTAGTCGGTGCTGGCTTGCCACTATTTACTCCACGCGGTACTATACTTCGTGATGTATTAAATGATTTTACTCAGGGCTATCGTTTGCGTTGTGGGTATAAAAAGGTGTGCATCCCGCATATCGCTAATGTAGATCTCTATAAGGCTTCAGGACACTTTGAAAAGTTCCCAGAGTTGCTGCGCTTTACTAGCTCGGAATCTGGTGATGAACTTGCAGTAAAACCGGTTAGCTGTCCGCATCATAGCCAGATATTTGCTAGTCTTCCGCGCTCTTATAAAGAGCTACCAATTAAATATCTTGAGACTACGATGGTTTATCGTGACGAACGCAAAGGTGAGTTAGGGGGGTTGTCACGTGTACGTTCTATTACTCAAGACGATTCGCATATCTTTTGTACTGATGAACAGGTTGAAGGGGTGTTTGGTGAGTTGATTGAAGCGGCGAAGGATTTGTACGCAAGAATAGGCATGAAGTTGAAGCTGCGCTTGTCGTTCCGCGATGATGGCGATGGCTATATTGGCGATCCGGAAATGTGGGAGAAAGCCCAGAATTCGATTCAGAAGATGGCGGAAAAGTTTAAGATGGACTATTTCGTAGGAATTGGCGAAGCGGCTATGTATGGGCCTAAGATGGACTTCATGGCGGAAGATGCTTTGGGCCGAGAATGGCAACTCGCTACTGTACAACTTGACTACGCTATGCCTCAGCGTTTCGGTTTGGAATATACTGCTGCAGATGGCACCAAGAAGACTCCGATTATGATTCATTGCGCTTTGATTGGTTCGATTGAACGCTTCTTGAGTGTTTATATTGAGCATACGGCTGGCTGGTTTCCATTCTGGATGGCTCCTGAACAAGTAAGGGTGTTGACTGTTAATGAAGCAGTTAATGATTACGCTAAAGAAATTGAAGAGATCTTAAAAGGAATAGTTTTAGATGACCCGATTAAGAATAGTGAACTAAGGTACTCAGTTGATAATTCGGACGATTCTCTAGGCAAGAAAATTAAACGTGCTACTGAATATAAGATACCAATGATTCTGATTGTAGGTGAAAAAGATAAACGGGCTGGAGAAGTATCGGTAAGATTGAAGGATTCTGAAGATAAGATCAAGTTGAGTAAATTAGCGGAATATATCAAGGGAATTAAATAAATGATACCGGTTATTGTCGGGCCAACAGGGTCGGGCAAGACGGGTGTAGCTATCGAAATAGCAAAAGAGATTGGTGGGGAAGTTATATCGGCGGATTCAAGAACGATTTATAAAGGTATGGATATTGGGACGGCGAAGCCGACGGATGAGGAGAGAGATGGTATTTTGCATTATGGTTTTGATCTTGTAGAGCCAAACGAACGGTTCACGGTGGCGGATTGGAAAGCCTATGCGGAAGAAAAGATACGGGAAATTAGAAAGAAGGGCAAAGTTCCGATGATTGTGGGCGGTACAGGGTTGTATGTCGATGCGCTGGTGTACGATTATAAATTCGAAACGAGCGGAAAAGGTTATGACAAAAATCGTGGAGCATGTACAAAAAATTTGAACGGGCGAACAGGTAGCCTTGCACAAGATGATTACGAGAAATATCCCGATCGGCAGGAAATGTGTGCGGAGTATAAGATATTTGGGATTCTTTGGGAGTCGGAAGAGCTAAGAAAGAGACTGCGTTTAAGAGCCGAACAAATGTTTTCGGATGAGCTGTATGAAGAAACGAAACGACTGATTGATAAGTACGGTTGGAATAATCAGGCTATGAAGAGTAATATATATCAATTTGCTTGGAGATTAATGCAGGGGGAGATAAGTAGAGAAAATGCAATTAGACTGTTTGTGATTGATGATTGGCATTTAGCAAAACGCCAGATGACTTGGTTTAGGCGTAATGAAAATATTCTTTGGCTTCCGCTTGAAAAAGTGAAAGAGATTGTGATAAAATGTATTCAGAATGAGCAAAGAAAATAGTACTCCAGTAGAAAAATTGTTCGGCTCGAAGACTCGAGCGAAGCTCCTAAATCTTTTATTTGAGAATATCGACAAATCTTTTTATGTTCGGGAAATTACGCGCGTGATTGGTGAGCAGATTAATTCTGTACGACGAGAGCTTCTGAATCTCGAAAGTGTTGGGGTGGTCAAAAATGAAACATTTGATAATAAAGTATACTATTCGGCGAATATGAAACATCCTTACGCGCATGCTTTAAATGAGATTTTTTCTAAAAAAGTGAGTGCGTCTAAGGATCGCGACGTAAAAGAAAGCAGTTGGGAAGAATATGTGAAGCCAGTTAGCAAGTATCTCTCAGCGATGTTGCTTACAAATAGAGCTCCTGGTCAGGAGGGGGTTGACCTTTTGATTATTGGCGATGATAAAACAAAGAAGTTGACGCATTGGGCGGAGCTTGTTGAGAAAAAGATGGGGAAACCATTGAATTATGTAATCTTTTCGATTGAAGATTTCCTATACAGAAAAAGTGTAAGGGACAGGTTCGTATTAGACATTTTAGAGATGGACGTGTCGGAACTTATAGACCCAGACAAATTAATTAAGGAGTAGAAAAACATGTTTGAGATTGAGAGCAAAAACCCTGATTCTGTTACGATTGTAACTAAGAAGACTAGCGTAACATTAAACGTAGCTGAAAGTACTATTTCTGGTAATTTGTCAGTGGGGTCGATTCACGGCCCTGGAGAATTTGAGGTTGGAGATGTAACGATTCGTGGTATCGCTATAAGTGGGAGCAGGGTGATTTATGATGCGGAGATTGGTGGGGTGCATGTTGGTGTGATTGGCGGAATCGAAGAGGGTTTGGATGAACTTGGTGTATCAGACGTGTTGTGTACATCGTCAGTGAGAGCAATTAGGGAAATTGGCCCGAAAGCTGTAGTTGCAATGGGCAATGTGGATGGAATGGTGAGCGAATTAAAGGTCACGGCGCGAGCCGAGAAGAAGTACAAAGTTAAGAGCCTAGATTCACTTCCGGTAGCATTGGAAGTTGTTGCTCTGAATTAGTTATATAATATATTGTTCGAAAGGAGGTGGTATGAGTATTTTGGGGGCAGTAATCGTGTTTTGCGTTATTGTTTTTTCAATGATGATGCACGAACTAGCCCATGGCGGCATGGCATTGCTTCTTGGCGATACGACGGCAAAGGACGATGGGCGGTTAACTCTAAACCCGATAAAGCATCTTGACCCGATAATGTCGGTGGCTTTGCCACTGATATCCTATTTAATGGGCGGAGTAGTGTTTGGTGGAGCAAAGCCTGTGCCGGTGAATACGGCGAAGCTTAAAGGGGGAGTTTGGGGAATGGCGCTAGTGGCGATTGTGGGCCCTCTAACGAATTTTATACTGGCTTTCACCTGTTTTTTGATTTTGACGTTAGGTGGATTAACGGCTGGTGCCGGCATAATTTATGAGATTGCTCTAGATATGATACTTGTTAACTTAGGATTTGGTGTATTCAACTTGATACCTATACCTCCACTTGATGGATCGAGGATCTTGTATGCTTTGATGCCGGATAGAGTCAGGGAATATATGGAGAAAATGGAGTCGGTGGGTATATATGTAGTATATATATTAATATTAGTTGGTGGGGGCATTTTCTCTTCGGTGATGTTGGGGGCGATGAACGGGATTCTCCAAGGATTCTACTGGATTATTGGCCAATAAATTGTTATAATAAAAGCGTACCTTCACCGGTAGCATGATTTTCTCTGTATAGTCATGTTTTAGGGATTTCGTGGCAAGTCTCCGTGGAGACTGCGCATAAGATTTTACCCACCTTGCAAATCAGCAGGGAAAACACAAGGCCGGTGAGGGACAAAGTTTTACAGGATATGTGGTGGGATGAAACAACGAGTTAGAGTTGTCGGTATATTGAAGCAAGAAGGGGAAGTGCTTTTGATGAAACGTAGGACAGGCCGGAGTATTGAGCCTGTTTTTTGGGAATTGCCAACTGGTAAGATAAAATATGGTGAGCAACCAGAAGAGGCAATGGCTCGAACAGCATTAGAGTATCTCGGAATAGAGGTAAAAGAAATAAAGCTGAGAGATGTGGTGACATTTCTGGCTTTTTCAGGGTCTAGTCAGATGGCTAACTTATATATCGTGTATGAATTGGGTATAGCAAATACAGCTAAAATAAAGCCTAATGAAAGGTATTCTGCATATAAATTCTTAAAGAGAGACGAACTTTCCAAAATAAGAGTAGATGAGGCTACGGCTGCAGTGCTGGATTTAGAGAAGGATGAAGCTGTCACAGCAAATAATTATCGTGAGGCGGTCAATGGCGCAACGGTGTATGTAGACGGGAGCAGCAGAGGGAATCCTGGGCCATCGGGTATAGGGTATTGTATTGTAGACGAAGATGGTCAGGTGATTAAAAAAGGCGGAGAATTCATAGGCTTCGCAACTAGTCGGGTAGCCGAATATTATGCGTTGCGTTCTGGCGTAGAGCAAGCTATAGGGCTAGGGTTAAAGCGAGTGAGGTTCGTGGGGGATAATCTAATGATGATTAACCAGCTGAATGGGATTTATAAGATAAAGAACAGGGATTTATTACCGATATACGCTGATATTCAAAAGAAAGTAGCGGAAAGTTTCGAAGCAGTGTCATTTACGCATGTGAAACGGGATCAAAATACGGTAGCGGATGAAGAGGCCAATCTAGCGATAGATAGACATTTTGATAGAGATATGTTAAAATAAGCTAGAGCTTGAAAGACAATCGCTTGGACTTGTCCAAGAGGAAAGTCCGGACAGCGTAGGACGAAGTAGTCGCTAACGGCGACCGCCCGTGAGGGTAGGGAAAGTACCACAGAGACAAAACTACCAAATTTGTTGGAATTTCTAGCGAAAGTGGTAAAGGTGAAAAGAGTGAGGTAAGAGCTCACAGCGATATATGGTGACATATATCGAAGGCAAACCCTACTTGCTGCAAGGAGTGCTGCTAGCTCTGGTCCGGAGACGCACGCCCACCGCTCGAGCATTCGGGTAACCGAATGCCTAGATAGATGATTGTCTGTCTTCGTAAGAAGGCTACAAAATCCGGCTTACAGATAGCTCAAAAAACTCCCCGAAAGGGGAGTTTTTGTTTTGGCAAGATGTACTTATTTAACAAGACCTTTTTTCTTTAGAGTTCGAAGCGCAGACGTTGAGACGTTTGCTTTAACCTTTTGGCCATTAATAACCAAGGTACGCTTCGAGACATTAGGCTTGAAGACCTTACGAGTCTTTCTTTGGGAGAAAGAAACATTGTGGCCATACATTTTGCCTTTGCCGGTAATTTCGCAGATAGCCATGTTATTTCTCCTTTACGGTGTTAACGATTGCTTTGAAGGCTTCTGGCTGGTTAACGGCAAGGTCAGCGAGAACCTTGCGATCAAGGTTGATACCTTTCTTTTTCATGCCAGCGATAAGCTGAGAATAGGAAAGGCCAAGCTCGCGAGAAGCGTTGTTGATACGGGTAATCCAAAGGGAACGGAAGTCGCGTTTCTTGTTTCTGCGGTCGCGGTATGCGTAGCGGAGGGACTTGATAACGCCCTGCTTGGCTAAGCGATAGCTGCGGGTGCGATAGTGCTGCATGCCTTTGGCGGCTTGCAGAGTTTTCTTGTGTTTGGCATGGGCGGGAACGCCGCGTTTAACTCTCATGATTAGACTCCTAGGGCAGTTTTAACATTTTTCTTAATTTTGCCGTTAATGGCGGCGGCAGTCTTCATGTTGCGTTTCCTAGCCTTCGACTTCTTAGCTAGGATATGGTTGCCATAAGCACGCTCACGGATGAGCTTGCCGGAACCGCTAATTTTGATACGTTTGGCAGTACCTTTATGCGTTTTTAGTTTAGGCATAAATATTCCTTTAGGTTAGATTTAGTATTGTTGCGACCAATGGTCGTGAGGCGCCTGTAGCGGCACAAGGTGCGAGCGGGGAACCGTGGAAGTAGGAAATTACTTCTTCCGAATTCCGACCGATAAGTTACGTCCGTTAAATTGCGGCTTGCCTTCGACTATGGCGTCTTCCTCGAGGAGACCAAGGACTCTATTTAAAAGTTCTTGTCCTACTTCTTTGTGAGCCATTTCGCGGCCACGGAAGACAACCATGATCTTTACGTGATCACCGTCTTCAAGAAAGCCTTTAATCTTGCGGACTTTGATATTAAGGTCGTTATCGCTAATTTTAAGGCCAATCTTCATCTGCTTGAGCTCGGATTGTTTTTCGCGAGCCTTCTTGCGATTCTTAGCCTCTTCTTTCATCTTTTGGTACTGATATTTGCCCCAATCGATGATTTTGACGACGGGCGGGTTGGCGTTCGCGGCGATTTCCACGAGATCAACACCGGCGTCTCTAGCGAGAAGTTGGGCGTCACGACTCGACATTATGCCGAGTTGCTCTCCATTAGATCCAATTACGCGAACTTCTGGGTAACGGATTTCTCCGTTGATTTTGGTGCGTGAGTTGTTTCTACTAATGGGGATGATCCTTTCTTCTTACCTTATCTGTTCATTATACTAGAGTTATATAAAAAAAGCAAGGGGTAGATGAAGGAAAATAATGCGCTAACGTTTGCGGTAGTTGAGAGATTCGGAAAGATGATTAACATCGATAATCTCGGCTCCGTCTAGATCGGCTATGGTTTGAGCAACTTTTATGACTTTGAAGTAGGAACGGGCGGATAGATTAAGCTTATCTGATGCTGATTCGAGTAATTTCTCTGCGGCTGGAGTAAGGCGCAGAAGAGAGGAAACTTGATGGGAAGAAAGGGAAGAATTGTAATAGCTATCACAGCCATAGCGGGTGCGTTGACGAGCTAGAGCCTCTGTAATTTTATTTTTTACAACACTGTGTTCTGTTGGCTCTTTTAATATAACAGGAGTTTTTCGACGCAGGTCTGAATTGTCAACTTTTGAGACAGTAATATTCATATCAATGCGATCGAAAAGCGGGCCAGAGAGCTTTTTCTGATAGTTATTGATTTGAGTTTGGGTACAGGTGCATTCATGAGTCGGATCGCCAAGATAGCCGCAAGGGCATGGGTTCATGGTAGCAATAAGCATAAAGTCAGCTGGATATGTGGTCTTGGAGTTGGCGCGGGAAATTGAGATTTTGCGATCTTCGAGCGGCTGACGGAGAGATTCTAGCACAGAACGAGGGAACTCGGGTATCTCGTCGAGAAAGAGTACACCGAGATGCGCAAGGGAGATTTCGCCGGGTTCAGCTTTACTTCCGCCACCAATGATGGAAACGGGGGATGCGGTGTGGTGTGGGGCGCGAAATGGGCGTTCGCGGACGATATTGTCAGTTTCTCCGGCTATGGAATGTATCTTTGTAATGGCAATTTGCTCTTCGGGCGATGGGGGTGGAAGTAGATTCGCAGCAGCGCGAGCCAGAAGGGTTTTACCTGCGCCCGGTGGGCCGGAGATGAGGAGATTATGGTGTCCGGCAATTGCAATGGCGATAGCGCGCTTGGCAAAAGCTTGTCCGCGGATATGGTCGAGGATTGGGGGAGTTGAACCTGTTTCTGTTTTTTCTACAACATTATTAAAGGGAGGGTTAGTTATGAGCTTTTCACCCTTGAGATGAAGGAAAAGTTCGTGAAGGTTTTTGACGCCAATAAGGTTGATGCCGGAAATGAGAGAGGCTTGAGGAATATTGTCTATGGGCAGGTAGACTTCGGTGATTCCTGCAAACCGAGCGGTTTCTACGATATTAATGATGCCGTGGACTGGGCGAAGCGCTCCGTCAAGTGACAGTTCGCCCACAAAGAGTTTGTTATCTAGATCGTTTTGAAGAAGCTGGCGTGATAGCGCCATAACGGTAAGGGCGATTGGCAGATCGAGATAAGAGCCATCTTTAAGAAGATCGGCTGGTGCTAGATTGATAGTTACTTTTTTATCTGGGAAGGAAAATCCAGAGTTAGTTAAGGCGCTTTTAACGCGTTCACGAGCCTCCGTGATGGTTTTATTGGCCATTCCGACGATGTTGAACACAGGAAGGCCTTTGTTCATATCGCCTTCTACTTCTACGATGCGACCTTCGTAGCCATAAGGGATCGCTGAATGAGTCTTAGCAATCATATATTTAGGATATGGGAAAGGAAAATAGTTTGCAAGGAGAAGCGGTTTAGAGAGGATGGACTGATAAAGATAAGTATGATATAATATAAGGTGTTGGGGCTGACAAAGCTTAGACGAATTATTAACAGATATCAAGCGTGACGATTGAGCACCGTAAGTGTTAAATAAGTGAAAACACTATCAGCAAGCGTGTAGCTTACATGCCTGCTTATGCCTAAGATTTTTTTATAGGCTGGTCTGTTTCTGAGATTCCGTAGGAAACGGATTATTATATAACGGGGTTAAGGGCGATTTTGTGACAAAGATTGCTTCGAAAAAAAATTGTCATGGCAGCATGGAGTTTTGTTACTTGTAGCTTCAAGCATTAAGCCAAGATAAAATGAGTAACTATGCACGTAGAATGATATCCAGTGATTTTTCGGACCCGGAGGCAGTATCCGGCAGCTCCACCAAATCTTTGAGCAAAAAAATTATACACCTCGAATTTTAAGGGGTGATTTTTGTGTATTGACAGAATTAGGTCAAGAAAAAGACCGGTAACTGCGAGGAAAACCGGTCTTTTCGTGTAGAGTGTGGAGTTATTTTTGGCTAAAAATGTTTGTTTTTGGCTTTTGAATAATAAATTTATTCAAAAGCTAATACCATCATACCGCCTAAAAATGCTTGTGTCAATACTTTTTTGCATAATTTTTTATAATTTTTTAAGAGTTTTCCACAACATAAAAGTAAGATCGTCAAGTCGCATGTGTCAAAAATACAACATGCGGTATGCTTGGCTATAACAGAGGGATATAAGCGCATTGTTGTAAGAATTATATTAAAAATCTTATACAAAAGTCTTGATTTAATGAGGAATATGTGCTAGTATCAAGGTGTCGAATGACAAAAATCAAAATTTAAAATAAATTGAGAACATTAAAATGAAATATAAATAATCAAGCGCGGTTGGCGGCGCGAAAAGGTAATTTCTAGCCATAAATTACACCATTTAGGAATTACCTAGAGCTTCGTCAACGTAATTCGAAGCGCGTTAGGATCTCGATCGTTAGCACATTTAGAAATACCGGAACGTGAAGGGAACTAACAAGGACCTGTGCTCCACATTCGTGGAGCGGTCAAACGATTTGAAAGCGGGGACAAGGATTGCGGCCTATAGTAAGTTTTAATACGCCGGATAATCCCCCCGCTTGTCAAATCAAACTTTTTACTTGGGGGAGAGCCAATGTACACTTAAACATAAGTGTGATACAATAGTATGTATGCGTGGCAGAATCATACCGATTTTCAGTTTACTTTCTCTTTTTGGCATATTATTCATGTTGAACTACACCACTCCTAAAGAAGCAGGAGTTCTAGGTGTTTTAGTTTTTTTTACAATGATTTTTATAGCTTTGTTTGGGTTAATGGTTGAGCTTGTAAAAGTTTTTCAGAAAATACTAAAAGAGAAGAATGGGAAGGGTGGGGAGATCTCTAAGAATAAGACATATATGTATGCGACCGTGGTGGCATTCGGACCGATTATCCTACTAGTGACTAGATCGGTGAATGTTTTGACGCTAGCCTTAGTAGGAATTTTCGTATTTTTAGGTTGTTTTTTAATACGCAAACGGGCGTAAATGTGGTAAAATAAGCATATGTATAATGAGTTTGAGGATGCTTTAGCTAGAGATAACACGTCGCTTAGGAAGGAAATGGGCGAAGAAGGTCTGAAGGAGATTCAGAAGATAGAGAGAGAATACGCGGATGATCCATATATGTTGAATGTGAAGATACAGGATATGAGTGATACATTGATACTTAAGGCATTTGGTCGAGTAAGAGAAGGGAAGAAGTAGTGGAAGCGACGGTGGTTTTCTTGATTTTGGGTGGTATAGCTTTGTTGTTGTTCGCTGTAATTGTGCGGACGATGAAGGTGAGGCGAATGCGAGAGGTAAAAGAGGCTGAGCGTGGTCTTAAAATGATAGCTATGCTAATACATTTGCCACCAACGACGGACGATATTCAAGGTGGTGGAAGAGACGAGCGTGATGTGGTAGATGAGGCGGTGAGCCAGGCGCAAGTGATGTATTCTATTATCGCATCAACTCTAGTGAAGGGGAGAAATGCGAAAATTTTTGGGCAGAAACATATTTCTTTCGAGATCGTAGCCACAGGTGGGACGATTAAGTATTTCGCTGTGGTGCCGGCAGTCCTGACAGAGACAGTAAGACAAGCTATTATTTCGGCATATCCTACGGCGAGAGTGGAGGAGACGGAGAGGGAAAATATTTTTTCTAAAACCGCGAAGCTTAGCGGGGTGGCGGGTGGCGAGTTGAGCCTAAGAAAGGAGTATGTTTATCCTATAGCAACATATGAAGATACAAAAAGAGATGCTAGCCTGGCTATCCTCAACACGATGTCGACTCTCAGAGAGGGCGAAGGTCTGGGCATTCAAGTAATGTTTAGGCCAAAGGATAATGCTTGGACGAAGAACTCTGAAGAATGGGTAAAGGATATAAAAGAGGGAAAGAAAAAAACGTCGGGAGGTGGGTTGAATAAATTTTTGGATGGAATTGAACAAGTATTTAAAATGTTATGGAAGCCATTGTCGGCGCACGGCGACAATGAGAACCATGAGGAAGTAAACGTATTAACTAATATACAGCAAGAGGAAGTAGGCGCTGTTGAGGAGAAGACTAAATACGCTGCATTTGAGACGCTGATCAGGATTGTGGGTAGTAGCGAACAAGGAGCGGCACGAGCGGAGGCGATGGTAGGAGGTGTCGTGACGGCGTTTTCGCAGTTTGATTCACCAATATATAATGGATTTAAATATGAAGCGACAAAGAGTACACGTAAGCTGGCTAGGGATTATATATTTAGGGACTTTCCTCTTTTGACCGTGAATAATGTATTGAACAGCGTGGAGCTTGCAAGCATCTTTCACCTGCCGGAACAGAATGTAATACCTACGAGTCAGGTAATGAGGCAGATGACTAAACAGGTAGATGGTCCTGCGAAATTAGTAGAAGATGGTGTACTAATAGGTATAAATGAATTTCGTGGAGAAAAGAAGGAAATAAGGCTATCCGTAGAAGATCGAAGGCGGCATGTGTATGTAATTGGTTCTACTGGTATGGGCAAGTCGGTATTTATGCGCAATATCGCGTATCAAGATATGCAGGAAGGCAGAGGGTTTGCGTTTATTGATCCACATGGCGATGTGGCAGAAGAGCTCCTATCTATGGTTCCAAAGGAACGGATTGATGATGTGATTTATTTTGATCCTGGGGATATGGACAATCCGATAGGCATGAATATGTTTGAGTTTCAAACTGCGGACCAGAAGGACTTTATTATTCAAGAGGGCATTAATATGCTTTATAGCCTTTATGATCCTGGACATACGGGCATTTTTGGGCCAAGGGGTGAGCATATGTTTAGGAATGCAGCGCTTTTGTTGATGAGCGATCCGAAAGGAGCATCGTTCATAGATATTCCGAGGGTATTTATCGATCCGGAATTTGTGAAAGCGAAGCTTAAATACGTAACGGACAGACAGGTATATGATTATTGGACAAAAGAATTTCCGGCCTCACAAAGGAGCAATGATGCTGGTGAGGTGACGACATGGTTCATTTCGAAATGGGGACCGTTCATTAGCAATACTATGATGAAGAATGTGCTCGGACAGACGAAGAGCGGGTTTAATATTCGTGAGATTATGGATAACAACAAGATACTGCTCGTAAATCTATCCAAGGGGAAGATGGGAGAACTTAATTCGAAGTTACTGGGCATGATATTTGTGATGAAATTTCAGGCAGCAGCGATGAGTAGAGTTGATACGCCGGAGGACGAAAGGAAAGACTTTTGTTTGTTTGTGGACGAGTTTCAGAACTTTTCGACAGAGAGTTTCGAAAGCATTTTGTCTGAAGCTAGGAAATTCCGGTTAAATTTGATTGTGGCGAACCAGTTTATGACGCAGCTTACAGATAAGGTGCGCGAAGGCGTGCTTGGGAATGTAGGCACAATTGTGGCTGGGCGCTTAGGTGTGACGGACGCAGAATTAATCGAGAAAGTATTTGCGCCGACGTTCACTGCGGAAGATTTACATAAAACTCCAAATCGGAACGCCATAGCAACGGTGATGATGTATGGCATGCCAAGCACACCATTTACGATGACGTGGTCGAAATTAGGAACAGAGAGCCCAGAGGTGCTGCAGAGTCTAAAGACTTATTCCGCGGCAAAATATGGACGACCACGGGCGGAGGTGAGTAGAGAAATTGACGAGAGACTAGCTGCGAGCAATAAGGACGGGAAAGCTGCTTCATTTACGACTGGGGGTGAGACTACGGGAAATGACAAAGACGAGCCAAAGGTAGAGCGCGTATTCAGAACTACTGGAAAAGAGGAGCGAGAGGAGAATTTCCTGGAAGCATGGCTTCGCAAAAAGAGTGAAATAGGGAATGAACCTTCTGGCACTCCTGCGGAGTCTAAACCCGTGGATGTGGATACGAGGATAATAAAACATACTGATGTGGTATCAAGTCCAGCAGCGTCGGGCACGGAAACTGGAATAGCTAGAGAGATGGATATGAGAGAAACATCAGCGGGAGTACAAAGAAGTAAATATAGTTCTGGGCGGGCTAGCGACATTGAAATCGACAGAGATTCTAGTCGAGTGGATGGGGAGAGAAAGACAGAGATGGCAAAGTCAGCAAAAAAAGAGGATGATGGGTTCTGGAAAGCCGATGACAAAATCAGGTTAAGGTCTTGAAAAAATAGGGGAAAACAGATATAATAGGGGGAGTTATTTAAAGACAGAGGTAAAATTTCTATGCCAGCAGGAAAAAACGCGGCGGAACAATATGATTCGTCAGAGATTAGAGTTCTGGAGGGTTTGGAGCCAGTTAGGATTCGACCAGGGATGTATATCGGCTCGACCGGTTATGATGGCTTGCATCACTTAATAAAGGAAATTGCTGATAACTCTATTGACGAAGCGATTGCGGGATTTGCGAATAAGATTACGATTACGATTCAAAATGATGGAGGTGTAAGAGTAGACGATAATGGGCGCGGTATCCCAGTAGATAAACATCCGAAGACTGGTCTGTCTACATTAGAGACGGTACTAACAGTCCTACATGCTGGCGGTAAATTTGGTGATGGTGGTTATAAGGTATCCTCTGGCCTTCATGGTGTGGGTTCTTCTGTGGTAAACGCACTTTCTTCGCGAATGATTGCTGAAGTATATAGAGATGGCAAAACTCACCATGTGGAGTTCGAAATAGGGAAGACGACCAAACCATTTACGGTCACACAGGGTAGCCCAAGGCCCAGCGGGACTTCGATTACTTTCTATCCGGATCCGACGATTTTTAAAGAGACAACGACCTTTGATTATGATTGGGTATCGAACTATGCACGTCATCAAGCGTATCTAACGAAAGGTATTTTGATTGAGGTAAACGACGAGCGAACTGGTGCAAAAGAGTCGTTTTACTTTGAGGGCGGCATTAAAAGCTATGTAAAAAGGCTAAATAACGGTAAGGAAGTGATTTCGGACGATATTTTCTATGTCGAGAAAAAGATTGCAGATAGTGAAGTAGAGATTGCGCTTCAGTATAATGACACTTTTGCCGAGATTATGAAGCCATTTGCAAATAACGTTTTAACTCCAGATGGCGGTATGCATGTGGTCGGATTCCGTACGGGGCTAAACCGGACTATTAATGACTATGCTCGTAAAAACGGGTTATTAAAAGATAAAGAAGACAACTTGACGGGTGATGATATCAAAGAGGGCCTTACTGCGGTTATTCTCGTAAAGCTTCCAGATCCTCAGTTTGAAGGGCAAACGAAGAATAAGTTAGGCAACCCGGAAGTACGTGGCTACGTAGACAAGGTAATGACAGAGTATTTCGGGTATTACTTGGAAGAAAATCCACAGATTGCTAAGAAAATTGTACAGAAGGCGACACTGGCGGCGAGGGCTCGTAAGGCGGCTCGTGCGGCGAGAGATAATGTTATTCGCAAAGGGGCATTTGATGGTTTAAACTTGCCATCGAAGTTGGCAGATTGTTCATCTAGAAATAGGGATGAGTGTGAATTATTTATCGTAGAGGGTAACTCTGCGGCGGGTTCAGCGAAGGAGGGGCGTAACCCGAAGATTCAAGCGGTATTGCCGCTTCGTGGGAAGGTACTCAATACTGAACGCGCGCGCCTGGATAAGATGCTAGCAAATGCTGAGTTGGTATCTCTGATTAAAGGATTGGGAGTAGGGATTGGTGAGCAGTTTGATATAAATGGACTGCGCTACGACAAAATTGTATTCATGACGGATGCGGATGTAGATGGTCTTCATATCGCTACGCTTTTGATGACATTCTTCTTCCGCTATATGCCTCAAGTGATA
Source organism: Candidatus Saccharimonadota bacterium (assembly GCA_017552385.1). GTDB lineage: Bacteria > Patescibacteriota > Saccharimonadia > Saccharimonadales > Saccharimonadaceae > Nanosyncoccus. The sequence goes on from JAFZQB010000002.1 coordinate 32,408, forward strand.
GAGGAAGGGCATGTGTACTTAGCGAAGCCGCCACTGTTTGGATTAATTAAAGGTACGGGCAATTCGAGAAAGATTGACTATCTATATGATGAGGCTGCTTTGGAGGCTAAGCTCACAGAAAAGATTGAAGAAAAGAAGGCGAATGGCACAAAAATCGATGAAGGTCAAGAGCGATTCAAACAAGCCGGATATACTGCGCAACAGAGGTTTAAGGGTCTCGGTGAAATGGATGCAAAGCAGCTATGGGAAACGACGATGGACCCAGAAAATCGTGTACTAGTGCAGGTGCATATCGAGGATGCAGAAAAGGCCGATGCGGTGTTTGCAAAGTTGATGGGGGATCAGGTGGATTTAAGGAAAAACTTTATTCAGGCTGGAGCGGCGAAAGTCGACCTGGATGACCTGGACTTTTAAGGATAGGAGGATAAAGATATGCCAAGTGACGTAAATAAAGACCGTATGAAGGATGAAAAGCCAGAAGAGCCACAGAATAGCGACCTAGGCCAGGAATTGCCTGGTAGCGCGCCTGAAGGGACTACAGAGGCTATTCTGAAAGGGATTGAGAATAGAAATGTAGAGAGCACGATGGAAGAGTACTTTTTAAAGTACTCGATGTCTGTGATTGTTGATCGCGCGCTTCCAGACGTGCGCGATGGTCTCAAACCAGTGAACCGACGTATTCTATATGCGATGAATAAGAATGGATGGAAAGCTCCACATGCTACGGTGAAGTCTGCGAGAATCGTGGGTGAAGTGATGGGTAAATACCATCCACATGGTGACTCGTCTATTTATATGGCTATGGTAAATCTTGCACAACCTTGGAAGATGCGTTATACGCTTATTGAGGGGCAGGGTAATTTCGGATCGGCGGACGGTGATGAGCCAGCTGCTTCTAGGTATACTGAGGCTAGGATGGATAAGGTGGGAGCAGAACTCCTTGCCGATATTGAGAAGGAAACGGTAGATTTCCGAGATAACTTCGACGGGAGCGAGAAAGAACCGGTGGTATTACCGGCCGCATTGCCAAACATCCTGCTGAACGGGCAAATGGGTATCGCCGTAGGTATGGCGACGAATATTCCGCCACACAATCTTGGCGAGCTTGTCGACGCAACGGTCGCACAGATTGATAATCCAGATATTTCTCTTGAAGAGTTGATGAAACATGTGAAAGGTCCGGATTTCCCAACTGGTGCGGAAGTATATGGTGGCGCTCCGATGAAATCCGCCTACGCGACGGGTAAGGGAGCGGTGACGATTCGCGCTGTGACCAATATAGAAGAGCGCAAGAATGGTCGTTATAATATCGTGATCACCGAAATGCCATATGGGGTGAGCAAAGAGGACTTCATGAACAAGGTTCGCGACCTTGTAAATGATAAAAAACTTGATCACATTGCTGATGTTAGAAATGAGTCTGCACGTGGCACGGTACGCGTAGTAGTAGAGTTGAAGAAAGATGCTTTTCCAAAGAAGATATTGAATCAGCTCTATAAATTGACACCACTCCAAACTTCGTTTCACTATAATATGTTGGCGCTCGTTGATGGATTACAGCCAAGGATTTTGGGGTTGAAGGAAATTCTTGGCGAATTTATTAAACATCGTCAGATAGTAGTACGTCGTAGAACGGAATTTGATCTTAGAAAGGCAAAAGAGCGCGCACATATCCTTGAAGGTTTAAAGATTGCCCTCGACAATATTGACGAAGTGATTAAGGTGATTCGGGCGAGCTACGATGACGCAGACCAACAGCTTATGAAAAGATTCGGTTTGTCCGAGATTCAGGCGGCGGCAATTTTACAAATGCAATTAAGGCGCCTGCAAGGCCTCGAGAGGGATAAGATTGAAGAAGAACTCAAGGAACTTCATGAGCTAATCAAGAAACTGGAAGAGATTCTAGCCGACGAGATGAAGATTCTTGGAGTAATCAAGGAGGAGCTAATTGCTCTTAAGGAGAAGTATGGTGACAAGCGTAGGAGCAAAATAATTAACCATGAAGTTGGCAAGTTTGCCGAAGAAGAACTTATTCCAGAGGAAGAGAGCGTGATTCTTCTGACTGCGCAGAATTATATGAAGCGCGTGTCACAGAATGACTTTAGAAAGCAGAATCGAGGCGGTAAGGGCAAGCGTGGCATGACGACGAAAGAGGAGGATGTGATTGCTCAAATCATAACGGCAAATTCTCATGATTACTTGTTGTTCTTTACAAGCCAAGGACGTATCTTCCGATTAAAAGCGTACGAAGTGCCGCAAGCAACTCTCGCGGCTAAAGGGACAGCTGCAGTAAACTTGTTATCGATGCATCCAGAAGAGAAGATTACAGCGATAATTAAGCAGGGAACTGGTTTGGATGAGAACGGCTACCTCTTTATGGCTACTAAGAAGGGTACTATAAAAAAGACATCAGTTAAAGACTTCTTAAACATTCGTTCGAATGGATTAATTGCAATTAAGCTAGACGCTGGTGATGAGTTGAGATGGGTCCAGGGAACGACTGGTGAGAATGACGTAGTGATTTCTACTTCGGCTGGGCAAGCAATAAGATTTAACGAAAAAGACGTACGAGCAATGGGCCGAGCCGCTAGGGGTGTGCGTGGGGCGAGGCTTCGACCGCGTGATGAAGTAGTGGGTATGGATATCATTACGGATCCTAAGCAGAAGATTCTTGCAATTTCTGCGAATGGTTATGGTAAAGCAACTTTGGCGTCGAATTTCCCAGCTCACAAGAGAGGCGGTGTAGGTATTAAGGTCGCGGCAGTGACTGCGAAAACTGGCCCGATTGTAGCCGTTCATACGCTGGATCCAGAGGCCAAAGATGTGATCATGATGTCGAGCAAAGGGCAAACAATTCGCGTGGCGGTGAAAGAGATCCCAACATTGGGTAGGGCCACACAAGGTGTGAGAATCATGCGTCTTGCCGAGGGTGATACGGTGGCATCGATTGGCATTGTGCTTCCAGAAGATGAGAATGCGGAAGATACTACATCTTCCGACATCGATAAGCAGTAAAAAGTCAAAAAATCTTTGAAAAAAGTCTTGACATAACCTGTTATTTGGAGTAAACTTAGGGAAGTCTAAGAGAAGCGAGGATGGTTTCTTTCGGAGTCTCTAGAGTTGGTTAACAATTTAGTTGTGCAATTAAATGTTTTCTTTTTTAGAAAACTATCATCGTCAGTTTATTTTATATATTTGAGTAATCAAATTTTCTTTAATGGAGAGTTTGATCCTGGCTCAGGA
>JAFZQB010000001.1 GCA_017552385.1 Candidatus Saccharimonadota bacterium
AAAAAATGAACCCCGATGGTTAGTCGGGGCAAGAGTCGATCCTTATAAGAACCGACACTTTTCTGGTCAATTGGTAAAGAAGCCTGCGCGCTTTTCTATCGGCGCGCATTTCCACAATGATCATCACGATTGCGCAAATCAGGAAAACTGCTGCGTCAATGATGAAGCACCACTTCAGCCAAGACCCATCTGGTATGAAACAAATCTGCATTATATTGAGCAGGCTGCTAATGACTAGCGCAACCCAGCTGCCTATATCGCAAAATCTTCCTACCTTAGATGCGTGTGCAATTTTGGCATGCATCTCTTCGATCGTCATATCATTATCATTTTTCATAATGAGCTCCTCCTTGGGCATAGAATAAATAGGATATTACTATTATAGCACAAGCGGGATAAAAAGTCAATACTAAGCCCAAACGAGAACCCCGGCATGGACCGGGGCGTCAGAATCGCCAATTATGGCTGTTGCTTAATTTGTTCTCGAAGAGTAAAACACTTACGTCCTCGAATGAAGAAAATGATCTGTAGAGTAAGGGGGATTATGGCCAAATACATGACTACGCGAGCGGAAATCCAGATGATATTTCCGAGAGTCGGAAGATTCGCCCATTCTATAAGTGCTCCTGCTATGCCGAGAGTAAGCCATCCGAAGACCATCGTAGCCCAGAACATTGTCTTGCAGCGTTCGGTCCACGTATTGGCTATTATTGCCTCGAGCGTTAGCTCTTCGTAATCCAAATCATTAATCTTTTTCATAAGGTGCCCTCCCGTAAGAGTAGGTATAGAGTGTCTAAATTATAGCACGAAATACGCGAAAGTCAAGAGAGCACAGCAATAATTAGGGAGGGTGAGCATAAAAATAGACGCCAGATAGGCGCCTATTTTTGAGATTAGAACATTTTCGGACGGCACTTGAGGTGGAAAGCTTCCTCGAACCACTGCTTATACTCGAGGCCGGCAACCTCGCCGGTCGCACCAAGGCTAAACTGCGCTTCCAGCGATAAACTTCTCCAGATAACGAAGTATACTTTTTCTTCCATAACGAAGTCGTGCTTCTCCTTTGAAAGCTTTGCCACTTTCAAAGTAACGTAGTTACCGGATTGGCCAACGACTTCGCCGTATACATGAGAATCACTTGGCGATTTGCCAGTAAACATGTAGGCGGTGTGAAGATTATCTGGATCGGTTACCTTTTTGAGCGCGTCGGGGTCACTAAGGCTAGGGGTTTCGATCATGACGTCTTTGTTCAGGGAGACGTCCCACTCGTTCAGTATGTCGATTCCGCGTTTTTTTGCATCGAGAAACTCGATGTAATCGGGGCTCATACCATCAAGTTCGTAGACCTCGCCCTTCTCGGTAACTGCTTCCTTATCGTTAAGTGAGGCTATGGTGGAAGTGCGAATAGCGCTTCCGTCTGGAATGTCGGATCTTCCGTAGACTACGCCTACGAGGTAAAATTTCTCTGATTCGTCGCGAGCTACGGGGTTGTACTCACCGTCAGAAATGTAATAGTTTTGTAATCTCATAAGGTTCTCCTTTCAAATGACAGTCGCTAAACATAGGTTAACAATACTATTATAGCATAAGCGACTTAAAAAGTCAAGAGAAAGGCATTATCTGGCAAAAAGTTAACCCCGGGGTTAACCGGGGTTAGGAACGGGGCTGTCGAATCATATAGAGCTGTATGCAGTTAATCTTTTCCACGTATCTTATTGACTCATCGTCGTAATAATAATACGCAGCAAGCGATACGATGGCGCCGATAGCGAACAAGACCGCTACGGCTATGAGCCACCATGCCGCGACATCGCTAAGGGCAAAAGCTACGAATGTGATCATAGCCAATCCCGCGATAGCCAATGAAACTAGGCCTGTTGTTTGGCACATTTTTCTGCGCTTAAACACAAGATCGTGCTTCTTTAGCAGTTTATTGATATCTTTTTCGCAAGTTTTCATAAAAGAGCACCTCCTCGAAGAGTATATATAGGATATAATGATTACAGCATAAGTAGCTTAAAAAGTCAATAGAGGAGCATCTAATAGATGTACACGGTCTTGACTCTGTTGCCGTCCATCTTGATTGTGACGCTGGTCAGGCGGTCGCCCACATCGGTGTAGACGGTAAACTTAATCTGGCCGTCTTCGACTGTTACGTCGCCTTCGCCGTTGTTGTAGAATATCTGGTCGTAGCCGACCTCGCCGTAATATTCTTCGATCACTTCAATAATCTTATCCTCGACGAAAACCATGTCGTCTTCAGAGACGCCATACTTCGAGAGGAAATCTATTCTTTGGTTTTCTGGAAAAACATACTCTTCGCCCCCCGTTTCGTCGTCGATACCCGGGGCTCCCTCTGAGACCTCGATGCCTTTGCTTGAATCCTTTTGGGCTGACGCGACAAATAAGGTAACTCCGGCGATTATGAGCAAAAATACCGCGGAAACAACGACAATGAATATAGCACGTTTTTTGCCGCTCGAGCTCGCTGGCGTTGAATTACTGGTCGGCGTCAACGGTTGCGACTTCTTCCTCTGATTATTCAGTAAACCTTCTAGTTCCATACTTCTATAAACCTCTTAGCGTGCTTAACTGCCGTGTCTAGATTCTTATCAATTCTGAGGCCGCCCTGGGACGGATTAATAATCGTAACGGTATTTGAGGAAGACTTATAGGTCGAGAATAGGACAAAATGGCCTGCGTTAGTGCCGAAGATATCGTCACCTTTGCCGCTGACGATGACCACATGCTGCTTTAGAAGGGCTTCTTTTGCCTTTTCTTTTTTCTGCTGTTTTGAGCCGCTGTACTCTTTGTGGTGCACCTTATACGCCTTCATGTAGTGTTTTACAATCGGAGCGCCAGTATTTGACCAGCAACTGTTGTTCGAGAACAGGCCCTTTCGGTCCTTGAAATTATTGGTGTACTTCTTCATGTGTTCTGCGAACATCTTTGGCGTGTAGCCGCAACCCGTGACCTTGTTGATCGCGTTAAGTGAGGCCATCATCGGGCAGCCGGAGGCG
>JAFZQB010000003.1 GCA_017552385.1 Candidatus Saccharimonadota bacterium
AGGTGACATCCTAGACACTACTACCGAGACCGATCCTCAAACTAACGAATACAATCTTACCTTTGGTGTTAAGACCGACATCGACACTCCTGCTGGTACTTACAACAAGACCTTTACCCTTACGGCGGTGGCGAATGAGGCAGGCTATACCATTACCTATGATGCCAACATTGATACTACTGAGCTAGAAAACGTTACCAATATGCCAAATCCCAATCCTCAGCAAGGCACTATTTCTGGTACTGATGTTTATCTAGATATGAGCATTCCCGTACGACCAAACTATATTTTCTTAGGTTGGGCGACCACAGAAAATGCTACTATAGCTGATTATAATGCCGGAGATCACTTTGTCCTTGACCCAGAAACTAGCAATACAGTAACCCTTTATGCCGTCTGGGCAGAAATGGTCACCATTGTTTATGACGCGGGTGAGTATGCCTTTGACGAACAGGGCATTCAACATACTAATACTGTTAAGTATGCGAATTTGTGCTCGTCGATAGGTGAGGCCTACATTGGCAACACTCCGACCATTTCTAAAACTCCAAACGTGGACAACGACGGCTCCGCTTCTTCGGGCTATGCGTATAGTTTTACGCAAAATGACCCAATCACTATCTCAGGGGCCGATAAGCTCAAAGTTGAATTAGTTTATGGTATAGAAACCTCCTATGACCAACTATACATATTCGAAGGTATTTATAGTGGGGACATTAATAGCAGTTTGGACGCTGGCCAAGTCCAGCAATTCACCGGAGGGGAAGACTATGACAATAATACTAATCATAGCGGCGAAGCAACTTTTGTAGTTGAGGGTGATACCGTTTCCTTTGTTTTCTTCGGTGACAGCTATGCAGATAATGGATATTATGGCTACTATGCTTTGGTCTATCCAGTTTACGATAATGAGCGTGAAGGTGCTTCTCTACAGAACCTAGGTTATTATTGCGGTTGGCAAGTCTTAGAGGGTGCTTACGCTGCGCCAATCTTACCAGAACACTATAGCTTTGATAGTTGGCATACAAGTGATTATAATTTAAACTTTAAGAACAATGAAGGTTTGATAAGAAAGATTAATGATGGTGGTTATGGGATAGAAGGGAACATTACAGTCTATGCCGACTGGTACAAGAACTACTATGTTAATTTTCACAGCAACGGTGGAACCATTGCAACATGTAGTAATTATGACCCAGTCAACGAAGAGTGCGTCCTCTCACAGACTATTGGCATTGGCAGAGGAGGGTCTTTGTATCCATTCGAAGAAGAATTTACGCGCGAAGGTTTTGTCTTTGTGGGTTGGTCTACAGACCCAAGTGCTGTCAATATAGAATATTATAGTTATGACTGGTTTGAGCCTCCAGAAGACGGTATCGGCCAGACTCTCGATCTATACGCTGTTTGGGCAAACTTTATTTTGCAATATAATGCTAATGGCGGGAGTATGGCTCCGAGAATGCAGGTAGCTAACGACGCAAACACTTCTCATACATTTATTATTTCTGAAGATATTCCAAGACGCACACTTAAAATTTTTCTCGGCTGGTCAATAGATCAAAACGCCACTTCTGCGGACTATCAGCCCGGAGACGAAATAGTAGTGAGTACTACGATGGCCACGCTTTATGCAGTATGGGACGGGATTACCATGTTTGATTCCGGGCAGAATGTCAACGCAAAGTTCAAGACTCTAGCCAAAGGCTCAAGCTCGTCCTATACCACTGGAGATACAATCATTGAGGCTTTCAAGCGAGCTGACTCGCTCCCGGGTAATTTCTCGCCAGCTACAGGGAATACAGTTTCTGCTAATGGTTCGAAGTTCCCAATCTATACCTGGTTCGATAGCGGTACGAATACAATCTATTTCTATTCCGAAGATAGTCTTGTCTATCTCAACTATAATTCTTCAAGTATGTTCAGAGCACTTACTAAGCTAACCGACATCTCTGGCTTGTCGACTGTGAATACTTCAAAAACGACCAACATGGGAAGTATGTTCCAGAACACATCCACTCTGTCTGACCTTTCCGCACTCTCAAACTGGGATGTCTCTAATGTGATTTATATGGACTCCATGTTTAATGGCAAGATCGATAGTTATACTGCCGCTTCTTCGCTCAATGACTTATCTCCGTTGTCATCCTGGAATGTATCAAGCGTGCAATATATGTCCAGCATGTTTTATGGCACTATTTCCCTCAGCACGCTTCATGGCCTTGAAAATTGGGATGTATCTAGCGTGACTAGTATGAACCATATGTTTAGCACTCCAACTCCATACAGTACCGCTCCTCAATTCTCTGATCTTACAGTTCTTGCTAATTGGAATGTATCCAATGTCACGAATATGGGATATATGTTTCAGGGGAGATATTCTATCGTTACGCTTCATGGCCTTGAAAATTGGGACGTATCCAATGTAACTAATATGGAGAGTATGTTTGGGAGAAATAAGGCGTCAGCGACTTCTGGCTGTCATGATCTTTCTGACATCTCTGCTCTTGCTAACTGGGACGTGTCCAGTGTGACAAATATGAATAGTATGTTCGGTTATGCCGAATCTCTTTCTGACATCTCTGCTCTTGCTAACTGGGACGTGTCCAGTGTGACGAATATGTGGAGCATGTTCTACTATACCAAAGCTCTTTCCGATCTTTCTGCTCTTGCTAACTGGGACGTGTCCAGTGTGACAGATACAGGAGATATGTTTAGCGGAGATAGTTTAATTGAGGACATCTCTGCTCTTGCTAACTGGGACGTGTCCAGTGTGACAAGAATGGGGTATATGTTTAGCGGAAATACTTCTGTCAAGAGTCTTTCTGCTCTTGCTAACTGGGACGTGTCCAGCGTAACGTATATGGAAGGTATGTTCCAATGGACGACTTCTGTTAGGAATCTTCATGGCCTCGAGGACTGGGATGTGTCTGCCGTAACGAACATGAGCAACATGTTTAATATGTACGGAATAGGATCTGCTAATGTCCTTACAGACATCTCCGCTATCGCCGATTGGGATGTTGGCAGCGTGACTGCAGCAATTGGCAGCACATCTTCAGGCGAGAATAAATTCTACCAAATGTTCCGGTCCGTCCGATCGTCCGCATATGCGAGCTTCTACTTCGTTAATCGTCCAGGAAGCGTTAATAGTCTTGGCACTTATGTTCCTACTGCTCCTCACAATCTAGGCCTCACTCTTGGCACCGGCGTGGCTAACATTACTGTTGATGGTAGAAGTTATAGCGACAGTGATACTGTTGTCCTTGGAGAAAACTCTACCTATACTATCAACATGACCTTCGCTTCTGGCTATGAGTTTGATAGTTGGTCTATCTCAGGTACAGGTGCTAGCGTAGCTTCCACCTCCACTCAAAGCACTACCTTCACCATGGGCTCTTCTGATGCTACTCTCACTGCTAGAGCCAAAGAAGTTACCTTCGACAGCGCCTTTGCTTCTGCCGGTAAGACCAAACAAGGTGGCTACTACACTATGCAAGACATGAGCGCCAGTATCTGTTCCGCTGTAGCAGGGAATCAAACCGGAACTCTCGTAGATACTCGTGATGGCTCTACTTATACAGTAGCTAAACTAGTTAATAACGATATCACTCCTGCCTATAGCGAATGTTGGATGACTCAAAACATGCGTCTAGACTTCTCTTCTCCAACCCTCACCTCTCAATCTGTCGCTGATCTGGAGAGCGCTACTAATAATCCTGCTTCTGGATTCTGGACTGTGGCTCAAGGCGCCACCGCTTCAAGCTCTGGATTTGATTTGAATAATTACGATGTCGTTAAATATAGCAAAATAAATATTGGCGACAACACCACGGACTCTACCGACCACACCTATGACGAGTATGGCATCTACTACAACTGGTACACCGCCACTGCTGGCCACGGTACTCAAAGCAAATCTTCCGGAAATACTGACGGCGATCTCTGCCCGAGTGGATGGCATTTGCCAACGGGTAGCGCTGAAGGAGAGTTTGGAGAGCTTAACAACGCTATTAACAACGGTTCATCATCCAGCCCTTCAGGCCTCTTAGCCTCCCCAGCGAGCTACCTACTTTCAGGATTCTTTATCGATGCTAGCGCAAACGGTCGCGGCTCATATGCTAGCTACTGGAGCAGCACAGCAGATGGTTATGGCATAGCCTACGATCTATATTTCGGTGGTTCGTATGTCTACCCAGGTACAGATAGTGATAATAAATATGGCGGACAGGCCGTTCGCTGTATCGCCGACAATACTCCTGCCGAGCCCAACCAACAAAGCAACGAACCAGAAGCTACTCCAGAGTCCCAAGAACCATCCCAGCAAAACTCTGAACCACAATCCGCTCCACAGCAGAGCTACCAATCAAGCTACTCTACTCCTATGCAAGCTCAGACCATGTCTCAGCAAACAAATAGCGAAGAAACCGCTGAAGATGAGACCAAAGGAGACAGTTCAGAAGAAACAAATACTCAACCACTTGGCGTGAGAAAATTAATCGATGAGACGGTCGATACCACTGCAAACATTAGTAATCCTGATGGTTCAGGCATCTTCGGCACTATTGCTATAGTTAGCGCAGGCATCGCTGCAACTACTGGCCTTCTGCTTCTAGCTGGAAAGAAGCGGGAAGAAGACGAAGAAGAATCTTAGCCTAAGCTACGGCTCCAGCAATAGCCCCTGGGTTAGTGTGCTATAATCAAGGCATGATTAGTCATATCAAAGGTATTCTTGAAGAAAAATTTAATAGTAGCATCATCGTCGATGTCCACGGCGTTGGTTACGAAATCAATCTGAGCGCGCCAGATTTCGAATCACTCAAACTTGGCGACAATGTCAAACTTTACACCTACCATCGTATTTCCGAAAACGACGAAGCCCTCTACGGATTCTTATCGCTTGCCGCTAAGAAACTATTCGAACTGCTACTTTCCGTCAACGGCGTTGGTCCGAAAGCAGCCATCTCTATCTTGTCCTTAGCTACACCGGAAGAAGTTCGTAACGCCATCGCTAATGCTGATGTGAGTTTCGTTGCTAAAGCACCCGGGGTTGGTAAGAAATCAGCCGAGCGCATCATCATCGATCTTTCTGACAAAGTGGGCCTTCCTACCCACTACGGTGCCACGGCCATGAGGACACCAGGCAGCCGACCAAAAAACGACGAAGCTCTCGATGCTCTCATCGCATTAGGCTTTACATTAAAAGAAGCCACTGCTGCGCTTGAGCGCGTCGATCCGACCCTCCCCGTCGTCCAAAGAATACGTCTTGCGCTTAAGAAGTAAATATGATAAAATACGTGTAATTGTCTAATAAAAGGTTAATAAAATGAGTTTTTCTATCTTACAAAAAATTGGTGACGCTCAGAAAAAGTCTGCTGTTGTTGATGTCCGTTCTGGCGATACCGTCAAAGTTACCCAAAAAATTAAAGAAGGCGAGAAGTTCCGTTCTCAGGTATTCGAAGGTACTGTAGTCCGTGTCGATCGCAAAGAATCGCACACCGCCCGTATTGTTGTTCGCAAAATCGCTTCTGGCGTTGGTGTCGAGAAATCATTCTTGATCCACTCTCCACTAGTTGAGAAAATTGAAGTTGTTCGCCGCGCCAAAGTTCGCCGCAACAATCTTTCCTATCTCCGTGAACGCTCTGGTAAATCCGCTCGTCTCACCAACAAAGATTTTGAACGCGCTGCCGTAAATAATCTTGAAAGCACCGAGGAAGCTCCAGCTGAAGTAGCCCCTGAGACCCCAGCCGAGGACGCCAAAGAAGCTGCCAAGTCTGCAGAATAATATCACTAGAAAAACTCAACTCATTAATCGCACGCACCAGAAGCGTGCGATTTTCTATGATTCTTGGTATAATTAGCTTATGCTAAGAGGGTCGCATGAGCAGCAACCATAGGAGGTTCCCTAGAAGAGCTGTCAAAAGAGGACATCCCGCTCATCACTTTTTTGTTTATTCAATTCTTTTGATTTTATTCTCTGGCATTGGCTTACTCGGATTTGTCGCCTATCAATCTTCAGTCATAGAACTCCAGTTGATTGGGAAAAAGCATTTCGAATTTTCCAACCAAGAAGCGCGCGACTATGAAGAACCGGGATATTATGCTAGGCATTGTGTCTTCTCACGTTGCCACGACTTAACAAAAGAAGTTGTTATCTCCGTTCCAGAATTGGAAAAACTCAAAAAACACGACGTCGGTGATTATGAAATTCGTTACAATCTCGATTACCTTGGCGGAACATATTCGGACATCCGCACGGTTACCATTACAGACTCTGCGCCACCAGAACTCACACTAAACGGACCGGCAACTATTGGCATGTATGTTGGCGAGGCTTACGTGGAACCAGGATGGTCTGCTACAGACGATAATGACGGTGACATTACCAGTAGTGTCGTTGTCGAGGGCGGTGTTGATACGTGGGACTATGGCGTTTACACTATCAAATACTCCGTTTCTGACACGGCAGGGAATTCTAGCGAGGCATACCGTCGCATTTTCGTTTATAATTATTCTGCTTTCTCTTCTGAGCCAATCGCAACTTTTGATGAGTTACGTGATTATATTATTAATAACGGTTGGAATATTAGTTTTGGTTTCAAGAACTTTGAAAAAAACGTCGAGTATACTTATCGCCCAGACGACTTATATTATGGAGCTTCACTTGTTAAAACTATCGACGCCATGTACGTCTATGAGAACCTTCCAATCACTGCCGATCTTCGGTCGCTAGTTCGTAATTCTATTACATATAGCAACAATTCTGCTCACACCGCACTGGCTTCACGCCTTGGTATAGAAAACCTCCGTGCTTATGCAGCAAGCATTGGCATGACCCACCATCTCCAAGGCTCTGTATATTATGGCGATATCACATATTTCTGCGATACAACTGTCGCCGATCAGATGGCGGAGTGGACACACTTATGGGAACTTATCAATCGTTTGCCGAATGGCGAAGAGCTTAAATGGTATTTTATAAATAATTATTGGGACAACCTTAGCTTTATTGGCAGCCCGCTGCACATGTACAAAAACGGCCTTTATGGGAACAATTACCATGAATCTGGCATCATGTTTGCGGATAGCCCATTCTTCATGACTTTTCTCTCGACCGAGGGCTGGCGCTGGAATGCCACCTATATTATGGCCGATCTCGCTGAACGGGTTTATCTTATTAACCAAACTTTGTAAAAAAGAATGAAAAACCCGCCTCGAAAGGCGGGAATAAATAGGGGTTATTAACACTGCGGACACTTTTTGTCTATGATCATCCAATAGCCAGCATCTTTTTTCTCGGCGACGTAAATACAATACTTGCCATGGTGGCACGAATCGCCACGGTCATAGAGCCTCAATTCAACAGCACCATCTTTTCGCGGGATCTGCACCACTTCTTCATCAGCAGGGCAATCCACGGTGGAACAGTACAAACGCTGGAAACGAAGATCCTTGATCAGGGTCTCGAAATCAAGGTACCGAGTGCAGAAACAGCAGGTTCCAGAACATTTCTCTTTGCAACTTGGATTCGTGACCTCGTAACTCAGCACTTCCCAGCTGCTACCCTCGTCGTTGTTTAACTTAAGGCAATAGCGAACAGTGCATGGTCCGGTCGGGACTCCGATGGTGCGATTTTCGTCCTTGGCATCGCATGCTTCAGAAACGATAATGCCACTGACAGTCACATTCGCCGTCCCGCCGGTTCTGTCTATCGTGATTTCGCCAAACGAATCCGTATCAACAGAGAATCCTTTGGGGTAAGGAAGACCATCCTTGGAGATGCTCTCCTTAAGGCCTTTTTCGGCGTTCAGGTATAAATTTGCTCCAGGGAAAGAAAAACGAGCATAGGCACTTTTCATACAAGGCATAAAGAAACCTCCTATTAAAAATTCAAAGAGTAAAAAACACTCCTCTACCTTTCATTATAACATTTCTAGAGAGAAAAGTCAAGTAACGTTTAAGGTTAAAACGGCGTATATAGATATGCTCGTCGTAGTATATAATATATGTATGGCGATTTTGGGTATAGATGAAGTTGGTCGTGGCCCTTGGGCTGGACCACTCGTGATCGGAGCCTGCATCCTGCCGAAAGATGAAGAGGGAAATTACCCAGACTGGGTCGAGCCACTGACTGACTCAAAAAAACTATCCAAAAAGAAACGTGAAGAATACGCAGAAATAATATTGAACGAAGCCGTCGCTACCGGGCTAGGTTGGGTCTCATCACGCGAGCTGGATAACATTGGGCTCTCTAAGGCTTTGAAACTCGCTACTCGTCGCGCCGTAGAAGAAATCAAGCTCCGTCACGCCTCATTTGCGGAAATAGTTATTGATGGCACCACTAATTTCCTAGAAGGAACTTCGCTAGAAAAATACGTTACCAATCTCAAAAAGGCGGATCTTCTAATCAAAGAGGTTTCCGCTGCGAGCATTATTGCTAAAGTCGCTCGCGATAATTATATGGCTGCTCTTGCCGAAAAATATCCAGATTATGGATTCGATAAACACGTTGGCTACGGCACAGCAGCACACAAAGCTGCGCTGATGAGATGCGGACCATGCTTGGAGCATAGAATGAGTTTCGCGCCTATGGCGTGTTGGGATCTAAATAATCACAGTCAAAAAGTAGTTACAAAGAACAATGACGAGGTAACCACCAAAGAGCTCGGCGATAAAGCTGAAACAATCGTCGCGAACTATCTGGAATCTCATGGACATAATATTGTTTCTCGTAACCACAAGACAAAATTTTATGAAATAGATATAATCTCGACCATGGGCGACCAAATCTTCTTTACGGAAGTTAAATATCGCAAAGACCAATCTCGTGGCACACCACTCGATATGATTACAAAAGACAAATTAAAGCAGATGACCTTTGCGGCTGAATCGTTTCTTAAATTTTCACCATCGCTCAAAGAAAATTTTTCACCACTCCTAGCGGCAGGACTCGTTCACGGCCCAGATTTTGTACTAGACGATTGGTTGGTTTTGAAATAGAAAATTCCCCGCTCGAAAGCGGGGAACTAGCTCGTTAGAAAAGTTAAGAAAGTGATATTTTTGTTTGTGAAGCCTTGTTTTCGACTACGAATCGTACCAGGGGATCTCGGACGCATTCACTAGGTAGGAAGGTAATCTGCGCCACTAGGGGGTGACCTTTGAGGAGCTGCCGCGCGTAGACTAGACCATTATTGTCGCGATCGAGATATGCAGAATGAATCTGCTCGATATCGCCAGTAATGACCATCTTGCTGCCCCCACCCTTACGAGTCAACAAATTAAACGCTTGAGCCCGGTTCTGGTCTTGGAACTCATCATAGAGAACTAGTCGTCCTGGGAAGCTAAGACCACGCGCAAAGTATATAGGAGTATTTCTAAACCACGCCCCCCACACTGTTTCAACCTCGCTGTCGACTTGGCTCAGAAGAGGCTTATTTTCCCGCTTCTTTTCCTTTTTGTCATCCTTGTCTCTAGACTTTGAATGTCTCGGCTTATCCGAAGCAGCCGGACTTTTAGTCTTAGCTTTCTTTGCAGTGGCACCATCTCTAGGTTTTGCTTGGGTATTAATCGCCGAAGATTCTCCTTCAGATTGTGACGTCGGCGCAGCTCCTTCTTCGAGCTCCGGATCTGGCGTGGCTTCTTCTTCACTAGCGGCCGATTCCTCTTCACTGCTTGGATCAGTTGTTGTTATTGATGGATTGTTGGCGCAAGAACTAGCAAAACGCCCCCAGTTTTCCAAAAAGAAATTTTCGAGTGCATTCTTATGAGGGCGAACAGTCGGGTCCATTTTTGCATCCATGTCACCAGGCAAAGCACCTAGTCTATTACTGTTCTCTGGATCGCAAGGAACTACGACTACGCCATCAAACCGATGTTCCTTACAGGCTTGCCAACCGTAAACAGTTGACAAATAAGTCTTACCAGTTCCGGCAGGTCCTGTGCCGATTACGCAAGTGATATTTGGATCGGCAAGCGCGTCGTTAAAAATAGCTTGGCCTTCATTCCGAGGCGTTACCGGAGCTCGGCGCCAATACTGTAGTCGCTCAATACTTTGGGCGTCTACATTGTACTTGCCGACGTGCGCATAGTCTTCCCGATTGAAGCCTTCAGGATATTTACCAGATTCAGGTTGCATGATCAGGTATTCATTCGCCACCAACGGCTCTTCTTTCGGCATTGCCTGCTGCCACTCTTCATTGCTAAGACGCCCTTCGGAGTAGAACTTGATGAATAGCTTGTCCGGTACAGCAAGATCTCTGCGCCCCGTGTATGGAGCTGGGGTACTATACTTAAACCGTTCGGCTGCAATACCATGCGCTCTGGCTCGGACTGCCATGCAGCGGTCATTGGTGAGCAAGACGACGTTATTATTGCACAATTTTCGGCGTCGCCACCACCAGAGTCGTTTGCCAGTTACCGGCACACCGTTCGCGCAACAAAGCGTCGCTAGAGCGGCCAAAATAATCTGGCCATCTTTGTCATCGTCTGCAGGTTTGAATGAAAATGACTTGTAAAAATTACAGTCTACCGGTAGCGCCAGAATACTGTATCCTCCATTTTCGACCATAATCGGGTGTTTTAGCGTGTTGACATCCTCGATATTAACATTCACTTGCTTAAAAATGCTACTGAGTCGCCCCAGGGCTTCACGTGCGGCATGCCCACGGTCGTTCTGATCGCTCTTAAACTTATCCAGTTCGTTCAGAACAGTTTCGGGTATAACCAGACAGTGACCGGTAAGGTCTATGGTAGGCTTTTCTAGAGTTAATGGCTCTCCATTCGGAATGATGTCCGTATAATCGATGATGACATTTGTGTCAACAACATAATACACGGCTACAACTCCCCTCCTTTTCTTTTCTAACTTGTAACGAGCTAAGGCATTGACTAAGCAAGAGGCCTTTAACTTATCCTACCAAAAACCCTAGACTTTTTGAAGCTTGAGCGCTATAATGATAACATATGCGTTTTGGGACAAAGTTATTCGGTATAGCTCGTACAGCTTGTCACAAGATTAGACAGAGCAAAAAACTCGCAATTCCCGTTTTTGCGCTAGCGGTAGCAGCTATCGGCTTCGGCATTTTTACGGCGGTTCGCGCCCTTACTCCAGTAAACACAAGTGTTACCATTTCTAGCAACCGTTCCTACAGAGGATATTACCATGAAGGCTACCCAATCTACTACGGCATTAACGAACACGCAACCTTTAAACCTTGGTCAACGTACTGGTATGGGATCGATGCTGATCAAGACGGCAGTTATGATTATGACGCCATGTGCCTCCAGGCATCAAAACATGAGCCTTGGGGATCTGGCCCTGCCTTGCAGTACAGCAACTCATTAGAGACTCGCCTGAAACGAGTTATGTTGGCCACCATCCCGAGCTATTCTGCAGCTTCTGCCGCTAGCGGTGGGCCGAATTACTATGCACTTTTCAAGAATTCATATAACTGGGACGGAAAGACGGCAGGCATTACCAACCTGCGTACCCGCGACTCTAACATTCGCTACGATTACGATGATGACCGTGCGCAGACTAATACAAATGGCGAAGAGATCGTTAAATACACGGACTATTACTATGGCTGCTCACACTATTACGATTCTAACTGTAACAGGTCTCTAGCTAATTCCAAAGTAAATCTATCTGACGCAATTTTCGCAGCGGGGCATATGATGGCAAGCGGTATTTACTCTAACGATTATTATGCAGTTAGCAACCAAAGTAGCTACCTATCTAGTATTGCCGACGACATCGAAGCGTGGTTTAGTTCAAACTACCCCGACGCTCACGAAGAATACCAAGTATACGTTTCTTACATATCGAACTCCGACACGCAGACAGTCGGATGGCTCGAGTATAAAGGTCCTTCCACTATCTCTGCCTATATCAAGATTAGAAAAGCCGACTCCATTACTGGCACCGTCACTAATGGTTCACTTACCGTCCAAGGCACGGTTTTTTCTATTCTAAACTCCAGCAACGTCGAAGTTGGCACTATCACCATCGATGCGAATGGCGTAGGCACTTCCCCAGCACTTGACGCTGGTACCTACACGATAAAAGAGAAGACGGCTACAACAGGTTATAATGTCAATAATGCCGCCATTACAGTCACAATTACTAGAGACGACAACAATAAAACTATCGATCTTAGCCAGAGTAGCACCACTTGTACGAATGGCGCATCCTTTAATATTTCAAGCACAGGTTGTACATTCAAGAATGAAGCTATCAGGAACGCTAAAATCAAGATCAAAAAAGTTAACTCCGAAAATTCCACCGTTTCATATGCCGGTCTTAGTGTCGTCGGCACAGTTTTCTCCGTCAAGAATAGTTCAAATACCGAAGTGACCACCATTACCATCGGCAATGACGGGACCGGTACAACTGCCGCTGCGCTCGGAGCAGGTACCTATACCATTACCGAGAAAACTGCTACCACTGGCTATAGCGCTAACAGCGCAAAGCTCACCGTTACACTGCGAGATAGCGACCTTGGCACTACAACTCCAGTTATTGACTATTCTACGAGCAATACGGCTTGTACTACGTCTTCTACATCTCCATGTTGGTTCTATAACAACCCAATCAAAGGTACAATTAGCCTTACGAAGAAGGGTTATGAGCTTTCAGAATCTGGCTCCGCGACTACTCGCAATCTAGGCGGTATATATTTCACAGCTACCAACCAGAACGACACTAGTATCACATACACGATTGGCCCTACAGCAGCGAACGGTACTATCACTAGCCCAAATATGGTCTATGGCACTTACAAAGCGAAAGAGCTACGCCAGGCCGGCAGTAATAATAATGCCTACAAGCTCTTAGAGTTTAATTTTGAAATTAGGAGCTCAGGCGATAACTCTAGCACGATCAGCATCGTTAGTGGAACTGGCACTAGCAGTAGCGGCGCGCTTAGGGACGACATCCCAGACAACCCAGGACTTTCCACCGTAGCACGAAACTCTCTTTCGACTGCCGCTTCGCCAGAGAAGGAAATAGAAATATCCGGCACTGCTGGTGTCACCGATAAGATTACATGTTCTGGCCTCGAAAGTGGGGCTGAGTATAAA
Source organism: Candidatus Saccharimonadota bacterium (assembly GCA_017552385.1). Taxonomy (GTDB): domain Bacteria; phylum Patescibacteriota; class Saccharimonadia; order Saccharimonadales; family Saccharimonadaceae; genus Nanosyncoccus. Next base: position 13,078 of record JAFZQB010000003.1, read on the forward strand.
CTAGAAGGGACTCTGTGGGATAAAGCTGCCAGCGGACAGGTCAAAATTTCTAGGACTGGGAGCACTTATGTTACCGGCACAACCACCTTCACTGCTGACGCAAGTGGTAAATGTAATGGCAGCACTGGTATTGATATGGTATTTACCACGTTCGATTCATCTGCATACATGGACAAAACCCTCGCTATCAAACAAGTCCTCTTCAAGAATAACGGTACAGCTTCTGATCCAGACTGGGTACGCATCTTTATTCATAACTCGGGGCTCACTGACACAAACGAGGAAGTTAAAGTTAGAAATATAGAAATAACTACTGTTGCTAACTCCGAGCGTTCTAACAACAAGCAACTTGCTGCGGGTACGGTTAAAATCATTGATGCTTATAACATCGTTGGCCTTGTCAACGGCCAAACCTACACTTTGAAGGGCTATGTTAAAGATGGCGCCACGACTGTCGCAACCGCCACGGACAGCATTACTATGAATCTTGCGACAGGAGCCACTTATTCAAGCGTAATGAACTTTACTTTCGACTCTACTCCATATGTGGGCAAAAGTTTAACGGTGGTACAAGAGCTTTATATGTCCGGTGTGAATACGCCTATTGCCGCCCACTCTACGGACGACGGGACGCAGACGGTCACCGTTATTGTCCCAACTATTGGCACGTCCGCCGTTAACAATCGTGACAATTCAAGCAAAGAACTTGAAGTTGGGCACATTGATACGACGAATGGCTCTCCAACCATTAAAGACACAGTAACTTATACAGGCCTTGTCCCTGGCGACACATATACTATCAAAGGTGAAGTCTGGAAGATAGGCAGCAACGGGAACGCCGAAGCTAGAGTCGCAACTCAGTCGCATAGTTTTACGGCTAGCTCCGAAAACAGCACCACGGGCGAAACCATTACATTTGAAGTTGATACTATCACAAATTGCGCGGTAAACAACAAGCTTACTCTCCCATGCAAATTCGTAGTATATGAATATATATATTATGCAAACAATGCCAGCCCATTTGCTAAGCACGAAGACGCAAATGATGCGAACCAGACAGTTTCTGTTAAAACGCCAGCTATCACTACTACCGCTACCGACATTCAGAACAACACTAAGTTCTTGCCGCTAGGCACCACCACTGTCATGGATAAGGTTACCTATACGAATCTTATGCCCGGCCAAGCCTATATACTAGAAGGTAAACTAATCGATCTCTCCAATGGCCAGGTGGCTACAAATAGCTCCGGCGTCGAAGTGACGGCTAGGGAGCAATTCACTGCTGCTGCTAGCTCTGCTCCAATTACCATCGACAGCTTTAAAACCTTCGACACGGTACTTCAATACGATTATTCTCTTGGGGCCAACCAAAAGAAATATGTTGTATATCAAACGCTATACTCTGGCGATATCGAACTATACTCTCACCAAGACAACAATGACACTGATCAGATAGTTCAAATCAGCGTTCCGAGAATGATTACTTCCGCCACCTATAAGCTTGACGGATCACATCTCCTTGGTGTTGGAGACGTCACGATGAAAGATTATGTTGACTATGAGGGCCTAGTCGAAGGTGAATGGTATATGATTGTCGGCACAATGGTCGACCCAGAAACGGGCACCCCAGTTGAGATTAATGACGAGTTCGTGCGCAATACCAAAACTTTCAAGGCTGGCACTAAAGGTAAAGGCACGGTCGACCTAGAGATTAACCTCAACACTATTCCTTTGCAAGGGCGCAAGTTCGTCGTTTATGAACGACTCTATCGCAGCGACGACAAACATGGCGATGGACGTCTTCTCGCTGTTCACGAACCAGAAGTCGACGTCGATGAGCAGACCATTATGGTTAAGATAGCCTCGATTGGTACCGTTGCATCCGACAAAGCAGACGGTGACAATATCCTCGATCACGAAAACGGCCAAACTATCGTAGATACAGTCCACTACGACGGCCTTCTCATGGGTGAGGATTATATTCTTTACGGATATCTATACGATAAAACAAACCACACTCCACTTAGAGATAGCAACGGCGACCTTATAACCGCTACTGCCACCTTCACTACGCCAGCAAGAAGAGACAATGGCGATATCGAAATGGAATTCGATGTCGATGCGCATGATCTGCCTGGCACAGAAATAGTCGTGTTCGAGTATTTGTTCCAAGGCGGCACTGTTCCAACTAACCCGGACGGCACAGTAAACTTCGACGAGATAGTCACTAAACATGCCGATGAAGAGAACCCAGATCCATCGCAAACTGTCAGAGTGTCCATGCGCGTAGGCACAACCGCTGCGGACGATTATGATGGCGACAAGACCATAGGCGTTGGTAGAGTGAAAGTCATCGACAATCTTCAATATGAAGGTGCTACCATGGGTAAGACTTACAAGGCCAAAGGCTGGCTAGTTTACAAGACTGCCGGTGAAGGTCACGATGCTGGCGACAAAGTCAAGGGAATTGAATTTAATTACGAAGTAAGACCTTGCACTGCTCCAAGCACAGACGAACCAGAAGACGGCGAGGAAGGCGGAGAAGGTGAAGACAATGAAGAAGAGGGCGAAGAAAATGAATGCACCGAGACAATAGCGACTCCATTCTTCGTTGACATTGAAGGAGAAAAAGTCTTTGTTATTGGTTCTGCTGGCTATGAATCTACGACCGGTACCGTTGCTATTACCTTCGAGTTTGACTCACGTCTGCTAATTGGTGAAAAATTAGTCGTATTCGAAGAGCTATATCTCGTCGATGACGAAGGGCATGAAGAGCTTGTTGCGGAGCACAAAAATCTAGAAGATGATGATCAGACCGTACTAGTTGCTACTCCAACCATCCATACTATCGCTGTTGACAAGTCCGATAATGACAAGGAGCTCGCTAATAACACTGAAGTCACTATCAAAGATACTGTTGAATATACTGGGCTTGCCGCCGGCACCACTTATACGCTTTATGGCACGCTTGTCGATAAAAATACTGGCGAGCGCGTTAGCGGTGGGCTCACGGAAGTAACCTGGACATTCACGCCGACTCGCGATGCTGGCTCTGAAGAAATGGAATTCACCATTAATACCGCCGGCATAAGTGGCAAAGAACTTGTCGTTTTTGAAACCTTGTACATTGGTGAAGAGATAGTCGAAGATTACAAGATTGCTGAGCATAAAGACTTAAACGACGATAGCCAAACAGTCTGGGTCAAAGTTGAAAGACCGAATACTGGTGCATTTACTCATACTATCGAAGAAGCAAAGAAAGCTAGCTTATATACCGCCATTTGCGGAGTGACCGTCTTAGTAGTTTGCGGCTGGGTTGCTTCTCGCGCAGTGAAGCACCATAGAATTCGCCACTTCTAATTCTACGCAGTATATGGTAAGTATTTCTCCGGGTTGCTATAAACCCGGAGTTTTGCTTTACGTCTAAGCACTTGTCGTTTAATTAAACCAATAATAAATGGCATTAGTATCGGAATATAGAGCAAGAATACTAAGGGATTATATTTTTCCATAGTAATAATCAAATTTGTTTGCTTTGCAAATATCTCCATCACAAATAAATGATAATCCAACACCAATGTCGCCACTTTCACGACTATGTAACGTGCCCAATCAAATAAGAAAAAGTTAGGTAAGAAGCCAACTAAACCAGCCAATGCGGTCATTCCCATCGCAAAGGGAATTGTTGGAAGTATTAACACATTCGCCAGAATCGAAACGACGGAAATAGACCCGAAATAATAAAGTAGAATTGGTGCACACATTAGAGTCGCAGCAAGGCTAGCTAAAATTAATTCAGCAATGAGACCTGGCCGCTTTGTGGCCTTATGTTCTATACCTACTCGTCCATAGAAAAATTCAACAAGCATCGGCTCCAAGACCATTATTCCGGTGAATGCAGCAAACGACAATAACCATCCTATGTCGACGACATACATAGGATTGATTATGAGTGTTATCGCCATAGCTATCATGATTACCCTACCAGCACCAAGTTTACGGCCATAATACCAACCGGCCATCATTAAACCAGACACGATGGCCGCTCGCGTGATACTAGCCGTCCATCCTACGATTTGTCCGAAAAATAATACGCAAATTATACCAAAGAGCAGCCCAGCGAATCTTGAGATTTTCCCGAATTTCTTTCGGAAAAAATCAGCAATAATACCAAGATGCGTTCCACTAGCTACTACAATATGTGTCAGGCCAACCAAACTTAGCATTTCCAATGTTTCGTCATCTAACCCATTTCTCATACCAAGAAGATATGCCAAACCGAGCTTGGCTTCGCGACCCCCAATTGTGTCTCGTACACTTTCGGCGAAGAAATTCCGAATCCTTAGAGATATACTGATAGGCTCCGGTTTTAGAAGTATTATAACTTTCGGTCTATAAAACGCACCTACAAATGTGCCGAAACCTTGCGCGAATTTGCCGCGGATGGTCACTCGATCACCCCGTTCTAACTCGGGGTCAAGATTTCCATACAAATACACCGTGCCGGAGACAGTGTTATCATTATAGCTTAAGTTACCAAGACGCGCTGAACTGGCTTCGTCCGATATGTCCGGGTCGCCATTTATTGTCCCGGTTAACTCTATAGTTTCTCCCACTAGATTAGCAAGTGGATTCTCAGCCCGCATTTGGTATATGGCTCTTATTATAGAGAAAAGAATCATGGCTAAGACTATGCCCATCAGCCCTACCCTGAGCCAATATTTCTTAGTCATATATGCATAAACCATGATACAATAGAGGTATGCCAAAATCAAATGTCTCTCCAAAACCAGCACAAAAATCTACTGGAGCAAAAGCCTCAAACTTTATACGATCGCTCGTTCTCTTTGTTGTCGTTGTGCTACTTTGCTCTACAGTCATTAATTCATTAAGCGGTAATGGTATTAGAAATGGCCTAGAAACAGTGCCGATTTCCGACGTGATTTCACGCGCAAACGACCCAGAAGGCAATATCTCCAAGATTACCATAGACGGCAATACCCTTAAGATTACACTCAAGGGCGATGATGCTCCAAGCCAAGAGTCTATCAAGGACCCGGTTGGCACGCTTCAAGACCAAGGTTTAGTTGACTATTGTTCTAACATAGAAGATGCAGAAGAAAAGTCAGCTTGTAAAGAGACATACCCAACTATTGAATATATTCAGTCGACAGATATCTGGGGCACTGTTCTTGATGTTGGCCTTATCGTCCTACCAATACTCGCATTAATCCTCTTCTTCTCGTATATGATGCGCCAAGCGCAGTCTATGAACAGTCAGAACATTGGTTTTGGCAAAGCTAAGGCCCGCGTATATGGCCCCGACAAAAAGAAAGTCACATTTAAAGACGTTGCTGGTAATGAATCCGCTAAGCAAGACTTAGAAGAAATAGTGGACTTTCTTAAGCACCCGAAGAAATACGAAAACCTTGGCGCGAAAATTCCACGTGGTGTCCTACTTGCAGGTGACCCAGGTACTGGTAAAACTCTCATGGCCCGCGCTGTTGCAGGAGAAGCAAGTGTGCCGTTCTTCTCTATCTCTGGTTCCGAATTTGCCGAGATGTTTGTTGGCGTTGGTGCTTCTCGCGTTCGCGACCTTTTCCAAAAAGCTAAGAAGAACGCACCCTCGATTATCTTTATCGACGAGATAGACGCCGTTGCACATAAACGCGACGCCAGAGGTGGCGCTGGCCGTGAAGACGAGCAAACCCTAAATCAAATTCTCGTCGAAATGGATGGCTTTGACAACGAGTCTGGCGTCATTGTCATCGCCGCAACGAACCGAGTCGATATGCTTGACAAAGCACTACTTAGACCTGGCCGCTTTGACCGACACGTCAATGTCGTCCTTCCAGAGCGCAAAGATCGCCTTGCTATCCTTAAAGTACATTTCAAGGGCAAACCAGTTGCGCCAGATCTAGATCTCAACTCTCTAGCTGCTAAGACCGCTGGTAGCGCCGGCGCTGATTTGGCTAACATTGCTAATGAAGCCGCCATCACTGCCGCTCGCGTTGGGCACAAGGAAATCACCAACGCCGATCTCACAGAGGCCTTTGAGCGTGTTGCAATCGGCCCAGAGCGCAAGAGCAAGGTTATGAACGATAAAGAGAAGCGAATCACAGCTTATCATGAGGCTGGCCATGCGATTGTTGGCCATGTTCTGCCAGACTCTGATCCAGTCCATAAAGTCACCATTATCCCGCGCGGCCGCACTGGTGGCGTGACTTGGTTCCTACCACCCGAAGATAAAAACTACAAGAATATATATGAACTCAAAGATATCTTAGCTCGTGCTATGGGCGGGCGCATCGCAGAAAAACTCGTCTTCGGTCCAGAATCTATTACCACTGGCGCTAGCTCAGATCTCACAAATGTTGCCTCTCTCGCAAAAGAAATGGTCATAGAAGAAGGCATGGGTTCTAAAACCCGTAACCTCGTTTTTCCAGACGGAGATGTTGGCTACTATACCATTCAAGCCGGGAAACCTTACAGCGAGAAAACTGCAGAAGTCATCGATGAAGAAATTAAACTGCTTTCAGACGAAGCAGCTGCTCGTGCCGAGGCTGTACTTAAAGCCAATCGCAAAGTACTTGACGTTCTTGCTGCAGCCTTATTAGAAAAAGAGACTCTAGAAGAAAAAGAGCTTGCGCCACTTCTCGAAGCAGCGACGCTCCCAACTGCAGCTAAGCTCCATAACTAATTTTGTATTATAGGGGAAAATGTGCTATAATTTCCCCTATGGATTATCATAAATCGTTAGAACTCAAAAACTTTCTTGGTAAAACCGTCACTGTTGCTGGTTGGGTTAATTCTCGCCGCGACCACGGAGGACTGATTTTTATCGATCTACGTGATTTCGAAGGGATTATCCAGCTAGTTGTTACCCCCGATACTCCTGATAGCTTCCATCTTGCCGAGTCAGTTCGCGATGAGTATGTTTTGCGCGCTACTGGCAAAGTACGTGAACGCGCCCCAGAACTCAAAAATCCAAACATTCCTACCGGCGACATCGAGCTTGTTGTAGAAACGCTTGAAATGCTCAACCGTTCTGACACTCCACCGGTCAACACTCATGACGAAGGGGATGAGTCTAGCGAAGAACTTAGATTAAAATACCGTTACTTAGATCTACGCCGTCCTAAAATGCAACAGCGCCTCCGCCGACGCTCGGAGTATTATCGCTTTATTCGCGAATATATGTATGATCATGGTTTCACAGAAATCACTACGCCAATTTTAGCCAACTCTTCTCCTGAAGGCGCTCGTGACTTCCTCGTCCCGTCACGCCTTCATCCAGGTAAATTTTATGCACTTCCGCAAGCTCCCCAACAGTTCAAACAGCTTTTGATGGTAGGCGGGGTAGAACGCTATTTTCAAATTGCGCCATGCTTCAGAGACGAAGACCCTCGCGCCGATCGTCTGTATGGTGACTTTTATCAACTTGATCTAGAGATGTCCTTTGTTGAAGATGGCGAAGTAGTGCGCAATACCATTGAACCACTTTATCTTGCTCTAGCAACTGAGTTTGCTAAGAAAAAACTAGTGATGCGATCTGAACCAGCCAAAGCTTATATTCCAAAAGGCGGAGTTGTGCCGCGCTTGCCATATGACTTCGCAATGAGCACATACGGCGTCGACAAGCCAGATCTTCGTTACGGTATGGAGCTCATTGAGCTTACAGACGTGTTTAAGAATACTGACTTTAAGGTGTTCAAGCAGCCTTGTGTTAAGGCCTTATGTGTTAAAGGTGGCGCACAGCTTACTCGCTCACAAATAGACAATTTTACCGAAGAAGCACGCAAGCTCGGCGCTGGTGGATTAGCATATATATTATACGTAGACGGAGAAGCAAAATCCCCAATCCTGAAGTTTATGTCCGACGCAGAAATCGCCGGTGTTAAAAAACTCACTGGCGCAACCGATGGTGACGCCGTATTCTTTGGCGCAGATGAGCGCGCAAAGGTCAACAAAGTACTCGGCCAACTACGTATCCAGTTTGCCGACCATTTTGGCTTGAAGAAGAATGACGAAATAGCTTATACCTGGATTGTCGATTTCCCATTCTACGAATGGGACGAAAAAGCCCGCAAGCTTGATTTTGGTCATAACCCATTCTCGATGCCAAAGGGAGGACTTGCTGCGCTTGAGGCTGCTAAAACTGATGAAGAAAAGTTAGCTATCGTCGCTGATCAGTATGATATGGTAATGAATGGCTACGAAGCCGCCTCTGGCGCAGTCCGCAACTATAATCCAGAAATCATGTACAAAGTCTTCAATATCCTCGGCTTTAACAACGAATATGTTGAAGCGCGCTTTGGCGGTATGCTTAACGCTTTCAAATTCGGTGCGCCACCTCACGCCGGCTGTGCACCTGGCCTCGACCGCATTTTTATGGTTCTTGAAGACGAAGAAAATATTCGCGACGTAGTTGCTTTCCCGAAGAATGGCTCTGGCGTTGATCTTATGATGGATTCTCCGTCTGCCGTCGACCAAATCCAGCTCGACGAAGCCCACCTTGCGATTATTGAAGACGAAGACTAGTGGTATAATGTAGGCATATGCCTAATATAAATCCCGACGAAATATATCATAAAGCTTCTTCTGGTCGTCTCAAAAATACCGATAACCCAGAAGAATCACATGACGAAATCCATTTTATCTCAATGAACGTAGAGGGCTCTGAGGAATACGAGCGCGAAAAAGAGAACTGGCGCGAATCTCAATCTATTGGTTTGAGCGACAGGTTCCCAATGCGGTTCGTCTTTGCGACTATTGCTATCTTTGCTCTTGGCTTCGCCAACAAACTATATGGCACGTTTTTGCCAATTATCAGCTATTTTCTTTATGCGGTTGGTGGTCTACTTATTGTCTACATCATCTATTATGCCGTGCGTCAGAGCAAAATTTCGAGCGATTCTCGCAAATATAAAAAACGGGATAAAAATGACCCCACCCCGCCCGTTCAATGATATAATAACCTTATGGCCAAATTTAAATTCAAGTCAGTCGTTGCGCTTGCTAACGCGAAGCTTTCTATTAAAGCCGCCGCTATCTTGCTTGCCAGCTCTACGCTTGTCTCAGCACTTCTAGGCATTTTCCGCGACCGTCTTTTGAATTCCTATTACCTTAAGACTTATCCAACCGGCATTGATGCCTATACAGCAGCCTTCACTATCCCAGACTTCATGTTCTTCATTTTGACATCTGGTGCTCTCGCTGTATCGTTCGTGCCAGTGTTCAATGAGCGTCTCATGAAAGGGAACAAGAAATCTGCTTGGGAACTTTCCACCTCTCTTCTAAATTTTCTCGCGCTCATTACTCTCATAGCCAGCGTTCTTATCATGATCTTTGCCGACCCGCTCGTCCGCTACGTAGTTGGCCCTGGCCTAGATGAGTCTGGCACTATTCTTGCCATCAATATGATGCGCGTAATCGCCATCAATCCGTTTCTGTTCTCTATATCTACCGTTATTGCCTCTATTCAACAAGCACTCGGCCGCTTTGTCTTCTACGCGCTTGCTCCGGCTATGTATAATATCGGTATCCTTTTGGGGATTACGGTTTTTACCGGAGGTATCAATATCTTCGGCTGGCAGATTTTCGAAGGAGGCATTATGGGTGTAGCTATAGGTGTTGTCTTTGGCGCAGCTTTGCAACTCATCACCTCCCTCATTGGGCTATTCGGCTTTGGTTTTGACTATAGCTTTAAGATTAATCGCAAAAACCAAGGATTCAAATCAGTTCTCAAGCTCTTGCCTGCGCGCTCCCTTGACCAAGGGATCGATTACGTTAACACTCTAGTATCGACCAATCTTTCTTCGCGTATGGGTGCAGGCGTGCTTCGTAGTTTCCAACAAGCAAATACGCTTCATCAGATGCCGGTTTCACTTATCGGCGTAGCCATATCAACCGCTTTTTTCCCGCAACTCACTGAAGAGCTCGGACGAGGCGATAAAAATAAGTTCCAAGATTCATTCCGCACGGCATTGCGCATGATTATCTGGATTGCCTTGCCCGTGTCGCTCATTGCTTTCTTTGCTCGCGGCTACATAGTTAATTTCATTATGAATGGTGGCGATATGCTCATTGCTACTATTCTCGGCACGTTCATTGTAGCCATCTTTGCGCAAAGTATCTTTCATATCGCTTCACGCGGCTTTTATGCCTATCAGGACACTAGAACTCCGCTCATCGTCAGCATTGTTGCAATTGGCGCCACAATTGGGCTCTCGATTTTACTCTACCATCTTGGTTATGGCCCAGAGGGCCTTGGCTGGGCACAAAGTATCGGTGCGGTATTCGAGATAATTATTCTCCTCACCATCCTCAATCGCCGTTCTGGGCACAAACTAATCAACAGAGAGTTCTTCAAATCAATCGAAAGAATGTTCTTCGCAGGTCTGATCACCGCCTGTGTTGCTTATTCTATGACAAAGTTCCTTCCACTTATGGCCACAGATAACTCATTTTTGGCCACGTTCCCGAAATTCTGTGTTATCACACTAGTCTCGATTATTGCCTATCTCGTTTCGTGCTACTTCCTAAACATTCCAGAGGCTACACCAATTTTCAAAAAGTTAAAAAAGATTCTATTCCGCAATACCGATTAGGGAACAGATTAGAACAGGGCAACTGTAGCGAGTACAGCTTTTTATTAAATGTCAAGACTTGCGCGAAAGTGAAAGCCTTGCTAGAATACATACTATCGCTCTCAAATATTCAGATGTCGATAGGGGCGATATGATAATTAACAGGAGGCAATTCGCCTAATGCGTATCAGACTAAAACGCACAGGCCGCAAGGTCGAGCGCAAACAGTCTAAGATAGCTCCTGCCCCATGGCAAGAGTTTCTAGAAATTTAAGGGGTAATTTCAGTTCCCGAAAGGGAACTTTTTTTGTGGGAATTTGCTATAATATAATCATGAAACATAAGCTTTTAAAAATTTTTTTGCCAATCCTTGCAGTAGTTTTAATTATTGCGGGATTCTTTATTTTTAAACCATCAAACAAAGAACTGAAGAATATTTCTTCAGAGGCGGAGCTATACAGTTTTTATACTGGCTCTGAATCAACGGGGCTTCGTGATAGCCCTCTGCTTCGGCTCGTGACTTTGCCGTTCTCGCTGTTGTTGCATGATTCTTACTACGATCCGTGCCCAGAATGCGACTACATTATAGAGGATTGGGCATCTAAAGGCATCTCGATAGACGACATTGAATATAATTCCGCGAGCGAAGATAGTGCCACTGGATCAAGTGACTTTTCGACCACTAACATTCAAGTGGAAAATGTTGATGAAGCCGACATTATCAAAAATGATGGTAGCTACATTTACTCCCTAGCTGATACTAATGTCGTTATTACAGACGTACGAGATCCAGCGAACCCGACTATCGTTTCTCGTATTACCTCGCCAGATGACTCTGCGCCGGTAGACCTAATTCTCACCGATGACGTGCTCACGGTCATCTCGACCGAGGACTACGGTGGCGGTTTTGGTTTCGTATGGCGCAACTACAACTACTATCGAGAGCAAGACACTATCGTGAGCGTATATGATATTAAAGACCGCGAAGATCCTCGCCTAGAGAAGAGCTACAGACTAGAGTTACCTTACTACACTTCACGTCGTATTGACAACCAACTCTATGTTATCGCCTCTGGCAGACTTCACGCTGAAGATTCCAAAGTTATACTTAAGTACGAGGAAGATTATGTAGAGAAAACCTTCCCAGCTACGAGCGTTCGCTACCTCAAAGACGTCAAGACTAATACCCTCACAATCGTTTCTCGTGTTGATCTAGGCGACCTCGATTCCGATATCTCGCTTGATCCATTTCTCATTGATATTTCAAATGCTTATGTCTCTGAAAACGCTTTTTATTTGCTAGATGAAAAATATGAATACAGCTATTCAGAAGGATCGATCCTAGACGACTTAGCTCATCTTTTCGGCCTTAAAGGCGTTTTTGGTTACGCAGAATATAAAAACGGAGAATACAATTATTCTGACTCAGGATACTACACCGAAATCTATAAATTCGATATCCAGAAATCTGGAGACATCTCGTACTCTGCCAAGACCAAGGCTGAAGGTTCTACAATAAACCAATATTCACTTGATGAGAAAGATGGTCACCTACGCGTTGCTCTACACGAGGATGACGGCTCATTTGTCGCCATATTTGACGAAAAGCTCAATAAAATCGGTGAATCAGGGCGTCTAGCGAAGAACGAGATTATGTATGCTTCGCGCTTTATCGGCGATAAAGCTTACCTTGTTACCTATCGCAATACCGATCCGCTCTTTGTGATTGATCTTTCCGATGAGACTAAACCCAAGGTTCTTGGCGAGCTCAAAATCCCAGGTTACAGTGTCTATCTTCATCCTTATGACGAGAATCATTTGATTGGTATTGGTGTCGACACCGAAGAAGAAATGCGCCGCGACATCAATGGACGAATTATTTGGACCACAGCCTATATTACCGGTATGAAATTGGCTCTCTTTGACGTTTCTGACGTTAAGAATCCAAGAGAAATCTCCAAAATCAAAATTGGCGACTCTTATACTACGTCTGCTATCTTGACCAATCCAAAAGCTCTTCTCTTCTCTAAAGAGAAACAACTTCTCGCTATCCCAGTCAATAATTATGCTGACGAATATAAGATCGAAGTATCCGACACAGACGACCTCTCTGACTTCGTCAGCGTAATTCGTGATTATTACGACGACTACGTCTCGGAAGGATACCTCATTTACAATATCAATCTCGAAAACGGAATCACAGAGAAGGGATCTATCATCCATGAAGACTCTGAGCTTATCCGCGGAGCTTACATAGACAACAATTTAATTACTGTCTCTGAGAACACTCTCAAGATCAACGAGCTCTCGGAGCTAAAACCAATAAGCGAACTTGATTTAACTAAATAAAGAAGGAAGGAACTATGGAAGAAAAACCTATCAATATTAAAAAAATAGAACGCGAAGAACGCTATGACGCCAAGGCCTACGAGCGCAAGCACTCGTCAATGCATATCGCCGGGTTTGTCCTTGGTATTATCTCAATTCTCACGAGCTTCTTCTGGTATATTACCTTACCAGCTGGTATACTTGCCATTGTCTTTGGCGCCAAATCTTCTCGCGCTACCGGATCCAAATTAGGTAAAGCTGGTATGATTATGGGTATTGTCGGTCTAGCTGGCTTCGTGTTTGTTTATGTCTCAATAATTTTTATATCTTTCCTTAGCTATCTTTAATGTGATATAATCGTCTCATGAAAAACAATCGTACTCTCCTAATTATTCTTATCACCGTTATTGCACTTTTCATCGGCGCTATCGTCTTTGTGCCACAACTTACTAAGAAATCATCAGATGACGAAGACGGCACTTCGACTGTTATCGACATTTCTGAATACGACGTTAACACTTATATTGAAGGCAACGAAGATAATGGCGGTATTTCCGACCACGTTAGAGGTGCAGATATTAAGACGGCTAAGGTGATTCTCTTTGAATACGCAGACTACCAATGTTCTGGCTGTGCCACAGTTACACCATGGATTGGAGAAGTCCTAGAAGATTACAAGGATGAAGTAGCAATTGTCTATCGTTCGCTACCACTTACTAGCATTCATCCTAACGCTATCGCTGCCGCTTCAGCGGTTGAGGCCGCTGGCCTTCAAGGCTATTGGGAAGAGTATGCCGATCTCGTTTTTGCCAATCAGGCTGAATGGTTCTATGCTACCGGGTCTAAGCGCACAGAATACTTCGCAAGCTACTTTAATACAGTGACCAATGGCGCGGGTGATGTTAATAAGTTCAGATCCGATATGGCAGGCGATGCAGTCAAAGCCAAAGTCAACTTCGACCGTGCCCTAGCTGAATCTCTCAATATTACCGGTACTCCTACCTTCTTCAACTCAAAGGGCCAGGAACTTGATTGGGCTTCTGGCGAACAAACCAAAGCTTATATTCAAAATTACTTTAGAAATTACTTTAATAAAGCCCTCGGGCGGGAAGAGTAAAATATGCCAAAGAGTGGGACCAAAAAAACAAACACCAGCAACGAAATCAAGCAGCGTATTATTATAGGCACAATAGTCGCCATCATCATGTTGGTAGTTGACTACTTTGTTCCAAACATCGGCGTTAGATTCATTACCTATATAGCCTACGCTATCACCGCAGTTATCCTTGTCGCCTTAGGATACTATCTCGTCCTTGCTGCTAAGGATCTCTCTAAAGACTCTAAGAAGAAATAGAAAACCTATTGCTTATATAATAAATATCTCCGCTTTGGCGGAGATATTTATTATAATCCTACTTTATTCCTCTTCTTCATCTTCATCTTTGCGCCTCTTAGCGGCTAACAGGAAGATTCCACCAGTTACAAGCGCAGCGGCACCAATAGCGGCAACTGTACCGAACACTCCAGCATCGGCCGATCCGCCACCGATTATAGAACCAGTTTCTTCTACGGTATTGGACTTCTTAACGCCAAGCGGAGTTATATTTCCATTAGTAGAGTTCTCACTCTTTGTTTCGTCTTCTTCATCTACTGAGCTTGACGTTGTAGCTAAATACTTAGTCCCGTCGGTGCCTGATGTGGAGGTTGGAGAAGCAGATTGCTGATTATTTGTCGGCGTGTTAGATGGGGAAGATTGCTGGTTATTACCTTGGTTGGATGCAGCATCGGCAAGACAGCGAACGGCATAACCTCTTTCTTTTCCATCTATGGCCGTGGTAATATAATACTCTTCAATATCAAAGCAGAGAGCATTTGAATCAGTATCCGCTGCGCTACCCCAATAAAGACCAATTGCTCCACGGTCGACTGCATTGGAATTTATAATTGCTCCAGAATATAAGAAACTAACTGGAGAAGCAACGAGGTTAGACGGGTCAGAATCCGAGCCATAATTTATAGCAACGTTAAGATCTTCGAAATCGCCAGTATTAATCCAACTACCACCAGTGGTGCTATAGCCAATTGTCGGCAAACGCCATCCACTCGGGCAAATATCGCCAGGCATAGAACCATCGCTACTTGTTTTAATTTGTGTGCCGTGTCCAGCGGTAGCTGTGTACCAGTTGTAATAGATGCCATAGTCATTATAAGCATGGTTGGTGGAGTCTTTCGTATTGTCGCCAATGTTGACCTTGCTGTATTTGACGGTATCAATATCGGAGCTGTTGAAACCTTGATTCGACGCCGCTGCGCCTTTAGCTGCAGCCCAGAACCCAGAGGCTGGATTATTGGTAGCAGATTGGAGAGTAGCAACGGTTTTACCCGCGAGGATAGAAGAAGAAAAGTCTAAGCGTAGGTTCTGAGTCATCCAGCACTTGCTATAGGTAGGGTTACTAGCGTTATCAACCAGCTTAGCGACAGTATACGTAGAACCATCACGGGTGTCTATAAGGGTGCCAGTTTGGTTCCCGGTAACAGTAGAGCATATCCCATCATTCATGTCCTGCATCTTGTAATAGCCGTTGAGTTTTGTTTTTCCTGCTGCAGCATATGCATCGTCGAACGTTACTTGCATTGTTCTTGCACTTACAGCCAAAGAAAAGTCGGTTGTGCCAACAGTGATGGTGGTATTCTGGGCTGAGGTAGAGCCAATAGTCGTTCCAGAACCAGAAACTGACCAACTATCGAACTCATAATTAGATTCAAGAGCCGCACTAATCGCATAAGTCGAATTCTCATAAAGAGAAAGCGTATCGCCATCACTATAGCTAACGCCATCAATTGTAATGCTAGCAATACCAGCACCAAGGGAAAGGGTCACAGTATGGTCAGGATAAGCCACAGCAGTATTCGGATGCACCAACGTATACTTCACTTTGCCAGTATAAAGTCCAGCCGCCTGGTTGCTACTGACATGCAAATTGTATTGAGCTGTAAAGGAAGATCCTACAGCTGTGTAATCATCAGTATTAATATCCGTGCTTTCCTCACGATAAACCACCTTAGTATAAGTGCTAGGAATAACATGGGGAACTGTAAAGTTGTCGCCATTAGCCACATTCACAACTTCTGGAGCATAAATCCCGGCCACTGGAGCTAGGGTCATGTTCCACTGAGAGTCGGTAGGAGAAGCACTAGCACCAGTAGGAATCACAAAGCTGTTATTAGAATTATGAACTAGGTTAGTCTCACCATAAGTGTTGTTAGTATAACCTACCGCATATACAGAATAGCCAGCTGCATCATTACAAGTTACCGTAAAAGTAGAACTACCAATCACGGCATCATGGCCAGGCTCTATTGATATAGAATGGGTGTGGTCAGTGGGGGTAATAGCACAAGTGATCGGGATATCTAATGTAATATTCGAAATAACAGAAGTACCCGCCTCAGCGCGAGGACTAGAAATAACAATACCGGATAAAAAAGTAAATGCTAATAACAAACCCAAGCTAGCCGATGTTTTTGTTTTACTCATAACGATTTACGAATGACCTCCATCGCGTTAGAATGTTTGGCTTTAGGTACACCACAAACTACTTGATATTAGATTAACATAAGTGAGATGAAATGGCAATAGTTTTTGATTAGAAGTTTTCTTGACAATTTTCTCGAAACTAGTTATTATAACCATAAGTAGAGTAACTGGAAAGACAAACAACAACCTTTAACTATTTCTAATATCTATTGGAGGCGGTATATAAAATATGTCTAAGAAAAAGTTCGTAATAGGCGAAGGAATTCTTTTATCCTTTACTTTATTATTTGTCACAATCCTAACCTCTCAGCGCGCCTCTGCCGACTCTTCTGGCACAGTTAATGTTTCTATCACCGTTCCATCCACTTGTTCTCTTTCTATCACTGATGATAATCTAGCCCAAACTATCTATCCTGGTACAGACGACACTATAGGCACTAGCCATCTCAAAGCTCTA
>JAFZQB010000004.1 GCA_017552385.1 Candidatus Saccharimonadota bacterium
GGCATGATCGTTAGGAATTTTGAGGAGATCTGTCTCTAGTACGAGAGGACCGAGATGGACGAATCTCTAGTGTATCGGTTGTGGCCACCTGCTGCATCGCCGAGTAGCTATGTTCGGAAGGGATAAGCGCTGAAAGCATATTAAGCGCGAAGCCCACTTCAAGATAAGGATTCCCTATGAGACCCCAGAAAGAAGATCTGGTTGATAGGCGCAAGATGGAAGCACGGCAACGTGTGGAGTCGAAGCGTACTAATCGGTCCATCGCCTTTTTATGTCTTGCACTTAGTCTAGCAATCGGAGCTTGATTTAATATCAAACCCCGAAGTCAATTAAAATCTATAGCATCTAATGGAAACCAACAGCTCGCTTAGCCAAGCGAAGCGCGCAATTTGGTGTCCATACCGCCAGGGAAATACCTGTTCTCATTCCGAACACAGAAGTCAAGCCTGGTAGGGGCGATTATACTGCGATAGCGGGAAACTAGCAAGATGCCAATTTATGATTAGACCACCCTTACGGGTGGTCTTTTCTTGCTGAATACACAGTTTTATTGTATAATATGCTAGTAGCCTTCCGCTAAGTATCTTAAAAGGAGTGATTTGTACGAGTAGCGTCCCTAGAATATGCGGAGAGAGAGCAAAACGATACCAGAGAAAAAAAGACTCTATCGATACGCTCACGGCAAAAATTGCCAACCATGAGAAGCGACTTCAGAACGCCAAATCCAAATTGGAACAAACCAAGGACAAAATCATACGTACGGAAAGAGCCAGCAAGCTCCCAATTCTTATCTCTATGACCACTGATACAATCAAAACACACGGCCTCTGCTGCCTTGATGCAGAACGTACACACTATGTCTATTACCTACTGGACCTCGATACGGTCATAGATTATGCATGGCGCGGCGAAAACAGCAAAAACCATCTCATGAAAGGGACTTGTGACCTAACTTCTATAGTATCTTCCAATCGCCTCACCACGGACACAGCCGTCGCCAAAGTCAAGAGAGCCGCCACCGAATTAATCCGTCAACATGAACCCAAAACCTGGGTGCAGCTCAGAAAGCTACTTATAAAACACTTTCTCGAGCCATCGGATAACTGAAGCACTCCCATTTTTCACCCCGCCCAAGCGGGGTTTTCCTTGCCAAAAAACATAAATATGTTATAATCAAAAATATACTATATATTGTACCTTAAGAAGGAGGATGTACCATGTTTGATGAAAGCAATAGAATCCCCATTTGTCGCATGATCAGTTATTTTTTCGCGGCCATCGCAATTGTTGCTGTATTAATGAACAATTATCACACACCAATTTACTACGCCGCTTCCGCCATGTTGGTCCCCGCTCTATTCAGTATTAGCGTTTTAAGCGAATCGAAAGGATGGAGCATCTTTTGGATGATCTTAGCAGTCCTCTGGTTTATTCTAGCGCTCGTACAGCTCTTTTGTTGATTCTTCACCCCGCCCCGCGCGGGGTACTTCTTTGACTGAATATAGAGATTATGATATAATATAAGATAACCGCCGCTCTATTTTTGCGCACCGGTAGTACATTGAGAGGAGTATTGTTATGGAAAAACAACAAAAAGCACGCTACAGTATGCCGAGTTTTTTTAAGTTCTACGAAAGCTGTGGAACTCATCTTTACTGTGGGGATTGGGCCGTTAGCGACGATATGACGGGGCTCTGCAATGGAACCGCTGGGTATTCCGTCGAAGAGGGAAATGAAAGAGATGATCATAATCGCCCCTTAATTCTGCGAGCATGCAAACCAGGGAGCTGGTTTGTCAACGAAATGAAGAAACACTTAGCTGAGTCCATGCCTTGCAATATCCAGGTATCGCCACGACTTGCAGTAGTCTTCTGCCTATCCGGGATTATCACCCCATCAGACTTTGAAACAATGCAAGAAAATCCAGATAGCGTCGCATTCCCAGGAATCAAAATCGACGAAAGAGTATACACAATTATCGTGACAAAAGGGGACTTCAAAAACTACCGCTTCGTCGACTGTCATGAGAAGATCATAACCGGATGACTCCTATCCCAGCACGAAAGTGCTGGTTTTTTAAGGAGTCTTTCCTTGACTTTTCATGCTACTTATGCTATAATTAAAGCGTAACCATTATCCGGTTACTGGGGATCATCCCAGCACCTTTACATAGATTGGCTCTTCAAACATTTTAAGGAGGGGAATAAAATGAAGAAACAGCGGAAAGAAAACTTTTCTATCAGATGGTTAGCCAGAGTGGTATTAATCGTCCTCGTGATGGTTGTCGTAATCTGCGCCTTCGGTTTCAAGAAGACAAGCACCGTCGCCCATGTTGATGCCTTTGGATGGCACTGGTCCGAAAAAAACGCAGAGGATCACCTGAAAAATGTGTCCGGACCATACATTACTTTTGCCTACGACCCAGATACTAAGACAGCATACACTACGTCCAACGCCAAGACAGAGCAACGCGACTTTATTGTTGCCGTGCGCATTAATGAATTTCAAAACTCTACCTACCGTTTCATCTATCCCGAGGATATAGAACGGTTTTACACTTACCTCAATAGCCTTCGCGCCGAACCCGCAACCACCATCTACGTGAGACGATCGCTCGGTCTTATCGACCCGGACACGACGCCCGCAGAGATGGAGGCAATGCTAGAAGAATTCAAGAATATGCCTCGAGAAAAGCAAAACCTAATAATCTGCGAAACCGTCACAGCCCTACTTAAGGAACCTGATGGAGACAAGATAGTAAGCGAAAAACCAATATTCTAAACCCCGCTCAGCTCAATCAACCACCCCGCAAAGCGAAAGCCTAGCGGGGCTTTTTATTGACTAATCATACAACTTATGTTATAATAGAAAGGTAATCATTCTCTGGTTACTGGGGATCATCCCAGCACCTTTACATAGATTGGCTCTTCAAACATTTTTAAGGAGGGGATATAAAATGGAAACGAAACGAAAAGGAGGGTACTTCACCGTCAAATCTGTCTTCAGACTGGCGCTAGTCGTCATCGTGATTATTGCAATTATACTTCATATACCCGCCCCCGAAAAGCGCGCAAAGATTTATGCCAGCGCTAATAACTATGAATATACCAACCTAAAAGTTCCCATCAACGGCAAAGAAGATACTACACCCGTAGATTTCAGAATCGAAGTACTCAGCAGAACCTACATGTTCCAAGACATCACAATGTCCGAGGCTGATCGCATATTTAGGCAGCTCTACGCTATCAGCAACAGAACTCGTGCACTCGTCCAAGCAGCACGAGAATTCGGGTTTTTCGGCCAAAACGATGATTCTGAAGAAATCGATAATCTCATCTCGCAGTATAATAACATGAACCGTGCTAAGCAGTGGCTCATTCGTCGCAACACTCTCTATGCCACAGCCAAAGAGCTCGGAGGAAAAGAGCTTCATCATTATAAAAACGGTAATTAAGGGAGGAAATTACATGTTAACAAAAGAAACCATAGTTTCGTGGATCTCCGGTTGGGCCACGTTTAGTGCCCTTATCGCAATGACCATTGTGCTCATTTTAGTCCTCATTAGAATGCGCCATGCAGAACATGATAGATTCGCAAGAAATTTTTGGATTGTATGTTTGGTAGCAACGCTACTTTTTGCCTTTTATCACGGAAAAGATCTTTACGGCGACACAATTGGAGCGCTTCCCGACAACGGCCCTATCTACCTCGAAGTTTCAACATCACCCGATAACTCTGCTATCTGAGACCAATCTATCGCCCCGCTAGAAAGCGGGGCATTTTCTTGCAAAATAAGCATTTTATGATATAATAAAAAGTAGGAGGGGGGAGTTCTTTAATGCGCGCAAAAATCGACTTTGATTCCTGGGAGAAAAACGGTGCCAGAGATTCTGTACACAAAATCCTTATCGCTCCATCAGATGTCATCGTAAACAGTATCTTCGCGTTGGGAGAAAGAAATTTCTTTTCTTACAGGCAGGCTCTCAAAGTAGAGCGAGAATTTCTTATTCCGAATGGCTGGCGCCTGCCTACAATCTCCGAACTATTTGGTATTTCCGAACGTATTGTTCGGAAAATCGATCCCAGCGACAAAACCGGTGTAGATCTCGAACTTTGTCTTGACGGCTACCACCGGTGCCCGGAAATCGATCATGTCGATTTTCGAAAGCTGTTCTGGAGTTCGGACAAAAACCCTAAACGTAATATCGTTCACGCCTTTGCCCTCTACGACAAGATGTTCGACGACTACGGTTCTGAAAGCTTCGGCCATGCACCTGCCGACGCCAGCAGAGATACTGCCCTCAGAGCCCGTATCATCGCGGTCAAAGACCTCTAGGGTCAACCTCGGCCACATCTCTTTAACCCCGCCCCGCGGGGTTCTTTTATTGCAAAAAGAATAAAACATGGTATAATATAATAACACATCTTCGATGTGAATAAAAAACAGGGGTGAGCACATGAAAAAGCAGCATATCGACAAAACACTCGTTTGGAATGGCCCAATTGACGCATTCACATCCATAGTATGGTTCGCGGTTTGCACTCCACTTGGGCTTCTGCTTGCATACCTTGGAGGCACAAACGGCAGCAAAGGCGACGCATGGTCTGCAGTTCTTTTAATCCTTGCGCTCGTTAGTTTGTGTATCCCATTTTTTACACTTCTCAAATACTACTGGGAAATGTACAGAGAAGGTGCACTCCTCATCATCAATCAGCATCAAACTGAACCAGAAGAGGAAGCCGCACAGAAAACCATAGAAGAGCCAGTACAAAAAACAGCAGAAAGACCAGAACAGAAAAGAGATAACAACGGAATCGTACCAGGATAAACCGCACCTTACTTCGCCCCGCCAAGCGGGGCTTTTCTTGCATTTAACGCAAAATTATGTTATCATAATACAAGGTTTAGCATAACGGCACTTTTACACATTACTCTCGAAAAACTACAAAAAGGAGCTTGTTTATGAGAAAGAAAAAAGACCCTCCTCTTCTCGGTGATTCTGTCGGTGACTATTTCAATGATTCGTGTCCTATCGGCATCACTGGGCTCTATGAAATCTGGGATAGCCTCAAGTACTCCATCAGATATAGTCGCCCCATTTGCTACCTTCGCTACCTTGTTAATCGAGTTTATTACAGCCCTCTTTTCGATAAAAACAGTGAGTTTAAGGAACTGGAAACCATTCGCGATCGGAATATCAACAATAGGGAACAGTTTCTCGAGGAGAGCATGGTATGGGCCTTCTGCACCACCCACTTAGGGTTTCCAGCAGCCACTGATATCATCAATCTCCGTACCACCTACCCTAAATTAAGTACTGAAAAACTCTATACCCAAATGCGGTTTTTAATCCTTCGAAAATTATAATCGCCGCTATATAGAGCAACTAAACCACCGCCTCGCGACTCATCGCGGGGCTTTTCTTTTGCCTTTTAAAGAACAATATGTTATAATAATACAATCATATTTAGAGGAGGTGATAAATATGAAGCAACTTACTGATGATAGCACTTGGTACGCCGTAGTCTACGTGACGGTGCGGGACAACCCCGCAGAACCCGACGAGAACCGTTACCTTAGCCACACTAAGGTAATCGCTTTGTCTCAGAACCGAGAGATGATCTGTGAGTTCGCTAATGCCCTGAACGAACAGCGAGACTATCCCTACAGAGGAGTAGCCGCCACGGATGTCTCCGAACATATGCCTGACTTTGCTGGGAAATCGCTCTTCGTAACCGATAGATACACTCTCAGTAGAGCCACTATTAGACAATATGAAGATGAAGGCCGCGTTCTCGGCCACCACAAGTTCAATCTCCGATTCTAATACGACGTCCAGCTATTTTATCTCGCCCCGCAATGGCCTCTTATCAGCCCCGCGGGGCTGTTTTTATATTTAACAGGGGAGAATCGACCTTTTCTTATCTTATAAAAAAGTCCAAAAAACCTATTGACTTATTAATTCGTCTGTGCTATAATAAAAAGATAGTCGTTCGCCGATGGTAGGTCGAACGGTTAAATCTTCGCAAAAGGAGAACACGATCGGATGTTTACAACCGGGTTCACTTAGCGACGCTCATTGATAATCAGATCTAGACCCAAGGAGGATTCCTGCGTGAAATACTTTTCAGGATTCACCTAGCAACCCCTTCTTTAACCCCTAGATCACAGCATGCCGGAACAACCCAAATAAGAGGTTATCCCTCCCCGGATACAACTGAATATTTTCCGGCCTGCTATAAGAAAGGTAGTGTGCATGAAGCTAACGACAGAGAGGCGCCTATGATCGTCAAAGCTCCCGCCAGCTAGAGGCTAGCTTACGACGTTTCATTCGTCAAAGCTCCAACCAGCTATAGGCTATCAGCTTACGCTTCATCCCGATCCTGCAGGGATCAAAAGTACACACACCCCGTTCGAAATAAGTAGAACGGGGTTTTTCATATCTCTTGCAAATATAAGCATTTTATTATATAATATAAAAGATATAACCCTATTTAGGATTTGTATTGAACATTAAAGGAGGGGGAACATGTTACACAAGCTCGACCCATTCGTCCGTTTCGCGAGCGACCTTTTTGACGTCTCATACGAAGAAGGGGAGAAGACGCTCAGCATCAAAGACAAACATCTCATTGTCGCAATCCTGGGCATTAGAGACCAAAAGCCAAGAAAAAAATACATTGATCAGTATGCATTCGGTCATCTTTTCCCGTATGACGGCAGCGCAATCATCTACGAACACGAAGCTGCTAGTCTCGACAAGTACTATCATCTCACCGAACACCTCGATGGCAAGTATCCATTTTCAACGGTAACCGACAAGATCTACAGAGACAACCGTCATATCAACATCCCCAGGGCGGTCGCAAACACGCTCGAGAAGCTTTTTCATAACGAAGGCTTTGCTTTTATCTTCCTTTGCGATTACGAAGATCCCGAAATGGTGCTCACACGTATCAATGACTCGTGCAAAACGCTCAACGATGAGCTAAAGAACGGTGATATTGCCACCGACTTCGGGCTCTTAGCTGCGGTTCGTGACTTTCTACCGCAAATCAGTGAAAAACTTCCTGACAAAGAGAAAAAACCCGACCTCGAGAAGATTATGTGCGACCTAGCTATAATTGAGTCTTATCAGGAAGCAATCAGAGACCTCACTCGCGAAGTACAGTTCTTGTTGCCTGCTGTATTAGGTAAAAAATCATAACATTGTTCTCCACCCCGTCCACAAAAGGACGGGGCTTTTTAGTATTTTCATTTTTAGGCTCCCATCTTGCAAAAATAAGTGTTTTATGATATAATAATAAGATAGTACATTGTAAAGGAGTGGTCCCCCATGAGTTCTATCTACACGGATATCATCGATCGCGGCAACAACTTCAAAAATCAACTGACATCCCAATGGACTACGTTCAACAACTCCGTAGCAGGCGCCCTCTCGACACTCGAAACCGCCATTGGCCAGATCACGATCGACCACAACCATTCGGTTCACCTCGAAAAAGACGTCGACGAAGGAGCGCGCGACAGCAAAGCCAGACGGCAGATCGACGAAGCCAAAAAGGCTGCCAAAGATAAGGCCATCCAGGCCGCCAAAGCTCTCATTGCTGCACTCGAAGAGTCCTAAACTACTCCTTTTTGCCCCGCATCCCAGCGGGGCGTTTTTCTTGCCAAATTTTATTCAAAATCACCTCTTGTATTCTCTTGAAGAGTGTAGTATAATGGTACACGTATTTCTATACCTAGACGCAAAGGTAGGTCCTGCAACAGGGATACCGCCTAAAAGTCTAGATTTAATAATGTAAAAAATAAGGGAAAGGAAAGAATGAAAGTCATTCTCGGCACCAAAGTTGGTATGACCCAAATCATCGGTGAAGATGGTGTTGTGACTCCAGTCACCATCGTCCAAGCCGGCCCAGCCACAGTGACTCAGATTAAAACCGTCGAAACCGATGGTTATAACGCTGTGCAGCTCGGGTTTGGTAAGGGTAAGAATCTGAGCAAGTCGGTTTCCGGCCACGTCAAAAAGGCTGGAGAAAACATCAACCCTAAAGTTCTTAAAGAGTTCCGCTTCGACACTCTCCCCGAGGTCAAACTCGGTGACACTGTTACTGTCGAATCGTTTGAGCTCGGTGACAAAGTTGCCGTTACTGGCATCTCTAAGGGTAAAGGCTTCGCTGGTACAGTGAAGCGCTGGAACTTCCAGGAATCCCGCAACACCCACGGCTTCAAAGGCGATATCAGAAAAGTCGGTTCTATCGGCTCGATGTACCCACAAAAAGTCTTCAAGGGCAAGCGCATGCCAGGTCGCATGGGTCATGATCAAGTGACCGTCAAGAACCTCGTTGTCGCCTATATCGACAAAGAAAACAACCTCTTAGGTCTCAAGGGCGCAGTCCCAGGTCCAAAGCAGGGTAATCTCACTATCGAGGGAAAGGAATAATATGGCCGATACAGTTAAACTCAACAAAGAAATCTTTAAACTTGAAGTAGAGAACCACGAACTCCTGAAACTCGCCTATGATTCCTATCTTGCAAACTCTCGCTCTTCTCACGCTAAAACTTTAAAGCGTGGTGAAGTCCGCGGTGGTGGCAAGAAGCCTTGGAAGCAAAAAGGCACTGGTCGTGCTCGCTTCGGCTCCACTCGCAACCCAATCTGGCGCCATGGTGGCGTAGCTTTCGGTCGCACCGGTGAAGAGAACTTCACTAAGAAGATCGCTAAAGGTTCTAAGAAACTCGCCGTCCGCCAAGCTCTTAGCTTGCAGAACAAAGACAAGAAAATTACCGTTATTGATACTTTCTCTTGTCCAAAAGGTAAGACCAAAGAAACTCTCGAAATGTTCGCAAAGAACAAAATCGATAACGAAGGTTGTGTCCTTCTAGTTGTTTCTGTCAAAGACGAGCTAGTTAATCGTGCAACCAACAACCTTAACAATGTTAAAGTTGTCCGCCCAACCTATCTAAACGTCTTCGATATTCTCAGCGCCGACCAAATCGTCATCACAGAAAAATCTCTCCCAGAAATCGAAGCTTGGCTTCTTGGCGAAACTAAGGCAGAAGGGAAGGAGAAATAATTATGGCCAAAGATACTACTGTCAAAACTACCGTTAAGGCTGACAAAGCCGACAAGAAGGCCAAAAAGGAATCCAAGGGCAGCAAAATCGTCCTTAACCTCCTCCAACCTCGCGCAACCGAGAAAACTTATCTCGAACAAGCTAAGCACACTTATGCCTTCTTCGTCACCGAAGAAACTTCAAAGCAAGCCGTCAAAGCTCGCGTTGAAAAAGACTATAATGTCAAAGTTACCGATGTTCGTATCCTTACCCGCAAGGGCAAGAAGTGCCGCTTCTCCCGTGGCAAACACGCTTATCCAGGCACGGCCTTCCGCCGCAACAGAAAGCTTGCCTACGTAACACTCGCCGAGGGGAATTCTATTAAGGTCTTTGAGTCCCCTGAGGACAAAAAAGAGAATAAAAAAGTCAGCGCAAAGGAAGCTAAAGCCGTCAAGAAGACTGCTAAAGCCGACAAGAAAGCAGACAAGGAGAATAAATAATGTCTATTAAAGCTTACCGCCCGACCACTCCGGCGCAGCGCCAAAAGACAACCCAGGATTTTGATCAAATCACGACCAAAAAGCCTTTGAAGTCTTTGACTCTCGCCAAGAAACAACAGGCCGGCAAGAACAACCAAGGCCGCATCACTGTCCGCCATCGTGGCGGCGGCGTCAAGCGCCACTACCGTTTACTTACTCATAATCTTCCAGATGGCCTCAAGCTTGCCGTCGAAGAGATTGAGTACGATCCAAACCGCTCGGCACGTATCGCTCGCGTCAAAGATCAAGATGGTAACTACTACTATGTAATCGCTAACACCGAAATGACCAAAGGTTCGACCTTCGAAACTGGCGAAAATGCCGCGGTAGAAACTTCTAACCGCCTCCCACTCGCCAAGATTCCAGTCGGTACCTTCGTCTATGGCATTGAACTTACCCCAGGCAAAGGCGCCCAGATGGTTCGAGCTGCTGGCTCTTCCGCTCAACTCATGGCTCGCGAAGACGGCTACGCCACCCTCCGCATGCCTTCTGGTGAAGTTCGCAAAGTCCTCGAAACTTGCGAAGCCAGCATCGGCACAGTTGGCAACGTCCAGCATCAGAACGTTAAGAAAGGCGCCGCTGGCCGCAACCGCCGCAAGGGCATCCGCCCAACTGTCCGTGGTGTCGTTATGAACGCTACCGACCACCCACACGGTGGTGGTGACGGCGGTCGTCACGGCTCCGGCAAAGCTCCTCGCACTCCGTGGGGTCAGCTCACCTTGGGTTACCGTACTCGTCATAATAAGAAAACTAATAAAATGATCGTGCGTAGTCGTCACGAAGGAAAGAGGAAATAATGTCTCGTAGTTTGAAAAAAGGTCCTTTCGTGGACTACAAGCTAGAAAAGAAAATTAAGGCCCTCTCCCTCGAAGACCGAACCGTGATTAAGACTTGGGCTCGCCAATCCACCATCTCACCAGAAATGGTTGGACGCACTATTGCCGTTCACAACGGTAAGACTCACGTCCCAGTTCTTATATCAGAAAACATGGTCGGCCATAAACTCGGAGAGTTTGCCCCTACCCGTAAATTTAAGCGCCATGGTGGTAAAAAAGCTGCTGAAGCAGCTGCTGCCGCTGGGAAGGAAGGAGCCTAATGTCTACCGTATTCGCCCACGCCTACATCAAGGGTGTCGACTCTATGCCTCGCAAAACTAGCGTCGTCGCAGCACTCGTTCGCGATCGCTACGTTTCCGATGCTATCGTTATCCTTGAACACACCCCACGCCGCGCTGCCCGCGCCGTTCTCAAAGCCGTCGAGTCTGCAAACGCTAACCTTCTTAATACCAATGCTTCTATTGATACTAAGACCGTTCGCATCGCTCGCATCTCCGTTACCGCAGGCACCCGCATTCGCCGCTATGTTCCGGCTTCTCGCGGACGCGCCCTTCCATTTGAAAAAGTTTCTTCCAACATCTTCGTCGAAGTCGCCGGAGAAGAAAAAGAGAAGAAAGCCAAAGCAGAGTCAGACAAGAAAGCTGACACTAAAAAAGAAGATAAGGAGAAAAAGTAATGGGACAAAAAGTTAACCCAATTTCCTATCGTCTCCAAGTCAGCAAAGATTGGTCGTCCAAATGGTATTCTCGTAAGACCGACTTCAAAAACTGGCTGATTGAGGACATTAAAATCCGCGAATATGTCGAGGATCGCTTCAAGACCCGCCCGACCATCGCCAAAGTTAACATCGAACGTTCTGCTAATCTCACTACTATTACGATTCTTACCGCCAAAGCTGGTGCTGTCATCGGCAAACAAGGCGCTGGGATCAACGAGATGAAGAAAGACCTCGAGAAACTTATCTCTGGCCCAATTCGCATCAACGTTGAAGAAGTTAAGAAACCAGAACTCAATGCTAAGCTCGTCGCCGAAAACATCGGCTTCCAACTTGGCAAACGCATGAACTTCCGCCGCGCCGTCAAGATGGCCTGCCAATCTACGATGTCCGCTGGCGCACAAGGTGTTCGTATTGAAGTATCTGGCCGTTTGAACGGCGCAGAAATGTCCCGCCGCGAGAAGTTTATTGAAGGCTCCGTGCCTCTACATACTCTCCGCGCCGACATCGATTTCTACTGCCATCACGCTCAAACCATCGCCGGTATCGTCGGTGTTAAGGTTTGGATTTACAAAGGGGAGAAATAATTATGGCACTACTTCTACCTAAGAAAACAACTCACCGCAAAGTCCGCAAAGGCAAAAACGAAGGTGTTGCAACTCGTTGCAATACTGTCGCCTTTGGTGACTACGGCTTGATGTCCCTCGATAACGAGCGTATCAACTCTCGCCAAATCGAGGCCGCCCGTCAGGCTATCACCCGCTACATCAAGCGTGGTGGTAAAATCTGGATTCGCATTTTCCCACACACACCGGTTACTAAAAAACCACTCGATGTGA
Organism: Candidatus Saccharimonadota bacterium; assembly: GCA_017552385.1. GTDB lineage: Bacteria > Patescibacteriota > Saccharimonadia > Saccharimonadales > Saccharimonadaceae > Nanosyncoccus. Next base: position 11,984 of record JAFZQB010000004.1, read on the forward strand.
AAATGGGTAGTGGTAAAGGTGAACCTCAATATTTCGTTGCCAAGGTTAAAGCTGGCACCGTTATGTTCGAGATCGCCGATGTTACCGACGAGCAAGCTAAAGAAGCTCTTCGCCTAGCTGGCCACAAACTTCCGGTTCGTACAAAAATTATTAAGAAAGAGGAGTTCTAATTATGGCACACACATTAGTCGGGATCGTTTCCTCCGATAAACGTGACAAGACCATTACCGTCTCCATCGAAAATCGCGAAACCCACC
>JAFZQB010000005.1 GCA_017552385.1 Candidatus Saccharimonadota bacterium
GGTGACATCCTAGACACTACTACCGAGACCGATCCTCAAACTAACGAATACAATCTTACCTTTGGTGTTAAGACCGACATCGACACTCCTGCTGGTACTTACAACAAGACCTTTACCCTTACGGCGGTGGCGAATGAGGCTGCCTATAGTGTCGCTTTTGATGCAAATGCTGGAGACGATGAAGTAACAAATATGCCAGATCCAAACCCGCAGACTACAGGAGTTTCTGGAGTTAACTTGGTCTTATCCAGCGCCATACCCCAACGCTCTGGGTATAATTTCTTAGGTTGGTCAGAAGACCAGAATGCTACCACGGCAACTTACTACCCAGACGGTAACTATCCGCTTGACGCGACAATATATAACGCAGCCACCCTTTATGCTGTCTGGAAGAATGTCTCAGATGCGCTAACCTATAATATGTATGCTAATGGTGGCACCTATACAAACAATACGCCATTTAACTCTGTCTATTATCAAGCATCCTGTGCGTCTGTAGTTGTTGGCACTTCCCCACAATATTCTCATACCCCAAATCTTCTTGATGATGGTAATAGAAATATGAACTATAGCGAAGGAAATGGTGCCGGTAATTACAAGAACAGCTACGATCAGACTGAAGTTATTACAATTCCGGGAGCTAAAAGCCTTCATATTAGCCTTACGTACGGTGGCGAATCCGCTAGCTTTGACTGGGCTAGCGTCTGGTATGGTGCACACCCTGACTACACTGCATACAACGATTATGATGCTGCTGAAAAGGTTTTTGCTAGTAATAAATTCGGCGGCGGCTCCGCTACGGTTATTGAGGGAGTAGTATACGGCGTCGATACTATCACCATTGCCTTCCGGTCTGATGGCGGCGGACATGGTAATGGGTATGGATATTATGCGGTGGTCACCGCCCTAAACGCTGATGGCAACACATTAAGTACCGGCGACAGCTATGAAGAATGCTCCTACCAAATAGCTACCGGCATTTACGAAGAGCCTACAAGAGATGGCTATGTCTTCCTCGGTTGGAGCGCTAATCCTAACGCGACAGAACCTAGCTATACTATGGAGAATGAGCTGCTTGACAATCCAACTGGGGCCATTGGCGAGATTAAAAACTATTACGCTGTTTGGACCAATAGCCACGTTATCACAATTGCTTATGGGTTAGGAGTATCTAGCGTCGTGGTTGACAATAATACCTTAACTAATGGCGATACTATTATTCTCGGCGAAGGACAGACTTATCCTATATTCATGAACACTGATGATGGATACACTATAGACAATTGGTCGGCCACGACGGGCACTATAGCTAGCCAAAAGAGAGCTACTACATACACTGTCGGCCTCGGTAACGCTACTCTCACTGCGACAGCAAAAATAATGCAGGCTTTACAGAGCTGGAACGACTGCGCCTCGCTCAATGTTGATGACGAGATTGAACTTTACGACATCCGCGATAACCAAGTATACACAGTTACTAAATGGAAAATGATTGCAGATGGTTCTCAAACGGCATGCTGGATAAAAGACAACCTCAATCTTGGCGCAGAACCTCTTGTGGTTAATGAGCTTAACGCCGCCAACACCAATATAGTTAAAGCAAGCGCGGTATCTAAATCCGATTTTGAATCAAATTGGATTAACCATTCCGGTAGCCAAAGTTATATTTATCCGCGGATTCTTTCAATCACTAATGACAATTCTCCGAGCGGATCCGATACTGATTCCTACGGAAATAAATATGGCACTCTCTATAATTTCGCCGCCGCCTCTGTGGGAACCGTTGTAGCCGATAGTGGTGATTTGCCGGACGGCGAGAATTCTGCCGATAGTCTATGCCCATACGGATGGCGTTTGCCAATTACCGACACCTATCCCAACACTCAAGCGGCCTCCCCTATTGATTTGCCATCAATTAATGAGTACGAAGCCCTCGTTAACGCCAACTCCATTACTTTTACTACTTTACAATCTGAATTTAACTTTCCCATAAGTGGCTCTTTCAGCGGCAGTGGGATATATAATTTTAACGAAATGGCGCATTACTGGTCGTCGACCGAGGAGTGCCATAAAGACATGTTCGTCTTAGAAATGCGAATTTATTATGGCACAGAATACTTATATGCATCAACATATATAGATCGAGCTAGCCCTGGCTCCATCAAATGTGTGTTGGCAGACACCGCTTCAATTACATATGATGCCAATGGTGGTTTGGGCGCCCCATTGAGTCAATCGGGTACGGTTGACCCTCATGAAGGTTTCACGCTCAGCGCTACTGAACCAACTAAAGACAACTATGTCTTTGCGGGTTGGTCAGAAGATCAAAACGCTACTACTGCAGACTACTTAGCTGGTGAATCTTATCTTGGCTTATCCGGTGATGTTGTGCTCTATGCCGTATGGGTCCCAGCCCGCACTATTACAGTTTCATATAGCACTGGTATTTCTAGTATTATGCTAGACGGCAGCACTCTAGCAAATAATGACACCATTGTTCTTGGCGAGGGGATAACGTATAGGATTATCATGAACGTAGAGGCGGGCTATGGGATTGACAATTGGTCTACCACATCTGGCTCTATCGAGGAACAGAAACGAACAACTTACTATGAAGTGGGACCTAATGACGGCACCATTGCTGCTGCGGCCAAAGTCATTCCGGCCATGCAAGGGTGGAACGGCTGTTCTTCACTAAACATTAATGATGAGCTAGAATTATATGACATTCGTGATGGCACGGCATATACTATCGCTAAGCTTGGCGATGGTAAATGCTGGATGACCCAAAACCTTCGCCTGGATTTGTCCCTCTATGGTGACCAAATAAATACCAGCAATACGAATAACCCAACAAGCATCTTCTTAGCATCGGCCAACCAAAACCCAGCCGCATCAGCTAACTTTAAAGGGGAAGGATATGATGCCGACCGTTATGATGTTGTGAAATTTAACACTATGAATATCGGCGATTATTCTCTTGACCATTCCGGTCACACTTACGATGAAGGCGGCATTTATTATACCTGGTATACTGCAACGGCTGGCAACGGTGTATATAATTCGAATGATGCTACCGCCGACGGCGATCTTTGCCCGTCTGGTTGGTCACTCCCTACGGGCGGCGAGACTGGTGATTTCTTCATGCTGAATACGGCCATAAATTCCGGCGCTACCGATACTGCCGCCGGGCTACTCGATCCCCCAGCTAACTTTATGCACTCTAGATACTTTAGTGAATATTATGCCAGAATAAATTATCACGACAATGTCGATAGCCATTACTGGAGCAGCACGCGTCAAAGCAACAGTTATGCCTATACGCTCCATATCAACGCTTATTACGACACAGCTTACTCTTATATCGGCCCGGGCACAGCCACTATCGGGACGGGTTCTGGTGCTACCGTCCGCTGCCTTGTTGGTAATAACTATCGCATACATTTCGACCCTAACACTGAAGATCAAGTGTTCGGAGCAATGGTTGACCAATACGTCAGGACTGGCGCCACGACACAGCTAAATGCGAACAGATTTTATCGTCAGCTGGGCGCGGGCTCTGGCTATAGATTCATAGCCTGGAATACAGAACCGGACGGTTCAGGAATATCTTACGGCGACGGCGCTTTCGTGTCTGACCTTGTCACGGCTGACTCTGCTATCACCCTTTATGCCCAGTGGGACTTAGTAAGCCCGCTTATGGCCATAGAAATGAAAGGGAATGGGTTGAGTTTTGACAATAATTCGAACTCAAATACACTTTATTACTATAATGATTGCCGCAACGATTATGCGCCTATAGAAAGGTATTCCCACACCTCGAATATTAATGACTCTGGCGTAAACGATGGAAATTATGATAGCGATCTTGCCACTAAAGACGTTATCACTATTCCGGGAGCTTCCAAATTGCGCGCAACAATTACCTACAGTACAGAAGATGGCTGGGATATGCTCTATGTTTTTGAAGGAGAATACACGGGCAACGTCACTCATGATATGTCTGCTGGCCAACTACAAACATATCATGGTAGCTATAGCGCCATGACTACGGTCGTGCTAGATATCCCAGGCGACACCGCTACATTTGCTTTTTATTCTGACGGCGGGGTAGAATATTATGGCTATTATGCCGTCATTAATGCTCTAGACGGTGACGATAATATTATGCAAACCGCAGAAGCAATACAGACATGCAGCCGTTCTCTTGTTGCAGGCGAGTATCAAGTCCCATCAATACCTAGTAATCACAAGTTCCTAGGTTGGTCAGAAGATCAAAATGCTACTACCGCCGACTATACGAAGGTAGCCGATCTTCTAAACATAGCCGGTGAGAACGGAGAGACTAAGACTCTTTACGCTATTTGGCATTATGTCTACATCATCCACTTTGACGGTAACGGTGCAACGTCTGGTACAATGACCGACCAAATTATAACAAGTGGCGCGACGGAAAGCCTTAACTATAACTCCTTCTATCGCGAAGGGTACAGATTCATCGGTTGGAGCGAGGACCCAAACGCGGCGACATTTACTTATCGGGGCTGGGATAGTTACACCGCCCCAGATAACGGTGGAGAGATTACGCTTTATGCCGTTTGGGGTTTGCCATACTCAATCGTCTACGATGGTAATGGCGCCACGGACGGCGAGGCAACCGAATCACACAATGATATAAACGAGGGATATGTTATCAACCTCTACGCTTCCAACTACGCTCGCCCAGGCTATGGTTTCGTTGGCTGGTCCACTGACCCCTTAGCACAGCCAAATGATGGTATCTCTACTATTTATGGCCCAAATGAAACGATCGACGCCCCAGCATATCCAGGTTCAGATGTTCTTACTCTTTACGCTATTTGGATCCCGAAAGATACTGCTTATACCCTCCAGGATTTTGACAGCGCCGCTTTTGAATCCGCCAATCCTAGCGTCACTATCACGGCACTAGAAGATACGCGCGACGGTAATGTTTATGCGGTTTCGAAGCTTGCTGACGGCAAATGGTGGATGATCGAGAATCTTCGTCTTAACCCCGCAGATCCAAACACAACAATCACGAAGAACAATACAAATAACCCAACAGATACATTTATTGACGCTGATATAGTCCTTTCAAACATCCAAAATGCTTCCGGCGATAAAGCGTATGTGAATCCCTATTATCGCACTTGCACTGACTCTAGTATTTCTTGCATTGACCAAATATCCTTCGGGATCAGTAATCTAAACGGTACTACGGCCAGCCCGTCAAACTACAATCAGGATACTCGTTGGTACTCATACGGAGTTATGTACAACTGGTATACCGCTACGGCTGGTAATGGAACCTATAGCGGAGTTTATGAAGATGGGGCGGTGGCGGGTGATATCTGCCCCAGCGGTTGGCGCCTACCATCCATAGGAGATTCATCTAGCGACTTTTCTAATCTCGACATAGCTATCGGTGGCAACGGAACGGAAGACACAGATATTGCTATTGACAATCTATGGCATTCTTACCCAAATAACTTTCTGATGTCAGGACATTATAGAGGCACAGCTAGGAGATATACTCACTCGTGCACGGTTTATTGGGGGAACGTGCCATATTCTAATGACGGAGGAGCCGTCTTTTATACTGACTATAACGATGTAGTTTATGCGAGCGGAGCGGCTAATTATAAATACGACGGCGCGCCTGTTCGCTGCGTTGCGAAATCTACTCCTTCTCTCTCCCTCTCTCTCGGTACTGGCGTAGCTAGCGTTACGGTTGATGGCGTAACATATGATGGCGGCACCCCTATCTCTCTCGCAGAAAACTCCACCCATACCATCAACATGACTCTTGTTTCCGGCTATGAATTCGACAACTGGTCCATCTCAGGAGCTGGAACCACTCTCGGCTCCACCTCTACCCAGAGCACTACTATCACGATCGGCACCGTTAACGTTACCCTGATTGCTAACGCCAAACCTATTAACTTTGATAGTGCCTTTGCCTCTGCCGGCAAAACCAAACAGGGCAGTTATTACACTATGCAAGATATGACTGCTAGTATTTGCTCCTCGGTTGGTATCGGACAAACCGGTATACTAATAGACATTCGTGACGGCACAGAATATACGGTCGCCAAACTTGCTGACGGTAAATGCTGGATGACTCAGAATATGCGTCTAGACTTCTCGTCTTCCGCTATCACTACTCAATCAGTCGCTGACCTGGAGAGTGCTACTAATAATCCCGCCTCTGGATTCTGGGCCGCAGCTCAAGGCGCCACTGCTTCAAACTCTGGGTTCGGTTCTAGCAATTACGATATCGTCAAATATAGCAAAATAAATATTGGTGACAACACCACAGACTCCACCGACCACACCTATGACGAGTATGGCATCTACTACAACTGGTATACCGCTACCGCTGGCCAAGGTACCAGAAGCAAATCTTCTGGCAATACTGATGGTGATCTTTGCCCGAGTGGTTGGCATCTTCCAACGGGGAATGTTAGTAATACTGATGGTGACTTTTATGACTTAAACGTTGCCATTAATAGTGGTTCAACCACCGATTACTCTGGGCTTATTGCCTCTCCAGCAAGCTTCCTTTATTCTGGATCCATTGCTGATTCTAGCTATATGTATCGCGGTACGTCTGGTATTTACTGGAGCAGCACGGCATTTAGCACCAATAGTGACCAAGCTTTCCTTCTCTACTTTGGTAGCGATCTCGGCGTTGTCTGGCCTGGTATTGGCCTGGTTGATAAAACTATGGGGCAGCCAATTCGTTGTCTTGTTGATGGCAGCACCACTCAACAATCACCAGACCCAGAGCCAGCAGCCGCTCCGCAACAGAGTAATCAACAAAGTAGTCCCGTTCCTGTTCGGGCCCAATCAGCTGCCGCTCAGCAGACGGCACACAACGATTCAATCGGCGCCGAAGATGAGACCAAAGACGAGAGTTCAGAAGAAACAAATGTCCAACCGCTTGGTGTAAATAAAGAACTCGATGAAGCGGTAAGCTCTGCCGCAAATATTAGCAACTCGGACAACACAACTAGTATTTTTGGTACTATTGCCATAGTTGGAGCCGGTATTGCCACGACTACTGGCCTCTTACTTCTAGCGAGTAAGAAACGAGAAGAAGATGAATGTGGCTCAGAGATCGACGATGGCTCAAATCGTCAAATATAAACACTACCTTCCGTGCGGCGTCGCAAAGTTGCCCGCATCATGATATAATCTTCCCTGTGAAATCTTCTAAGATAATTCAAACAAACATCAAGATTGACAGTTTAGTCCCTGGCGGGCAGGGAATTGGCACGCTCGAAGATGGCAAAAAAGTTTTCTTATGGAACGCTCTTCCAGGAGAAACTATCTCTGAGCTAATAGTTGCCAAACAGAAGACTCATTTCCTCGAAGGTATTGCTACGAAAATAGAGCAACCATCCAAGTATCGTGTTGAACCAAAAGACGCCTGCTTTCTCTCTACTTCACCGTGGCAAATCATGGATTTCAATTATGAGCTAGGGCAGAAACGTTTGCTCGTTGTTGAATCACTAAGACAGGAACACGTTATGGTGCCAGAAGGTACCAAAGTTGAATCGGTGCGGAGTGATGGAAAAGAGTGGTTCTACCGCAATAAAATGGAATACGCGCTTTTTTGGGCCAAAGAAGACGAAAAGATACATATCGCATTTCATAGTCGTGGGTCGCACCAAAAATTCCCAATCGAAGATAGCTCAATCGAAAAACCAGAGATATTAGAGTCTGCCAAGGCTATCGTTGATGGACTTAATGCAGAGCACGACGACTCTCGTAAATATCAATCTATGCTGCTTCGGGCTTCTAGCGACGGAACAGTATCGGGCGGCCTTTTCGAGAACCACAAGCCACACCCACCCTTTAAAAACCTTAGTGACACAATCCTAGGCCAAACCTATACGTATTCGCCGAATGGATTCTTCCAAATTAACCTACCGGTTTATGAACTCGCACTTAAAGAAATTAAGAACTATATCGATACCGCGAAGGTCTTAGATTTATACTCTGGTGTTGGGACGATTGGTCTTTCAGTGGCGCGAGACAAAAATCTAACTCTTGTTGAAAGCAACGAAGCGGCCTTTCGAGAGCTTAAAAACAATTGTCGAGGCACAAGTGCAGTTCCGATTCTCGCTAAAAGCGAAGAAGCTCTTGAATACATTGCTCCCGATTTGACCGTCATTCTTGATCCGCCACGCGCCGGTTGCGATAGACAATTAATCGAAGCATTACTTAAAAAAACCCCAGAAACAATTATCTATCTCTCTTGCAATCCATCAACTCAAGCACGAGACATAAAGCTTCTCGAAGAAAAATATATCATAGAACGAATAGCGCCATTTAATTTCTTCCCTAAAACCCCGCATATAGAAAACTTAGTTGTCATGCGCCGTATAATCTGATAGACTCACGTTCTTACCCGAACTGTGATATAATCTCTCCATATGGCCATTGAAAGAAGTACCAAGCGCATTGTCGATACTAATCCTCACGACGATGATTCAGAGGAGCAAGTTTTTGAAAAGTCACTTCGACCGGCAACTTTCACTGAATACATCGGGCAAGAACGTCTAAAGACCAACCTTAAACTCGCTATTGATGCGGTTAAGAAACGCGGCGATGGCTCCACTTTGGATCACGTATTGCTATACGGTCCACCTGGACTCGGCAAAACTACCATGGCGAATGTTATCGCGCACGAGCTTGGCGCGAATCTACGCGTTACTTCTGGTCCCGCCATTGAACGTGCCGGCGATCTCGCAAGTATTTTGACTAATCTTCAAGACGGCGATGTTTTGTTTATCGACGAGATACATCGTCTACGCCGTGTCGTAGAAGAAATTTTGTATTCTGCTATGGAAGATTACAAGCTCGATATCGTTATAGGCAAAGGTCCCGCCGCCCGTTCTGTTCGTCTCGATTTACCTCGTTTTACAGTCATCGGTGCCACCACTCGTACCGGTGCTCTCGCTGGCCCACTTCGTGATCGTTTTGGTATTATACATCGTCTTGAATATTACAAAGAAAATGAAATCGGTCAAATTATTACTCGTACTGCCGCAATACTTGGTAAAGACATTTCTCCCGATGCTGTAGAGCTTCTCTCCACGCGTTGTCGCCTCACGCCGCGTATTGCCAATCGTCTTGTTAAACGCGTTCGTGATTATGCTGATGTTAACGGCGACGGTATAATTGATGCTAAGCTCACAACTTCTGCATTAAAAATGATGGAAATCGACGAATATGGCCTGGATCCTGCCGATCGCAATATGCTCTCTCTCATGGTTGAGAACTACGGCGACCGTCCGGTTGGCCTATCAACTATTGCCGCACTTACCGGTGACGAAGCTACTACTATCGAAGAATATTACGAGCCATATTTATTGCAACTTGGTTTTCTGGAACGCACACCAAAAGGCCGCGTTGTGACGCCAAAGGCACGAGAGCACTTAAAGAAGCACAAATAGCTATTTTATGTTATAATATATATAATATGGACTCCAGTAAAATCCGCAATTTTTGTATTATTGCTCATATCGATCATGGTAAATCTACTTTGGCTGACCGCATGATGGAAATTACTGGCACGGTCTCTAAACGGGAGATGAAAGCCCAGCTCCTTGATTCTATGGAGCTTGAGAGGGAAAAAGGTATCACAATCAAGCTGACCCCGGTACAGATGCATTACAAGGGCTACGAGCTAAACCTCATTGACACTCCAGGGCATGTAGACTTCTCTTATGAAGTATCACGCTCACTTCAGGCTGTCGAAACCGCTATTCTCGTAGTTGACGCCACTCAAGGCATTCAGGCTCAAACCTTAGCAAATGTTTATCTCGCTCTAGAGCAAGACCTTTATATTATTCCAGTTATCAATAAGATTGACTTGCCAGCTGCCGATGTTGAAAAAGTAAAAAAAGAAATTATTAATCTCCTTGGCTGTGAAGAGGATGAAATCATAGGAGTATCTGCCAAGACGGGTCTCAACGTAGAAAAAGTGCTAGATACTATCATAGAAAAATCTCCTGCGCCTACGAAGCAACAAGGCAACGAGCTCAAGGCGCTCATCTTCGATTCGTACTTCGACGACTATCGTGGCGTGGTCCTTTACGTTCGTATCTTTGAAGGACAACTCAATAAAAATGCCGCTATCCGTATGATGGCGGCTCAGACTAATGGGCTTGCTTTGGAGATTGGCACGCTCAGACCAGAAATGAAACCAAAAGAAACACTTGAAGAAGGTGAAATTGGTTACATCGTAACAAACCTTAAGACTACACGCGAGGCAAAAGTCGGCGACACTGTAACAATACAACATTCTCCAGCTACCACTCCACTTCCGGGTTACAAAAACGTTCTTCCGTTTGTGTATGCTGGATTCTTCCCGGTGTCAAACGAGGATTATAAAACCCTCAAAGAAGCTCTAGAAAAACTATCTCTCTCTGATTCTGCACTCCAATTCGAGCCGGAGAATTCTCCTATCTTGGGATTTGGGCTTCGTATTGGTTTTCTGGGCCTACTTCACATGGATATCATTCGTGAGCGTTTGGAACGTGAATTTAATTTAGATCTTGTTGTAACGAATCCGTCTACTAATTATCAAATTATCATGAACGATGGCTCAGAACTAGAAATTAAATCCGCAGCTGACCTACCGGACATCTCTGAAGTTCGAGAAATCCGTGAACCATGGGTCAAGGGCGAAATTATTTTACCAAAAAACATGATTGGCTCAGTTCTCAATCTTATCATCGAAAAACGCGGACTGCAGAAAAACCTTAGCTATATTGAAGAGCGTGCCGTCATAGATTTCGAAGCTCCAATGGCGAACCTCCTCACGGACTTTTATGATCAGCTTAAATCTATCACGTCTGGATATGCTTCATTTAACTACGAATTATCCGACTATCGCGCCGAGGATCTCGTACGCGTCGACTTTCTCATTGCTGGCCATAAAAATGACGCTCTCTCCGTCATGTGCCATCGTAGCGAAGCTGATGCAATCGGCCGTGATGTCACCAAAAAACTCAAGACCATTATTCCGCGACAGAATTTCGAAGTTGCTCTCCAGGCCGCCATTGGCGCTCGTGTCATTGCAAGAGAGACCATCGGTGCTTATCGCAAAGATGTTACCGTCAAAATCCACACCGGTGACCGCGATCGCAAAGCTAAGCTTCTGGACAAGCAGAAACGCGGCAAAGCCCGTATGAAACGCTTTGGCAAAATCGACATCCCATCAGATGCTTTTACGGTCATGCTTAAACGCGACTAACGCGTAACTGCATTATCGGGGTGGTTGATAACGTATTCGTATAATTTATTAATCAAATTAGCAAACACCGTATCTCGTTCCGCATCTGCGTTTACGTCAATAAGCAGGCCCATCACGCGATAATGAAGCAACACAGGTGCAGTTTTTGTACGGAATTCGTCAAGCCTTTTTTGAAACACCTCAGGCTTTTCATCATCATAGCGCGTTCCGCGATCTTTCAATGAAGCTGCTTTTTGCCAACGCTCCATTACATCGGCCTCAGACACATTCATGATCGCCGCAACTTTTATAGGATGCCCAGATGCAGCCGCTCTCTCCATCACCGTATCTTCCTCGCCAGCCCAACGGCCGATAGAAGATAGAATCAAGGGGTAATCCTTGAGCTCTGGCTTATCAAAATATGGCAAAACCCAATCAAAGAACACATCAGTAGGCGTCAACTCTCCTTTTTCGGTATAATGCTGACGCGTAAGCCCCTCATTCGCACGAATAATTAGTCCAGAAGACAGAAATTTCCCGCCAACAGCTTCTGCTAACCTCACCCCGACCGTATCTTTACCGGACATAGGTAAGCCAAATATATTTATCGAGCCCGTTCCTAGCCATTGCTTTATAATTGCGATTTTCTGTGTTAATTCGTCGTACATACTTCCATCATACCACAACAACTACTAGTCTAGGACATGGTTTTTGGACACGGCAAATTATTAGCACTCTTGACTCTTAACTGCTAATTAACTATAATGTAGGCATGAATTTAACCGAGCGTCAGAAAGAAATACTCTTTGCAATAATTGAGCAATATGCCGAAGTCGCCACCCCAGTCGGGAGCGTCACGTTAGCAAAACTATTTGATGTCTCATCTGCAACTATACGTGCTGAAATGGCTCGGCTTGAAAGCTTTGGCCTGATCGCACAGCCGCATACATCTGCCGGGCGTATCCCGACCGATGCGGGGTATCGTTACTACGTAAATTCGCTTGTCGAAAATTCTGAAGCTCATGAAGCCAGGCCAGAAACGCCAGCTTATGACCTGCCACGATTAGAGGCCCCACGTGGCGTCAACCGTTCTGCTCATGTTCTTGAAATCCGCGTTTCTTCTCAGGCCAGCGCTGAAGCCACAATTAAATCCGCCGTAGATTCACTTGTAGAACTCACAGGTAATTTGGGGCTTGGTACAATAGGGAATCAACTCTACCTTGCGGGTATTTCTCGTCTCCTTACCCAGCCAGAATTTGTCGACCTTGGTCGTGTTCAAGCTGTCGCAAAGCTCCTTGATAATTTAGAGCCATGGCTCCGCGAAGCCGCTCCTGGCGAACCGCTCAATATTTTCATTGGCAAAGAGAACCCTATTGGTAAATCCTCGGGAGTCTCGCTAATTATATCTAAGTTCCGTTCGCCATTTTCCGACAATAGCTACATTGGGGTCCTTGGCCCTACGCGCCAAAACTATCAAAAAGTTATGTCACTCGTCCGACAAGCCGGCGAGATGCTCGAGAAAGGATTTTAGTCTATGAAAAAAGCACATCAACATATTGAAGAAACGAACCCTACTCCAGAAACTAAACAGGCTCACCCTAATGAAGCTCCAGATCCAAATTTAATCAAAATTACCGAGCTCACGAACGACCTTCAGCGAACTCGCGCTGACTTCGAGAACTTTCGCAAAAATGTAGAAAAAGATCGCGACAGTGCTAGAAAGCTTGCAAAATTTGCTACCGTTGAAAAATTTCTTCCACTGCTTGACGACCTCGAGCGCGCCATCGCGACCTATCCAGAACTTAGCCCATTAGCCAAGAGCTTTGAAAAGTCTATCACTAACCTAGGCCTCACTAAGATAGAAACTGCGCCTGGCACAGAGTTTAATCCAGAGTTCCACGAAGCCGTTATGTCTGAAGGCGAAGGCGACAAGGAAACTATTGCCGAGACTCTCCGCCCAGGGTACCTCTACGAAGGTGAAGTTTTGCGCCCCGCTATGGTCAAAATCCAACTTGCTTAAAATAATTATGCTTATACGCGTTTTTTAATATACGTGTGCTATAATATACTATATGGTAAAAGAGGATAAGAAAAAGTCTAAGTCTACTAAGGCTTCCAAATCTACTAAGAGCAAGAAAACTAGCAAGGCAAAAAAGCCAGCCAAGCTTTCCATTCCCGAGAAAAAGGCATTGAAGGTCGAGCGAAAAAAGGCAGTCAAGCGCGATGTCAAAAACATGGGGTTCTTCGAACGTCTCCGTTACAAACGTAAGCTGCGCCGCGACCGCGAAGCGCGTCGTCGTGCAGAAGATCTCGCAACTCTTCCAAAAGAGCCGATTAAGAGATTCTTCGCCCACCTTAGCCCGAAACGAGTTTTCCATTACTGGTTCTCTTGGCGAGGAGTTAAAAGATTTTTTAAGTTCGTCCTTGCTTGCATGTTACTAGGCATTATCGCTGTTGGCGCTCTCTTCCTTTATTACAAGAAAGATATTGCAGATATTAAACTTGATGATATCGTCATTTCTGATACCGTTAATACTTACTTGGATCGTAATGGGGTAGTTCTATGGGAGGACACCGGTACCGAAAACTATCGTCTCGTCGTCTCTCAAGAAGAAATGTCTGATTATGTTCGTTGGGCCACTATTGCTCTAGAGGATCGCAATTTCTATTCTCACCCGGGCGTCGATTTCTCTGGCCTTATGCGCGCAGTTATTGCCACTGCATCCGGCAAACAGGTTCAGGGTGGCTCCACTTTGACCCAGCAGTTAATCAAACAAGTATACTTTGCTGATGAAGCTCAAAGTGAGAACCGTGGTGGTCTTTCACGCAAAATTAAAGAGCTTATTCTAGCCGTTGAGCTTGAAAAAATGTATGACAAGGAACAGATTCTCACTATGTATCTCAACGAGAGTCCATATGGTGGTCGCCGTAATGGTGTTGAATCTGCCTCTCAGACTTACTTTGGTAAAACATCCAAAGACCTCACTATTGCTGAAGCCGCTCTCCTTGCTGCTATTCCAAATAATCCAGCAATCTACAACCCATATAATACGGCCGGCAATGAGACTTTGATTGAGCGTCAACAATATGCCATCCAGCTTATGGCCGAGATGGGTTATATCACGAAAGAAGAGGCGGAAGAAGCTAAGAAGGTTGCTGTTCTTGACACCATTAAACCTGAAGCTTCCCAGTATGAAAACATGCTTGCTCCACATTTCGTCCTAGAAGTCAAAGAGCAACTAGAAGAGAAATATGGTTATTCCACTCTTCGTTCCGGTGGGTTCACTATCAAGACTACACTGGATTACCGTGCGCAACAGGCCGCCGAGGCTGCCGTTGCAACTGGTGCGTCCATGTTTAATTGGAACGGTTCTGATAATATTGCGCTCGCTTCCGTAGACGTCGAAACATCTCAGGTTATTGCCATGGTCGGTTCAGTTGATTTCAATAATGCCGAATATGGTTCTTTCAACGCGGCAACATCTCTTGTCGAGCCTGGGTCGTCAATCAAACCTGTTCTCGACTACACTCCGCTCTTCATGCAACGCGAAGGTATGAACTACGGACCAGGTACCATCCTTCGTGATGAGAATATCGATTCTATTTATTGCAACGGTTATCGTGGTTCTTGCATGCTTCGTAATTACACTGGCATTTTCTACGGCAATAAAACCATTCGCCAAGAGCTTTCGAATTCGCTTAATATCCCGGCCGTTAAAGCTCTCTATATCAATGGCATCCAGAACTCTCTCGACATCCTCCATAAATTAGGCGACGTTAGCTATTGCGCTGAAGACCCAGCCTCTGCTGGCCTCTCTATCGCTATTGGTTCCGGTTGCCGAGTCCGCCTTATCGAACATGCGAATACTTATGCTACCCTTGCCCGAGGCGGGTCATTCAAAGAGCTCGCTTACGTTCTAGAAGTTAAGAACAGTGCCGGTGACGTCCTTGAATCATGGAAAGATTCGGCTGGAGAACGTGTAGTAGACGAGCAAGTCGCGTATATGATTTGGAGCATTCTTCATGACGCCGTAGCCCGCTCTCAACTTGCGTTCGGTGCTCAATCGTATTCCTACGGCTTCATCGTCCCTGGCGTGGAAACCGCATCTAAGACGGGCACAACCACTACGGCTAACTCTGCCGTCACTAAAGACTCGCTCATGGTTTCATACTCTTCGCGCATCGCTACAGCTGTTTGGAACGGCAAACACGATGGCTCTGGCCTATGGAACTCAGATAACAGCATTGTCCGCCGGGTTGTGAACGACTATATGGAATCAGTTCATAAGAATGTTTATGGACCGGATGGTAAATGGGCTTACGGAGATCAACTATATCAACCAGCAGGGATGCATACTATGACGGTTAACGGGGTTACTGATATCTGGCCATCTTGGTATAACGAAAAAACCTCAGGTGTTACTAAAGAAACACTTCAATTTAATCGTTATAATCACAAACTAGCTGCCTCTTGTACTAATCCAGACTATATCGAGTCCGTGGAAATAACCAAAGTCACAGATCCGATGACAAAAAAGGATGTTTACAACGTTCCAGATGGTTACGATAAAGAAAACTCAGATGATTGTAGCTACGTCGCTCCACATGTAGGCGCCTCTTATAGCGCAAGCAGCAAGACCATTTCCGTCACTGCCACTGGTAGCGAAGTGCTTAATGGCGGTACATATGTGCTCACCACTGCCGCTGGCGCTGAAGTTGCTCGTGGCAAAGTAGGAAGCAGTACAAGTTTCACGCCGAACTATACGGCTAAGGGCACTGAAGGTACTATAACCGTCACTGTTACCGACAAGTGGGGCTTTAGCGACTCGTCAATGGTTACAATTCCACCTGCTCAGACTACGCCTCAATCGTCGTCTTCCTCTGACGAATAGCCCTCTTTGAGTTACGCTTTTTAACTCCAGACACCTCCGCGAAGATCATCCTTCCGGAGGATGTTTGATGGAATTTTAATATGTTCACATCGATTTCTTTACCGATTTTATCGTCTGCGCCGTCGACAACTACCATTGTCCCGTCATCTAGATGCCCAATGCCTTGCCGTGGGTTATGGCCTTTTTCGACAATTTTAATATGGATCTTGTCGCCTTGATGATATTTGTTCTCGAGCGTTATTGAGAGATCATTAATATTCAACACCTGGATCCCTTCAGTTGTGGCAACTTTCTCTAGATTGTAGTCGCAAGTTAAAATCACGCCATGATTTTCCCGTGCAAGAGTAAGTAGCCTTTCATCAACCAGCATTCGGCCCAGATGAGAGTCGTCCATAATATTAGTATCGATATATTCCACTCTCTCTAGCTCATTTACAGTATTTAAACCATCGCGCGCGCGATTACGTTTAAGCAAATCTTTCCCGTCCGCCAATAGCTGCAACTCTCTAGTCACTGAACGTGGTATGACAAATTCATCATATAAAAAACCCGTCTTCGCAACATTAAGTATGCGCCCATCAATTAGAGCCGATGTATCAATATAAACTTTTCTGCGCCCCTTTGGGTGGTTACTCTTTTCTGCAAGCTTCTTTATTGTCAGGTAGGTCGTCTCAGAAAAAATTCCAAGCGCCACTAAAAATACAAATGAATCCATACCCAGATTATATCAAATCACCTTCTCTAGGCAAACTTTTTATGTTAAAATATAAGTATGAATCCAGGAGTGGGCATCTCTTATAATACTTCCGAACATATTCGCCGTCGTGTCCGTGCGGCAGATTATTTGACCGTAGCCCAACTCTTCCTTTTGCAAAACTTTTTATTAGATCACCCACTTTCGCCTGATGACATCAAGCCTCGTCTCTTAGGCCACTGGGGGACATGTCACGGCATTAATGTTGTCTATGCTAATCTCAAGTACTTCTATTCCGCCCGTTCGGAGTTTCAGTTCATTCTGGGGCCTGGCCATGGTTTCCCGGCACTACAGGCCAATCTATTCTTGGATGGTGATCTAGAAAAAGTTGATCCTAAAGCTTCTCCAACGCTTGCCGGCATCGAATATCTATGTAAAAATTTTTCTTTTCCTGGTGGCTTTCCTAGCCACTCTTCGCCACTCACTCCCAGTGTTGTTACCGAAGGTGGTGAGTTAGGTTATGCCCTCGGAACTGCATACGGAGTAGCACTTGGCCATCCAGAGAAGCAGATTGCAGTCCTTATTGGAGACGGTGAATTTGAAACCGGCACTGCTCTAGCTTCGCTCAATCTTAAAAAGCTTATTTCGGGCGAGACTAACGGCCGAGTCTTACCAATTCTAGCGCTTAATGGCTATAAAATTTCCGGACCTACAATTTTTGCACGTAAGTCCGAAAGGGAACAACTTGAAACTATCCGCGGTTTCGGCTTCACTCCTATTGTCGTCGATGGCAACGATCCAGAAAAGTTTCAACTTGCCCTCAATATGGCAGAGTCCTCTAAATCTCCCTTCATTTTATTCAAGACCGAAAAAGGCGAGACCGGCCCCGAAGAAGTGTCGGGTCAGAAAGTAGCTGGCAATTATTTGGCACACCAAATCCCTCTTCCGCTTGCTAAGACCGAGCCTGATCAGCTCGATATGCTCGAAGAATGGCTCAGGGGCTATCACTTCGAAGAATTATTTACGGAAGGGAAAGGTTTCAGCATATGATTGAACGTGTAGAACACCCTGGTACAGAGAAAATAAACTTAGCCAAGACCTTTGGTCGTTTACTAAGAGAGCGTTTCGAGAAAGATCCGCGTTTCTATCTTTTCTCTCCAGACGAGACTACCTCTAATCGTCTCACGGAAGTATACGATATTGAAAAACGTGCCTGGGCTCTGCCCGCAGAAGACTTTGACCTTCCAGAGTCTGAGCAAGGACGCATCGTTGAACTTCTTTCCGAAAACGCACTCTTTGCTTGTCTTATTGGACACCTATCCAATGGTGAACAAGCTATGATGACTAGTTATGAAGCGTTTTTCTCAATTATCCTCCCACAAATCTTCCAACAAATTAAGTTTTACAAGCAGATGGATAACGTTGCCTGGCGTAAAGCTTGGCCTGCAGTGAATTTATTATCCACTTCAATGTGCTGGCGCCAAGACCACAATGGCTTTTCTCATCAATCGCCAGCCGCTATCTCAGCTCTTCTAGATATCCCTAGTGGACGCGTTAACTGCCTGTTCCCAGTTGATGACTCTGCTGCAGAGGCTACTTTTGACTTTATGCTTACCAGTGAAAACGTTGTAAATATTACAACGTTTGATAAAAATGAAACCCCCCGCTGGATTGATTCATACCATGCGAAATTTCTCTTTGATAACGGCGGAGCAAGCATTTATCAATTCGCTTCAGACCCAAATCCAGGCATCATTCTGGCTGCCGCTGGCGATATCGCTACCCGCGAAATGCTTCGAGCGAAAGAAATAATTAAGAACGACATTCCCGAGGTGAAACTGCGTTTTGTAGGAGTCAACTCACTCACGTACGGCCATATAGGTACAACCAAGAATCATCTTTCACAAGAATGCTTTGATGATTATTTTGGTTTTGATCAGCCAATCATTGCTAGCTTTCATGGCTATAGAGACACCATGAAAAACATTCTTGCCAACTACACTAATCGTGATCGCCTGGAAGTGCATGGCTTTGAGGAAGAAGGATCCACCACTACGCCGCTTGAAATGCTGAGGTTAAATCACAATTCTCGCTACGATTTGGCTGCTGGAATCGCTGTTAAATTAGGCCGCACTGATCTCGCAGAGAAATACCTCAAAACTCTAGAAGAGAACAAAGAACACGCTCGGCTATATGGCACTGACCAAGTTATCCTAGATTAACTGTTATTATCTAAAAAACTATTTTTGGATGACGAAATCTAGATTCTTTGCTAAGATATAATTATGGACACTACGAATAATTCAACCCCATCAAATACTTTCTCTATCACCCCAATGTCTCACTCCTTCTCTCTTTCTGCGGGAGAACAGACTTCCGGAGCCATTACTGTTATTAATCAATCCGATTCGACCAAACCATTTTCATTCAAAGTGTCTGTTGCCCCGTATGGCGTCAAGGGCAACAACTACGATGCTGATCTTGTTACAGAAACCGATTTGACTCAACTCGCTAAATGGATCACCATCGAAAATCCTTCTGGTACCATTGACCCAGGCAAATCGGAAGAGATAAAATTTACCATCAATGTTCCAGCTGACGCGCCTGGCGGTGGTCAATATGCCGCTATTGTTGTGTCCTCTGATAGCCAAGCCGAAGGCTCGGAAAGCCAGTCAGTTGTTGAGTATGTTTACGAGGTGGCGAGCGTTATTTATAGTCAGATTGCCGGCAAGACAGAGCACAAAGGAGCAATCTTAAGCCACAATGTTCCAGGCTTCTCCACTACGCCGAAAGTATCAGTCAACGCCACCATTAAGAATGAGGGTAACGTCCACGAATTCGCCAACGTGTCGCTCACGGTTACGAACGCTCTTACCGGAGAGGACATCTTTTCCTCAGAGGAGCTCGATACTCCAATTTCCGAAATCGTAATGCCATACTCTGAGCGCTATATCGTTCGTAATATTTCCAATCTCCCATCTCTCGGCGTAATATCTATCAAAGAGACAATTAAATATCTTGGGGAAAGCTCGACCATAGAGCAAAATTTGATTATCTGTCCGCTCTGGTTCCTTCTGCTTGCTTCACTTACCATCGTCGCCGCTGTTGGCGCCATTGTCGCACGTGCTCGTCGTCGCCACAATAAAACTAAACGCAATAGAGCTGAAGATTAATAAAAAAGGAGTATAATCACTTATGACTTTATCCGAAGAGCTTATCTGGCGTGGATTCTTCGCCAAAACCACCATTAAAAACCCAATTGATTTGGATACGCGAGAGAACAAAAAGTTTTACTGGGGTGCCGACCCCTCTGCCGACTCCCTTACTATCGGGAATCTTGCCGCTCTCATGATGTGCGCTTGTTTTGTCCGCCATGGCTATCAGCCATATCTTTTGATTGGCGGCGCTACTGGTCAAATTGGCGACCCTAAAGAAAATGGCGAACGCGAGCTTAAACCCCTCGAAGAGATTGAACACAATAAATCATGTATCAAGAGGCAAGTTCAGCAGATTATCGACTACGATCATACTGTAATGCTTGATAATCTCGACTGGTTCAAAGATATGAGTTACCTCACATTTCTCCGCGAAATCGGCAAGACATTTTCTATGACTCAACTACTCGATCGACAGTTTGTTCAAAACCGTATCGGAGAGGGCGGTTCAGGTATTTCTTACGCAGAGTTCTCTTACACACTTATTCAAGGGTATGATTTCTTGCATCTCTATCGTAAATACGGCGTCGATCTCCAACTTTGCGGAGCTGATCAATACGGCAACTGCGCTTCCGGCATTCATCTAATTCGCCGCCTCGAAAACGTTGAAGCTGATATTTGGTCTACCCCACTCATTATAGATCCTGTCACTGGCCGCAAATTCGGCAAGAGCGAAGGAAACGCTATTTGGCTAGCCGCAACTCCA
Organism: Candidatus Saccharimonadota bacterium; assembly: GCA_017552385.1. Classification (GTDB taxonomy): domain Bacteria; phylum Patescibacteriota; class Saccharimonadia; order Saccharimonadales; family Saccharimonadaceae; genus Nanosyncoccus. The sequence continues at coordinate 20,777 of JAFZQB010000005.1, forward strand.
GCTCGTCGCCCAGATGGAGAACTCTCCGAAAACTATACGACTGTTTTCGATTTTTATCAATTCTGGCTTAACCAACCTGATTCCGCAGTTGAGCACCTGCTAAAAATATACACGCTGTATGATCGTACTACTATCGAGAAAACTCTAAAAGAACATACTGCTGCTCCCGAGAAACGTATCGCTCAAAAAGCGCTTGCGCTTGGTGCTACCTCTGTTGTTCATGGTGAAGTGACTGCTGGCAAGATTGCCGAGCTATCCGATCGTCTATTTAGCAAAAATCTCACTTTCTCTGAGAATGAAATCGAAGAATTCTCTGACCTTCTCCCGAATGTGCCTCTCGGCGTATCTATAGTTGACGACCTGGTAGCCACTGGCCTCGCTCCATCTAAATCTGAAGCACGTAATCTTGTTAATGCCGGAGCTATTTCTGTAAATGGCGAGAAAGTCTTAGACGAAACCAAAGTCATCAATTTCCCTGCAGTTATCAAGAAGGGCAAGAATAAATTCGCAGTCATCTGCTAAAACAGATCAACAAAAACATAGAATAAGCACGAAAATCCTCTCTGCAATAAACCACTTGAAAAGGGGTAATATTCTTGACCATTGATACCGTTTGTGGTATAATAAAAACATGGACCAAAACAAATTGGAAATTATCGGTTCTACCGAGTACGTTGAGATTGCGGGCATCAAAAATGTCCCCGCAAAGATTGACACTGGCGCTGACTCGTCATCTCTTTGGGCATCCCAAATCGACGTAGACAAAGAAGGTACCCTTTCTTTTGTTCTCTTCGACAAGAACTCGCCGTTTTATACTGGCGAAACGATCAAGCGTCAAAAAGACGAATACGAGGTTAAAATCGTCCGCAGCGGTCACGGTGACGAACGCATCCGTTATCGTACCGAATTAATGTTGAATGTGAATGGGCACACTATCCATACCATGTTTACATTGGCTAACCGCTCGCGCAACAATTTTCCAGTCCTCATTGGTCGTCGCACTCTCAAGAATAAATTTCTTGTTGACGTCTCAAAGATGGCCATTGTTAAAGAGTCCAACCCTATTACCCCCAAGCTCAATCGCGAACTTGAGAAAGACCCCTATGCATTCCATCAGAAATATGGTAAAACAATGTAACAGGGAATAAAGGAGAGAAGTTAATAATGAAACTTGCAATACTTTCAAATGGTGACGCTAACTATTCCACTAAGCGCCTCGTCGAGGAAGCGAAAAAGCGTGGCCACGAGGTTAAAGTAATTAAATACAAGAACTGTTACCTCGCTCTTGACGATAAGCATCCAGAAGTTTTCTATAAAGGCGAAAGACTCTCTGGTTTTGATGCTATCTTGCCACGCATCTCTAATAATATGACTCGTTACGGCTGTGCTGTTGTACGTCAATTCGAGATGCAGGGCGTTTGGACCTCTGCTACCTCTGTTGCCATTACCCGCGCACGCGATAAACTTCGTGCTGCCCAGATTCTAGCCAAATTCGACGTTGACACACCAAAAACTCTCGTTTCTCGTAACACTTCCGATATTGACGATCTTCTTGAGCAGATTGGCCTCCCAGTCATTATCAAGCTGGCTACTGGCACTCATGGCAATGGCGTCATTCTTGCCGACACCAAGAAAGCTGCCAAATCCGCGCTCCAAGCGTTCTATCTCTATAATGAAGACGGCACCAATATTCTCCTCCAAGAGTTTATTAAAGAATCCGCCGGCACCGACATCCGCGCCTTCGTCGTTGGTAGTCGCGTTGTTGCATCTATGCAACGCGCCTCGCTCGACGACGATTTCCGCTCTAACCTTCATCAAGGTGGCGCCGGTACTCCAATTAAACTAACTGACGAAGAAAAGAAAATCGCCCTCAAGGCCGCTAAGGCTATGGGCCTCCACATCTGCGGGGTTGATCTCATGCGCTCTAGCAGAGGACCACTTGTCCTTGAAGTTAACGCTTCTCCGGGATTTGGTATCGAAAAAGTTACCGGCCGTGACGTTGCTTCTAAGATTATCGAATATATTGAACACAACGCTCCACGCAAGAATGGCAAAGATCGCGTCGGCGCCTAATATATAATCATTTTGTGAATATAGCCTCTAAAAAGGGGCTATATTAATATAATAAGCTGTTACCTACAGAAATACGATTTTTCTGGCGCAGATTGCTGTCGTGCTATAATAGGCATAAGTTTATAAAATAGGAGCTTTATCGTGCGGCAAACGACACAACACGTATCTGTTGATAGAGGAGGAAGAAAAGGAATGATGATAGGGGTGATTACTTGTGTAATTCTCGCTATCACCGGTATCGGCCTAGGCATTTATGGCATAGTTGAAGTTTCCAAATACAGCAAAATAAACACTTTAATTACAAAAGATGAGGCAAGTGCAGCTTTTGCAAGCTTCGCTAAAAATCTTTCCGGAAACGAACGATCGACGATCGTCATTAATACGGCGCATCTCGTCGACAAAGGGATATCTTTGCCGGGTTCTGCTTACGACTGGGGTAGTGTTTCTGTGAGCGGGGATAACCACCTAAAGATAGTCGCCGGACAAGAAAAAAAGATTTTCTTCGAAACTAGCAATGTTCTTCTCGCTTTCTACGTCGAGCATAATATTATAAACGACTCAAGCAAAACAGAAGTCCATCGGAATCTCGGGACGGATCGATACATATACTATATTAACCTATCCGGTGATGTTTACCGTATTAAGCTCAACGATAGTTTTGAACCAGTCAAACCGGAGCATCTTCCAAAATATCGCAATATTATTACTATTCAGAACACTTCTACTGGCGCAATGCTCATAGATATTAGCGGGACAATATACACCATTTCCGACTCAGAATTTTAGCTCGCTCAAAATATGCTATAATTTTCTCACGCGCCCGTAGCTCAGTGGATAGAGCACTGGTTTCCGGTACCAGGTGTCGCAGGTTCGACTCCTGTCGGGCGTGCCATGCTCCGCTTAGTCACCTTCCGCCACTAGGCGGTTATTTCATTGAATCGTTTTGCTCCGACTTTCTTTAGTCTGTGTTCTAATATCAAACAAGCTACGGTATAGATCGCCACAACAATCCCCATTGACCCTATCGTGCCCAATCCAGACAATGCTAAGCCCACAAGCATACCAATCGTCACTCCCATTGTACTCATCCCTACAAACGAACAAATCATGGTACTGCGGCTTTGCTTAACTACTTCCATATCACTTTCCGCGTCCATTACTGGATATTTTAAATTAACTAATATTCCGAATATTTGCATGAATGCCGGAAGTACTATAGAGCCAGCAAGAAGCAATAACGTCTCAATGATACCGAACCCAAACCAAATCGCCAACACGATATCGCTGATTAGTATCAATGGTAAGATCACAATCATTGCCATTATGATTTTTGCCTTGAGTATTAATGTCACCGGCACGGGTAAAGCTTTAAGTATATTTATCGACTTACCCTCCAGACTAATCATAGAAGATGTTATGAAAGTCAACAATGTCGCAAAGCTCATCAGAGCAAATGCAATCACTGGCGCGAGCCCGCGCATTGTTTCGACGCTCAGTGGGAAATCCTCGGCGGTCTCAACACCGATCAGAATATCTCCGAACTTCCAGCACAATAGCCCGGCACCAATAACAAAAAGAATAATTCCAAAGCCAGTGTTTGTAATAAATACCGGCGTTCCGAAGAATCTACTCATCTCTTTTTTCACTAGCGCCCAAATCGGTCTTCTTTCGCGCATCTCTAATGTTTCTATGTCCACTTTCTTTGTGACGCCATAGTTCGCCATTTTCGCTCTCGTGTTTATTCTGAAAAATGTCTTAGCCAGAAGGAGAATCCCGACGCCAGCGATTCCTAAGTGAATTGATACGAAAATTATAAGGTCTATGAGACTAAAATCGGTCGACATTTTTTCGTATAATCCAGCGGGGTAGTATAATCTCGCCATAGATTCACCGAGCTTAACTATGCCATCATTGGTGCCGACGCTACCGTTCATTGTGCTTGAGACATAGAATGATGCCGCCATCACGAGGACCATCGCGATAAATGTGAATACAATTTGCACGGCGGTTCGTTTTTTAAACCTCGACGAGAATGCAGAGATAATTGCGCCAACAAGACAAGACAGAACAATCGGGATCACTGGCATAAATATTAGGACCACAATCGACACCGGGATAAAAGTTTGGGTTATCGCGCCTCTTGTCAGATAGACTATCATTGCTGGTAGCAAGAAAATGGAGTTGAACGCCAACTCGAACAAATAGAATTTTACAAGTTTGAGCGCAACAATTTTCGCGCGAGAGATTGGCAAAGTCAGAAGTAAGTCATCATCGCGCGTGTTGTACAATAACGAACTCGACTTATAGATGCCCTCGATTATCGTTAAAATTGTTGTCAACACAATAATAATTGCTAGCAGTAACGACCCTCTACCAAATTGGTCTAAATTATCAAACCACGTATTTGAGTACACCCACATTATGAAGAACATCCAGCCCATTAAGAAGAAAGTTACACCAGCGCCAGAAGATTTTTCGCCCTTCTTTTTCTTAATCTTAAAAATGTCCATCCCCTCAGTTAACGAAGCCTTTAAAAGCGTGAAGAATTGCTTCATTATTTCTCTAACTCCAAGAATACTTTTTCTAGGGACTTATCGCCTTTTACGGCTTTCATACTACCAACCTTAATAATCTCGCCTTTCTTCACAATCGCAACTCTCGTGCAAAGTTTTTCTGCCATGTCCAGAATATGTGTAGAGAAGAAAACTGTTCCGCCACGCTCGACTAAATCACGCATTACTTCTTTCATGTCGAAAATCGCTTTCGGGTCCAACCCTACAAATGGTTCATCCATAATTAACACTTTTGGCTCATGTGCAAGAGCGGAGATTAATGCGACTTTCTGTTTCATGCCATGCGAAAACGAGTTGATCGGGCTAAGCAAAGCATCTTCAATTTCAAACAGTTTCGCATACTTTAAAATGGCTTTCTCGCGCTTCTGAATCGGCACTTCATACATGTCGCAGATGAAGTTAATATAATCAAGCGCCTTCATATTCTCATAGAGTTCTGGGTTGTCTGGGATGTAGGCCATCTTCTTCTTGCACTCGATTGGATTCGTTTTGATAGATTTGCCATCAATCAATATTTCACCATCGTCAAAATCATGTATACCCACTATGGCTTTAATAAGAGTTGTTTTACCGGCACCATTATGACCTATAAAAGCGAATATCTCGCCTGGCTCCACCGTGAAAGAAACATTGTTAAGGGCTTTCTTATCGCCATATTTTTTTGTTACATTACGTATCTCAATCATAATCTTAATTATATCACTTTACGGCAAAGCAATTTTGCCAATCGTCGACCATCATTGACGTAAGAGGTTAACATAGGTATAATATCCCCTGATAAGTCAGCTTCGTGAGGCTTAAGAACCTTTCCATCCCAAGAAACGAAGGGGGTATAGATTATGTCTACGGAATACACCGGTTACCCATCAATCGACAGAATCCATCTTCAAGGTATCGACGAGTCAAAACTCAATCCGGACATCTTTCCGATCAGTCTCCTCGCGCTATTCATGCACATCAACGGGCATGATTTAGGCGCCGTCGCAATTGAACGTGATGGCGAAGTCCACACCCGTAAACAGTTAGTAGATGACACTATCGCGATGGCACAAGGTCTGTGTCTGCTTGGTTTAAAACCCGGCGAGACCATTACAATCGCGACGGTCAATAATCTCTACGAAGAAATTGTGGTTGCTATGGCCGCAAATGCAATTGGTATCAAATTCGGCTATGCAAATGGCGATATTAGTGAACAAGATCAACTCATTGAACGATTATCGGACGAGCTCAACTTTTATGAGTCAAGCGCCGTCGTTGTTTGCGGGAAGTATGAACAGTTCGCCAATGAGCTATTTGCGCGTGCGCCAGGACTCCGTCGCGTTATCAGTATCAAGCCATCTGAACACCGCTATAACTTTGACCATGAGGAAATCTCTAGTGCTCGCTATGTGGAATATGACGAGCTCAAAACTGCTGCGATGGCTAGTTCGCTTGATGTTTCTAAGCTCATTGAAGAATATAGCAGGTCTGACCAAGACGCCTTCTATCTACAGACGAGCGGATCAACTTCGGGCAAGCCAAAAGGACTGATATTCGGGAACGAAGCGGTACTCGCTGCGCTTATGTATGCCAAGAACTCGACCGGCACCGATACTCATGACAAAAATATCTCCAAAGTCCTATGTATTCTTTCTTATCGGATACCATACGGCTGGATGACAATTTTTGTCAATCTGCTCGGAGGAAATCGAGTAGAATTAGCAACTGGTGCATCGCCAAAAGATATTGGCCGCTACCATCTCTTAAAAGCGAGCTATATCTACGCTACACCACTCATCTTCCGCGTCTTTATGGACGAGACACCGGCCGATGCCGATTTGTCCTCCATAAAAGCAGTCTTCTGCTCTGGTTTCGCCATTAGCGAAGAATGGTACCAAGAAGGTATCGAGTATCTTCGCGCGCACGGAAGTGATGGCGAAATTCGCAATAACTGGGGCATCGGGGAAGCGCTTTGTGTTGGCACGGCTTCTGACGGTATTCCTCATCGTCCAGGTACATCTGGCAAATTCTATATCGGACCGACATGGGTTATAGTCGACGAAGAAAATCATGAAGTGAAGTACGGTGAATCGGGCGAGGCGATACTCCGTGCAAAATCACTATTCCGAGGCTATTATAAAGACCCAGAAGCGACCAAAAAGGCGTTTACTGAGTACAAAGGGGAGAAGTTCTTCCGAACAGGCGATTATCTTTCGCTCAGCCGCGATGGCTATGTTACGTTCCTCGGACGCAAAAAACGCTTCTATCAGCCGCTTGGCGCGACGGATAAGGTGAATTGTGAAACCATCGAACGTGCGTTACTGAAAGAAATCGACATCGTCAAAACTTGCGCGGTAGTTATTTACTCACCTGACGGAAAGCACGAGACCAGCAAGGCTTTCGTTGTTCTTCGCAACGATAAGTCTCCATCACGTTCGCTTCACGAAGAGCTGACAGGACGAATCAAAAAAACTCTGCTTCCGTACCAGTTACCGTCCGACATCGTTTTTCTTGACAAACTTCCGGTTATGAAATCCGGAAAGATTAATTACACATTACTTAAAGCTATGTGTTAATCGACCAGCCGCTCGATTCTCGAGCGGTTTTTTCTAGTGTTTTTTTAATGATTATGCTACAATCATCTTAACGGAAAGTCATTTAGGAGGTCACATGAATTTAATTACCGTGCTACTTATTGCGGTTGCTGCTCTAGCCATTTTAACTGGTTTTTCAATTTTATGCGGCGCCACTAAGCAATCCCGTATAAGTGCCTTATGGTTTTTTGTCGGGACGCTCGGCGCAGCCGTTTGGTCTGCGGCCATTGCAATATTCTTAACACTCCCATCCTCTTACTCTGATACTGCGCCCGCACTTGTAATTAGCGTTATCTCCGGCATTACGTTGACGGACGTTGCTTTATTGGGATATGCCAGCTGGGCCAGTGGACGTAAGGGTAAAGTGATTGTCGGGGTATTCGCCGCACTCGGGATAACGCTCTGTGTTTTATTGGCTCACCAGCCAGAACTATTTTATTCACATTTTACCTTCGGACAAGATTTTAATACGATTCATACAACGCGCACTTGGTATTTCTATGCGCTTATTGCTTTCTTTACAATAATTTCTCTAATTTACTCAGGCTTCCTTTCAAAAACTATTAAACGCATTAAGAACCACGGTGCGAAAAACGGGCTACGCACTTTCCAAGCTGGTCTTTCCGTCGGTGGTATACTCGCGCTCATATTCGATCTGCTGTTGTTGACGTCTAGCCCTCACCTTGCCTGGATTGGTCCGATGGCAGTCAGTATATCCATTATTACTTTCTACTATTCTGTCGTGAAATACCGCATCCTTGCACTTTCCGGCAAATGGCTTGAAGTCTTATCATACATTATTCTTATTGCCGCCGGCGTAATTGTTTATACGCTCGTATTCTATGCTATCTTTACCGCATTCTTTAGCGTAGCAAGCCCTTCTCTAGAGATTCTTTTACTTAATTTTATTATGATTGTTGTCCTACTTTGTCTTATGCCGGCGCTTCGCGAAATTTCTACTAACCTGAAGGCCTTATTCCCGACACGCAATATCGACATCGGCTATATTACACGTAAAATTCTTGCTATCAAGCACAATAATTTTGATTTAAAAGAACTCTCAGGCTTCCTAGCAACTCAATTAAAGTTGGATTATTTCGCGTTTTTGATTGACGGCAAAGTTTACGGGTCAAAGCCAACATTCCTGACTAGTGATGAGCTTGCAAAAATAGCGAAACTTAAGCATCCAACGAAAAGCATTTGGCAAGATCAGCCGAGTGAGATCAAAGACAATTCCATACGTATAGCTACACTCACTGACTCTAAGGGCGAAGTATTTGGCCAAGCTATAGTTGGACGTTCTAACAGTGGCCATGCACTCGAACACCGTGACTTTATCCAAATCGAGATGGTGATCAATCTTTCTGCTTCCGTCATCGAAGGAGACAGAAAATCATAAAGGCTCCAACCACTCCGCACCTTGACTTTTCTACATATATAATATATACTAGAACTATACAGATATCGACCGGCCCGAAAGGGTCGGGCGTTTTAGTATAAACCTAGTTAATAATAGAAAGGAAACTATGGAAGGTCTCGACCTTAAACAAATGACAGCGATGGTTAAAGTCATCGCCGAAGAAAAAAACCTCCCCGAAGAAACCGTTCTCGACGTAATCCAGATGGCTATTGCTGCTGCTTGGCGTAAAGACAATGGCGACAAAGACATGGATGTTCGTGCTGTCTTGAATGTCAATACAGGCAAAGCCGATGTATTTATTGCCCGCACGGTTATTGAAGATGGCCTTGCTTACAATCCATCTACGGAAATCCCTCAATCCGAAGCAAAGAAGGGAGCTAAAGTTGGCGATATTGTTGAAGAAAAAGTCGCCGTTACTGGCTTTGGTCGCGTAGCCTCTCAGACCGCTAAACAAGTCGTGATTCAGCGCCTCCGCGAAGCAGAGCGTGAAGCCGTTCTTAACATGTATGAAGACAAAATCGGCACTGTCGTAACTGGTATGATTCTTCGTGTTGACAAAAACATTGTCCGTATCGACCTTGGTCGCACCGTCGGCATTATGCCACGTTCCGAACAGATCGAAGGAGAATACTATACGGTCGGTTCTCGTATCAAAGTCTATATTAAAGGTATTGAGCGATCTGAGCGCAGCACTGGTCTTCTTTTGTCTCGTGGTTGCCCAGAATTTATTGAATATCTCTTCCGCCAAGAGGTCCCCGAGATCGAGAATGGCACCGTTGAGATTCGTGGTATCGCTCGCGAGGCTGGTCGTCGCACCAAAATCGCCGTCATGTCTACCGTCCCAGGTGTCGACCCAGTGGGTACTTTCGTAGGTGGCCGTGGTGTACGCGTCCAGGCCGTCATGAACGAGATTGGCGATCGTGAAAAAATCGACATCGTCACTTGGTCCGATAACGCTTCTGAATATATTCGTGAGGCTCTCTCTCCTGCGGAGATTTCTAAAGTAGAAATTTCTGGCAAGAAAGCCAAGATCTTTGTCACTGAAGATCAACAGTCTATCGCTATTGGCCGTCAAGGTCAGAATGTTCGTCTTGCCAGTAAACTTACTGGATACGATCTCGACATTGAACTCGCTAAAGCACCTGAAAAGAAGAAAAAGAAGAACGTTGAAGATTCTCTCCTCTCCGCTCTCGAAGACGCAGAAGCAGAAACTGAAGAAACCGCCGAATAAAAAACACCGCCCCGAAAGGGGCGGTGTTTTGATAGTCATAAACTAGGACATCCTTTCGTATTTTTTGTGTTTTATGTCGCTATTGACAGCTTAGCTCATAAGAGATAAAATAAAAACAATTATTTTACTTGTAATTAATAATCATAACCAAAGGAATTTATGAATCAATCCGAATTAGAGCGTCGTGCGCGTCTTATGAAGCAAGGTGCTGAGCGTCTTCCTGATATAAAGAAGCGTTTCGAGGAAGCCCAAAAGAGGAATTTTAACAGTAATTTTGCCCCTGGCGGCAAGGATGCTAAGCTTGTTAATCAGTCCACGAAGGCCAGAACCGCTAAAGCCAAGGCTCAAAAGACGACCAAGACCAAGAAGCAGCCTGCAGCTAAGACCGAGGCAGAGCAACGTAAAGTCAATCTATCCGTCTCCACTCGTAAGGGTGAAATGGTCCATCATCAACGCATGCTTAGCCAAGATGTTAATGCTCAGGCTACTCAGCACATTATTGGTATTCCAGTCAACAAATCCCGTTACAATGGGTACGGTGGTCAACAAGTTACCAATGCCATGCTAAAGAAGGCTCGTCCCGATCCGGAAGCTGTCCGCATTATTCCTATTGGCGGTCTAGGAGAAATAGGTATCGGTAAGAACATGACCGTCATCGAGTATAAGAATGAGATGATTGTCGTAGATATGGGCGTGCTCTTTGCGGACAATGACTACCCAGGTGTTAACTATCTCATTCCAGATATTAAATATCTAGAAGACAACAAAAATAATGTCAAGGCTATTCTTTTTACTCACGCTCACCTTGACCATATCGGTGCTTGTCGCCATCTCTTACCAAAGTTCAATTCAACCACGCCAATTTATGGCACTGAATTCACGATCGGCATGATCAAGAAACAGATGTCTGAGCTTGAAACAGAGCCAGACCTTAACTATATTACGGTCGACCCGTTTAAACACGAACAAATCCAAGTTAGCGAACATTTTTCGGTCGAGTTTATTCATACACTCCACTCTATTCCTGGTAATACCGCTATAGTTGTTCGCACACCCAATGGTGTAATTTATCTTTCTGGAGACTGGCGCCACGAGGCCAACCCGGTCGGCATTCAGACCGACTATGAACGCATTGATGAGATCGCTCAGAAAGAGGGTATCGCTTTACTCGTCAATGAGTCGACCAATATCGACTCACCAGGCAAACACCCACATTCTGAATTTGATGTTGGTGAGAATCTAGGCAAAGTGATGGATAACTACTCGAACGGTCGTGTAATTGTTTCTTGTTTTTCTTCACAAATTGGCCGTATCGAACTTATTCTGAAGGAAGCTCATGCTCGAGGTCGCAAGGTAGCCTTCTCCGGGTTCTCCATGATTAATAACGTCGAAGTTGCACTTCGCGCTCATGCCATCAAGGTGCCTAAAGACACCATCACGAAAATGGAAGATATCATTAAACTTCCAGACGAGCGTATTTGTATTGTTTGTACTGGCTCTCAAGGAGAACTTAACGCAGTTCTCACCCGCATGATTACCGGCGCGCACAAATTCATTAAGATTAAACCGACCGACACTATCGTTTTCTCGTCAAACCCAATCCCTGGCAATGAACCACATGTTGTCTCGACAGTCGGGGGGCTTTTACGCGAGGGCGCCACTGTCGTCCAAAATGGCAAAACACATCTTACGAACCTTGGCCCGCTCCATCTTTCTGGGCACGCTTACTATGAAGACCATGTTGAGTTTGTCACGCGCCTGCATCCAAAGAACTATATGCCATATCACGGCGAGTTTTATATGCTTGAGCACAATGCTGAAATGGCGGAAAACGTTATCGGCATCCCACGCCAAAATATTATTTTGTCAGATGATGGTGATGTTGTAGAGCTTCGCAAAGATCAAACGATTCGTAAAAATGGCCGCATTTATGTCGGCAACAAACTCTATGATGACGCCGATCAACCAGTTCACGAAGCCGTAGTAAAAGATCGTATCCACATTTCTCGCGAAGGCATCTTTGTCATAGTCCTTACAATGAGCAAGAAAACCGGTCACCTTATTAAGACACCAGATATTATATCCCGTGCGTTTATTTATCTTGATAATTCCGAAGAGCTTATTGGCAAAATTCGTCACTATCTTCGTGCCAAAACCGACAAATCCATTTCTACCGATCCTGAACTCAAAGTCTTGAAAGAGGAAATCAAAGAAGATATTACACACATTCTCTACGACGCCACAGGACATACGCCTATTGTTATTCCTGTCATCAATAAAGTGTAAAAATTGATAACCCTTCGGGGTTATTTTTTGTCGCGTAAACCGTTAAAGTATATTATTACCACTACCGTTTTGAGCAAAAAGCATGTATAATAATAGTAATTAAACAAGGAATTAACTGCGATGCAAAATGATCAACTTGGCACGCCGCCAGATGGTCCAGGCGGTCAAGGTCAAGCTCCCGCCACCAATGCCACCTATTCTGGCGCCACCACTCTTACTAGTGAGACGACCGGCTTTAATGTTGGCGAAGATGGGCTTGCTTCTACTGTTGGTGGGCAAAATGCTCTCCTTGTTACAGGGGGTGAGTTTAATCTATCCGACACCAAAATTACTAAATCCGGCGACGAAGCTTCAGAAGAATCAGACTTCTATGGCACCAACGCAGCTGTGCTTATTACCGATGGCGCCCTGACGCTCAGCGATTCTCAAGTAGATACTTCTGGTGCTCATGCAAATGGCATTTTTGCGTATGGCAATGGCAACGCGACTATAAGCAATACTGCAATAACCACTACGAACAACAACTCTGGCGGAATTATGGTAGCAGGCGGTGGCAAGCTTTCAGCTACCGGATCGACAGTTGAAACCAAGGGTAATTCCAGCGCAGCCATCCGCTCAGATCGAGGCGGTGGAACTATCGAGATCTTTGGCGGAGATTACACAACTCACGGTCAAGGCTCACCGGCCATCTATTCTACCGCATCTATTACCGTTTCTGACGCCGAGCTTACGTCAACCTCTTCAGAAGGTGTTGTCATAGAAGGTAGTAATTCCGTAAATCTATCTCACGTGACGTTAACAGATACCAATAATACACTTAATGGCAATTCCGAAACTTACAAAAATATTTTTATCTACCAATCGATGTCAGGTGATGCAAGTGAGGGGACCGGCACTTTTCAGGCTAACGAATCTACTATTACTACTAATCAAGGCGACACTTTCTTTGTCACTAACGCTACGGCCAACATCCGCCTAACAGATAATCGCATTATCAACAATGATGCCACATCTGCTTTCCTTCGCGCACAAGCCGGTAAATGGGGAACGGCTGGTTCGAATGGTGGACACGTCAACCTTACGCTCAATCAACAAGTTGCCGAAGGCGACATTGTTCTTGATAGTCTTTCCACGCTAACTCTTGTCTTGGAGAATTCTAGCTTTTACATGGGCGCCATTAATAGTGGCAATACGGCGCAGACTATTTCCGTCAATATTGATGCTTCGTCGCAGCTTATTCTCGCTGGTGATACATATATTTCCGAACTTACGAACGCTATGCCAGACAATATGAATATTTATAGCAACGGTGGGCATAAGCTCTACGTCGCTGGTGAAGAGATTGCAATTAATGGAAGCGAGGCCCCTGAAGTGCCGGAAGTTACAATCGATAAAGAAGAAGAGCCTATCATGGAAACCGTGGTCGAGGATACCACTGGTGCGTCTGGCACCGACATTGTTCCATTCGTCGTCGGTGGCGTTGCTATTCTTGTTATCGTTTTGGCGGTCGTCGCCCTCTTCCTTCACAACAAGAAGAAAAAAGGCCCCACTACTTCGATTGATGAGGTCGTCGTAGATCCAACCATCACTAGCAGCGGGCGCCCAGACTTCTCTCAATTTGATGATGGGCCAGTCCCACAGGGCGAAGGCTACATTCCTCCTGCCGCTCCTGCTTCTCCTACGCCAGCCACTCCAGCAACGCCAGTTACTCCGCCTACGTCAGTCACATCCAGCCCAACCGCACCGTCGTCAACCGACACTCATCGTCCTCTCGTTGGCCAGATGTAGCAGAACAAACATAACCGGGCCATTGGCCCGGTTTTCTGTTTCTATTATATCTATGCTATAATGTATACACCCCCGGATGGCGGAATTGGCAGACGCGCTAGCTTCAGGTGCTAGTCCGAGCAATCGGGTGCAGGTTCAACCCCTGTTCCGGGGACCAACACAAAATAGCGCCATGCTATTTTTTTATTTATCTCTTAGATATTCCACCATTTTACCAGCTATGTCTGTGCCGGTCAGCATTTGACACCTAGGGAAGAAGCACGGGGAATTAACCTCAGCAACTTTTGGTCCATCTTTAGTAATCATAATATCAACTCCGCCAAACTCTAGCCCTAACGCATGAGTTGCCCTAACGGCAATTTCTTCAACCTCTGGATCAAATTTTTTCGGCGAGACATTCGGTACCGTGCCTTCGTTTGAGCGGAAATCGCCTTTTGGCGCAGAATACTCAATAGAATCAATCACTTTATCACCAAGTACAATCAATCTAGCAGAAGAAGCAACATCGCAGTATTCCTTCATCACAACCATGCCTCCTTGCTCTCGTAAATAATCAGAGACCGAGAAGAGACTCTGCTTGCTATCAACACGCATAACGCCAACACCGTGGCTGCCGCCCAAAGCCTTTAAGCAGACCGGAAAGCCACCGAGTCTATCCACGCACCTAAGTAGTGCGTCACGGTCTTTTGGCAAATAATCAACTGTCTTTGGTGCTGGGATGCCAAATTTCTCAAATAGCATAGAATCGATACGTTTTAAAAGGAGAGCGCTCGTGTCTTTATAAAACGACTTTGCTCCTCTAAAAATTAAATCCCATTCTAACTCCGCCGCCCCATAGTGCAACATCGTCGCAACACGACAAACCGCATCGCCGTCATTGATGCTAATATCCAGCGGGCAGACAACTTCAGGGTTTAGCACCTCATATTTAATTCCGCGATCCTGGCAAGCCTTAACGAGTAATTCAGTTTTAGGTTCTTGATTGTCAACACTTATAATATATAATTTCATAGTTCGAGCCTTTAAAAATAAATAGCTAAGCCCCTCTATATTATATCACTTGGGGCACTTCGCACACTAATATTTGTAATTCGTTTCAAATCGGCAAGCCAAGCATTCCACCATTTTGGAGAGGCGTGTTGTTATTCGCAAATTATTTAGTCTCTCAAAATAACTTCAGTTATTTCTGCCGCTTTTATGAAATTAATATAATGAAGTGGTTTCGGCGCGCTACCTTGTGCCATCACCATTCCAGCATTCACAATAAAACTAGCTCCATTTGGAAGTGTTTCTTGCCCACGCATAAAATGTTTCGGGAACCACTTTTGAAATGGTGCCACAATTCCACCATGCCCACCGCATGCATCCACTACCGCGTCTACAACAATTGGCACGCATCCGCCATGCGTATGTCCAAAACTAAACACATTGAAGCCAGCCAACTCTTTCATATTGCTTAATTCATTAATAGGCGCATGCGCCGCAAACCAATGCGCTTTTTTAGGTCTGAATTTCAACACGCCTTCCTGGCCTAGCTCTTTGATGTGCCGACGCATCTCTTCGATACTTTCACCTCGTTTACCAGGTCCAGCAAAATAGGCTTCAGGCCCTTGCCACATTCCAAATATTCTCAAACCTTTTATTTCGAACCACTCATCAATCAATAATTTTACTCCGCATTCTTTGCATATGCGTCGCCACTCATCAAGCACATTCTTTCTGGCATGCTTTAAATAATCGATACGTGACTTGGGCGGCGTCATTATCGGTTCGACTTGGTCATGATTCCCAATCACCATCACCGTAGGTGCAATCTTTACGCACGCGAGTAAGTTCTTTTTTAGTTTAGCTACTAAACGTAAATCATCAAATGAATGCGGCGTATCGAATAAATCACCCTGCAGAATTATTAAATCAGGCTGAATCGCCTGGAGCTTCTGTTTCAAAAACCGGCGTTGTTTGTCAGAAACTATTCTGGTTACGTGCCAATCGCCAGTTAAGGCGACCTTTACCGGAGCCTTTACTCCGGTATGGATAACGGTGTACTTTGGCGTACAACAACACAGCGGTTCTTTCAAAAACATAACCTTATTATAACGCAAACCATGCTATAATGTTTAAGTAAATCAGGAGTTGCATGGCTAAAGAAAAAAAGTTCAGTTTTGCTAAATTTTTAGATGAATATGCTTTGGCTGGGAGGGGGCTGCTTCTAGCCACTCGCAAAAAAACATTTTGGATCGCATTCATTATTACTTTTATCATTTTCGGTACAATTATCAATCTCCTAGCCGTCACCGGATTTACTTCCTTCAAAGTAATATGGGGATGCTTATGCGATGGAGATGTTGGCGGAGCATTTAAAATTATCGGCGAAGCGTTTCTTCAAATCTTTGGTGTCGGGCGTGATTTTCGAGATTTCATTCTTAATTTTATTCTGACGCTTTGCCAATCGATTCTTATCGCATTAGTTGTTTTTGTCGCAAAATACAAACGTTCAGAAAAAAGAGCTAAAAATATCTCAAAAGAAAATAAATCAGACGACTCTAGTAGTGGCTTGCAGTCTTCTGCCATTGTTGCTGGTCTTGCCGTTTTGGGCTCAGGATGCCCAACTTGCCAAACAGCTCTTCTGACTCCGGTTATCGGTACTCTTATTTCTGGCGTTAGTGGCGCATCTACAATCGCAGGCGCCGTTTCATTAGCGCTCGATATTTTGGCAATTTTAGTTGCGATTCTAGTTTTTAGAAAGCTTGGCTTAGAAACCTATGCTATAATCAAGAGTGAACACTTTAAGGAGAAACAACATGAAAAAGATAGTTAGAATTGCTGCGATTGTCGCCGTATTTGCCTTAATTTTGATTGCTATCGTCTCGAGCTCCGTCAACCAAGTCGATGTTAGCGGAGAAATATGGAACCAAGCTATGACTATAGGCGATCCAGAGACCGCTGTTCGGCACTACATCGTTTATACGGACCTTATGTGCCCATATTGTAATTACTATGGTCGCGCAATTTGGGACAACGATTCTGACTTTCAGGAATTCATTAAAGATAATAAAATCGCGTACGAAGTGCGTGTTACCGATATGCTGTTTGAAAGCTCTGGCGTAGACATGTCGCGCCCAGCCGCTGAAGGTGCTTACTGTGCCGCTCGTGAAAATCGCTTCTGGGATTACTATCACGCTGCGCTTGAACATATCTTCACCGACTACTATGCAAAAGGATATGGCTACGCCAAAACTGCACCAGCAATCACTGGTATGACTCGCGACTATTGGTATAACATTGGCAAAGAGATTGGGCTTGGAGATACCTTCAAAACTTGTTTTGAGGAATCGCAAGCTGTTTCGGAGATCCAAGAAAATACCATGAAAGCCAGTAATTATGCCAACGGCCTACCATACTTCACCTTTGGCAAGTTCTCTACAGGTGGTTTCGATCCAAGTTGGGAATGGGACACTGTAAAATCTATGCTGAAACAGGGCTTAAAGTAGCAATTAGCTTTGCTTCAAATAAAACACATGGCACGGCAGGCGGCGGAGTAAAATCCGTCGCCTTTAACGGATAGCGAATTTTAGTGCTGTATTTCTCTAACAGCTCGTAGCCCAGTTGTGAAGTATAATGTCTGTCTGTAGCTATTAATTTTAATGCGAATTGCTTTTGCAAAATTAAATAAAAACTACGCGGAGGGTTATCGCTTTCAATGAGTTTATGCACAATCTTGGAACTTAAATGGAATGGTGGGTTCGCAAATACTTTATATCCTTCTGGGAGTTGTCCTAAATCGTAATCCAAGAAATCTTCCTCAACTACTTCAATATTCTCGATTTTCCTCTGCGCTAAGTTCTTGCGAAGTAGCGCAGCGGTTTTCGCATCGGATTCTATAGCTACAACTTTAGAACAGCGTTTCGACAATGCTGATGTAATAACTCCACTTCCAGCTCCAATTTCGAGCACTGTATCACGTTTTCGGATATTAGAATGCCCAATCAGCATCAATGCTAACTTTGGACTTTTCAGAAAGTGTTGCGATAAAAGGTGGTTTCTCATTAAATTTCCGAGGTTGTTGTCTCGCCAGTCATAAGATCCTTCACGCCAAATGTGCCAGTTCTTACCTCGTCGTCACCAATCACTATAAGATAGTCTGCCGTTTTGCCGGCGAATTTAATTTTGTCACCGAGCTTTTTGTCTGCAAATACTATATCCACATCCTCACCTTGCTCGCGGAGCTTTCTTGCAACTTTATAAGCCATTTCTACTTCGGGTTCGCTATTCCCGAACGGTACGACCGCATATCTTCTGCGTTCAACGTCTGCTTCGTTTATTAACCCATATTCGTTTAATACATAGAATAGTCTGGTCAAGCCAATCGAGCCTCCAACGCCAGGGAATTTCTGATCGGTATACAATTCAGCAAGGTTTTCATAACGTCCACCAGAGCAAATTGAACCAATTTCCTTATAATCTGGCAAAATCGTTTCGAACACGGTGCCCGTATAATAATCAAGCCCGCGCACAATCTTCATATCGGCAACCACTGAGCCTTCAAGACCCTGGCTTTCTAGAATCGAGAGCACTTTATCGAGTTCTTGCAGGCCTTCGGTAAATTTCTGATTTTCAAAGCCAAAGCTATTTAGCCGCGAAATAACATCGGCTCTATCACCGGCTATATCAATAAAGTTCATAACGCTATCAACTCTCTCATTGCCAATCGAGAGCTCGGCCAACCATTCCTTTGTCTTCTCTAGAGGGACCTTTTCTGCGTGGTCAACAATCGAAAATATTTCGCTTGCGACTTCCTGCAAGTTTAGCTCCTCCAGAAAACCAACGAGGATTTTGCGGTTAGATACGCGCACTAGCTTTGGTGGCAAATGCAACGCGTCAAGCGCTTCTGACAAAGTCAAGATCACCTCTGCATCGTATTCTATGGCAAGCTCGTTTCGTCCAAGCACGTCTATGTCGGCTTGATAAAATTCACGGAAGCGCCCTTTTTGTGCGCGCTCTCCACGGTAATTCCGTCCAATCTGTGTCACGCGAAAAGGAAAAGCCAAATCGCTCTCGTGCTCTACGATATAGCGAGCAAGCGGCACGGTATGATCAAAACGAAGTGCTTGGTCGGCCCCCTCTGCTGCTTCCTCGGTCTTTACGACTTTGTAAATCTGTTTCTCTGTCTCGCCACCTGCCTTGGCAAATAAGATTTCGGCACGATCGATAACTGGAGTCTCTATCTCTAAGAAGCCACGATGTTTATATACTTCCCGGACACAATCCTTAAATTTATTAAATACGGCCTGCTCTTTTGGCAAGAGCTCTTGCATGCCAGATATTGGGGAAGTATTTAGTTTTTTCATGCTTTTATTTTAACACATCTTATGATAAAATACACTGTAGTGTGGCTCTGTAGCTCAGTTGGTAGAGCAGAGGCCTGAAGAGCCTTGTGTCGTTGGTTCAAGTCCGACCGGAGCCACCAAACCGAATTTACCAACAAGAGTTCCCGCAAGGGCGCTCTTTTTTAATCTGTAAATCCATGGCATTTTGGTGGTTCCAAATTTTTCGCCATCATACACTAAGCCTTCAGGAAAAAGCCACTTTTGGAACC
>JAFZQB010000006.1 GCA_017552385.1 Candidatus Saccharimonadota bacterium
AACATACATACACAAATACATACATGATGAGTGCAATAAACGTTTTTAGCCTTAAACAATATTTATTATATATGTTTGTTTATAACTCTGATAACTCTACGTGTATCATTTTAGCATGAGGGGGATGGAAAAGTCAAGAGATTCTTTTAAAAAAGACCAGATGGTCTTTTATTGGTCGGGGCTACCAGGATCGAACTGGCGACCTCACGCCCCCCAGGCGTGCGCGCTACCGCTGCGCCAAGCCCCGTAAAAAATGGCGGAAGCGAGAGGATTCGAACCTCCGATACATTTCTGCATACACGATTTCGAGTCGTGCGCCTTCAACCACTCGGCCACGCTTCCGCGTCCTATTATAACATACTAAAAGCTGCCGTAATCGCCGATGTCTTCTTCCGACGCAATAACTAATCGTCTACGGATTGCTTCCCTGGAACTGACGGGAGCTTTGCTAGGTGCTTCTTCGGGCGCTATTGGACGAGGGCGAAGCATAGGTTCTGCTTCTTCGCGGACTGAGCTGTCCATATTGTGCGACATGGTCTCTGGAGTGCGCTTTCCAAAGAGCTTTTGGATTTTCCTGCGAATACCACCCGACGATCGTTGTCTTGATATCTCGTTATGACGAGTCATTCTCCCATGACGAGCAGAATCGTGTTCTGGGCCAGAATCATGCCTGGAGCCAGACTCATTGCCAGATGTTTCTGGGGATTTTTTCTTCTTAAACGATCTAGGTTCTTTAAGGCGGTATGGCCCAAACTCACTTGATGAGCTCTCTTCTAGCTCTTCTGGAGAAACCATAACTATCTTTAGTGGGTCAACTGACACTAATTTCGCTATGAGCTTTGGCTCTGGGCGTGTCGTTTCCGCGATGCTATCTCTGTCTGCCAATACGCGTCGTCGTCGCCTTGGCGGGATTGCTGGTTCTGGAGGCTCTACGTGGTCAGGCTCCGACGCCGGCTCTGGTGTTATTGGAAGATGACCTAGCGGCTCTACATCTGGTTCATCCGAATCTGGCAACTCTGGTGGCATTTCCTGAGCATCAAACAACCTAACTCGTTTCGAGAATAAATTTGGATTACCATCGGTAGCTTCAGGCGATGCAGGCGTAGCTTCTTCGTTTTCGCCATATCGTATGCGCCGCATAACTTTCCGTCCAATTATAGACGCGTCTGCGACTGGTGGATCTTCCGGACTGGCATTGTTAGCTTCTATTCTTCTTCGAATCCTCATCTTGATATATTATAACATGTTTATGTTAAAAAGAGCAAAGCTCGCTTTTTCTCTAAAATTCCACTATTATTCTGAAACGAAATATGATATAATACTAGCGTCGCTTATACCGCGATGAACATTAATTTCTAGGTGGATGTCGTAGCGAGGGTATTTTATTCTTTGCGAAAACACCCACATGTGCCCGTAGCTCAGATGGATAGAGCGTCAGCTTGCGGAGCTGAAGGTCGCACGTTCGACTCGTGTCGGGCATACCATTTTACACCTAGAAACAAAATCCAAAAAACTCTCCCCAGAGAGTTTTTTTGTGTTATAATGGCCTCATGATGGATAACTCTAATAATTCCCTGCAACCGAAAACCGAAACGAAAAAGAAACCTTCTGTAAAGTCTAAACTTCAGCGTATCAGGGCAAAAGCGTTGTCGAGTTATTACGGCAATCCAATTCGTGATATGAAGCTGATTTGCATTACAGGTACTACTGGTAAAGCTACCGTCGCGCATTTCGTTCACGAAATCTTGCGTGCAGCCGGGCAACATGTTGCCGTTTTGGCATCAGATAATCCAATCAAGATTTCAACATTGCATAAATTTCTTTCTGAAGCCTGGAAGGCTGGCTCATCTTATGTTGTAGTAACGGCACCGGCTGAATCTCTAGATAATAATGTGTTTTACGGGTTGCCTGTTTATGCGGCCGTAATGACGGATTACTTACCGGCTTCGTTGTCTGCACCATCAGCAGAAGATTTTGCCGCTTCTGAGACGACACTTTTCAAAATGTCTCCTGAAGTCGTAGTGTTAAATGAAGACGATGCGAATTTTTCATACTTTTCTCGTTTTGCGGGACGAGCTGATACCTTGACCTATGGCACAACACGCTCATCGACTCTTCGTATTGACGGCGCGAAACTCTACAAAAAAGGAACTGAAGCAAGTTTATCGCTTGGATCTTCACGCTTTTCTGTTGCGAGCTTCTTGACGGGCGAGCCAGTTGTTTCCTATATGGCTTGTGCGGCTGCTGTAGCTACAGCACTGCATGTTGCGAATGATGTAATAGCAGACGGAATCGCTAATTACAATCCAGAAGACATCGGATAATTAGGATATATTAGCACTCTTGCATTTTGACTGCTAGTTTTGTATAATTGGCTCATGTCAAAACGCGATTACTATGAAGTGTTAGGCGTTGGGAAGAACGCCTCTGATGATGAGATCAAGAAAGCTTACCGAAAGCTAGCGATTAAATACCATCCAGATAAGAACCCTGGCAATAAGGAAGCTGAAGAAAAATTTAAAGAGGCGACTGAAGCGTATGAGGTCTTGAACGACAAGCAAAAGCGTGCGCGTTATGATCAGTTTGGCCACGCTGGCGTAGGTGGAGACGCCGGAAACCCGTTTGCCGGAGGGAACCCATTTGGCCAAGCTGGTGGTTTTAACTTTAACGGACAAAATATCCGCTTCGATTTTGGTGGGGCCGGCGGTGGACTTGATGATATACTTGGAGATTTATTCGGTTTTGGCGGCGGAGCTAGGCGTCGTCGTG
Organism: Candidatus Saccharimonadota bacterium; assembly: GCA_017552385.1. GTDB lineage: Bacteria > Patescibacteriota > Saccharimonadia > Saccharimonadales > Saccharimonadaceae > Nanosyncoccus. The sequence continues at coordinate 2,770 of JAFZQB010000006.1, forward strand.
CGATGCGTGGTCAAGATTTCGAAACACAAGTAGTAATTGATTTTAAAGAAGCTGTATTTGGGACAACGCGCGATATTAGCGCACCAGAAAACGGACATAAGCTCAAAGTCAAAATCCCAGCTGGAATAGATGACGGTATGGCGATACGTTTGGCTGGTAAAGGTGGCGAGGCTCCTAAAGATGGTGAGCCTGGCGACTTATATGTGCGAGTGCGAGTAAAGCCTGATAAGAATCTTACTCGTGAAGGAAATATAATATTATCTGAAGCAGTAGTATCTATGGCTGATGCAGCACTAGGCTGCGAGCTAGAAGTTGAAACTGTTGATGGTAAGGTAACCATGAAAGTGCCCGCTGGTACACAGAGCGGTACTCCATTCCGTTTATCTGGGCACGGTGTACCAATGCGCGCAGATGGTGATCGTGGACCGCATATCGTAACAATTATCGTCGAGACTCCAAAGAATTTATCAAAGAGGCAAAAAGAGCTGCTCGAAGAGTTGCGCGACTCAAAAAATAAGAAACGTGGTTTTTGGGGTTAGTGATCCATCCCCTATCTACTATTGATAGAGGACAGTTTTGCGGCCCCAGATAAAGTGTTGTAAAAATTACAATGCATTTTTTTCTTTAAGGTGTTATACTAAAGAAAAATTGAGGAGTGTATGGAATTAATCCGGCAAATGCTATTAAGAAATGGGCTTATCGCAAATGATGGCAGTTACATTACAGATGCTTTAGTCCGCAATGAGATATGTGTATGCGATAGACATGGTTACGTAACGCACCGGATTGAGCGCGCTTCGAATGGAGTCGATTTACTTGTTAGGAATGTGAAGACTAGATTGGTCGAATGTAAACTGAGGTTCAGCTAAAGGGTGCCCGTTACTCGTTTAATTCCCCGCCATTTTCTAGTATCTGAAGATCTGCATTAACATTGGCAAGACGTTCTTGTTGATCTTCGGATAATGATGTTTGGTCAAAAGAGTTGAGAATCTCTTTCGCTTCAGAATATCGCTCCATGGCCATATAGTATACTGCGGTCGAAAGTTTTGCATCGAATGTCTCTTCGTCTGTTGATTGTACGTTATTAATGATCTCGGTCTGATATTCAACAAAAGCTTCTCCAGAATTTTCTTTGTTCTCGTCACTGCCAAATTGTTCTCTCTGGCCGGTTTCTGAATCCTTTGCTGTGCTATATCTTTGGGCACTTTTCTGTTCGTCTTCAGATTGAGCAGTATTGTCTGCTGTCTCAGGAGTATTATCTGTCGTTGTCTCATTCGGCTTGTAGAGGATAAGGAATATTACTGCACCGATTACGAGCAAGGCCAAGAGTATCCCTAATATCTTAGCTACTCGCTTTATTTTGGCGTCGTCTGGATTAACAGGAGTGACATTAGGCACAGTAGCGGCAGTGCTTGAAGCTGGCTCACTGGGCTGAGGATTTATATTGTTGAATGGGTTTGCTTCACTTTGTATGGGTGGTTGATTGTTGTTTTCCATTTTGGCCTTTCTTATTAATCCTTATCCATAACACATCGGACTGAATATCCGAAATGACGGCGCGCGTTATTAGTACCAGGTTGCACGTTGCCAGAGTAGAGGTACAAGCTGTAAGCATCTTCTGTGTTGATCGTGGTGCTACTCCAGTAGAGTCCGTATGTGCCAACTGAGTAAACCTTGGTGCCGGCATAGCCAGCAAGTGAGAAGTTAATTGGCGCAGTCGTTAAGCTACTCTGACCAACAAGCCTATCAAGCTCATAGAATTCGCCATAGGTGTCACCTGTTGGTAAATGCCATCCTTTAGGACAAATGTCACCGTCCACATTGCCACTAGTCTTAGAGCTAATGCCGTGGCCAGCTGTTGCAGTATACCAGTTATAGTATATCCCATAAGTGTTCAAGTTAGCCGTGCTATACTTTATAGACTCAACGGAATCAGCGCTGAATCCGCTATCCATGGCGGCCGGTCTTTGATTGGCGATACTCATAAAGGCATTTGTTGGGTTGTTAGTGTTTGCGGCAGTTATATTCTCAGCGAAGTTCGAAAGATCGAGGCGAAGGTTTTCAGTCATCCAAACATTATTATCTCTTAGTAGCGTTACCTTGTAGATGGCGCGGTTACGTGAATCACAAAGCTGTATGGTCTGGCCAATATTCCTCAAAGTATTTGTCCAGTTTTGCATAGTTGGATACCCAAGATCTGTACAAGTTGATGTCTGAGAGCTGCCATTAGATCGCCACTGTGCGTAAAGTTTAATGAAGCTATCGCGTGGTGCAAGGTTGTTGACGCTCTGGCTGTTAGAGTAATTGGTCCCTGTGCCATTCGCCTTAGTGTTCCAGCCTCTAAAGGTATAGCTATTGCGGACAAACGGATTAGAAGTAAGATTGACCGCAGAATTGACTGGCGCGTATTGGACAGTATGGTTTTGCGTTCCGTCATTCGCCATGAATATAATTTGATAGCCTGCGGAAGTCCAAGTTGGGTTTATCTCTAATGTGCCAGTAACGGTATAAGACATGTCGGAGTTGCTCACGACGTATCCGGCTTTAGGATTGACGATAACGCGAATTGTAGTGCCGCCTGAAACTGGTTGATAGAAATCTATGACGTCATCCGCAGCTTGGATGCCATCAATAAACACGTCGAAAGTAAACCCAGTTCTACCACTGTTAACAAATTCTCCATTAATGACCGAGTTGACATCAACCCAGATACCCGTGTTTGACCATTGCGCATAAAGCGTTATGGATTTATCTCTTTTCGCTAAATTATATACAACTTCACGGTCAGTATAAGATATACCTGTGCCGTTTGCCTTGGTATTCCAACCATTAAAGCGATACCCGCTTCTGAAGAAGGTGTTGAAAGTGAGCGGAGTGTTTTCGCCACGATTAATTGTTTGTACTTTTGATGTGTAGCCCGAAGCGCCATTAGGCATGAAGACTACGAGATACGTATCATGAGCCCATTGAGCATAAAGCGTAACGGTTTGATTAGCTTCCGCTAAATCTGTGACTGCTTCACGATTCGAGTAGGATGTCCCTCTGCCGTTCGACTGGGTGTTCCATCCTGCGAAATGATAATCCGTTCGAGTGAAGGTGTTATTTGGGAGATTAACGGTCGTTCCAGAACGAACAGTCATAGAGCTCATATAGCCAGAGCCACCATTTGCATTAAAGTTGATTTGGTAATAAGCTTCATCCCACCTGGCATAGAGCGTAATCGTACCGCCTGCGCTAGTGAGATTACGAACAAAGTCTTCATCTCTATAGCTTATGCCCGACCCATCGGCTTCGGTGTTCCATCCAGTAAAGTAATAACCTGTCATTGTGAAAGTGTTCTTTGGCAGCTGCCCAACTTCATTGAGATAGTACTTTGTCGATGGCATAGTGCCGCTACCGCCATTCGCATCAAAGGCCACTGTATAGTTGAGCCGAGATTGCGTACCACAATAGTCGATACTGTCATATGATGGTTGGCCGATGTTAGTAATCGTAGACATATTATTGATGTAAACTTGTGGCACTGTACTGCTACAATGAACTGCGCCTTGAGAGAAGTAGATGCTAAGCGTAGTATTGCCGTGAGACGATTCATTAGCTACGCCTACAATCTCGCCATTTACCAAGACTTCGAAGTGGCCAGTAGTTGTGACTGTCATCTTGAGATTGAATTGCGAGCCAACGTCTGCAACCGCTCTTTCTCTTACGTAAATAGACCCGCCATTCTGATCGAGCGACATCCTAATCGGCCCCATCGAAATATCTAGCATTCCGCCTGATCCAGTCTGAATGCCCGAGGTGTTGATATCGGCGGTAAATTCAAAGCCATTGTTGGCGTCGACAGTGTGTTCTACCCCTTCGTTAGTTGCTGCTGCCGTGTAGCCTCTGAATATAATTTGATTTGGCGTAACCATCATATGCTCTGTTGGCTCTACGCCACATGTCCCGACACTAGTATCGGTATTATTGACGCGATGCCAATCGACAATGTAAGATTCCCCAGTCGTAATGTCCGGCATAACCCTAGCTTGATCTGGGTTAGATACCCGTATAGTCGATCCAATCGTGGAAGAGCCATTGCCGCCTGGTTCATCCCAACAAGTACGAACATAGAAATCGTAGTAGTCTGGGCGGAAAGAACCGCCTTCGTGATGTGAACAGTCAATTCCATTTTCAGACTCTACTGCAGTCACCCATATTCCTTCAGCGGCATACAAATTGTCGATGTAATTTTCTGCTGATAAATCTGAGTCTGATAAATTCTTTTGTTCTATCTGCGACTCACTATATCCAAACAATAGGCGTGGATACGTGCTTGATTGACGAAGATTATTGTTATCCGATACAGGAAGGTCTTGAGACATAATTAGGTCGGAGATGCTTGCGCTATTGGTCCCGTTAATTATGTCTTTTACGCTTGCAGGATCAAGGACCCTAGGATTGATCACAAATGCATTATTAGGAAGCTTCTCGTATAGTTCTGCGCAAGAATGCTCGCTGCCATTGTAATTAGTATAGAAATTAGGATTCTCCGTGATTAGATCGCTATAACTATAGGCGCGATTAGTCAATTCCTCCCATATTTCGGTATAGGTCTTAGTGTCTATAGGACCTTCTGCAGCATATGCATTGGCGATAAATCTAATAGACTCTGCCTGCGCATCAATCTCTTGACGCGCCATAGTGATTTCCAAAGCCTTCTGAGCTTCCAATAAGCCATGGTTCATTAGCTCAATAGTACCGATGGCGACAAGCCCAAAAATGCCCACCGCGAACATGACTTCAATCAAGGTATCACCAGAGAGAAAACGCAAAAATCTTTTTTTTGTTTTGACCATTTATATATATTATTATATATGCTTATGTTAAAGTCAATGGTACGCTGATAAAAATCTTCACTATTTGATTAGCAAAAAAATAATCCCGAAAGGGACAATATTATAAATGGTAGTACCGACTGGGATCGAACCAGTGACCTTGGGCTTATGAGTCCCACGCTCTAACCATCTGAGCTACGGTACCAAGTATCTTAAAATATACGCTGTTTTTGGGTTTTTGTCAAACAGCAGGGGCGAGAGCACAGTATCTGCCATATCTTTATATTCTATGATATAATAGCCGTATGAAATCTTCCCTTGTGCGCATACGTCATGCGCGATCGAAAAAGGATTTCCCGTTTCTTTCGCTCGAAGAGGGCGAGTATGTTGAATTGGCCATCGCTCGCTCAAAAGTCGGGTTAATCCTAATTTGGGTGGTAGTCATACTTGCTATTGTGCTTCTCGGTATTATGGGCGCTACTATTATTGGTTCGATTTCGCGAGAGAGTGTGATTACGCCTCAATCCATGCGTTATTTCTGGTTATTGCTTGGTGTTTTGTTTACATTCTTAATATTGCTCGGGCTGGGACTCAGCAAGGTTTACACCGATAACAAGCTATTCGTTACAAATAGGCGTGTGTTCCATTATGAGGTGCAGTCATTGTTCGCAAAGTCGGTTAATATAATTGATCTTTCAAGAATTGAAGATGTTTCTTTTAAGCAAAAAAACATTATAGATCATGTTTTTTCTCTAGGCACAATTCGTATGTCTACCGTCGGTGATGAGACGACGTATACTTTCCCTTACGTTGACACCCCTACTGACGAAATTGAACTGATCGCGCATTTAATACAGCAAGTCAAAAAGAAGTAGTTGAATGATTATTGGACAGTTTTGTGATTCTTATCCACCAACGCTGGATGGAGTGGCAAGGGTCACGTATTCGTATTGCGATGTTTTGACCAAAATGGGGCATGCGGCATATTTCATAGCGCCGAACGATCCAGATGCACCAGATTATCCGTTTTTGAATACAGTTCTGTCGCCAAGCATAAAAATTCCAACCGAGCAGTGGCACGTGGGACTTCCTGGATTTGGATTTAAGTTCCGAAAAAATTTGAAGGAGATACCTTTCGATATCGTACACGCACAAAGCCCGTTCGTTGCCGGTCATGAAGCATTGCGGATTGCAAAAAAACGCAACATCCCATTGGTCTCCACTTTTCATTCCAAGTACTATGATGATTTTCTACAACACACTCATTCAAAAAAAATATCACAATTGCTCACAAAAAATGTAATTGAGTTTTATAACAAATGTGATGCAGTGTGGGCAGTGAATGATGGTACAGCGGATGTGCTTCGTCAGTATGGGTTTGGAGGGAAAATCACAGTTATGGAAAATGGCACCGATGCTGAAACGGCTCCCCCAGAAGTATTAGAAGAAATGAAACAGAGAATTCGATACGACGAGGCCACTCCGCTACTGATTTTTGTCGGGCAGCATAATGTCAAGAAAAATATCGATAGCGTGATTGAGGCTTGTAAAATCATGGTGGATAGGGGAGCACGGTTTCGCCTAGTAACGGCTGGTAACGGCCCGGATTTTGATAAGATGGTGAGACTAAGTCATAAGCTAGGATTAGACGAAGTGGCACAGTTCCTTGGTTATATAGATAACCGCTCAGAAATAATGGCGCTTTATTCGCTAGCTAATCTGTTAGTTTTTCCAAGCCTATACGACAACGCGCCGATGGTACTGCGCGAAGCAGCAGCAATGAGGACACCCGCACTTCTTGTGGCTGGGTCAACCGCTGCTGAAAATTTAACTGATGGCGAGAATGCTTTAATTGCGCGCGATGAATCTCCTGAAGCAATTGCTGAAAGAATTTTAGACGGATTTAACTCGCTCGATACAATAGGCGAAAAGGCGCAAAAGACTATTCCGATATCGTGGAGCGTCATTATGAAAAAAGTAGCTTCCGAATACGAAGAGCTGATCCGTGAGAAACAAGGACGGATAAGCGAACGAGCTTAGCCAGGGTACGAAAAAGATATGGTTTGTGCTATAATTACCGCATGACTGCGAAGAAGAAAACTACTAAAAAATCCGCGGGCGAGACTAAGCCGGCGAAAAAAACTACTACTAAAAAACCTGATTTAGATCATGCTGTCATTGCCGATTACAATGGCTACGATTACAAGAAAATATTCTGGGAAGATGGTAAGAGAGACTATGAGGATCTAGCCGATCGTTTAGCGGTCCGTAGATTACTACCAGATGCAATGGACGATTTTGTTGATATTGCGGGCGGGTATGGTAGGTTAGCCGATGAATATATCTCTCGCGCGAAGCATGCAACGATTTTCGATTATTCTAAAACGGAATTAGCTGATGCAAAAAAGACTTATGGCGACAGAATAATGACGCAAGAAGGTGATATCTATAATTTGCCGTTTAAGAACGAGTCGTTCGATGGCTTGATGATGGTCCGCGCAACGCATCACTTTAAAGATATGCCAAAGGTTATCGAAGAGCTTTATCGAGTAATGAAGCCGGGTGGCGTAGCGGTGATTGAAATAGCTAGTAAGAAGACTCTGCCAAAAATGTTTCGTTATTGGTTCCGTCGTTCTGATATCAACCCGTTTTCAAAAGAGCCGTCGTATTTAAAAGAACTTGAAATGTATAATTATCATCCAAAATATATGGAAGATTTATTCAAGAAACAAGGGTTTAAAATTCTTAAAGTATTGTCTGTTTCAAACTTTCGTTCGACAAAATTAAAGAAAATTTTTGGGACAAAAACTCTTGGGAAACTAGAGAAGGTTGCACAACCGGCACTCGCACCAATCCGTTTTGCGCCATCGATTTATTATAAGTTAGAAAAGACTCTAAAAAATGTCTGACAGTCCGATTGGAGTGTTTGATTCTGGCATTGGCGGGACAACAATCTTACAAGCTGTACAGAAGTTGTTGCCAAATGAAGATTACGTGTTTTTTGGTGACTCAAAAAACTGCCCATTTGGGACCAAGGAGTTACCAGAGCTAAAAGAGATCGTGAAGAGTGCAGCCGAATTTCTTATTGACAAACAGGCAAAACTCATTGTCGTGGCTTGCAATACTGCAACTACTCAGACGATTGATTACCTCCGCGAGACTTTTCCAGACATTCCATTTGTAGGAACGGAGCCAGCAATAAAGCTCGCCTGCGATTCCGGAGCGTCAAATATTTTATTACTATCGACAGAGGGCACTGCGCATAGTCCACGCACTCAAGAGCTAATAGAGCAAAATATAAAGCCTGGTCAGCGAGTGGATAACTTCCCCTGTCTTGGGCTTGCGGAGGCGATTGAAACACGCAATATCGATAAGATTCGCGCGAATCTCGTTGAGAATTTCAAAAATATATCAGAGCCGGAGAAGATAGAGGTAGTAGTACTAGGATGTACGCATTACCCACTAGCAAGCACCGAGATTCAAAAGTTTTTCCCGAATGCGAAGCTAGTAGATGGCGGCGAGGGAGTGGCAAAGCAGACAAAAAAGCTGCTCGAAGAAAAAGGTCTTCTAAACCAAAGCCGTAAACGTGGTGAAGTGGAGTATTACTTCTCAAAAGCTGAAGAATAGTATATAATATATAAACGGTTCGGGGCAGTCGTTCAACGGATAGGACATATCCCCTCTAAGGATACAATGCTGGTTCGATTCCAACCTGCCCTACCATGTGTTTTTAATGACCTGAGGGTTATTTTTTGTATCTATATGTTATATAATATCGGCATGATTAAGGTGTTAGCTGTGTCCGGTGGGGTCGACTCGATGGTGATGCTTGATTTGATGAGAAGCAAGTATTCTGCTGAGAATTTGGTGTTGGCTACTTTTGACCATGGAACGAGGGAGAACTCCAGCAAAGATGCTGATTTTGTTGATCGAATTGGTAACGATCTCGGCATCCGTGTACTGCGCGGAAAAACAGAACTAGGAGCAGGCGCCAGCGAAGAAGAAGCACGAGAGAAGCGCTATGACTTCTTGCACAGTGTAGCCCATAACGTAGGCGGTGAAATTTATACCGCCCATCATCTAGATGATTTAGTTGAATCGGTTGCTATCAACATTACTCGCGGAACAGGCTTTCGTGGATTGGCTGCACTAAATGCGCCAGACGTAAAACGCCCATTCTTAGACGGTTCATTTGGCAAAATATTTAGCAAGCACGATATATTGGAATACGCGTCCAAAAAGAGTATAGTATTTCGCCAGGATCCAACGAATACGAGTGATGATTACTTGCGCAATCGACTACGTCCGAGCGTATCGGCATTGTCACAAGAAACTAAGAATCGCCTTTGTGAGCTGTGGCAAAAACAGATGAAGTTGACGCAGGAAATCGACGGCATAACTAAGGAAATTATTCCTGAGAGTTTGAAATTTGAACGACTATGGTTTATGGATCTAGACGATGATGCGGCGTTGGAAATATTGCGTGCTGGGTTATTACAGGCTAATATCTCAGCAACGCGACCGCAGATTCGAAATTTTTTGGTGGCAATTCGAAAATATGCACCCGGGAAGAAGTTTAATCTACCGGGTGACACGTTGGTGCGCATAAACCGTAAGGATTTTACGCTTAAAGTGTGATAAAATGAAACTATGTTAGTGAATGCTTCTCGGTTAATAAATTATCCGGTGCTTAGTCTTCATGTAGGGGGTCCGATTGCTTGGACAAATTCAACGATTGTCGACCCAGAAAAACTAAAGATTGTGGCTTTTGTTGTTGATGGGCCAGCGATTAAGAACGATCCAGAGGCCGGTAATATTCTAGAGATTAGTGATATCCGAGAGTTTGCCGATACGGGCATGATTATTGATTCGGTTAGCGATTTCGTGAACCAAGGTGACGTAATCAAGCTTGATAAGATTATGGAGCTAAACTTTTTCCTAAATGGCCTTAAGGTCGAGACGAAGAAAGGTTCAAAGCTCGGTAAGATTATAGATTTCGTGGTGGACACGGAAACATTTACCGTACACCAATTAGTTGTGAAGCGGCCGGCTATAAAATCATTCATTGATCCGGAGTTAATTATTCCGCGTAGCGAAATCGTTGAAGTGAATGATTATAAGATAATCGTAAAAGACGAGGAAGAAAAAATCCGTAAGCGCGTGGCCCATGAGGAATTCGTTCCTAACTTTGTAAATCCATTCCGCGAGCCAGATTTTTCTGCTAACCGCATGGAAAAAGAAAGGGAGTAATTGGTGACAGAAAAAGCGGAAAAACTAGAAAACTATAAAAGGGTGTGGCTATGGATGGTGACACCGTTTTTATTTTTGATGATAGGTGCTGGTGCATTCTTTGGGCTGAAGTATTATTTCGAAAACTATAGTCGTGACGCCGAAATTAATGAAAACACCGATGCAGTGGAGGAAGAAATTCCTGAGGACGAAGAATATATATCGGAGCTTGAAGGCCCTGAGAAATTCCATGGGGAAACGGAGCAATCCGCGTTGGATACTAATGAGCTAATAACTTCACCATTTGCTGGCAATGCCTTAAACGCGAATGGCACAAATTCTTCATCAACTTATGACGCCACTGCTCATGAAATTGACGGCGTGAAGTATGTTTATTATAAAACTCTCGTGTGGGGTACGGTTGAAGCAAGTTTTGATGATTTTCGCACCAAAGTAGCTGAGACTCTGAGAGATTCGCGTGGTTGGACGCGTGCAGGACTTACTTTTATAGAAGTGTCTGATGGGCAAGATTTAAATATCGTATTGTCGGACCCAGCGCATTTGGAAGGTTATAATGGCTATTGCTCAGGCGATCTTTCATGCACATCTGGCTATAATGAAGTGATTATTAACGATATACGTTGGCGTACTGGCACGGATGTGACAACTGGTGCAGGCTTAATGAATATACGCGATTATCAACATATGGTAGTTAATCATGAGATGGGCCATTGGCTTGGGCACTATCAGCATATCGATTCTTGTGTTCAGGATGGCGGAGTAGCGCCTATTATGCTACAACAATCGACTGGCCTTAGAAATTGCGGTGCATTCAACCCATGGCCGCTAGGTGATGAACTCTGGACTCTCCGTTGAGTTGCCGTAATGCTTAGTGACAAGCTCGCGTGATAAATCAATTGGGAAACCGTGGCGGACAAGGTAGGCAAGTAGTTTTTTCGCATCCATTTTGTCGCCCTTTTTCTGGATAACTTTTTGGATTTCCGTAGCCTCATCGCGCGAAGAGTTTTCTAATATTTCGTCGATAAGATTCTTATCGATTCCCTTTTCGCATAATTCCTGACGTAAACGAAGTGATGAGATGCCTTTGGTCGTAAACCGGTTTTCGATATACCATTCGGTGAATTTTCTGTCGTCGAGATACTTTTTATCGACGAGCTGTTCGATGACTTTTTCGATATCGTCTTTAGTAAATGTATTACGAGCCGATGTTCTAACTCTGCGCTCGCGCGCGAGCTTCCTAAACTCTGGATCAGATTCGATGCGCTCGCGATTTTCTGCGCAACGACGGTTGTCGATTTCTAGCTTGACTAATCTTTGAAGCAAATGGTCGCGCGTTTCTTTGATAGAGCGTGGTCGCGAAAGCGCCCATTCCAAAGTTTGAGCATAGAGCTTGCCGAACGTAGATGCGTGACGGAGTTCAATAACTTCTGTTGGAGCGAGAATCTTTCCGACTTTGAGCCGATAATCAACGATTTGCGCAATGTCGAGTGAAAAGCCAAATTCGCCGTCGATAAATACATTCACTCGGTTTTGATCACGAAGGCCTGCTTTCAAATCGGTGATTTGGTTCTTAGACGAACCATTAGCGGTATTTGATAAACTCGGCGAGAGAGATTCCTCGTCATCCGACTTTAGATTAACTATCTCCATTATAGATAGTTCTCAATATAATAACGCAGAACTGGTAAGTGTGGGACTAGCTCACGAAGTGGCGGTTTAACACGTGCACGAACAAACATATCAAACTCTTCTAGCGTGATCCACTCCACCAGGTCGACTTCGTCTTCGTTCAGTGTGAGCGTATCTTCTTTGCCGGTGCGATCGGCGATATAGACGGAAATATATTTCTTATCGGTGGCATAAGTACAGACAAACTTAAGTTCATCTGGACTGAGATCCAACCCAATTTCTTCTCTAGTCTCACGGAGCGCGGCGGTTAGTGGATCTTCGCCTTCGTCAATATGCCCGCCAGCAGACGCATCGTAGAATCCGCCGTTTTGGACGTTCATGGATCGCTTTTGGAACAAGATAGAAACTTTTTCTTCTTCTCGTTTGATGAGCCATACACATGCTCCCCCCTCAAGCGGGCCATTCACCTCGGGAATGCCTAATCGGTTAAAGTGTTCGTATGGTTTATCTTCTATGTCTCCCACCTTGGTGCTCCTAATTCTCTGCCTCACGGCGTGCGGCCTCTTCACGAACCTTCTTCTCGATTTCGTTCATGAACTCTGGCTTCTCACGGAAGAGTTTTTTAACGGATTCGCGGCCTTGCCCAATAGTCTCGCCATTGTACTTGAGAAAGGCGCCAGCTTTATCGATAATGCCATATTGAACTGCTAGATCGAGAATATCGCCAACTTTGGAAATGCCCTCGTTGTACATGATATCGAATTCGGCAGTACGGAACGGAGCGGCAATCTTGTTTTTGACAACCTTAACCTTGGTGCGATTGCCCGTAATGTTATCCCCTTCTTTAATCTGGCCAATACGACGAATATCAAGACGAACTGAGGCATAGAATTTGAGAGCGTTACCGCCAGTCGTGGTCTCTGGGTTACCGAACATAACACCAATCTTCATGCGAATTTGATTAATGAAGATTACGGTAGCTTTGGATTTGCTAATGATGCCGGTGAGCTTACGCATAGCCTGAGACATCAAACGTGCCTGGAGGCCCATCTGAGACTCACCCATGTCACCGTCAATTTCAGCTTGTGGGACAAGCGCCGCTACGGAGTCAACTACGATGAGATCAACCGCACCAGAGCGGACTAGAGTTTCGCATATTTCAAGAGCTTGTTCGCCGTTATCGGGTTGAGAGATGAGTAAATTTGCAGTATCGACGCCAATACGTTTTGCATAAGCTGGGTCAAGAGCATGCTCCGCATCGATGAAGGCCGCAGTGCCACCTTGTTTCTGAATCTCAGCAATAGCGTGAAGCGTCAAAGTAGTTTTACCAGAGGATTCTGGACCATAAATTTCAATGATACGCCCTTTTGGATAACCGCCGCCAAGTGCGAGGTCCAATGAAAGAGAGCCGGATGGGATGAGTTGTACGTCAATTTTCTTGGCATCGCCGAGTTTCATAATCGAACCGTCGCCGAAGGTCTTAGTAATCTGAGCGATAGCGAGGTTAAGTGCTTGGGCGCGCCCGTCGGACTTTTTGTTATTTTCGTCTGTTGCATTTTCCACCGCTGGTTTCTTGACCATAAATATTACCTCGTTATTAAATGTATTCTTATTATATCTGGTTTTAAAAAAATCCGGAAGGGGGTTTGTGCTATAATCTTGATATGGATAACGTGTTCTCAAAAATTATTCGGGGTGAGATTCCCTGTTATAAAATCTATGAAGACGATAAGAACCTTGCGTTTCTCGATATTGCACCGGAATCCAAGGGACATACATTAGTGATACCAAAAGTAGAGGTAGATAAAGTCTATGAACTTGAAGACGAAGATTATGATGCGCTATTCCACGCTGTAAAGAAAATAGCCAAACATATGGAAGAAGTCTTAGGAACTAGAATTTTGATGAAGGTAGTGGGGACGGACGTTCCACACGCGCACGTGCACTTAATGCCTCTAGATCCAATGTGGAAACATGGAAGAACTTTGGAACTATCCGAAGCTGAGTTTAAAGAGATCCAGGCAAAACTTGCTTTTTAACTATAGCTCAACGCGTTTTATGCGAGAGGAAAAACCGGATTTGATTTTGACGGCAGTTTTTGGGATTTTAAAGTAATCGGCGAGGAGACAGACTAGAGCGGTATTGGCTTCGCCATCATGGGCTCGAGCACGAAGGTAGACTAAATATTCGGACTCGTTAATATGTTCAACCACGTCGCCCTTTTTGGAGCCTGGCTTAACTCTCACGGTGATAATCATGAATATATTATACTACGCGAGAGACTTCTTCGATGGTAGTCACTCCTGAGAGCGCCATGAGTAAGCCTTTCTGTTCTAGCGTCAACATACCGTTTTTACGCGCGGTTGCTTCAATCTTCTTGGCATTAGCGTCGGCTACACTACCGCGAAGATATTCAGAAATTTCATCATTAACGACTAATTGCTCCATGATTACTGCGCGTCCGGCGTAGCCAAATGGATTTTCTTCAGTCGGGACAGGGCGATAAAGTCGAATGTTATCTGGGTTGAAGCCTTCGACTCTGTCTAGAGTCTCACGGATATATTTCTTAACCATATCGTCAGGTTCATATTCTTCTTTGCTGTCGGTAAGCCGGCGTACTAAGCGCTGAGCGACGACGAGGCGAATGGAATTAGCAAAAATTGGGTTAGTGCCAATGAGATCAATCATGCGAGAAAAGGCGGCAGAGCTAGAATCGGCATGGAATGAGCTCAATACAAGGTGACCAGTAATAGATGCTTGGATGGCGGTTTTGGCGGTATCGGCATCACGAATCTCGCCAACCATCACAACGTCTGGGTCAAGACGTAGTACCGAGCGAAGAGCTTCGGCAAATGAGCCGCCATTATCAGTCTTGATTGGAATCTGCGAAATACCCGTAATACCATATTCGATTGGGTCCTCGAGGGTAATGATTTTCTTGTCAGACGTGTTGAGGGCGTTTAACATAGAGTAAAGCGTGGTCGATTTACCTGAGCCGGTTGGACCAACCATAAGAACGAGCCCTCTTGGTTTTTGGATTATTTCATTTATTTCAAGTTTTTCATCGTCAGTAAGGCCAAGAAGGTCGAGTTGTAAGAGGGACTCGTCAAAATTAAATAGACGAAGTACGGCGTCTTGGCCATACATAGTTGGCACTGTTTCGACGCGGACGTTCAATATGTGCGAAGAGTTATCGCGGTGTATTTCGGTTTGAAGATGGCCTGATTGCGATTTAGCACTGGCAGTAGATATATTAGCGCGAGAAGAAAGTTCGCCCATAATAACGCGATAGCGATCTTTGCTGAGATTGGCAACTGGATGGAGTATGCCGTCGACGCGCATGCGAACTCGAATTTCCGTACGGAGATTTTCGATATGGATATCGGAAGCAGTAAGCCTATCGGCTTGATCAAGAAGAAAGTCAAAGATTTTGTCCGAGGAGACAGAGTTCAAGGTTTCGGATACTTCTGCGATGGTTTCGGAGTCGCCCTCGGTAGATATCTTGATATCGTCATAATGTATTTCCTTCGGTGGGTCGTAACGAAGCATAAATACACGGAATGCTGAACTGGAAATTAGGAAGAAGTCAACGCGTTCTCCCTCTCGCTCATAGCTGTCTCGAATCTCGTGCAAAAGATGACGCGGGGTCTGTGAAGTAATCATGAACTGGAAATGCTCGCCATTGCCTCCTTTAGAAAGTGGCAGGATGTAATTTTTATGCATCTCTTCTTTGTCGAGAAGTCCTGGAACTAGCGGAATGGAGTTCTCGAACTCACGAGTATCGAGATATGGAAGACCAAGAATTCTGGCTCGACTTCTGGTCGCGTCCTCTTCATTGTCGCGGCGCCTCATTTGGCGTTCTTCTTCGTTCATGCTTATGATTATAACACACCTGGTGTGGTTTGCAAAACTGAGCCTCTGTGGTATAATTTGTTATTATGCGAAAAAAGCTCGATAAAGTGATTGCAAAACTCAATCGCAATAATAACCACAAACATAGCGATAAGCGCAAGCACTTGCGCCATAAAGACGGTCGCTAAAAGGATCCCGCTATAAATGCGGGATTTTTGATTACTTATTTTTCTTATTGGATGTCTTGGCGCGCTGAGAGTCAATCGTAATAAAGCTTGTAATTAGGCTACCGATGAAATTACCGGCGATAGCGAGTGACAAGCTCCAGGAGAAGCTGGCTGCAACGCCAAGAGTTATAACATTGGCAATACAGTGTTGGAATCCGCAGAAGATAAAGAGCGGTATACCAAAGATGATACCTAGTGGTGTGCCTTTCTTATACATTTTAACGGCGAGATACATAATGACGCCACAAAGAAGCGATTTGACAAAGAATGCAATGGAAAACTCCCAGCCAGCTGTTTTGCTTGTAGCCGCTTCGATAATCGTAGGGTCAGCAACACGAAAAAGCAAGCCAACGAGATAGCCGAAGATGAGGTTGACGCCTAAGATTATAGCGAGATCGCGAACCTTAAGCTTGTCTTCGAATAGAAAGCCGCACTTGCCAGTGAACAGATTTAGACCGAGATAGCAAACGCCGAGTAGGCCAAAGGCGAAGATGATTGGCCCAATCGGGTTGCCAAGTTTTAGAAGCGCAAAGTTGCCGAGGCCAATAAGAAGAGAGGCGGCAGCAGATTTTTTGATGAGATTTAACATTTTATTCCTTAGATTTTTTTATGTCGGCGTAAAAGGTTTTAAGTGTAAGGCAAAGAGGTGGTAGCGGATCGTCGGTCTTCATATAGTCGTAAATTATGGAACCGTCAGCAGCGGAAACTTTGGCATAATAACGCCAAAGAAGACCATGGCCAAAGCACTCTAGATGTTTGTCTGGATTATCGATGGTATCAGAAAGAAAATCTTCAAGGCGATTGAGATAGCGCGCTTGCTTGGCTTTGTAACTTTTAGAGAAGATATTCTCCCATAGGTTCTTCTGGGCAAAATATTCTAGCACCTCTTCGTCTTTACCTTCTGGGCTAATTTCGTTGCCGAAAGCGTCATGTTTAACAGCAGCTTTGAGTTCGCTTTCTAGCGAGGAGAATTGTTTTTCAATTTCTTGACGATAGTCACGCATTAGTTCCCCGAGAAGTTTTTGGAAATCTTCGTCGAGGCTTTTACGCTTCTTATCGTCTTCGTGAGCTTCTTCATCCCAGAACATTGACTCTATTGTATCATAAAAAACTGATTTGATGCTATAATTATCTCATGAAATTCCAAGGTCTTTCTCGCGAAGATGTGCGTGAGAGGGT
Source organism: Candidatus Saccharimonadota bacterium (assembly GCA_017552385.1). Classification (GTDB taxonomy): domain Bacteria; phylum Patescibacteriota; class Saccharimonadia; order Saccharimonadales; family Saccharimonadaceae; genus Nanosyncoccus. Next base: position 19,724 of record JAFZQB010000006.1, read on the forward strand.
GCAGGCAGGCCAAGATAATAAACCGGTGAAGACTCCATCAAAGTCGGTGGCTAGGGTAATTATTGACAATACCTTCACATATTTTAATGGCGTATTTGCAGCGATAGCAACCGTGCTCATACTTGTAGAGTCATATCGTGATCTGTCATTTCTTGGTGTAATCCTGGCAAATACACTTATCGGTATTATCCAAGAGTTACGAGCAAAAAGTGCGCTCGATAAGTTGAACATGCTAAATATCCAAAAGATAAGTGTGGTGCGAGAAGGCAAGATGGAGACTGTACCCGTAAACGAGTTGGTGCTAGATGATGTGGTACGCTTCAAGGCTGGCGATCAAATACCGGCAGACGCAAAAGTGCTCGATGGGAACGTAGCGGTGAATGAGGCCTTGCTCACAGGTGAAGCCGATGAGATTCAAAAGGGTCATGGAGTTGAGTTGTTGTCTGGGAGTTTTGTAGTATCGGGCGAATGCTATGCCGTGCTTACGAGAGTTCGCGCTGACTCATACATTTCTCGGTTGACCATGCAAGCAAAGGCCATCAAAAACGGCGAGCAATCTGAGATCATACGGTCGCTCAATCGAATCGTACGAGTGGCAGGGATTGCCATTATACCTGTCGGAGTTTTAGTTTATGGGCAACAGATGCTAGTCAGTCATTTACCGATTAACGTTAGCGTACAGGGCGCAGCGTCCGCCGTACTTGGAATGATCCCCGAAGGGTTATTCTTGCTTGCGAGCGTGAGCTTAGCAATTAGTGTAATACGCTTAGCTAAGGACAAGGTGTTGGTCCATGAGATGAAGTGCATCGAAACGCTTGCGAGAGTGGATGTACTATGCGTCGATAAAACCGGGACGATTACAAGCCCAGATATGAAGGTACGGGAATGGGTGGCGCTTAGCGAATCTAAAGATACAGAGGAGCTGATTGCTGGCTTTGTAGCCTCACAGATGGCCGACAACGCAACGATGAAGGCATTAAAAAAATATTTTAAGGTAAAAAGAGCTAACTTTGAGGCGGAAAAAGTATGGGGTTTCTCCTCAAAATATAAATATAGCGCAGTAAGGCTCAATAAGAAGAATTATGTGTTGGGTGCTCCAGAATTTGTCCTGGGAGACACTTATGGTGATTATAAGAAAGAGATCCAACAGTATACAAGAAAGGGATATCGTGTACTGGTTTTTGGCGAATATGATTCCCCGCTCCAAGATCAGGGGCTTGATAAGCCAGTCAAGGCGCTGGCAATGATTGTTCTAGAAAACCCAGTACGGAAAACCGCAGTAGAAACATTTCGTTACTTCCGAGAACAGGGCGTTAAGGTGAAAGTAATATCTGGCGACAATGTGCTCACGGTGGCAGAAGTCGCTCGGCAAGCGCAAATAGAGGATGCAGACAAATACATTGATGCTTCCACATTGACGACCGATGAGCAACTTTGCGCAGTGGCTGAAGAATATACGGTGTTTGGCCGCGTGACGCCAGAACAAAAAAGAAAACTGATAAAGGCTTTACAGGCGAAAAAGCATTATGTCGCAATGACTGGCGACGGCGTAAATGATATCTTGGCGCTAAAAGACGCTGATTGTAGCATTGCGATGGCGTCCGGTAGTGAAGCTGCCGTGCAAGCTGCTCAATTAGTTCTGTTAGAATCTGACTTCTCTAAGATGCCCAAAGTTGTAAAAGAAGGACGTCGAGTTGTGAATAACCTAGAACGATCGGGCAGTTTATTCATTGTAAAAAATGTTTTTTCGTTCATCGCGGCAATCCTAACGTTGGCCTTCAGAACAAGATATCCGATGCTTCCGGCGCAAGTGTCTATGTTGTCCGTTTGGGCAATTGGGCTCCCTTCATTCTTCCTTGCACAAATGCCTAATGAAAATAGGATCGAAGGAAAGTTTATGATGAACATCCTCGGTAAGGCTATACCAGCTGGTATAGCGAGCGTCATAATAGTATTCATGGCATTGTCCATAGGCCGAACTATTGGGATACCCGAGTCGGAGCTCTCCACGACGTGTACGCTGGCGTTTGGTATAGTCGGGCTAATATATTTATACCGTATCTGTCAGCCACTTAATCTATACCGTACAATAGTGCTTGCTGGGTGTATTATAGGCTTAACGGTTTGTTTCTGGTGGCTCGGCTGGGCATTTAGTCTTTCGACTGAAATCTCTTCAACAACACTACTGCTTTGCCTAGGGCTTGGGGTATTAGCATGTCCTATGCTTATTTTCTTCCCGAAATTAATGCGCACAAGGCTTGAAAAATTCGTTACAAAAATAGAGCGTAAATAATTATCGTATTATTTGACGTCCATTGGTGGCGGCGCTATAATTTTATTAATGGGCGGAATTGTCAAAGAGGTTATTAGTTTCTTCCGGCGTAGTGATTTTGTTGAAGTAATCTTTTTGTATTTAAGCGAGCACTATGAGCTGCTCCTGATTGCGGCGGCTATTATTTTTATTATGGTATTAAGTTTGTGGGTAATCTTAGAAAGATTACGGAAGAAAGGTTGGGTTGCGCTGATCCCATTATACCGTTTCGTTGTGTTATTCAAGGCAATTGGTCTCAGGACATGGTGTGCCGTTTTAATGCTAATACCAGGTGTTAATATATCTATGCGAATAGTATTTTATATCGCACTCGCTAAGAGGTTTAACAGGAATTATTTCTTTGTGCCGCTACTAGTAATATTGCCGCTGGTATTCTTGCCGATTGTAGCATTTGGCGAAGGACAACATATCTATGTCAAACGTGAACGAAAACTAAAGAAAATAGATTCCAAACACGTAAGAGATCGAGAGCATTATAACGTAGAACGGCCATTGCCCAAGGAGCGATATGTTGCTTATGAGGACGTAGGCGAAGCTAAAGAAGATGTAATGTCTATGGCGGAATTAAGGAAAGAACGAGCACAGGCGCAAGTCAAGAAGATAACAACAAAAGTCCAATCTGAGTCAACAAAGAGCATAGTGGAGAGAAAAACCGTTGCCGTGAAGAAAATGATGCCAGAAATGAAGCAAGGGCCGATTGGAGAAAAGTATAGCAATGCCGAAGCTCGGTATGAACGTCTTCTTAAAGAACAAGAAGCGAGACAAAAACGACGCGAACAGGCGAAAAAGAAAATGGTAAGTAATACCCACGCTCCCGTGGATAGACCCATGCTTGGCGTGCCGAATGCGCACTTAACAGCTAATGACGTTCGTGCGTCTGTAAACACTACGAAAAAAATTGAAGCAAAGCCCGAGCCAAGACCATCTGCAAGGCGAACTAGGATAGACTTTTAGCCTTTAAAAACTTCCGGAGTATTCCGGAAGTTTTTTGAATGGCGAAAGCTATTCTTCTCTCCTTTTCTTACCTATGATGCCGGTGATAACGCGGTACAGAATGACTATGACCAGAGCACATATGATGACGAGCAACCATATTGGACAAACGATAACAATCTTGGAAATCTCGTCAGTGACGCCCTCAAACTCAACGGAGTATTCAACGCGGAAGATGCCGATAGATGGGGTGCTTTCCCAAACTACTTCAGTAAGACGGGTGCCACCAGGCATGATAACATTTTCTTGGGGTTTATTCTCGTTAGTATAATATTCTTCACCGCCGAAAAGTGGATAAACTTTGAGAGTGTGTTTGGCGCGCGAATGGACATTACCTAGGTTAGTGATGGAAGCGCTACCCTTAATATCCCCCGAACTAATGAAGCCTGCTACTTCTATAGAATTGAGTCGTCCTTTTCTAATAGTTTCGCCGGCTACCTCAGCGTAAACAAGGTGAGCCATAGCATATTTCTCTTTGATCATACCCGTATCGACGCTATCAGTGGTAACTACTATGGCAAAGTACTGGCCTCCAGCTGGAGTATCTTCTGGCACTTTAATTCTAAAAGCTATTTCTTTCATTTCATTTGGTTGAAGCGTGCCGGAGGTCTCTTCTGGTGTAACCCAATCAACTATTTGTGAATAGCTCTCGTCATTTTCATACAGAATGCTATCATCATTGTTCATCTTAAACGGCTTAACGGCAATTTCGTAATCTGTGGGCGTAGTGGACTCTGCAGAGCTTGCCAAAATTATAGTGACTACATCTTCACTACCTGGGACTAATACTTTATCTTGATTGATTGGCGAGATGATAAATCCTCCCGCAGAGCAGCTTCTGTTCAGAGTGAAAACACTGAATAGCACAGCCACGGCTAGGCTCAGGACTGTTATGGACTTGTACCTAAAAACTTTCATTTCCTCTCTTTTCCTGTTTATTATACTGATTGTATCATACTAGTCGTTAGTAGTCGACGAACATTTGAAGCCTTGCTTCTCGTAGGCGGACTGGAAATCGTTAAGGGTAGAAGGAATTATCTTACTATCTAGCAGAAAATATGAAGCCGTGTTTGTGGTTAAATCTTCTGGCTCAGCATAGAGGGCGAGAGTATTCTTGTTCTCGTAGATCGTGAACTTGTTATTAAATTCGTCAAACGATAGCCCGTCTTTTTCTAGGCTTTTGGCGAAATCAGCGCGAAGATATGGTTCCTCCGCATCGAGCAAACCACGGTTTTCGTAACTTAACGCATACTCAAAAGATAGCTTAATAAGGCTCCCGGAATCGTCAAATATTCCGACAAAGCGCACATCATTGTTTGTGGTTGACCCTTTATTCAGCTTATCGTATGCGCGTTTTGAAGCAATACACTCAAGGGATTTGGTTTTGACGCTATCTGGAAAAGAACCCGTCGTCGTGTGCTTGCCGTTCACAAAACTAAGAAGCAGTATGGCGATTACAATGACAACGATCGCCAATATAGACAATCTAAGGTACGGGTTTTGAAATAATTTGTGGCGTGAGTCGGCTGTCATTTTCCTCCTGTTATTTTCATGGTTAATTGTATCATGATTTATAAAATTATAGAATAAAAAAAGAGACCACTTAGTGGTCTCTTTTAGGCGCAAATTACGCTGCATCTAGGAAGTGAACTGTATAGGTAACCGTACCAGTGTAAGTACCAGCTGGAGTAGTGGTTAGGGTAGTACCCTGATAGCCATTAACCGTGAACGTCACTGGGCTAGTAGTGATTGTAGTTGCGGTGACAAGCTCAGTATCGGTGCCAAGCGTTACGTAGCTACCGCCATTGACGGCAACTTTATAAGCTGGGAGCGTGTCGGAGCCTTTAGTCAAAGTAGTACCGGTCGCGGAGACGCTATAACGAGCGCCAGCGTTACAGTTGATGGAGACGCTATTAACATTATTCCCTGAGCCAGCCGTAATTGACCATGGGTCACCTGGCGTGACTTGAGTAGAATAAGTGTTGCTCCATGCTTGATAGCTGTCGCCATCACGTGGCGTAAGCGAGCAGCCCTGTAGAACAGTAACGTTGAGCGTGTCTGTCCCAGCTACCACGTCTTGAGCATCGGCGAAGGTCGCGAGCGGAGCAAGTGCTACGCCAAGGCCCGCAACAACACCTAAACCGGCCATGATTTTTGTTGATTTGCGCATATATATTCCTTTTTATATTTATATTATTAATAATATGACCTTTTGTGGTTTGATTATACAACGAGCTTGCGCTTATTGCAAGAATAATTTTAAAAATATTATGTTTTTCTTAGTTTTATAGACTAACTCAAGAGAAAGAATATAAAGAATATGTTGTAAAAAATACATGTACTTCTTGCATACCTTGTCAGAATAAACGATGAAAAGTAAAAAATAAGGCCTTTGGCCTTCTCTTTTTGTTGGTACCGCCTGAGGGATTCGAACCCACGACCCCTTGTTCCGAAGACAAGTGCTCTAATCCACTGAGCTAAGGCGGCTTGTCTCTCTAGGCGTTTAAAATAACGAAATGGTCGGGGCTAGCAGACTCGAACTGCTGGCCTCGCGCTCCCAAAGCGCGCGCGCTACCAACTGCGCCAAGCCCCGATTCACGTCTAGTAGATTATACCACACTTTGCCTTATACGCCAACTATGAGTTCGAAGCATAAAAAAACAGTCCTTAACTGGCTGTTTAGTGCTTGGCTGGTCAGGGTGATCGGACTTGAACCGACGACCTCAGCGTCCCGAACGCTGCGCGCTACCAACTGCGCCACACCCTGAACTTCTCTTGATTTTAACATGTTTCGCTTGAAATGTCGACAAGACCCCAAGAACTTGCTAAAATGAAGCTATGAAAAAGTTCTTACCTTTTATTCTATCTATTGCAATTGTTTTACTGGCTCTTCCCTATCTTTCAACAGGGACATCTGCGTTCATGGCAAAGTGGGCGTATGATTGGGGCCTACCAGTGCCAGTAGTAAAGCTCATCCTCATATTGATAGCCGCATTAATACTATTAGGAGTATTCAAACTGATCAAGAAGGCGGTGGCAGTATTAGCAATTGCGGTCTTAGTAATGGTGGGGCTAAATGCTCTCGGCCTCTATAGCATGCGAACAGATCCAAAGGATATCGTCGCTCAGGTTTCTAAAGTGGCGTCGGAAAACAGTGAGACGATCGTGACCTCGACAAAAGATTTGTTCTATCAGGCTTCAGTGTATGTGACGGAGGTAAACCCCGTACAAACAATGATGGATTTCGCTTCAGGTGAAGATTCTTATTGGTATATGGCTAAAAAAGATGAAGAAGTGGATTTCTCCCAGGAAGTATTCCAAGGTTATGAAGTAGTAGAAGAGAAAGAAGTGGGCGAATTTAAGGCTTACCATTTGGCGCGAGAAAAATAATTATATGATATAATAAGCTTATGCTAATCGTAAGCTTTTTTACGTGGTGGTATGGGAGAGGATTCAAAGGTTATCTAGCTGGTTTTGTTGACCATCTGAGGGATCTGACAGATTTTTTCTCTATTCGATTACTGATAAGGAATCTATTTGCTCCGTTTAGACAAATTGCAGCAGAAAAGGGAGCAAACTTGCCACTCAATGCTAGAATCCGCGAGATGTTCGATCTTTTGATATCTCGGCTGGTCGGCGCGACGGTGCGATGTATGATTTTAATTGTAGGATTAGTATTGTTGACGCTTAGAACAATCTTAGGATTGATTGTCGGAATACTCTGGCCTCTAATGCCACTACTGGTGATTTATTCAGTAATGCTGTTTATAAGGGGGGTGGTATTCTAATGGACGAATATAAATATTACAGCTTAAGGGCAAGAAAAGCGCGCTTGGGCAAAATACTAAAAGCCCCGGTGGTGCATATATTGCTAATTCTGTTTGTGATACTTGGCATAGGTGGATTCGCATATTTGGTATTTTTTGCCAAAAACCCGGTAGGGTGGCTCGGTATTACGCTCTCGATAATATCTACCGTATTGTTGTTATGGGAGAAGAATGAGTTGCACCGCGTGCCAATTGGTAAGACCGAAAACATAAATGACATTTTGTCGGCGAATGTAATATGCGCTCTTGGGAGAAACCCAACGCCAATGCAGTTTATAACTAACTATTATAAAACGCGGAGTGGGAGATTCCTTTCGGCTAGATTTGGTATCACCAAAGATTTTCTCGAATCGATTGCGGCTCAAATTCCGGAAGACATGACGCCGATTTATATTAAAGCGCGCGAGATACGCAAAGAGATAAACGCGGAAGTAATTGGTGGCGGTATTATGGCGACAGCAATAGTTGCGCAACATCCAGAATATGAGCGCTTGCTTAACGAGAGACGATTAGACCTGAATGATCTGATCGATGGTGTAAACTGGTACAACCACCTCTTCGGCATGGTACATACGATTAAGAAGAGGCGTAGGGATGGTGGGATAGCGAGAGACTTTTCGTTTGGTTATACACCGACGCTATCAAAATACAGCACCAACATTTCTTTAGCTAGAAGTTATCAAATGCGAACACAAATACATCTTGCTAGCCATCGTGAAATCGTGCAGAAAATGGTTGAGGCGTTCTCGAAGGGTGGACGGCAAAATATCGCTTTGGTTGGGCCAGAGGGGGCTGGCAGGATGACAATTGTCAATGCTTTCGCAGAGACCTTGATGGATGCAGACGCAAAGATTCCAAGTGGACTAAAGTATCGCCAAGTGGTAGCTCTTGATGCAAGCGCATTAATTGCTTCGGCCGGAGAGCGTGGTGAATTGGAGGCTTTGGTACAACTGGTGATGAAGGAGGCCTTCCTTGCGAAGAATATAATTATTTGTCTTAACAATGCGCAGTTGTTCTTTGAGGAAGCAGTGGGGTCTGTAAATATCGCAAACGTATTGATGCCCTTTATAGATGAAGGAAGGCTCAGGATCATACTCACGATGGACGAGCAGAAGTACCTAGAAATCGCCGCAAAGAATAGCACTCTTGCTAACAAACTAAACAAGGTCATGGTGGAGCCGGCCGACGAAGAGCAAACGATGCGCATCATGCAAGATGAGATTTTGAGTCTAGAGGCTAAGTATAATGTTCTATATGAATACTTGGCACTCAAGGAAGCATATCGGTTAAGCAAACGGTACTTGCATGATATCGAGATGCCCGGAAAGGCATTAAGCCTGCTTGAGAGTGCAGCTAATTATGCAAATGGCGAGATAGTGACGGCGGAGTCTGTGAGAGTGGCGATAGAGAAAACGAAAGGGGTAAAGCTATCGAGCGCTAATGACAAAGATGATCGCGAGAGATTGCTCAATCTAGAGGAATTAATCCGTAAGCGCATGGTCGGACAAGACTACGCGGTGAGGACTGTTTCCGATGCAATGCGCAGGGCGGCGGCCGGCGTTAGAAGCCAGAAAAAGCCAATTGGCACTTTCTTGTTCCTAGGACCAACTGGCGTAGGCAAGACGGAGCTTTCTAAGTCGCTTGCGGAAGTGTACTTTCATGGTGAGGATAATCTTATTCGTCTTGATATGAACGAATTCGTAACGGAAAGTGATGTAAACAGATTAATTGAAGAGGGTAAAGACAACGCAGAAAGTTTAACAGCACAGGTGATGACGCATCCGTTCTCAGTGGTACTACTTGATGAGATTGAAAAAGCGCACCCTGCGGTGCTGACAACTCTGCTACAGCTACTTGATGAGGGTGTGATGCGCGATGCGAAGAACCGTGAGATTAGCTTTAGAGATGCAATTGTAATTGCGACAAGCAACGCTGGGGCGGACAGGATTCGCCAATATGTAGAAGAGGGTAAAGATCTAGCTCAGGCGAAGGAGGAAATAATCAATGAATTGATTGATCGGGGTGAGTTCAAGCCAGAGTTCATAAACCGTTTTGATGAAATATGTGTGTTCACACCGCTTACTAAACAAGACTTGGTCAAGATTGTTGAGCTGAACATGAAGTCTATCAATAAGACCCTTGAGCCGCAGAAGATTAAAGTCGCGCTCGGCGAGGGCGCTGCGGAAGAATTGGCTGAACAGGGCTATGATCCGAAGATGGGCGCAAGACCTTTGAAGCGCACGATGCAGAAGACCGTAGAAAATATTGTTGCTATGAAAGTACTCGAAGGGCAAGCCGAGAGTGGCGCAGAGATTCTAATTACGCGCGATATGTTAGTAAGATAGTTATTTGTTTAAGATTGCAAGAGTGTGTTTTTGAGCTAAGTGAAACTCTGGATGAACGCGAAGGAATTCGTCTACGGCCCTTGATGAGCCTGGAAGCTCAGGATTGTTGTAATCATGAACAATAATAATTCCCTGTTTGTCTAGTTTTGGAGTGACAAGGTGGAGTGAAGTTTTGATAGAGGCGTAAAGATCTCCATCCAAGAAGGCAAAAGAAATCAATCCCGGTAAATCATTCTCTGAGTTAAGGTCTTCAAAGAAAGCTTTTTTGATAATAGGGACCCTGAGTCCAGCACGCTTAAATTTCTCGATTACTTCGCGTTTAGACACAAATAACTCGCCTGCTTTAAACTGGATACCAGCAGCAGAGTAATCCTCTTTTGTCTTTTCTGGAAGACCAGCAAAAGAATCGTAAAGCCAAAGCTTCTTGTCGGAGTTGTGCGATTTCAGAAGTTTTGCGAGAAGAAGCGAGGTTTCGCCTTTATAACAGCCGAGCTCAACAAAATCTCCGCTAGTCGAAATCGATTGTTCGGCAAGGCGGAGAATTTCTGTAGTTTCTTGGCTAGAGACTTGTTCCATTATTTATTTTTGCAATCGCAATTTTCGCAATCGCATTCGGACTTATTGTGGCCGCAGCCGCATTCGCATTTGTCACCGTCGAGAACAACTTTAGCACGGCGAATCATTTCTTCAAACTCATCGGTACGAATAACATAAATTGGCTTAGAATTATCCGCGGCAATATTCTCATGACGATTTGGAAGATCGCCCTCGTTTTTAGCGTTGTCAAGTTCGAAGCCGAGATAGCCTAACTTCTGAGAAACACAACGGCGAATCTCATCAGAACGTTCGCCGATAGTAGCTGTAAAGACGATGGCGTCGACGCCTCCTAGGGATGCAGCCATACGTCCGATTTCAGATTGGATGCGGTAGACGAACATGGCGTGTGCGAAGGTTGCGCGATCGTCGCCCTCATCACGCAAGCGAATGATCTCGCGCATATCATCGGTCTGGCCAGAGACGCCAAGAAGGCCACATTTTTTATTAAGGTATTGTTCGAGATCTTCATCATCCGTAAATTTCATCGCGCGCTTAATAGCGAGAGCAGCAGCTGGATCGATGGAGCCAGAACGAGTAGACATCATGAGCCCTTCAAGCGGAGTATAGCCCATGGTGGTATCTAGAGATTGACCTTTGAACACGGCGGTAATTGAGGAGCCAGAACCGAGATGACAAACAATAAGTTTCTCAGGAAGAATATCTTCTTTGGTCATATAGTTTACGATAGAGCCAACGGAGAGACCATGAGCACCGTAACGCTTAATCTCGTATTTGTCGGCAAGGTCTTTATCGATGGCATAATACTCGGTAAGATCTGGGCGAGCAGCATGGAAAGAGGAATCGGAAATAGCAATAACCGGGGTGCCCTTAAACTCTTTCACGAAAGCTTCGATCTCATTGGCGACGACAGGAACATGGAGTGGCGTGCGCTTCTTGGCAATTTCAAGATACTTCAAGCACTCTTTGTCGACGAGGTGATCTTCGGTGAAATACTCGCCAGTCGCAACAATACGGGCGAGAATGGCGTCAATTTTGGAAACACCGCCAAGGTAACCTTCGTCAGTAAGAATTTCATTGAGCGCACCGACTGTAGAACTCAGATCTTTGTAGGTTTTGCCGAGTTTCTTCTTGCTGCCGTCAGCCTTCTTGAGAGTACAAACGACTTTGCGACCTTCGAATTCAAAATGAAGAGAGCAAAGCAGTTCATCCTCTCGGTAGAGGGCATACTTACGGGAACTAGAACCCGGGTTAGTAATCAAAATGAGACGTGGATTTTTCATATAGCTCCTTTAGTTATATATATTATATACTATTTTTCTTTACGCGTCGAGGATTTCTCGTGTTTTATAGTTTTGGCTTCTTTGATAATGATAGCTTCTTCGATTTTCTTATACTCACCCTTCTTGTTAGATTTTTTGACTGCGGATTCAATTGTGGCAACTCCAGTCAAATAAACGATTGCATAAATGATAAGAGCAATGCCAATCAACCGGGCAATTTCATTAGGAACAATGAATCGGCCGGTGATGCAGAGGATACCGACAATGATGCCGATGATGGGCCAGATGAGAGACTTTGTGCGATGAAGCTTGGAAATTCCAAGTAGCTGAACAGAGCAAGTCATGATGATATAAATACCGATTGCAAACGAAATAACTTCTTTAATAAAATCAGCGTGTGAGACAAGCGTAATACCAACAGTAGCAGAGATAATGATGTAGAAAAGTGGGAGGGCGGTACGTTCCACTGGATTGGCCTTAGCATATTTAATAGTCTTGATAAATGCATAGATGAGGGCGAGGATACCAAAAAGAGTAGCAAGCCAGTCCGTAATTTTGTCTGCCCAAATAATAAAACTGATGCCGATAAAGAGTAGCGCAATAGACGTGATCACCTTCTCGGATTTTGGAGATATCTTTTCCATAAGTTTATTGTAACATAGGCAGTAGGTATTTGATATGCCCTGTTTTTTTACGAGTGCCTAAAAGTCAACTTTAGGTTGTTCTTCTTCGTCTTCCTCTCGCTTTTTTCCAGCTAGAAGCAGAAGGCCAGTAGTCGTGACAATACCGGCTCCAACTATGGCAATAGTACCAAAAATACTAGTTGTGTTGTCCGAGTTGCTAATATTTGCGGCAGAGCTTACCGCTTCATCGAGTTCTTTATTTACACCAAGCGGTTGAGTATTTGTTTCTTCTGAACTGTCTTCTTTGGTCTCATCTTTAGTGTTTTCTTCACTATTTGTTTGCTGAGACATGGTCTGAGCTTGCATAGGAGCAGAGTAGCTTGATTGATAGCTCTGCTGCGGAGCAGATTGTGGCTCAGGGTTTTGCTGGGATGGTTCTTGGGACCCTGGAGTAGCTTCTGGTTCGTTGCTTTGTTGATTGGACTCGGCAGGAGTATTGTCGGCGATACAGCGAACTGAGGCGCCATTAGAGCGAATATAGCCATTGCTCGTAGCGACAAGTGAAGGGTAGATAGACATATCATACATAGCATTACTTCCCATCATCGTAGACGACCAGTAGTAGCCTTTGGAACCCTGATCCACGATATTCTTATCGCTGAAGTAGCCCGCAGAAGAAAAGCCAAAGTCGGATTGGAGCTTGGTGGAACCAGCAGCATCGTTTGTAATGGAGTTAGCATCGTTTAGCTCCTTGAATTCTCCGGAGTTGCCACCGGTTGGAAGACGCCAACTGGAAGGACAGAGACTATACTGAGCATCGCCAGTTCCAGAATTTTCTGCATAAACGTAGGTGCCAGCAGAAGCAGCGGCGTAGTTGTAGAGGGCGCCATATTTGTTGCCATAAGTGTCTGAGGTGGTTTGAGCAGCAAACTTTGGATCGGTATAAGAAGCCTTCCTCTTTGAGGGCGAGGTAGTGCGATCCCACTCCGCAAAGGTGGAAGCGCTAACAAATTTGGTGGGGTCATCCGGTAGATTAGTGTTGGTATTATCGAGTTGAGTGACGCCAGAAGCAAAGTCGTAACGACCGAGGTTGAGGTTATCTTTCATCCAGCAGGCGGTAGAGGAGCCATCAGAGCTCATCTTCCATTTGCCAATACGATAAGTTTGATTATCGCGAGTGTCAATTACTGTTCCAGTCTGCCCGGTAGCAACGGCAGAGCAGATGGTTGCTGTCATGTCTTGCATTTTATAATAGCCGTTATATTTGGTCTTGCCGGCAGAAGCATAGGCGCTGTCGAAGGTAACCTCTTTGGCGCTAGCAGTGAGAGTAGCATCAGAAGAGCCCATGGTGAAGGCAGTGCTTTGAGTGGAGGTGGAAGCTACGCTAGCACCTGTACCTGAGATAGACCAACTATCAAACTCATAGCCAGAAGCGAAGGTCATGTTGATGGTATGGGTGGAGTTTTCTGCGAGAGAGAGAGTAGTATTGCTGCTATATGTTACGCCATCGACTTCAATACTGGCAACGTTGGCGCCGAGGGAGAGGGAGAAGTTGTAGTGAGGGGCAGAGACGCAGCGAACGGCTTTCCCATAATTTTTATTGGTGCTAGAATTAGCCGTTCCGGGATTTACGCCCGTACCCATATACATATAATAACTGGTATTGTTGTTGTTGGCCTTACCGCTCCAATAAAAGCCGTTACCTCGAAGCCATGTAGATGCTTCTTTATAACTCCCAGATCCAATATAGTTATTAGGATATTCGCGCCATTTAATACTTGATGCTGTTCCTGACGAAGTGATTGCGCCAAGCTTGTCGCTGAGATAATAAAAGCCGCCTGAAGTATTGCCTCCACCGATGTTAGCATCATCACTTCCATATCCTAAATGCCAGCCAGTTGGACAAATATCTCCCGGCATATTGCCGTCACTACTCGTTTTACTATACGTTCCATGCCCGGCCGTAGCGGTGTACCAGTTGTACATAACACCGTAAGAATACCAGCGAGAGGCCTGATCGCCCGAGGTACGGTTGGATGTAGTTCCCGTGATGTTCCCCAGCCCGAATGAGATCTGGTCCATGCAAGTTGGCCCATTGGTACTATCCATATCGTTGCAAGTTCTGAAGTAGTTATTGGCATAGGCTTTCTTTCCAGTGTTGTCAGTAATATTTGCTAGAGTAATATCTGTATCAATAAAAGTACTAGTAGGGTTATTGGTGTTACTGGCATTAATAGTAGTATTTGGATCGGCAGGATTAAGTCTTAGGTTTTCTATCATCCACCAGTTACCATCAGCTAGTTTGGCGATAGCATAAACGTTGGTGGCGTCACGGGAGTCATTAAGGGCAATGACGGAACCGATAGATTTGCCACTATAAGTAGAATCAGATGGGTTGAAGGTCTGCATCGTAATGTTCTGTTCTGGAGCGACCCAGACAGCGTAAAGAGTAAGCGTATTATCGTCGTCGGCATATTCTGGAACCGCGATTGTCTCGTTTGGACCATAGATGACTGGATCGTTAGTCAAGTCGTTATCGACCAGATGCGTCCAAGCATCTGGATCGACGGACCAGCCAGCAAAACCATAGCCATCCCTTCTGAAATTAGAAGCCCATAATGTAACTTTGCTGTATTCATAAATACCAGTTTGGTTGCTCATGGTACCATCATCGCCACCATTGATATTGTAGACAATTTTTCTGCTTCTACCCCAAACGGCATAAAGCGTAACTTCTAGTGGGTTTAGCCCGACAACGGTAGGAGCAGTGTACGAATCTTTATCTGTATATTCGACTATCGTAGAGTTCTCTGCTGTAGCCCATCCCGAGAAGCCGTAACCAGATTTGCTGAAGGTATTGGAGCGCAAGGTTCTGGAAGTGTTTGCCGGAACACCTTGATCCGTCATAGCGCCAGTACCGCCATTGCTATTGAAGTGGATGATGACTTCTGGGACCCAGACAGCATAGAGGGCAGTTGATAGTTGGTAGAATGTATATGTTTGTCCTGGTTGATATAGTATGCTCTCTTCAGTAGCATTCTGGTCCGTCGACCAACCTGCAAAGGAAAGATCGGAACGAGTAGGAACGGTAGAGCTAATCGTAAAATCAAAGCTATGCGTACGAGAGGAGCCTGTTTGCTGAATTGGAGTGCCTGAGCCACCGTTGGCGTTATAGGATAAAGTGAAGGTTTCTGCGGTATTCGCAACACAACGGATACTAGTTCCGCTCGCTTTGCCACGGGGCATATCATTGCCTAAAGCAACATCGCTCCCTGTGAGCTTGACATACATGTCAAACCCATTGTTATAAGCTAAGTTAGTCGAATAACAACCTGTACTACCACGAGCAGTAATCTGTGTGCCATAATAATACCCGGAACGTATAAGATTGTTTGGATAAGAACGAAGATTTTTTGAAGCGGTAGCATCAGTAACGCTATTACCACCATTTAGCATCCGATTAAGATAATAGAATCCCCCGGGAATATTGCCTATGCGATCTCCTGTGTCAGAATCATATCCACCATACGGGAGATGCCAGCCCATAGGACAAATGTCTCCTGATACGGCGCCATTATTTTTTGTTGTATTATATGTCCCGGTCCCGCCCGTAGCGGTGTACCAGTTATAATGAATGCCGTAGCTTTGCCAACCATGTTGTGCGTAGTTATAGCTAGGATTGCTGAAGTTACTCGTAAGATTAATTTTTTGAAATGAGACCTGATCGATACAGATGGAGTCTTCTGTAGTACAGTTTTTCCAGAGTGTCGCTTCACTGTTCCCTTTATAGTTTGTATTGATATCGTCAATAAAAGCTTGAGTAGGATGATTAGTGTTTGACGTGGTAATGGTGGTGTTGGCGTCTGACGGGTCTAATCTTAGATTTTCTATCATCCAGTAGTTGCCATCAGCTAGTTTAGCTACAGCATAAACCTCGTTGTCACGAGTATCTCTGAGGGCAATAACGTCACCGTTGCTTCTACTAGCATATGGGGCTGCTTCTGGGTTGAAGGATTGGAAGGTGAGGTCTTGGTTATTGCCATCCTTTTCTACAGGAACCCAGATTGCATAGAGGGTTAATTCCTTGTTACTATCAAAGTTAGAAGCGGATGGTTTAATTTGGGCATTAGGGCCATAGACCTTATTCTGAGACACGGCTGTAGCAAGGTTAGTGGCGAAGTTGGCATTAGTCGGATCTAGTGGTTCGGTGGACCAACCTGCAAAACCATAGTTGGCTCTAGAAAAGTTAGAAGCTATGAGAGTAAATTCAGTGCTACCATTTGGTGCTGTAGTGCCTAGACTTTGCGGATCACCATAGCCAGTACCGCCATTATTATTGTAGATGATGTAGTAGTTGGGGTTGCCGGAGAGACAGCGAACCGCATTGCCACCATATTTACCATAACCATTGTTGGTCCCAGGTAAAACAATGTTGGCTCCCAAGTCCAGAAGAAATGTGCTGCCGGCATTATAAGCAGTAGAAACTCGAAATCTTCCTGCGCTGCCTCGTTCTTGAGCGGAAAAAACAGAATAGCTCCCAGAATATGAAACGTTAATGGGGTAGGTACGCCAGCGATTTGAAGCAGCCGAAGAAGACTGATATCTACCGTTACCTCCTAGGGCCGCGTCGAGTTTGCTGACATCTCCTTCATCGGGTTTACCTGTGGGCAATCGCCAACCGCTTGGGCAAATATCGCCAACAGCCGATCCAGAGTTCATGCCGTAAAGCCCATTTCCGGCCGTAGCGGTAAACCAGTTATACATGCCGCCATAAGCATACCAAGAGCTAGTTTGGTTGTTGGCGTTGTGGCTCGCATTATTATTACGATCAATATTGGCAATACTGTAAGAAATCTGGTCGATACATGCGACAGATTCAGCTCCACACCCTTGCCAGGTATCGCCGCTGAATGCATCTTTTTGTGCTAAGAAACTTGAAGCAGGATAGTTAGTATTAGAGTTATTGATCGTGACGCTGGGGCTAGCAGCGTCTATTCTTAAGTTCTCCGTCATCCAGCATTCACTGTAGTTTTTGGTGGTATTAACGATTTTTGTAATTGTGTAGACGTTGTTATCACGACTATCAGTGAGTACTTTGACTTCATTTGCGTTCATAGCAGAACACCCAGTCCAGCCTTGGAGATAGACTGGTTGGTTGTTGGCATCTTTTTCTGCAGGTAACCATATGGCATAGAGTTCTATTGGAGTGGCTGGGTCTGGCATAGTGATGGTTTGGTTAGGACCATAGATCTTGTTATCTCCTGCTAGATTAGTAATCTGGGTTTTGATGTCAGCAATAGGTAGATCTGGGCTTACTGGTGTTTCGCTCCAACCGACAAAGCCGTAGCCAGTCTTAGAATAGTTAGGAGCAACAAGAGTCTGGCTGCTTCCTGCACTATAGGCACTGGATTGAAGAGTGTTTTGCTTCATGGTACCTTGACCTGCATCAGCGCCATTCTCGTGGTAGCAAATATAGCCATCACCACAGCCCCAGATGGCATAAAGGACGATAGGGTTATCATCGGTTGGATCAATTTCTAGGATGTTGTTTGAGCTAGTGTATTGTGGTGCTATGGCATCTTGATTAGTATCCCAGCCAAGGAAGCTATAACCAGATCTAGTAGGAGTTGGGTAGAACGGAAGAGTAAGTTCTACGCCAGAAAGAGTGGTGTCACTGGCAGTTGGCATGTTAGTAACAGTGTCAGTACCAGCATTAGGGTTGAAGGTCACATTATAGCTAGCCTCATTCGCCACCGCCGTAAGGGTAAAGGTCTTGTTGTAAGTACCAGCAGGAGTGTCGATGTCGGTCTTAACACCAAAGGTAAGATTGTATTCGTTAGTTTGAGGATCGGTCTCGGTAGTAGTGTCTAGGATGTCACC
>JAFZQB010000007.1 GCA_017552385.1 Candidatus Saccharimonadota bacterium
ACGGAATTAGACAAAGACGAAATCTTCGTATTTGGTAGTAATGGCCAAGGCGCCCATTTTGGCGGAGCAGCTGCAACCGCCGTACATAAATTTGGTGCAAGAATAGGACAAGCAGAGGGCCTACAAGGCCAAAGTTATGCGATCAATACCATGGACTCAGAAGATGAAATGGTCGACCAAATATACCGCTTTCTACAATTTGCCAAAAAACATCCCGAGCTAACTTTTCTAGTGACCGAAATTGGTTGCGGTATTGCTGGATATAGCCCTGATGAAATTGCAATGTATTTTGAAGATAGAACTAAAAATGTGATTCTGCCAAAAGCATTCCTCTATTCGCTCGGCGAGGATATAGATGAGTCTAAAGAGATATCCCTAATCGTACAGCACCAATGTTGGGCCATGCTTGGGCCTGGTAACTGGGATAAAACTATATGGAAAATCTATACCGACAAAACAATGGAAGTGCTATATAGAAATTGGGGTGAAAAATTTACGAGAACTAAGACTGCGATTTCAGACGACGAGTATAAAAAGATCTTTTCATTATTAAAGGACGGCGCGAAAGAAGATCATAAAATAGAGGCCCTTGATGGTACTGCGTGGCAATATGAGCAATACGAAAACGGTAAACTATTTTACGAGCGCAGATTAGGGCATATCTACTCAATTAAGCCATTCGAAGCGCTAGGCCACTTGCTATACGGAATAGCAAAATTAAAAGATCAGCAATAAATCATTTCTTTTTCTTCTTAAAAATCTTCAATAAATCCTTACCGAAGCTGACAAGGAATGCAACCGCGATAATCGCGGCGACAACGATAATAGTAATAACTAAAATCGGCATAATTTAATTATAGCAGATAGAAGCTGTATCTGGATCGACAAGATTTGCGAGGAAAACCTCAAATTGTTCGGCAGATAAAGTGCTGGATGCTTTTGAATCCTTGCCTAAAATTCAATTGCGGCACTTATCGATCCGGATAAAGCTTCTATCATGTTCCGGCTCAACCTCACGACAACAATATAATTTTTAGTGGAGTAATTACCTTGGCTCGATTGGTTAAGCCGGAGCAAATACGGCAAAGCGCTATTCTCAAGACATAGCAGCAATCCTTTCTTATTAGGTTTAATATTAGGATCAAGGTACAAGTGGGGTTTCCACTCTGACCACAAAGCTGCTACGAAAAGATTGCACTTAGTGGATCTAGAAAAACAAAACTAAAACAAAAACTGCCCTGGCTTTTATGCCAGAGCAGTCCTCTTATTATTCTAAAATGGAGCCGTCTTCGGGACTTGAACCCGAGACCTCATCCTTACCATGGATGCGCTACTACCAACTGAGCTAAGACGGCATAATCAAATTGTAAAAATGTGCTACATTTGAGGCCACTTTCGCGACAGAGGTAGAGGTCTATCCTTACCATGGATGCGCTCTACCAACTGAGCTATCGCGGCATAAATAATACATGTATTCTAACACGATATTTGGTTTTTAGCAATAACGTGGTCTGGGCCTGCTGCTAGGAAAAAGCCCCTCTTTCGAGGGGCAGGTTTAACTAGGAGATGGTTATCTGCGGGATATTACTGTAGGTTACTGTTGGGATTCCCAGCGTCATTTGCATCAGATGCCTCGCCAGTGTCGTCAGTGTCACTGCCGTCATCGGCTTCGATGTCTTCAGCCAACGCCACCCCCATCAGCATTCCAAGTCCGAGCAGGCCACCGCCTACCATGATGGCGATCCCGCTAGATTCTCTGAGAATATCACACGGATGAGCCATCATGAAGGTTAACAGTTCGACGTCAGGGATCAAGCTATTTTCATAAATGGCACGTAAGATGGGGCGATTGAATGGTTTGTCCAGTTTTTTAACATCATCGCATAACAGTATAAATTTGATTAATGTCTTCGCTTCGCCTTCAACCATCTTTCTGATGACAGAGTCTACCTCATCGTCGTACTTATTATTGGCTAATGCTTCGCGGACATTTTCGGGGATTGTCTCAAAAGTAGCAGTTTCGGAATTCTCGCCTTCCAGTTCCAAACATTCGGCGATTAGCTGTAGAATCGGAAAGAGCGTGACCGCCATAGCCGTACGCTCGATGAGTTCTACGGCCAGTTCATACGAGAGAGAATCATGCATAGACATGTGAGCGGCTAAACCTAACGTCACCCGCATAAGGTTTTGCGAGCAACTTGTGACGCAGGGTACCTTGTTGTCCTTGGTTAGAGCTCCACATTTCTCCAGGATTTCCCCGACCTTCTCGGCGTTATTTCCCCGAACAGCGGCTACGATTTCCTCACGAGTGTAAGAACAATTGTCTGCCATGGTTACCAATACCTCCTAATTTTTTAGATGCGAGACTTGAAAAGTCTATGTGTTTTATTATAACATAAATGCTTAAATTTTCAAGATAAGAAAAACCCGCCACAAAACCAGGCGGGTCGTTATTTAAGATTTTTCGGGCCGAGTAGGCTGGAGAAGAAGGAGCCAAAGACTGCACCGCTGACGTTGAGACCAGCGTCGAAGACGGCGCTGAAGCGTCCAGGAGCTCCTAACTGCAGGGCTTCATCGATCATCGAGATGACGGCTGCAGCCGACCAAGCGAAAATCATGGCTGTCTTTCTAGACTGAAAAGTCCAGCAGGAAGCTCTAACCAAGAAGAACGCGAGTAGAAAGTGCACTGTAAAGTGTGCGGCTTTACGGACTAGGTAATGGAAGGTGATGAAATGCATTGGTAGGAAATGGATTCCAAAGGCTGAACGTATCCCGTTCCAGAGTGTCTTGGAGATTCTCATCGATAGTGAGGAGCTGCCAACGCCGTTTTGACTTGAGAGGTAAACAGTTAGTGTTAGCCAAATCGCGAATAATCCCCACCATAATACACGTTTATACGCCTGTTTCTTCATCTTCTTATGTTTTTCCTCCTTTTAGTGTACCAGAAAAATCTCGTTTTGTATAATAACATAATCTCATTGTAGTGTCAACTTGACCGAACAAGACGCTCGTGATAGACTAGAGTGTACGCCGTGATAGCTCAGTTGGTAGAGCAGCCGCCTTGTAAGCGGCAGGTCGTCGGTTCAAGTCCGACTCACGGCTCCATTTTTTTTGTTTTGCTGTGCTATAATTTAGATGTGAATACTTTACTCAAGCGCGGTCTCAGCGCATACATCATCTTCATCAAAAATAAGCTAGCTGTGTCTTTAATGATGCTGGTTTCTGGCGCTATTATGGCTATTGCTGCTCTTAATGGCCAGGGTAATGACACCAAAACTCTGCCGATCTTAATCACGGCTGCTGGCGTAGTATTTTCTTTTTGGTCCTTTTATAAAATTGGTTATATCAAAGCAAATTACGACAAGGCCGAAGACAAGGCTCAGAAAAGCGTCGAATGGCGCCTAATCGCCTTGCAAATTATCGAATCAGTCGCTTACATCGTCGTAACGGTAGCCGGCATTTATCTGCTTTTAAACGAAAGCTTGGTGGACGTCATTCTTAATCTCATGGTCGGTATTTTCACGACCTTTAATGGCATCATGGGCGTTATCAATCTCCTTAAAAGGCTCAGCAACAGAGACTGGCGCTGGGTGGTCCGCCTGATTTTGACCATGTTCGAGCTTGCTGTCGGTCCATACTTCATCATTGCATCAAGCGCTATTGACATTAAGAGTCTTGTAATGATGGGCATACTCACGGCTGTGGCTGGACTAATCGAGGTCATCGCTGCCTTCAGCACGCAAGCGCTCAAAGACACTTTCAAAGACGGCAAAGACATTGTCCGTACTCTCAAAACCGGCAAAGCAAAAGAGGAAGAAGAATAATTGAAAAACCCAGCCATGTTGGCTGGGTTAAACACATCTTAGTCAGTTAATTCTTTCCAGTTTACTGTTGTACTCGTGAGTAACTTCGTACGGACATTCCCGATCAATGACGATGACCTGAGTCCCCGCAGTGGCGGTGCGGTAGAACCATAGCGCGTTCAGCGGATGGACTCTTATGCAGCCGTGCGAGGCGTAGGTTCCGAGCGAGTCATAGTCGTCGAAGACCCATTTGCCGTCCCTCTTGTGGGCGAGATAAGCATGCATGCCATCGCCGGCAGTGAACACCACATCCCAGCGGCCTTCGTAGGAATGTGACTTGTCGGTGATATACCCATGCTTGAAGTCCCCTTTCAGAGTCTTCGATACCAGGTTCGTGAAGTAACCTTTCTTGTAGTTACCAGTGGCGCACCTTATGACACGAATCACTTTCCATTCTCCGTCAATCAGACGGAAGAACGCGGCCATATTAGACTTAAGGTAGACGCACACGCCGAAACCGTTGGTCGACTTGTTGAGCTCTGTCTCAATGCTAGGTGAGTAATGTGGCCAGGCGCTGACGCCGTTGGAGCTGAGCCTGAGTTTTCCCAGGGTATCCGGTCCACATTTACCGTCAATAGTTATCTTTTTCCGATATTGGAAAAGTTTGACAGCATTGCCGGTAGCGGGTCCGAAAATTCCGTCGACATCGAGCTTGCTGAATCCACTGACCCCTTTCAACTCTTCGTTGAGTCTTCGTTGGATTTTCATCACCAGCTCGGGGTCGTATTCCTGTCCTGCGTCGTCCCAATCGTCTATTAGGTCGTAGTAGACTATTTCTTCCTCCTCTTCGTATGCGTCCAGTACCTCCTGGACGGTCGGATATTTGCCTTTAACCTTCCCTTCTGCAGTAGCAGAAGCCGGGCTGATCGCCACGAGGACGAACGCTGCGATGATGAGGAAGACCAAGACGATAGGAATCCACTTTTTGACACCGTTGTTATTCACTTCTGATCCCTCCCTGTCAGAATTATTGATTTTAAAAATGCTCTTGACTAACCACCAAGATGTGGCTTAATTATAGCATAAGTGCTTAGTTTTGTCAATTATACTTATGCCTGCACAACAGATGTCAGGCCGTGCCGTGCGACGGGTCGGTCTCTAGCGGGTGGTGGTGATGTTTGGAGAGCTTCGGGAAGATGAATTCTAGGCCAATCTTGAAAATGATTAGCGAGATAATGAGTGAGATATATGCTTCGATATCGATACCCCATAGGAAGTAGAAGCCGACCGAGGTCAGCACGGCTACGGAGATGACCATGTCGTTCATGGTCTCGGCTCCGGAAGCGGAGAGGACCTTAGATTTGTACTTATTGCCTCTATGTTTGAGATACAATGCAAGGGCGAGCTTAGCAATAATAGAGCCCACCAAGACGATAACGGTAGCCAGAGAGTATTCTGGAGCTTCTTCGGCTTCGGTGAGCTTTTCTATAGCCTCAACTACGATGTGTACCCCAGCAGCGATGATGACGATGGCAATAGCGACGGTAGTAATGCGCTCGATCTTGTCGCGCTTATCACCTTTCTTCTTGGCTATTTTTTCACCCACCACGACCACAAAGCCGGAGATAGCATCAATCAGGCTATGCGCCGCATCGGACGTAATGGCGAGTGAGCCAGCGATTAGACCAACGACGAGGTTGAAGGCCGCTAGTAGAAAATTCGTCAAAATAAATAGGTATCCAGACTTAACAATTACTTTGGATCGGTCATTTTCCATGTGACTATTTTAGCATGTTTTTTCTGGAATGACTTTGTAGAGATAAAAACTGTCGATTTTCTTTTGATATTTGATATTTTTCGGTTTTGCGGCGTTCGAGATAAAATATAGCGTCTTGCCTAACCTGTTCGCCTCTTTTTGTACTTTGTGATAGACGGGCGTAATATAAACCGCTGTTGTAAAAGCATAGACGATTGTAGTCTCTTTAGGGAATCGGAAGCGGTAGAGATTGCGGCAAAGCACCTTAATATTTTTATCGTGGCGATAGCGAATTTTGGTGGAAAAAGCCATGATGGGATTTAGTTCTATACCCAATGCTTTGGCGCCATTTTTTGATGTGGCGGCAAGAACTTTACCATCACCTGCACCAAGATCAATTAAGAGATCGGTTTTCTTAAAGCTCAGGATTCTTCCTAGGTCTTTCGCCAAATCTTTGGATGCGGTCGGAACATAAGGAGCACTTGTAACTCCAGTGCCTAGGAAAATAATCACCACAAGTATGACTAGTGATACGATTAACAGAATAATGATTTGGGTTAAACTCATGTTCTTATGATACCACAAGTAAGATGGCTTTCGCTTCGCGAATTCGCCATGCCTAGTGGTAAAATGTATTGGTTATAATTGACTTTTTATTCCTTTTATGCTATAATATGGGCATGAAGTGTTGCCAAAATTTGCTGGCAGCAAGTAGCTTACTATTCTTGGTTCTAAATCATTTTTCTTCAGTTAAATAATAAGGAGGGGTATTATGACTGGTGAAGAAAATGTTCTCAGTGCATCCGAGGTGGCTGAACACGATGATGGTGAACTTCTTCGCATGGATATCATTGGCGGAAAAGCTATAATTAGTCCTGCTAACAAGCGGTTTGATTACCGCGAAATCCCCAAGCGCTTAAAGGCGATTGGATGGGAGCGGGACAAAGATCTGGAGAAAACCATCGCCTACGACCATGCGCACGTCTACAAAAAAGTATTCAAACCTTCCACGGTGAACGATGTGTCTGCTACCGTAGTTGCAATGGTATCTGATGACAAAACGTCCTTCAAGTCCTGCAACGGTCTGGGAGTATTTGCCGTCGAACTATTGTCTTTTGGAGGCAAGGCTCCGTATGACAGAACCGATCTGAAAGACATGCTTTACGCCATCGATCTTGCAGTGCACGATCTTTATCATGAAGGCCATGTTCCATTTACCAGCGGGTTCAAATTCCACGGCAACAGAAGTATCCATACATGGAATAGAACCAAAGACCAGATTTGGCACAATTGGCGCAGCAGGAAAGACCTCCATCTTCTCGAAACCGAGCGCGAATTCTTCCTGAGCTTTGCCAAAACAGAGTTACCTGCCAATGTTGCTCAGGCTATTACAGACGAGCACTATCCCGACGAACCAGAACCAAGACTGTAACATTTTCGCCCAGCAAACACGTTTGCTGGGTTTTTCATATTAATTCCCTGTTATTTTACATAATGCTTGAAAAAAGCTTCAATATTTGATATATTATATACGTTGCTGGAATCGTCTAGTGGCAATGACAAGAGACTGTAAATCTCTCGGCTTCGGCCTTCGTAGGTTCGAGTCCTACTTCCAGCACCATAATTCAAGTTAAAAGGCGCCGTTTCGGCGTTTTTTCGTGCTTACTCTATCGATAATAGCGTTTCGCGCGGAGGAAACACCAATTTGGCGCCTTTTATTCTCGAATTATTTGGTTGCCGGAGTAGGCTCCCGAACCGTATAATATATCAGGATTTATCCTGTGTATGCTATAATAGTCATTAGTACAAAGGAGAAAAATAAATGGAAAAGAAAACTACCCGTAAGTCCGTCTGGATTGTCTTGATTCTCTTGATTATTAGCCTCCTAGGTGGTTACTTCCTTACCTCATATTTAGCGAATAAAAAGAATGAAGACACCAAGGATGATCCCGATTCTATCGATATTCATCAAAAAGATTTATATTACGAGTCCAAGAAGTTTGACAGTCCCGTAATAGATGAGGAGAGTGAGGTGGTAGATCATGAAGAGACGGAGGGCGAAGGGGCTATTAACCTTGATTTGCACTCGCAGTCGTCAGAGGCTAATCAAGACCATACATCGCACGATGTAACTAGGTCAAAATAAAGGAGGTTTATGGAAAAGGACGCTTTCCGTCATGATGCAGTTTCTAGTGTAGAGCTCTCCCCAGAGATGATTCAGGGCCGTGCTCGGAGCCAGGAGCATGGTAGTAAGGTTCTCTCGGCTTATGAAAAGGCTGGCGAACAGCCTCAGGCTAGCGCAGAAAGGCCAGAGGATGAGCCAGTAGAGACTAGGTTTCATGTCGACCGGGAAGATTTTCCGATGTTTTCACGACAGGGTGTGAAATTCCCAGTAGGAAACAAGATAGGGTCTCGCGAGCTGCCGATAGATGAAACGCTCGGGAAAATGGTCGGTGCGACGGCTGAAACTATTGAGGCTATCCTTGGCGAACGAGATGATAAGACGCCAAGAGCCGATCATGTAATCTACCTAGATAAATCAGCGCGTCCAGTGAGTTGGCTAGTTGATGAATTCTGGGAGGAATTCACCGATGAAGAGAGGCCTCAGAAGACTTTTCTAGCGATCGATCGACGACAATGGCTTAAGCCGCCCTATACTGGCGAAAAAATAGAAGGTCATGAATATATCGCCGAAGCTAGCGGGGCCAAGAAAGTGGCTGGACTATCTGATTTCCATATCGAACGAGTCCCGATAGATATACTAGCCGGGATTCATGGTCTTTATGTCGAAGGCGGTATTCCAGAAGGCGCTACGCCTGAAGAAATTATGGAGATGCCGACAGTTCTAGATGATAAAAACGTTACGATTGTTGACGAGGTTTCGCGTTCGGGTGCGACACTCGGGATTGCTCGCCAGCTGATTACTGCGGCGATTCCTAAGACGAAATCTGTCAACGGGCATGTCTTCTGGCGCTCTGGTTCATTTAAAGTTGGCGAAGAAACGCAGATGGCTAGTACGCCAGTGTGGTATCCAGAAGATTCATCGGATACGACTGGGCGTGGCGTAAAAGATATTAATGAGCTCTATTATAAAACTCTATATCTCGCTGAAAAAACCAATCAGAACAGAGCCTTAATGCAAGGTGCGTTCGTTCTTGGCGAGCCTCTGATGGAGCCTGAAAAAGAAAAAGGGCAGAAATCATTAAGACTTCGCGCCGAGATCGAACGTATGCATGAAGAATACCGAGCTGGGCATATATTGCCAACCATAACAAACAATCCGTTTTCTTCAGTCTCCGAGCGAATGTTCCAGAAGCTAAAATCATATGGTGTCGAATTAGTGGCGGTGGAGCCAGGTAAGAAGAATCCTCGTGCCTATCAATCTCTGATTGACAAACGCGACGGCAAAACTCATTAAAGTATAGAAAAAGCCCTGTGGGCTATTGTTCCACAGGGCTGAAGATGTCGAAGGTGGTGATTTCCGCAGGATAGCGGATTAGCTTGGTGCGTTCTTTCACCACTTCGACGGGTGCGGATTTAGGGGTGGCAGCGGCAATGATCTGCACCAATTCGCCATCGACATAGTCGAAGGTCAGGTCAGTATCATAGCCATCATCCGTGATGACCTTTCCCCAAATCCATTTGGTGGTGGTGACGGGGGACTCAGAGGCCCCTACGATTTCGAACGTCATACGCTCGAGCTCGCCGGTCACCACATTCTTGAGCGTGATCTCGTGTTTGGAGCCGTAACCTTCAGCCTTGAGCTGTGTGAAGGTAGGCGTCCAATCGACGCACTCATAGTGGATCGGTTCCTTTTCCGGAAAACTCCGGCGGAGCGTAGCGTCCAGAAATACCACCCCTTTCTATATACATGAAGCCTCCCCGAAGGGTCACTTCAACGGCTATATTATAGCACAAACGCTTTAAAAAGTCAATACTGCGAGCAGTTTAGTTCTCTGGAGCTACTTCAGCCTCTGGTCCGGCTGTTTCTGTGCTTTCGCCAAATAGTTCTTCGTAGGATTTGCCGAGGTACTCGGCGATTTTCTGCTTAGCTTTGGTCTCAGAAGCCTCATCGCGGAGATAAAGCCACATGTTTTGGTTCCGGAAGGTGTAGGTGGGTTTTAGAACGTGTTCTGACGTACCGATTTGAATGCTTTCGGTCTTCCAGTGTTTTAGTTCAGCTAGCTGATAACGGACAAAGTCGGTAATTTCCTTCTCGGTAAATGAGGTCTGGAAGGTATCTTTGGCGGCGTTCAAGATTTGCGGAAGGCGAGTGACATAATGAAGATCAGTGACTTTGTCAATGATAGCGGTCAAGACTTCTTGCTGGTGCACACCGCGGTCGAGGTCGCCATTGGTGAGATATTTACGATAGCGTGAGTAGGCGAGTGCGCAAGAGCCATCGAGGTGGATTCTACCGCTGTTAATGTAGCAATATTTGTACTCATTGACAGCCTCCATGACAATGTCCATATCCGAGTCAATATCGATACCATCGATAGCATCGACGATTTCTCTAATAGCTTGGAAGCCTACTTTTACTACGTAGTTGATTTTAACACCGAGCAATTCTTCGATAGTTTTCTTGCTCGTCTCTGTCCCGAAGAGGCCGGCGCTTTTGAGTTTATCCGTGAGGCCGGTAGTGCCATAGATCTGGACTTCGTAGTCGCGCGGTACGTTAACTAGAAGGATTTTACCATCGTTAGGATTTACGACGGCGAGGATATTTACATCACTGTCCGAAATATCATTAATTGTGCCACGAGAATCGGAGCCAGAGATATAGACAATGAATGGTTCCTCTACGATATTGACTGGTTCACGGAGATCATATTCGCCTTCGGTAATTATCTCCATGCGATGCAAGACGATGGTGTCATCTTCAAAGGTGGATTCGTTGTCTTCTAGAAAGTCGAGATAGCTTTCGCTGATAGTTACAGCGGCAATCTCTCGGTCGTAGAGAGCGGCGAGTAGGCTACCGACTTCTTCATAATCGACAGATTCGTAGCTATTAAGGTCGTCTTTTAATACTTCCTTAGTTTCTTCTATATTAGGGTTACTGCTAATAAAACCAATTTTTTGCGTGGATAATTCTTCGAGCTTCGTATAGCCGCTATCTTTAAGCGCACGGACTTCGTAGACTTGGGTTTGATTGTAGCTGCCGGTAATATTAGAAATGAAGCTAGTGGTTGAGCGGACATAGTTCGAGGCGATGGCGCAGCCGGCAACAATGAGAGCACAGAGTATCAGTGCGAGTACTTTCGAGATAATTCCCTTCCTGCGAATAATTAAGAGGTAAGCGTTTAGGAAGAAAAGTGCCACTAGCAGCGCGCCTGCTAGTGTCAATTGCCAGGTCTGAAGAATATTGAGGCGGATAAGCGCCATCATTAGGACGGTACTAGCGCCGAATTGGGCAATTAGTGGTATTAAAAAGATATATCTAGCTAGGTTGCTAGTCTCTTTAGATTTCTTTTCCTCGCGTAGTTTCATGTCTATTATTATCGCACAAATGGCTCTTAACCGCAAATTACGCACCGATATTAGGACTTGACAATACCATAGAACAGAGTAGATACGCTTGACAAAACACTAGTATTTTGATATAATATTAGTTGAGTTACTGTGGGGGTGACTAGAATATTAATAAGGGGGTTGCTTATCTTATGTTATATGTTGTCAATGATCTGCACGGTTCGCCTAGGTTGATAAGAAAGACTGTCGACGCGATCAATAATCTTCAACAGGGCGATACGCTCATCATTAATGGTGATGGTGCTGGCGCCAGAGGCCCGGTCATGAATAGCATCGTCAAGACGTACTACGAAGTACGCCGTGGCGAGACCGATGAGCAGGCACTGCTGGACGGGCTCCAGGTTATCATCGGCGAAAGGCCGGATATTCCGCCCGAATGGATCTATCAAGCTGTTCACGCCGGTATGTTCCGGAAGCTGATGGCAGAAAGGTATGAAAAGTTCGCGGATATTATGCAGAAGGAGCTCGAAGACGTTATCGATGAAACTTTGCGTCCGATTTCCGAGGCTGCGCTGGACAAAGGTGTTAAGGTATTTTACCTTCCTGGGAATGGCGAAATCGTGCCTCAGGATTTCGATACATCTGATATTACAACAGAACAAACTGTCGAGCCGGACAAACGGTATTACCAGCAGCGAGCCAAAAGAGACTATTTCTGGCACATGTATAATATCGAGTATGTTCCCTACTTGACCAGAATTCCGGAAGAAAAAGCTCTGCTCATATCAACGCATCTGCTCGACATGGACGATAAGAGCATTCACGACCTTCTGGATAAACACTGCCTCCTGACTGGTACGACTGGTGTAAAAATATCATTTTCCAAGGTCATCGTCCATTACCCACCGGCCATAGCGCCGATTGGCAGAGTGTTCGATTTCTGGACGCCTAACAAATCTGACATTCACCGCGTCGAAAAACTTAATAAGATTCTTGGGATGATCCCAGTAACAAAGAACGCCAAGGAATGCTTCGGCCACATCCACCTGGGCGATCAAGACCAGCGTATGGACAGGTACCCGGCATTCATGGGCTTCGAGTTCGGCACCCGCACTTGTGTCTGGGTTAAGCCCGGAACTCTCTTCGAGATTTAATTCCCCCACAAAAAGCCCCCTTTTCAGGGGGCCTTTTTAATGCCTTATTAGTCGCGGGCGAAGAGGTCGCGGGTATAGACTTTACCAGCGATCTCGCGAAGCTCGTTCTCGAGGCGATTTGCGAGGATAATATCGCTGCGTTCAGAGAACTTATCAAAGTTGTTTTCAATTTCGAAGCCGTTGAACTTCTTTTCTGTGAGAGTTGGTTCATAGATAATTACTTCTACACCTTCGCCGCGGAGATACTTAATGACGTCCTGGATGGCACTGGAGCGGAAGTTATCAGAGCCGGATTTCATGATGAGACGATAGACGCCGACGGTCTGAGGATTGCTCTTGAGCACGTCGCGTGCAATGAATTCCTTGCGAGTACGATTGGCGCTGACAATAGCCTTGATGAGGTCTTGTGGAACATTATGGTAATTTGCGAGGAGTTGCTTGGTGTCTTTTGGTAGGCAGTAACCACCATAGCCAAAGGATGGGTTGTTATAATGCGTGCCAATGCGTGGGTCGAGACAGACGCCATCAATGATAGCTTTGGTGTCGAGTTCTTTGACCTGAGCATAGGTGTCTAGTTCGTTAAAGAAGGAGACACGAAGAGCTAGGTAAGTATTGGCAAAGAGTTTAACAGCTTCCGCTTCAGTAGAATGCATACAAAGCACCTGAGTATCTTCTCTGAGCGAGGCTTCTTGGAGAAGTTTGCCGAATTTTAGTGCAGCTTTAGTGTTATCGCCAACGATAATACGGGACGGATAAAGGTTATCGTAGAGAGCTTTGCTTTCGCGGAGGAATTCTGGAGAGAAGAAAATGTTTTCGATGCCATATTTTTTACGGATTTTTTCGACATAGCCAACTGGGATAGTCGATTTGATGACCATAGTGATATTATCGTCCTTCATCTTAAGGACTTTTTCGATCACATCTTCTACGGCGGAAGTATCAAAGGTGTTCGTAACATCATTGTAGTTAGTCGGGGTAGCGATGATGACGAACTCAGCGCCTTTGATGGCGTCCTTGTAGTCGGTAGTTGCGCGAATGTTAAGCTTGCGCTCGCCTTTTTTGGCTTCATCGAAATATTTCTCGATATATTCGTCTTGAATAGGCGAATCGAGATCGGTGATTCTTTCAGCACGATAGTCGTCGATTTCTAGGACTACAACTTCGTTTTTCTGGGCAAGTAGAGTGGCCAAAGAGAGGCCAACATAACCACCGCCCGCTACAGTAATTTTCATTTATTAGTTAATCCTAATTAACTGGGTTAGTTTTACTATATTTTACCCTATAAATGGTCATTTCGCAAGGATAAGGGGTTTAGATAGTTCTCAGCTAATGGATAAAGCTTAATGGCATAGCCGGCGGCCAGAATATCACTATTTTGCTCTGGACTTCGAGATTATATATTTTACATATTTACATGTTTCTGTTTTAAATACAAATAATAAAATGGTAAATGATGAGATTATAAGAATTGACTGGACAAATAGCGATAGCCATTTATTGTCTATATTCAACATTGTCGACAACAAACCGACGAATATGGTGACTAATGCTGCAGACATTAATTTCAGCATCTCTCTGATTGTTTTTTTATTTAATATCTTCGTATTAGCAACTCGCTTATAATTTATTATTAGAATTATACAAGCAAACGCAAGCGAGAAGCTCGTAGCGTATGCGATACCCTGAACTCCTAAGAAATGCGATAGCACTATGTTCAAAGCTACATTTAGAACAATGCCGACGATGTTGGCTTTCATCGGCGTCTTTGTGTCTTCTATTGCGTAAAAATATTTTGATATAATTTCCTTTATCAATATAGCCACTAATCCGATTGCGTACCCCGCTACACAACTATAAACTATTTCTGTAGATTGGCTAGTAAATTCTCCTCTTTCGAATACCACACTTATAAACTTATCCCCGACTATTATGTATAGTAACGTTATTAATAAAACTATCGGTATTGTAACCCCGAATATACGCCTCAAGTTGATTGCTGTTTTCCCGCCGTTGTTCGCGATTTTCTTTGCAAAATCAGGCAATAAGACTGTTCCTATAGATGTAATAATAATGCCGTTTACTAAATCTCCGCATATTATTTGGCTATAGTATAATGAAGAAACGCTTCCTGGCTCTAGTGTTGAAGCTATTATTCTATCTAATAAATGGCTAATATCGACCAGACATACACCAACTATGATTGGTAGGACGGCTTTCTTAAATTTTTTGATATTGTTATTGTTAATTGGGCTTGATGGTACAAATTTCGTATTTCTAAAGAATAAAATTACCATCATGAGAGCAAATGCGAAGTATCCAATAATATAACCTATTGGCAAAGAGTCTACTCCAAGTGTATCCTTGAATGTAAAAACCGATATTATAATGAATACACTTGAATAAAGGCCGTATAGTTTGTCTTGTAAAAACTTGTGTTTCGATTGTAGGAGGCCAGATGATATGCTTGCAACTGAAGCAAATATTATTAATGGCGATAGGAGTATTAGGTAGTATGTGAGCTTATTAATCTGGTCCAGGTTATATGAAGGTCCTAGTATCCTAGATAAAAATGGT
Organism: Candidatus Saccharimonadota bacterium; assembly: GCA_017552385.1. Classification (GTDB taxonomy): domain Bacteria; phylum Patescibacteriota; class Saccharimonadia; order Saccharimonadales; family Saccharimonadaceae; genus Nanosyncoccus. Next base: position 14,760 of record JAFZQB010000007.1, read on the forward strand.
GATAGCAATATATTTGCCAATGATAGTATTAAGCCTATTATGCCCATTAATATAAACGACGAGCAAATAAATTTTTTTTCCTCTTCGGAATTTTTTATTTTTAAATATGTAGTTATTATTGCTGGCGGTATTGCTGCTAAAATAACTTGTCCGAACATACTGACGTAGCCATCAGCAGTATAGTATACGTCAATGCCTGGCGATGTGCCAAATGCCCATGCTAATATAGACTGCTTTATAAAGCCTAGTAGTTTTATGGACAACACGATAACCATTAAAAGCATACTGCTTTTTATAATTCTATTTTTGCTCATCTGCTTTTTCTTTTTTTGTTTCTAATATTATACACTAGTCCTAATAGTATAAAAAACCCGTCAAACGTTAAATACGTTCCGGAGAAGAATAGTACTATGAACCCGTAGCATATGAATATTAGTAACAACGTTCGTTCGTTTGTTTTACCCTGTATATAAGCACGTATAATTATGGATAGTACGTATATTGATAGCACACTACCTATTATTATCCCCCAATGAAGAAACATATCCAAAAAGAAATTATGAGGGTATTCTTCCATATATTTGAACTGCCCGGCTATTCCGAGCCCCGTCCCAGCGTGCTCATTGATTAATTGCCAACAGTTTTCAGCAATCATACTTCTGCCAGAATCGTGGCTCGCGTCCTGTAGCAGGAGATTTATGGTTCTGCTATTCATGGAGGTCTTGCTGACCAATGATTCTATAGTACCAAGAATTTTGTCTATGTTGAAAGATGCAATAGCTATAAGTGTGGAGAGTGCTACTTTTGGAAATATTCGCTTGTTCCCAAGCAATATATATAGCATTAAAAAGATTGCATAGCATAATACTGGCCCTCTCGATCCGTATATCAAAATTAGCCCTATTTCTAGGAGAACCAAGCAAATATACTTTATCTGTTTTTTCTTAAAGAAGTTAACAGTATCAAAATATAAAGCTATGGACAGTATGTACGAAAAATGCATGTTATATGCGTTTATATTTCTATCGACGAATATAATAAATATCGATATTAATGCGATTAAATATGAATGGTTTGAAAACTCGTCATATAAAATGTTTAGATTTTTAATATTATAAGTGATATATAGTAGCGTCAGTCCGTATAGAGTCTGAGGCATATAAAAGATGAATTTTTCTAGTGGCAAGCCGGTGCAATAACTGATAATATATAGAGTAATTGCTACAATATATGCGAGTGTTATGGGTTTATTTAATCTAATTTCTCTCGTTGCTAGCAGTTCCACTATTTGCAACGCCAAATATGGAAAAGCTAATATAGCTGCGATTATTGTCCCATATGGTGTCGCAACTAGGAGCCTTTTGATAATCGTAAATAATAGTTGTGATACGAAAGACCAGAATAGTACTTTTGCACAAAGCCTTTGCGTCTTTTCGCTTATGACCTTATCGCTACGCTGTCGAAGTAGATATTCAGGCATTTCTGTATTTTTCCAGCTTACTTCTAAAGTTTCTTTGCATAAGCCCAACAAATCTTGACAGATAAAAGCTTAAAGTAATCATGCGCATTTTAATTAGCAAACATATTATTTTCTCTGGTACTATCATCGCTTTTTTCTTACTTTGCTGAATTGCATTTTTATATATTTTATCATGGACTATAGACTTATATAATTCTTTCTGCTCGTTTATTGTATACCTTGTGTTTCTATACGAAGTTTGCATCGCAGTATAAACTCCAAGATATGCTATTTTTTCCTTCATGTATTTTTCTCTATTCGGGAGACCCCACTTATTTGAATAATAACGTAGCTTTTCGATGCTTTTGATCCTACTCTTAATTCTGCTTTTTAAATCTACACCGTTTGACGACAATCCACTTGAGCTTTTTACATAATTATATAAAGGTTCTGGAATATATGTAAAGCAATCAGCTTTGTCAAATAATTCCAAAGAAAACGCTTCGTCCTCGCTTATAATCATATTTTCGTCAAAGCATATGTTATTTTCTTTTAATAATTGTTTACTAATTAATGTAGCGAATGCATTAACGAGTCTGCATCTTCCATAAAATTGCGGATATATCTCTTCGTAAAATTCTTTTTTTGTTATTGTTGTTTTTCTATTCCAGATTGGCTTTCTAGCAATTTTTTTTTCATTATATACATCATATCTTGAGCACTTAACTATATCTGCGTGCGATTCGATTGCTCCTTTAACTAGTGTTTCTATCATTTGTGGCTCTGCGTAATCATCTGCGTCTACGAAAGTAATATAGTCACCTTCTGATCTTTTTATTCCTTTATTTCTTGCCGACGATACTCCGGCATTCTTTTGGACAACTATATGCACTTTCTTTTTTGTTGTTGTCTTGAAATGTTTAAGTATCTCAAATGAATTATCTTCTGAGCCATCGTCTACGCATATAATCTCTATATTGTCATAAGACTGTTCGTCAATCGACTTTAAGCATCGAGAAATCACTTTACTTGAGTTGTATACTGGGACAACAACAGAGACTAGTGGCTTCTCATTACCGCTTTGTGCTGCCGCCTTGTTGTATTTATCAGTCTTCATTGTTTAGAGTATTATTTTGGTTAGCATTTTTGATATTGTATAGTTTGCCGGAAGCACATGTACTATCCCGACATATTCGATTGTCGAAAAGTCTTCTTTTAGTAGGCTCAAGTATTTATTCTTCTTGTATTCAAGATCGATTAATTCTGCTTTATACTGTTTAAATAATGCTTTATTATTTGTTTTCGCTGCTATCGCCAGACCTTGAAGTAGCGAATAAATTATTCTGTACACAAAATATCCTTCAAAGTAGTCGTACTTGTTCGTTTTCTTTAGCTCATCTAATTGTTCCCTCGCGCTTTCTATTGATAATTGGAAGTTCTTAATTTTATAGTCTGTGGACATTGAGCTATGCCCCACGCGATAATTATAGAGTTTCTTATTCGTGCTTACTATACCATTCGCTTGAACCATTAATAATACGTACATGCCATCGCCGTTTTGTTCATAGAACTTAAAGTTGCATTTGTCTATTAGCCTTTTTGATACAATTTTATTCCATGGTTGAGTGTTTTTATTCAGAAAAAATGGATCCACCCTTCCTTTATATTCTTTGAACCATGCTTTTTTTCTAGTTTTTTGATTATGCGGCGTAAGGTCAACGTTGCAAAAGGCAATATCGGAGCCATTCTTGATTGCTATATTATATAATGTCTCATACATTTTTGGTTCTACGAAATCATCTGCATCGACAAATCCGATATATTGTCCACTTGATGCCTTTATGCCTGCGTTTCTTGCTCCTCCTAAGCCCTTGTTCTCTTGGTTTATCACCTTTATATTATTGTATTTATTCTTATACTCTTCCAATATCCGCCCAGAGTTATCGGTTGACCCGTCGTTTACACAGACTATTTCTAATTCTTTCAAGGATTGAGAAACTAGCGAATCCAAGCATTCCTTTATATATTTTTCTGCGTTGTATATCGGTACGCAAACTGTGACTTTAGCTTTGCGACCCATTAAACTCTCCTTTTAATTGCATTAATACAATATAGAGTGAAATAGTAGAAACTTCTTATTATTCCAAATTTTTCTACATTTCTATAAAGGTTCCACGTTCTTTTCAATGCTTGTATTTTATTGCTTGAAAGACTATGTTCCGGTCTTCTATATATAGATAGCACATAATCTAGACCATATGCTTTGCCTACCACTTTCAGTATTTTCCACCATGTTGCGGTATCTTGGCCGCGACGAACGTTTGGCATATATACTTGTTCTTTATTAAGTTTAGACATATCCAGCATTACTGTACTTGTCCAGATTGTCGTGTTCTTTAGGGCTTGTTTGTAAGTGATTGTTTCTGGCACATTTACTACTTTCCCGTTTGGGTTGCCATTCGCGTTGGCGAATTCATAGCTAGTGAATGAAAAGGCACAATCGTTTTTCTGCATGAAGTCTAACTGTTTTTTAAGTTTATCTTTGCTCCATAAATCATCTGCATCTATAAAACAAATATAGCGGCCTTGTGCTCGCTTAATGCCAGTATTTCTCGCAACGGCAGCGCCTGAATTCTCTTTGAGCTTAATGAGTTTTATACGTTTATCGTCGATACTTTCGATGGTTTTAACACTGCTATCCGTTGATTTGTCGTCCACTAGGAGTAATTCAAAGTCTTGGAATGTTTGAGAGAGAATGCTTCTAATAGTCTCATCAATAAACTCTTCGGCATTATGTACCGGAACAACGACTGAAATGATTGGTTTTTTACTCATTACGACGACTCCTTATTCAATGTTTTTGACGTTTAAGGGCGCCGATCTCCGCATGGATTGTACTCTTGCCCGCATTAACGCCTTTCTTGGATAGAATGGTTCTTATTGTCCACAAAACAATAAGAATATCTTGGGCGAGCGAATAATTCTTGATGTAGATTAAGTCGTATTCGATTTTTTTAAAGATAGTTAGGTCGTTACGACCCATGGCTTGGGCTAAGCCAGTGAGACCGGGTCTAACCATATATCTTTGTCGTTGAATCTTGTCCATATTATCATAGTAGTCTGGAATCCATGGGCGTGGCCCGATAAAACTCATTTTACCAGAAGCAATCGCAAATAGCTGAGGGAGCTCATCGAGAGAAGTTCTTCTGAGGAACTCCCCGACTCTCGTACATTGGTCGTCCGTATTATAATTGTGGACATCATTGTCTGCAACCATTGTGCGAAACTTATAAAGTAAGAAGTTATCGCCATTTTTCCCCGTTCTTTCTTGCTTAAAGAAAACAGGACCTTCGCTGTCCAGTTTAATGATGATAGCTATAATAATCATAATTGGTGACGCGATGATTAACCCAGACAAGGACACGGCTCTATCAAATATATATTTAATCACGGCAAAAATTTTGACGCGGATTTGTTTAGCTGGTGTCCTATTCTTTTGCTCGCCCTTAATATTAAAATAAGACTTTATATACTGCTCATCTTTAAGCCTACGGCTACGACTATAATCGACTCCGTTCACGACTCTGCGCCAGGTCCTATAGAAATGTCTAGTTGCCCCTATCGTCAATGTCATGACTGCACATTGGATAAAAAAGAATTTGTTCGGAATCTTAGCGCCAACAAAACCTTGTAGCGTAAATGTAATATAGCTAGTGATGATATTTGCGATAAGAATATTAATGAATTCTGGAGCTGACGCATGTTCCCACATTGTTGTATGCAATCCGATTATTCCATAGGTGATTAAGGTCAGTATAACAATAATTGGGGATATCTTGATAATGTCTTTAGCAATCTCGACTAGAGCGCTTCCCCTACTATATGCAATCCATAAAGTAGCGAGCATTGCTATAGCGATGGAGACGATGTCGAGAACAATAAAGATAGCTAGCTTAGTTGATTTTTTTTCGAAAATGTCATGAATTTTCTTCATCATAGGCTAAAATCCCTCCCGGGTAACAGAAAATACCCGCTTTGAAGCGGATTTGGAGGTTAACAAAAGTAGCCCAGCTCCATCACTCATGTCGACTTAGTTTACCATGAATCATAAAAAAATTCAAGCATGTGCGGGTAGTTTTGGTATTACATTATTTGACGAAAAACAGGTGAAAAAACATTTCCACATGCCATGCGCAAAATGGTTAAATTTATATATTGCATTAATGCTTTTCGTGGTGCTATAATCGTTATGTATATTAATTTATTTAATTACGTGTAGAGAGTGTAGTTTAGGATGTATTTTCGTGATACATGCGTGACGGATAGATGTTTATACCGTCAAAGTGGAGGTTTAGTCGCTAGATTTTTGTTTGGCCTGCTGCTTGTCGCAGGTCTTTCTCTTATCTCTAGCAATAACACTGCTTATGCTACCGCTACACAGAGCACCTTAACACTTACCGTACCAATACACGTATTAAATGTAAGTCTTACGCCCGGACATTTTGAGGAGTCCGACAGTGCGTCAATTGGCGTTCGCACTGACAACTTCACTGGGTATTCCCTATCGATTGCTTCGGCGACTTCGACTAGCTTGGTAAATACTAATAATGACGAGATTATCTCGATTGATAGTGCTCTTTCTGAGGCCAACTTTATATCAGGCAACTATGGCGGCAAGTTTGGTTACAAGCCTAATCAATATATTACTACGTCAAACAATATTAATACGGTCGTTCCTAACACTAACTATCTGCCAATTCCATCTACGACTGGCGATGTTATAGATATTACAAGTGCTGCTAACACGACTGACAATACATATAGTCTTTCCTTCGGTGTAAAGGCTAGCTCAGATCAACCGGCGGGAAATTATACATACCATTATATTATTTCTGCCGTCGGCAACGAGAGCGTATACACTGTAACCTACGATGCCAACGCTGGTAGCGATACGGTTAGCAACATGCCATCTCCAAACCCGCAGCCACTTAGAGTGGCCGCTGGCACAGCTGCAGCTTCAAGCTATGATGATCTCAATAGCAACGTACCGACTCGCGTTGGCTACACATTCGCGGGATGGTGCAGTGAGCAGGCGACTCTTGATTCAACGACCGGTAATCAGGTGTGTGGTGGCACAACTTATGCCGCCGGCGATCCTTTTGGCGTTGACCAGACAGCCGAAGGCACTACACTTTATGCAATTTGGGAAAGAGCACAATACACTATCCACTTCGACTCGCGCGGTGGCAGCACGGTGGCTGACATCACAAGGACACATGGCGAAGAAATCGGCACATTGCCACGCCCAACTAAATCCGAGATGTTAATTGAAGGCTGGTATCCAAATACTCAATTCAATGCTAACGAGAAGATTGAGCCAACTGATGTAGTTGAAGGCCCGGCAACTTATTACGCTAACTGGGTGCCGACTACGTTCCCTATCGTCTGGAGCCAGACGGGAGCCTGTGAATTCCACGGCGCAACGAATGGTAATATCACTGGCACCGAGTGCGAGGATTATCATACTGTAAAGTTTATTGACACCGGCGTGGCTCTATACAGTAACGCGAATTATCAGAAGGATTACGAAATCCATTTTAAGATAGACCACTATAGTCCGACTGAGCAAGCGAACTATTTCGGGTCCGAGGATAACGACCAACAGACCTTCGTAAGCGACAAGCTTGGCTCTAGCGCTGGCGACAAAAAGGCGCCTGGTATAATCGTAAGACGTAGCAGTACTAATATTCAATTCAATTCAAAATTAGGTAGTACACAAAAAACCCAAACGGTGGCAGCTAGCGAAGTGCAAGAAGTGTCAGTTTATAGGATAAATGATGTGATTTATTACAGCGTCAATCGTGGTCCACTCACTCAACTTCAAAATGTAGCCGGGTTTAACCAGCAGTTTGGACTTACGACTTGGTTCGGAGCTTACCCGAGAGATGATTGTACTGGTGATGTTACTCCATGTACTAACGCCAAGCGCATTCCTGAAGCAACGCTTAGTGATATGTATATTAGGCTTGGAGATTTCGTAGAGTCCGATCTACATACGATAACATTTGATGGCAATGGCGGCACGCCGGCCACCACGAAGCTACTAATAATTGAAGGAAATGAACTCGGAACTTTGCCTACGGCAACTATATCTGGTGGTCTAGTGTTCGATGCTTGGTATACCGCACAAGATGGTGGCGAAATCGTCACTTCTTCGAGAAAGCCAAGCGCCAACGAGACCTACTGGGCACATTGGAAGCAGCCAGTAACACAGGCGCAATTTGCGAACACAAATATGGTAGTAGACATCAATGGCACGACTGATACTATCGTAGTTACTAACGCCGCGGAAATCGAACCATACACCTTTAGCTCGAACAATAGCTCCATTGCTACGGTGGACCCAGTGACTGGCGAAATCACCGGTGTGTCAGTTGGCACAACCACTATCACTGTAACCGGCACAAAGTCCGGTACTACCCAGACTATTAATGTTAGAGTGGTCGAGAGTTTGATAAAGATTTCGTTTGACTCTGCGCTAGGTTCAGCGGTTGCAGACATAACAATAGAAGCGGGCAACACGATTGATCCTTTGCCGGTTTCCGTAAGGCATGGCTATACCTTCGAGGGTTGGTACACTGGTGAGAATGGCACCGGAACTGAACTAACTACAAGCCTGCCAATTAATCAAGCAACTACCTTCATCGCAAACTGGCAAGACATAGGTTATGTATGTAAAATTGCTACGGAACTGCACACTGAACAATGCAAGAGAACCAGCAGTGGCTCCTCCCAAGGTTGTCGTACTACTGTTGCCAATGTCTATCCAAATGGACTCTATGCCTATGATGAGGTTATTACTTATGGTACTATACCGAACTCCACTACTCTGTCACCTGGCTTTGCCTATACTTGCGACGTAAATGGAGATGGTGATTTCGACGAAGATGATGAACGATTCTATTATATCGGCACCAATAACGGCAATGCGGCATTAATCTACTATAGAAGTATTGAGGAATCAAATATAAACTATGCACCTGCTTTGGAAAAATTACCGGATAATACTACTTGGCAAAATAACGACTTGGTCGCGCAAGCTGGCGGTAAGGTTGCTAGGGTAATGACGGAGGATGAAGTGAAAGCCGTCTGCGATGTTACCTCAACTAATCTTAGCGCTAAAGCTAGAGACTGCGTCTACTTGATGGAAAAAACTAACTTTGCTAATCCTTCTAATACTGGTTATTATGACAGTTACTGGCTATTAAAGAAAGGCGATGGCAGCTCTGATGGTAGAAGGCTCCAGGCCAAAGGGCTTTCGATTGGCTATGTAGATCCAGGCAGTGGTGGCAGCAATAACACTCCACGTCCAGTAATTGAAGTGCCGCTAAATCTTATTGAAGAGTTTGTCGAGGATTATAAGGTCACGTTCAACCCACAAAATGGCGGCAATTCGTTCTATATAATGGTTGAGCCAGGAGCTATGATTAACTCACAAATGCCAGTTGACCCGACATATACCGACCATATTTTCCAGAGATGGTATGATTCCTCAACTGGAGATACAGTCACTAGCACAACGCAGCCAACTGGCGATATGAATGTCCTCGCCGAATGGAAGGGCACAGTTGCATTGGCTCAAGTTGAAAGTGCGAATGTTGCAGTGGCGCATGGCGGCACTAACACGGTTGAAGTAACCAACGCAGCCAATCTTGAGGACTTCACATTCTCGTCAAGCGATACCAACATCGCGACGATTGATGCTGCTACTGGCGTGGTGTCCGGTGTAGCGCAAGGCACAGCCACAATCACGATTACCGGCGCGGAGTCCCACGCTACGAACCAGATTGTCACGGTGACCGTGACGGAGCCATATATCGTTTCCTTCAACTCTGAGGGCGGTTCGCCAGTATCATCTGTCCCTGTCGCTGTAGGCAGTGCAATTGGTAGCTCAATGCCAGCAAATCCAACTTACGCTGGGCATGTCTTCCAAAGATGGTACGATCCGCTAAATAACAATGCAACAGTTGACGCGTCGACGGTTCCAACTGGTGACCTAGTTTGCCATGCTGAATGGAAGCTAGATGTCCAGCAGGCAGTAATTTCTAATAATGACCTAACGCTAACGGCTGGTTCGCAACTTGCCGTTATCGTGTCCAACTCTGCCGACCTTGAAGGATACACATTTAGCACGAGTGATGCTTCTATCGCGACAGTAGACGCTAACACTGGCGTGATTACCGGCGTAAGCGCAGGCACAACCAATATCATCATGACCGGCACGCAGTCGAATCTCACGAAATCGCTCGAAGTAGATGTGCTAGCAGCGCCAGTACCGACTTATCGAGTGACCTTTAATTCTAATGGTGGTTCAACTGTCGAGCCAATGGATGTTGAACAGAACACGGCTCTGGGTAGCCTACCTACAGCTCCGACCAAGACCAATAACCGCTTCTTTGGCTGGTATAAGGACGATGGCACCTTCTACACAGAAGTGTATCCAACGACAGTCGTCGACGGGGATGTGACTTACTATGCAAGATGGATTGAAGATACTACTAGCCTACCGATTGTCTTCGCCGAGACTAATGCTTGTACGTTTAATGGATCTGCAATTTCTGGCGACTATTGTACCGAAAATGAGGTAGATGGTACCAGCATCGATAAAACAAGGGCCTACATAGACACCGCTGTTGCGCTGTATGATACTGCTGATACATATGATCTAGACTACGAGATTGGTTTTACGCTTGTTGATTATAACTATGGTAATACCAATCAAATGACTATAGTAGCAGCAAAGTGGGAGGATGATACGGCTAAATGGCCTGGTCTTGCAGTGCGCAGGATGGATAAACTGACTACACTAGAGTTCACTCATAGTATGGGTACCAAAAAAGCTACAGATTCTAATACAGAGACGGAAACGGTCCACCAGGTGAAAGTGGCACGGCAAAACGGTAAAATTAAGTTCAGTGTTAATAGCGGAAGTTGGGTTGAGCTTCAGGATTTGGATGGCAAGACCCCACAGTACTTTAATGACACCGTCTGGTTTGGATCTTCGACAAAAGCAAATAGGGAGTTCGTGGGCACATTGACTGACATGTATGTCAAATTAGAAGCTGCTACCATCGCTAGCTATGAGATTACTTTTGACGCGAATGGCGGTTCGGCAAGTGAAGGCTCTAGGTCTGTAACTGTCGGCGATCCGCTCGGCGCCTTCCCAACCGTAACTCCGCCAAACAGCTATAAAACCCTGTCTGGTTGGCTCAATGAGAGTAATGTCCTCATTACTGACGGGACAACTTATTACCCAAATAAAAACGAAACTCTTATTGCTCAATGGACTTATAATTCTTCCGACACACCGGTAGTCTTTGATGTGTCGAACGACGCTACGCGAGGTTATCAGGCCATTATCGATAATTGGGTACAAAGTCCGATTAATATCACCACATTCAATAAGAATACAACGACGATTAATAACTCTACTTGGGGCAACCTAAGTGAACTGTCCGAGGCTCAATTCTGGACTGATTTGAAGAATAACTTCGAAACTAATCATTGTATGGTGCCAAGTTACGGCGATGCGGCAACTACAACACCAAACCCGACGGCATGGACTAATGGCACGATAGACTGCTCAAAGCCAGATGAATATGATACTCAAATTGGCGAGCCACTCAATGTGTACCTATATAATAACCAGACTCTGGGTGCACAGGTGACTTATGCAAATGCTTCTGATGGCGTTATCAGAAACTTAATTCCTGGCAACACTTATAAGTGGGTTAAAGATGGTGATAGTACGGTTTATGGTTATGTTACGGTAACTTCTAATGGTTCAGACCACGGTACTCGCTGGGTAGATACTGGCGTGATTAGGAATGTACGTGACCTAGGCGGTTTGCCGGCCGACACAAATAATGATGGTACGGTGGATGCTTATGTAGATTACGGTAGGTTGCTCCGTGGTGAGAAACTATGGACTGCACCTGCAACCAATCTAACTAATCTTGGTATCACGAAGGAGTATGATGTGGGCAATCCTAGCGAATATGCCGGGAATACTCAGCTTTCCAGCTATCAAAATGATGAAGTAGTTCACTATAACTTTAATTACAATTCTGGCGACGAAAACAATGCAAGTTCTAATTATATGAAGGCTTGGACTGCAGTTACGCATATTATGCAAGATATTACCGATTCTAATAATCCTCAGAACATTTACTTCCACTGCCGCGTAGGCGCAGATCGCACAGGTACAGTGGCATATATTCTCGAAGGCCTACTTGGTGTGCCAGACGAATATCGCTATGAAGAATACGAACTCACACACCTCTCCGGCCTATTTGATCGTACTAGATATTATAAGCAAAAATCTTCCAGCAATAAACTGAAATTTGTCTTCATGATGGGTTACTTACAGACTACCGCGGATATCTTAACATGGTACTATCATAATCCAAATGCTGATTCGAATTTAGTCGCAGCATTTAGATCGGCGATGACAACTCCGATTCAACAGCAACAACAGCAGTCGTCAGCTCCAGAAGGTAATAACACGAATAGCCTCAGTAATAATTTCTTGCAGCTTAATAATACTAAGAATTTGATCATCAACAATACCGAAGATAAAGGAGATACCAATACCGCAACCAGCAGTACTTTGATCGGGAATGAAGACAACGATGATGGTAGCGAAGATAGTTATAGCGATCCGTTAGGCGTCTCTACATCGGCTGAGGCCGTCAGTGCTAGCAACGCAGCCACGATTATCGGAGCGACAGTAGCCATGGCGACGGCCGTAGCCGCTGGCAGCGCTGCGTATTCACAGATTAAGAAAGAAAATTAAAAGTAGTTTTTCTCTATAAATTTGTTTATTTTTCTATCGAAATCCTATATAATCACAAATATGAAATGCGGAACGCGAGGTAAATTTGTTTTGGCCGTGATATTGGCCTTCGGATTAGTGGCTAATTCCCTATTCTCTAACTATGTTTTCGCGGATGAAACTTTGCTTGACCGCGTGAGCCAAGACGAGTACCGCTTAGACCTAAGCCCTGCCTCGAAACGCATGACCATAAAACCTGGTGAACAGAAGAAAGGTGATTTGCAGGTCAAAAATACTGGCACGAAGGCTGTAATTGTAGATATATACGCAACGCCCTACACTAGCGAGAATGGTATTGGCGAGCAAAAAATAAGTATGGGCGAGGATTACACGAAGATTACCGAGTGGATTACTTTCAAGGATTCGAACGGAAGCTACCAGAAAAAGATTTCTTTTAATCTGGAGCCAAACCAAATCCGTGATATACGTTATGCTGTCAATGTGCCTAAAGAAGCCGTAGGTGGTGGCCAGTATGCGATTTTATTTGCTGAGTTTAACCCGATAAAAACCTCTGAGTCCGAAACGGCTGGGATTCAGTCACGTTCTCGTGTAGGAATGGCACTATTCACAACTATAGACGATGAAGGTATTATACGAGATTCGCAGATCAAGGACATCCAGACTGCTAAAATTGCTATTGATAGTAATGTGTTTGTAGGATATACTGCGATCAATACTGGCAATGTCGACTTCCAGACTTCGACCGAAATGACGGTCAAATCTATTACTGGTGATGAACTCTACCACAATATTGCCGTGGACACTGTACTCCCGGATGCTTATAAAGTTATCCGAGAAGAATGGGAAGATACTCCATCACTTGGGCTATTCCATCTATCTTATACGCTTAAGGCTCTAGACGAAATCATCGAAGAAGAGCATCTTATCTTGGTCATGCCAACTGGTGCTTTAATAGCTTTGGTTCCTATCATTGTTTTGATTATCGTTGGGCTCAGATATCTCAAAATGAAAAGAGCTCGCGATAATCGAGCTATAATACTTGGCGAAAAGTCGTACTAAACTATTTAATAGTCTTAGGACGAGCCAGCCGATGAGCTGGAGATTTCATAGTGGCGCGAGGAGCTTTGGATCCTGGTTTCATGGGCTTAACTGGTCTCGGGTTGCGGCGAAGAGAACGGCGAGGTGTTTTCTTGGTGGTCTTTTTCTTGCGCTCAAGTGCGGCAAGTTGATTGTTGATACGAAGTGTGGTGTCTTCAATTCCCTCTTCGTCACCGGAAGCTTCGTAGAGCGCGAGGATCTGGCGTAGAGTAGTGGTGCTAGCTTCTAGCTCATATGCGGACTCGAGAGCATCGATAGCTTCTTTGCGTTTGCCAAGCTTCTCTTCGGCCTTAGCGAGGGCAATGAAGCGTGCCGGCACGCCGCCTTCTAGCTCGAGAGCCTGCTTGAAAGCCATCTCGGCCTTCTCGTAGGCGCCAGTTTCTAGGTAAATGAGGCCTGCGTTATGGAGGGATGAAGGGTTGTCGTCAAGGCTTTGAGCAATCTCGAAGCATTCGATAGCCTCGTCGAACTTCTGCTCCTTGGCGTAGAGAATGCCAAGACGGTTGTAGGCGGCGGCGTTTTTCTCGTCGAACTTCAGAATCGTGAGAAGTGCTTTCTCGGCGCGAAGCGGCTTGCGTTCTTTCATAGAATCTTGCGCGATATTCCAGAGTTTTTTCATCTGCGCATCAAAATGCGGGGACTTTTCAGACTCTTGCTCTTTCTTGCGCTTAGTGAGAATAACCGGGTATCCAAAAATAAGAAAGATGAGAAATGCAGCGATAAGAAGGATACTTACCATATCTATATTATAGCATATCTGCTACGATATGTAGTTTAACGTGACCGTTTTTCTGCAAGTTATCGTAGAGCGTCAAGAGGTTAGGTAGCTTCTTTAGAAATTTCTCTTGATTAGTCGCAAAATAAGATTTGTACAATATTTCAATAGCAGTACCGACTACTTCAAGCGTGTATTCGCGTGGGTTGTCTTTCTTCTTTGATAATTCACTTGCTAACTCAATGAGTTGTTTTGAGTCAGCGGTGATAAGCTGCTTGGCGAGTGTTTTAACTTTGTCGCTGACGGCAACTTGTTTAGACAGACTATTTGTCTCTTTCAGGTAGAAAATTTGAGCGCGGGAAAGGATGGTTGGCAGTAAAGCCGATGGAGTCTTGGTAACTAAAACGAAATGATGATGCGATTTGGGCTCTTCTAGATTTTTAAGAAAAGCGTTCTCGGCATGTTGGTTTAACGTCTCGGCGTTTAGCACGACGAAGAACCGATCGAGAGTGTCTCGCGAGTTGGTAAGCGCAGTGAAATCGCGTACCATGTCGACGGAAATCTTACCAGTTTTCTCATCAGGAGCTAGAAAAAGCGCGGCGCTCTTATAAGTCTTTTCTAGAACTTTTCTAGCTTCTCTTGAGTCCGCTGCGAAAATAGAGAAATTTGTCTTCTGGGCGAGAGTAGGCAAGTCAGAAAGATTATCGAAAAACATTTATTCCTCGAAGAAGGCGGAAAATTCCGCAGGAATTGGTGAGTTAAAGGTTTTACGGATATTGTCAGAATCTGGAGTGGGGCCAGGAATGGTAATCTCTAGCTCGTGCGCGTGAAGGAAGAGGCGGTTTAGATCTTTGGCATTGCCTTCGCCATAGACGCGGTCGCCGAGAATTGGTGTACCGAGATATTGGAGATGAACACGTAATTGATGTGTGCGACCAGTCACCGGGCGAAGCTCTAGCAGCGAGACATCATCATTGGTCTTGATGACTTTGTAGAAGGTGATGCTTTCCTTACCGTTTGGATCAACACGGAAAGTGGTGTGGTTGCTGAGATTGCGTGCGATTGGCAAGTCGATTTTAGCTTCGTCGAGTTTTGGTCTACCGGCAACGACAGCGTAGTAGACTTTGTGGGCCTTGCGCTCCTGGAATTGGCGGCGGAGCATGCTTTGAGTTTCTTCATCTTTAGCGAGAATAACTACTCCAGATGTGTCGCGATCAAGACGATGAACGAGTAGCCCAAAGTCTTCTAGTGTTGGTTCGTTGCAAAATTCACCCTTAGCGATAGAAAGGAGCCCTGCTGGTTTGTCGATGACTTTAACGTGGTCATCTTCATAAATGATGTCGGGAGAGATTCCCTGACTAATCGGTGTTTGTTCTGGAACTTGTAAATCAATAGTGACGGTTTTCTCAAATTGGGCGTTCGGTTTGTTAACTACCTCACCATCAACGGTAACTAGCCCTGAGCGAATGAATTTCTGCAAAGTTGAACGGTTGTAGTCTGGATATTTCTCGACGAGAAGACGATCAAGACGAAACTTCTCCGGCTTTTCTTCCTCACCCTCTAGAACCACGTCGCCATTAATAACTCGAGACATGGCAGGCTTGGAGAATTTTTTGCCGGTGATAATCATCTTAACGTAAACCTACCTTCTGATAGACTTCAGCAAGCTTGGCGTTGGCAATTTCATTAGCATAGGCTTCACCTTCTGGCAGAAGCTTCTCAATGTCTGCGTCGGAAATAGCGGCATACTTGGCCTGGAAGTCAGCGAGGAGGTTTTGAACACTAGCGGCAACCTGTTTCTTGAGATCACCGTAGCGAGTTTTACCTTGCCACTCGCGTATAACCTCGCCCAGTGGGCGATCATTAATGAGGGCTTCGATCTGCAAAAGGTTAGAAACGCCAGGCTGGGTCGAGAGATCAAAGTTGATATTCTCAAGTGAGTCGGTAGTAGCTCCCATAATCTTCTTGGCGGCTTGCTCTGGTGTGTCGCTAAGCATGATCTTAGAATTCTCTCCTGGGGTGGACTTGGACATTTTCTTGTCAGGATTTACGAGATCGCGGATGCGAATACCATTATCGGTGCCCATGAACTCGGCTTGCTTTCTAGTCTCTTCTGGAACGACGAAAGTCTCACCAAAGCGATTATTGAAACGCTCTGCGAGATTACGAGTAAGCTCAAGGTGCTGGAACTGGTCCTCGCCAACTGGAACGAAGGAGGCACTGTAAAGCAAAATGTCGGCCGCCATTAAGACTGGGTAATCAAAGATGCCAACGTTGGTAGATTCTTTGCCTTCGGACTTCTCTTTGTACTGAATCATGCGAGACATCTCACCCATAGTCGCAACACAGTTTAATACCCAGGCAAGCTCAGCGTGAGCCGGAACATGAGACTGGCGATAGATATGAATGTTCTCATTAAGTTCAAGGCCGGCGGCTAGGTAATACTTGATGCTGCGCAGGGTATTCTCTTGAAGATTACCATCGATGCTAGAAATAATCGAGTGAAGGTCTGGGACAAAAATGTTGACAGCGTATTCTTTTGAGTATTTGTTAGCAAGGCGAACCATTGGGAGCAGAGCGCCTAAATAGTTGCCTAAAGTGAGTTCGCTATTGACGCGAAGACCGGTGAGGATTGTCTTTTTCATGTTTACATCTTAGCACACTTGTGCTAAAATATAAACCATCCGATGGGGTGCTAGCTCATTTGGTAGAGCGCTTCCATGGCATGGAAGAGGTGAGGAGTTCGAATCTCCTGCACTCCACCACACGACGCCATCTTGGCGTTTTTTCGTGCTTGCTCGATATATAATCGCACCCTACACGGAGAAAACACCAATCTGACGCCGTGTCTCCATTATATTAGTCCTTATTCTTGTACTTCCCTGTTAATTCTGGTAAAATATCCTGGTTGGTGGGTTGCATTTTAAAAGGATGGAGGTGTATATACTTGAACGAAGAAGGTACCTTGCTCGATGGTGTTTCTTTGAACGAACAAATGCTATTATTGCGTAAGGTAATCCCTGGGTTCGACGAGAGGTGTCGCAACTTTTACTTATCCTGGAAATACATGATGGAACAGCGCAAAGTCACTAGGATGGGCTGCGTAAAGATGCATTTTTACAAGCATCGCACTGTGCAAAAGTTCCTTCCGTGGTCAATGCCGATCAATGACGCCGAACATGTATTCGGCATGATGAACGCCGTAGTGCTCTTCCGCGATTTCTTTGGTGAATATATCCCTAAGCTCTATGGTTTCCAGCCGGATTGGATGGAGTACATTGAACAGGCTATGTTTCACGAGATTGGCGAGATCACAATCGGTGATTGGACGGATGATGGTGGCCATGACCGTGAGGAAAAGGATCGTCTGGAGCAGTATGCGTTTGACGAATTTATGCGACCTTTCCCTGAACAAGCTCAAAGGCGACATCAGCGTGAGTTTTCTGACTTAAGGGATGGGAAAACCGACATGAAGCTATTTGATAAGGAAGCGTTTCTGTTGGAAATCGCGTATTTTAAGTCAAAAGGCATCAGCGGTAGCCTTATGAGAAAGACTGGTATCACGGAACAGGACAAGCGGTCCTGTAAGTTGCTCCAGTCTTATCGTCCATTTGACATCATCTTTGTCGACATGCTAAATCGATTCCGTAACTATAGCTTCTTGCCCTTCGTAGTCGGCATCAACGAAGCGATTTATGCTATAGAATTTAATGAGATCGACCCGCTCGTGAAAGACTGCGTACCTGGTATCCCACCAGCCAGGCTAAAAGCTCTATATTGACCCTCCAACAAAAAACCTCGCCTAAATGGTGAGGCTTTTTTATTCCTTCTCTTGTTTCATCAGCTCGCGCGTGATAGGATAAATACCCCAGAGCTGTTTCTGAATCGAATCGGCACGAAGAGTGATAAACTCGCCAATATACCCAGCTTCGTGCTCGAATTCTCCCGTGTCGTAATTCCATGTTGGATCAGAATAAACATATGGTCTTATCAGTTCGACGGCGGCGTTATAGCGTTGCTCGCACTCGCCGGTCAGAATAAACTCATCTATAACTTTCTGGAGTTTATCATGGTATTTCTTCATATAAGATTCGTTACTGGAAATAAGTAGCCAAAGTGGGCGTTGCTCCAACGCAATGTCATAGTAGAGCGGAGAGTCGATTGGCCAAAGAATGGCGCTTTCTTCTGGTGGAGTATCTTCGTCGAGTTTAGCAGCGTGAAATGCTCGGTCGTGGTCCCATGGGATGACAGAAATTTTGCCATTATTCAGTTTAAGATAGTAGTTTTGAGATGTGTCTCCCAGATAACTGTCGGTATTTGGAGCTAGCTCGGCCGCCACAAAGAAGTTTATTACAGCATCAATGTCCCAATAGTCTTCTGGTGATAGTTCGAGTTCGAGCGGATCGATAGACTTGATGGCATTGATAATAAGTTTTACGTCTTCGGTAGAATATTTTGTGCTGGCATTTTCAAAAATCGCATCATAGTGCTCGACATCATCACCTTTATATATTAGGTCGGCGCCTCCGAAATTGTTTTTGCGCTCTTCGATCATGAGCGATTCGCCCTCTGGTAATGACTTCTGATCTTTATAAATACGGTCTTGGTCAAAGCTGTATGGAATTGGGTGGAACAGGGCAGCGGTTTTTTCTGCGCCAGTACGAGTAAGATATGATCGATCGACGCCCTCGATTGTAGCATACAACCCTTTCAGTTCACCGTTAATATAGAGCTGAGCGAAGGATACTAGTGGCGCGTCAATCCCAGATGCCGTGATGAGCATTGAAGAAAGATATTCTTTCATCCCGCTTGGATCTTGAACGAGGCCATTTAGAATTAGTTTATCGAGGCCATGATACGAGTTGTCTTTATTGAACTTTCCAAAATTGAGCGTAAAGCTGTAGCGATCGAGTCCGGGCGTACTAGCGACGTACCCTAGAGAGCCATTGCCGCGTACAGAAAAGGCGACATCATTAACGACTTCCCCGTCGATAGTGACGGTGGTATGATATTTGATTTTTTCCCTTGGCTCCGAAAGTAGGTCCTCATAATCTTTGTCATCGATAGACACATCGATTTGATGGACATAGCTAGTGTCGAATATTTTATTGACATAATTTGCGCCGTGAACATTTGGATCAGCGAATGACCCACTTGTAATCGCCAAACAAAATACTCCTGCGAAGAGGAGCACTGCAAAAAGATATTCGATGTGTTCCCAGATGGCATATAATACCTTTTTCATATGTCTAGCTTATATTCTAGACTACGAAGGATGTTTAGGAAATACATGAATGCGTCATACGGCGAATCGTAGGCGGAAAAGTAAGCATGGACGTCGCCATCATTCCAGTATTTAGTACACATATAATATGCGTGGTCAGAAGTAGTAAGGCGTCGGAAGTCCTCGAGCATTTGTTCGTCTTTGCGGATTCTGGCAGTCTCAAGTATTTTGTCGCGCATTGCGTAGAGCGCAGACATAGACTCGTCTTGAAGTTTGTTCCCCATCCAGGCGGAGAGATCGCGCTCAGTGTCAGCCCAGGTCACTGTCCATGGATAAGAAATATCACCGACAGGTTTTTCTTCTGCGCGGTCAGAGACCGTCAAGAATTTGTGGTCTTCCTTTGATAGCCAAGAATCAATCAAATGATTCATAAAATCGAAAATGCCGGTCTCGCGCCACTGGTGCTCGCCGAAAGTCTCAAAGTCCATAAATAGGTTGACCGTTTCGCCATCAATACAGGATTCTTCTAGCCAAGCTTCGTAGCGATCGACAGTGAGTGGCCAATCTTTCCAAGACTTGTCGCTAAAACGGAAAGCAATGTCGTCAGAAAGACGATAGTTCTTGAGCAATAGTTTAAGCTTCTTCGTACCAATTGCGTGATAGACATAGTTCGGGCTGCGCCAACCAAGAACTTTGTCCCAGCCCTCACAAAGGCAGGCTTTGAAACCAAGCTTCTCGACAGCAGCGCCGATGGCATCGTTGTAAGAAAGTTCTGTGTTGCGGAAAACAGTCGGAGTATAGTCGAAGAGACGCTTGAAGATCTCGACTTGTTTGCCTACCTGATCTTCGAATTCTTCGCGGCTATAGAAGAAGGCCATAGAATGATAGTAAGTCTCGGCGACAAGCTCGACGCGGCCAGTCTTGACCATATTCTGCAAACGGGTAATCAGTTCCGGCATCCATAACTGGGCTTGCTCTAGCCAAACACCGGTGACGCTAAGAGAAAACTTGAAATCTTTGTGCTTTTTGAGGTTCTTTTCTAGCAAATCAAACATCGGAAGATAGCTTTTGTCGGCTACCTTGCGGAAGATCCGCTCGTTGGATTGTTTGGAATTGTAATTAGGATCGAAGAAATAGTTATTACTTACAGCAACATCAAAGATAGAATAAGCTCGAAATCGCCAAGGTTGATGGATATGAAGATATAGACAGATTCCTCGCATGCTTACCTCTGATTATTGTTTATGTTTATCTATATCATTATAGACCTTTATGCATTTTTGTGCAACGTCATCCCAAGAAATTTTGCGATATTCATCGCGAATAGAGTTAGCTAGCGTGTCCTTAAGGGCAGGTGACTGCGCGATCGCGAGTATTTCGTTAGCCAATTTGTCTTCGTCCCAGAAGTCGTAACGGAAAGAGCTCTTCAAAACTTCGGAAACACCAGATTGCTTAGTAAGAATGAGAACATCGCCATGGTGTGCTGCTTCGAGAGCAGTGAGACCAAATGGCTCGGAGACGCTAGACATAACAAAGATGTCTGATAGCTCATAGATATCACGAAGTTGCTTGCCGCGAATGAAGCCGGTGAAGATGACGTTCTTGCTAATGCCTAGCTCAGCTGCAAGGTTAACTAACTCGTGCTTCTCTTCCCCATCCCCAGCGAAGACAAAGATGAGCTTGGGGTTTTTGCGGATAGCTTTAGCGGCAGCATGCAAAAGATGCGTAAGGCCCTTCTGGATAGTGAAGCGACCGACGGTGCTGACGATGGTATATCCCCTGGACTTGAGAGCCTCGAGGTATTTGTATTGTGCTTTGTCGAGCCTATAAACTTGTTTCAAGAAATCCTCGTCGAGAGAGTTGTAGACAACATCGATTTTGTCTAGAGGGATGTCGTATTTGTCGTGAATGATGCGCTTAGTGGCATTGGATACGGCGAGTATTTTGTCGGCGTATACTAGACCTTCACGTTCGATTTCGTGAACTAGTGGATTGCCACCATTACCGCCGGCACGATCGTACTCGGTGGCATGAACGTGAACAATTAACGGTATGCCGTAATTCTTTTTAGCAAGGATGCCGGCCTCGAAAGTCAACCAATCGTGAGCGTGAACGAGATCAGGCTTAAATTCCATGAGGTATTCGTCAACGAAGTCGCAGTAGGTCTTCTGGATTTGGCGGATAGAAATCTGATCTTTAGAAATAGCGTTAGGAATATGAACATCTGGAATGATTAAGTCCTCAACCTTTTCGGAATCATAGGCCCCAAGGCCGAAACGGAAAAGCGGATCGATATGCGAAGCGGACAGAACGTGCATAAACTTGATGTTCTCGTGTTTTGCTTCGTATGGAACTACGAAATCAATATCAATGCCGTCTTTCGCAAGAGCACGAGAAAGGTTCAAACAGGCAACGCCCAAACCTCCAGAGTTGTGCGGTGGTAGTTCCCACCCGAGCATTAGTATTTTCATTATACTTATTATAGCACTATAAAACTATTTTGGATATGTTTTTTTAGAATTCATAACAGGTGTGCGAGACTTATGGTTCGGTCGGCTTGACCGTGAACTCAGAAATAGCCGAATCAAGCCACATATCAGTGATGTTCACGCCTCTTTCTACGGCTCTATTGTACGAGTCGAGCCCCTCTTGAGAGACGTAAACGACCGTAAGCTTCTTAGTGTTCTTAAACATAATGTTGAGGCCAAGCGTGTATTCATAGAAAATGCCCGTGCCAGCACCTTCCCATTTGGTCTTGGAGATAGCGTCAAAGGTCCAACCGGTCAGATCTATAACCTCGAGCTTAGTATCACGGAACATCTCTTGGGCTGATTTTAGATTGCTGGTGTCCCACCCGGTGAGGTCCAACGTGCCATTATCGCCGACAAATGAGGTGCACCAGTTTATCCATCCGCCAGCATCAAGGAGACTACTGGTATTCCAATGAGATACATCGCCAACTGTGGTCAATTTATAGTTGTCATCAAACATGTTATTCATAGTTTTAACGCTTGAGACATTCCATCTAGACAAGTCTAGCGATGCTAACTTGCGGTTGTCGCAGAACATGTGGCTAAAGGATTCTACTTTAGAAACATCCCAATCAGAAACATCATAGGAGGTCATTTGGCCGGCGCCATAGAACATACAGGTCATGTCGGTAACATTTGAGGTGTCAAAATTACCTAGACCGATAATCTCTGACAATTTCCCATTGGCCACATAAGAGTCGCCAACCTGGAACATGCTACTCATTGTTGTTACTTTACCGGTATCCCAGTTGGATACATTGATGGTTTCAATTGACTTATCGCCACTAAACATATATGCCATATCTTCTACATTGCTTGTGTCCCAATTTGTTAAGCCATCTACGGAAACCAATGATTCTGCTCCTGCGAACATAGCTCGCATAGACTTAACGTTTTCCGTATTCCAGTTGTTCGGATTGTCATTTTTGCCCGTAGCGAGGGCATCGATATTAGTAATATTCGTGCCAGCAAACATGGCGGTCATATTAGTTATTTTAGACGTATCCCAGTCCGCTACTGGGGAAATATCGGTGACACCAGTGTACGCAAACAAAGCGCCCGTATCCGTCAATTCGGATATATCCCAGTCTGCTAGGAACGAAAAATCCGTTTTAGGCGAGCAATCCACATACATACATCCAAACATTGAATACATATCTTTAACTTTAGATGTATCCCAATTTTCTATGGGTGATAAATCAGTCAAGACTACCGTATCGCCAAACGTCCATTCCATGTCAGTCACATTAGATGTATCCCAGTCGGCGATAGCGGAAATGTCCGTCAATGATGTAGTCCTCCAGAACGTATCATAGAGCGTAGTTACATTAGATATATCCCAGTTCTCTAGGCCATGGAGTGAGGTGATATTTGTGTCCGTAAAGGCACCCGATATATCGGTAAAGTTGCTAGTGTCCCAATTTGACAAGGCATGAAGGCTCGTTATTGCTGTCTTGCCGAACATATATGAAATGCTTTCAACGTTACTAGTGTCCCAGTCTACAAGGGCGGAAATATCCGATAAAGACGAACAATTCCAGAACACGTCCGTTAGGTTAGTAACGCCGCTCGTATCCCAGTTAGCGAGTCCAGAGATATCGGTTAAGTTTGTATTGCCCGCAAACATCGCCGTCGCATCTGGACCCAAAGTAATCCCGTAGTCCCCGGAATAGAAATACAAAATACCCGCGCCATCTGTATTATCAAAGAACATATAAACAGGGTGCTCGGAGCCTTCTGCGGAAATAGTGTTTGCTTCGGAAGGGACGAACCCATCAGGAAGAGAGTCGGCCATGCGGATAGCCTTGATAGAGGTATCCTCTTCGTATAGCTCCTTTGTCGTTCCAGAAACCAAACTCTTTATTTTAATTGCGGCCGTTGATCCAGCCTCTAGCTCAGTCTCATTCGGGATAGGATGATTGGTTGGATGGACTAAAGTGTATTTGACCTTACCATTGTATGTGCCGGCTGGTTGGCCGGGAGAAACATAGGCTTTGAAGGTAACGTTGATGTTTGTACCAACTACCCGGTCTGTAATAGCTGGGTAGGAAGCGATTTTGGTATTAGAACTCGGAATGGTATGGATGGTAGTAAAGTCTTCTGTATTATTGGTACCGTCACTAATGACGGCGGTATGATCCCCTTCTATGCCAGCTGTGTTCTCGACAAGCATGTGCCATCCAGCATTACCGCCAGAAGTATAGAGGTTGGTTGGGATGGTAATGTTAGAATTGACTGCTGAGATAAGATCAGTATTACCTTGAGTATTCCCACTGTAGCCGACAGCGTAGATAGCTAAGCCATCACCGTCGTTACAAGTGGCCCTGAGATGAGAGGTGCCAATCGTGTCGTAAGTACTAGGATAAATGGAATTATAAATATCGTCTTCAGTGCCAGAGTTCTCTCCTATAGTAAGAGAGCAGACCGAAGGAACAATCAGGGAGACTCTGGAGGTAGCCGAAGTGTCCGCGGAGACACGAGGGCTGGTGAGAAGCATAGCAGAAATAATGGTTAACGAGACGCTGGTCGCTATAAATGTTTTAAGATTTGGCATAGTGATCCTATATATATTACCTCTCTACTTATGCTTATTCTATCAATTTTTATGTGGGTCGTCAATCAAAAATGGGGATATTTTTATAGATTGCGTCCCGTACCTATTGACTTTTTATTCCGTTTATGCTATAATTAGGGCATAGCTTGATTACGGGAAACCGTAAATCCAATAAATCAGGCTCGATGGGGAGGTTAAAAAATGGATTTTCCGTTAAGACCTAAGAACTACTATGATTGGCGATCCCTTAAAGGGTTGTCATCGAGAGAAATCTGCCGTGCGTACAAGAGCACCGTCCAAATGAACCTGGACGAAGCCGAACAGAAAGACATCTGGAAGTGTGAAGACCTGATCATGGAATATGACACGGCTGTCAAGAAGAAAATGGCCGTAGCGTACCTCAGCTCGAGAACGCAGTGGAGCGTCGTAATTCTCCTATTGGCTACCCTGGCGATGATTTTCTATCGCGTCATTAGCCTGCTTGATGGCGTACATATGAATGTAGGGCTTGAACTAGCTATGGGGTTTTTCCTTGTCCTTGGACATATTCTAGTCGTATCGCTGATTGCTCTTCCCGTGCTTGTTGTCATTCCAACTGTCGTATTGCGTCATAGAATCCGTCGCCTTCATACCTGGAAAATAGCCGCTTGGGTGCGGCTCAGCGAGAGAGCGCAGCGAGAAGCTGAGCTCCATGCCGATGAGGAATAATCTTTCCCCTGTTTTACCCCGCCAGAAATGGCGGGGTGTTTTATTACGAAAGAATTATCAAATAAAAAATACCTTGAAAGGTATTCATATTCTAATGGCACGGGTGGAGAGAAGGCGTCGAGCTCCGCTCGACTTCTCGCCTGCGTCGGCTCGATAAATCCCAAATACGTTTGAGATTTATCTCGCTCTCCTTGGCGGTACGAACTCTGCGAGTTCTCGTCTCTCCACTAGAACGGAATCAAAAAAATTACCAGATGGTAATTCTTCTTGATTGGCACGGGTGGAGAGACTCGAACTCCCGACACCTGGTTTTGGAGACCAGTGCTCTACCAACTGAGCTACACCCGTACGAAAATGTACAATATACTATATATTACCACAAAAAGTAAAAAATAACCAACGCGAGCAATGTCTAGGTTTTACTGAGCGTTTTTCTTGAGCGAGAGAGCGAAGCCACCACCCGGTGCCATCCAAATATCGAGAAAATTATTCTTGGTGACGGTGGTTGTTTCTATCCGGATATCGAGAGGGTTGTCGCGGTAATGAGCGATTTCGGAATCGCGGTAGATCTCGGCAGTATAAGTAGCGCCTTCTTCAAGGAAGTCGAGTGCAACACGCACTTTGTGAGAATTTTCATTAGTGACACCACCAACAAACCAGTTATGACCACCTCGCTCCTCACGCGCAACAACATAGTATTCGCCAATAGCGCCCATGAGCGGAACAGAACGTTCCCAGTTGACTGGCACATCGTGAATGAATTTGTAAGCGCCTGGATTAACTTCTTCATAAAAGCGTGGTCGATCGGCAGCCATCTGCATGCCGGAAGGAATGGTGACATAATACGCGAGCTGACGAGCTAGGGTAGACGAGAGGCGCTTGGTAGTGTTTGTAACGTCAAAGATGCCTGGCGTATAGTCCATTGGGCCAGAAAGTAGCCGCGTGAATGGCAGAATACAAGCATGAGATGGACTGAGCGCGCCACCTTCATATTCTTGGCCACGGGCACCTTCGCGCGTGAGAAGGTTCGGGAAAGTACGTTCGATGCCGGTGCCTTTAATCGGCTCATGAACATCAAGACAAATATGATACTTGGCTGCTAGCTCGAGTGACTTTTGGTAGTGAAGCACGCCAAGCTGCGAGTGGTGATATTCCCTCTTGCCCTGGATAAACATCATCGAGCCAGCATAACCTGGCTTAATGTAGCGGATGCCAAGGTCGGAATAATACTTATAGCTCGCTTCTAGTTGAGACTCGTAGTTATCAACAAAACCGACGGTTTCATGGTGACCGATGATTTCTACTTCATTTTGATGCGCGTATTCGGCGATACCTGGAAGATCGCAGTCTGGCATTGGGTGAATAAAATCGGTGGTTTTGCCATTTAGTAGCCAGTCGCCATCCCATCCGCCGTTCCAGCCTTCAATGAGAAGACCTTGGATACCTAAGCGGCGGCACGCATCGATATATTCGATGGCGTGCTCCGTAGTGGCACCGTGTCGTGGGCCGGAAGCCCAAGTCCACTCTCCTACATACATAGCCCACCAAATGCCAAGAAACTTGATTGGCGTAACCCATGAGAAATCCGATGTAGGCGGGTCGTTGAGGTTAAGCATCATGCGGTTCTTAGTGAGTCCGATTGGCGAGCCAGCTATCATGATAAACCGCCATGGCGTATTGAATGGTAAATCAGTGCGAGCTTTTACGCCATCGGAAAGTGGTGTGATGTCAGATTTGAGAGCTTTCCATTCATCTAGCTTGAGACTCATCTCGCCATAGTTGTATAACGCCGCTTCGTGGATGGCGATGTGGTATTTATTTGGCAAGATAATTGTGAGCGGGGTGTGTACGGCTTTTTCTAGTTCGTAAACTGGTTTCTTCTCATAATTGTATTCGTAGCGATCTGGCTGATATGACGGGATAGACCAAGAATCGGAGTTGAGGTCGACGTTGAATTCCGTAAGTTCATCTTCAATTTCCACGCGCGAAAAGGCTGGCTGTGGTGGCAATTCATAACGGAACGCAATGCCGTCGTTGAACACTCGGAAGCGTAAGGTAAACAGACGATTAGCCTTTGAGGTCTCCGAAAGGTAGTAAGCAACTTCATTGTAATTATTTGTAATGAAATGCTCTTCGCCCCATACGGTTTCCCAAGTTTCACCAACGCTTTTTTCTGTGGTGCGTACGATGGAAAGATGGTCTGCAAGTGGTGGCAGATTCTTGATCTTAAGACCGAGTTTAGAGTCGCGGATAATAGTGGATTCACCTTTTGTAACGGAATAAGAAATATGGCCCTGGCGAAGGGTAACTTTAAGTTTTACGGTATCATCAGGCGAGGCTATGATCCTTTCCGCGTCAGTAACTGGAGCTTTCACCCCATTTAACCAGTGCAAAAAGTTTTGAAACAATTTTGCCATAAGCATATTATATAAAAAAAATGGAGATTTTACTAGGTTTGCGACTAGTTTTTGACCAGCAAAAATGATATGATGAAAACGTATGTTGCGAAAGCTGATTCTTGGAGGTTTCTGTTTCTTAATTGGGGCAGGTTTGGCTTTCTTTGGAATGCAGTTCTTCCTAAAAACCGGCTTCTTCAAAGTACCAGGAAAACTAATTATAGAAGGCGAAGTTTCGAACGTAGAACAATATACTAAGACTCTCGCGGAAATTGAGCTGGATAAAGATATGACTATTTCAGAGTACCTTAGCGATAAGAATATCACTCACAAAGCTGTGCCTACACAAGATTTAGTCGAGTCCGTCGAGGAAGTGGAGCAAGCCCAAGATGTTGACGACGCAAAATACTACCTAACCGATATTTTAGTGCCAGTGGCTGATTTTTATGAACCAAAAGAGTCTATTACTGGCGCAGAGTTTGAAGAGCGATTAGCTAGTGGCGAAGGTGTAACTTCGGTGCTTGATCTTGCCGAGACGCAGAAACTTCTAGCAGTAGATGGCAACTATTGGCTTGACGATTTCACGGATGGCGCGAAATATAAAATACTCAAAGTCGAGGCCGAGACCGTGGGAGATATGGCTAATGTGACCGAACTACTTACGCCTTTGATGAAAGAGTTCCCTAGTAGCGAGACGGTTCTTTCCTTCACTCAAACTGGCGTAACGGCGCTTGGCCGTAATATGTATACTAAAATGGCACAAGTAGGAGTTGGAGCGTATTTTTCGGCAAACATTGCAGAGTATTTACGAAAATTTGATTTAACGCACACTAGCAACGAGAGTAGCTTTTCTTATTATGCTAGTGTCAATAATATTTGCTCAGACTGGCGATTCTTAGATACCTTGATAGATATTGGGCTGGATATCGTCGAGCTCACCGGTAACCACAATATAGATTGTGGTGCTGGAGACGCAATTTCGACTTTCGAAAAATATCAAGAGCTTGGGATTAAGACTGTCGGCGGTGGCCGCACAGCAGAAGAAGCAGAAATCCCACTTGTGATTTCACAAAAAGGAACCAATATCACGATGCTGGCCTATAATCAGAGCACGGGTGGGGCGACGCTCGGTGCAACTCCGGGGGCGAATCAATACTATGCTGAAAACGCCATGGCACGTATTGCGGAGGCGAAGGAGCGCGGAGACTTTGTAATTGTAGATGTTCAATATAACGAATGTAACTTTTACGATGATGTGAATGAAAACACCTACTGCGATCGAGCTGATTCGGCGCCAGGAGATCAAGTAGGGTTATTTAGGTCGCTAATTGATATGGGCGCTAATATTGTCGTCGGGACAAGTGCTCACCAGACGCAAACTTATGAGCAATATAACGGTGGTGAAATATATTATGGTCTTGGCAATATCTTCTTTGACCAAGTTTGGTGGCCTGGTACTACAAGAAGTCTGGGACTCACGCACTATTTTTGGAATGGACGCTTGCTTCAAACGAGAAGATTTGGTACAGTGTATGATACGAGTTATCAAACAAGAGTAATGAATACAGAGGAAATAGAATGGCTGATCAACCGACTGAACCAGGCGAGATAATTGAAAAACGCAAGCATAGCCGCGCGGGCGAGATTTTGTTTGATACGTTGGTGATGATACTTGTTGCGGCCGCAACATATGCCTTTTTTAGGGTTACTTTAGTGAGCCCAGAAAATCAAGAAGTGAATAATCCGTCAGTGATGAATAAGCTGCCAGCTAGTGAAGAAACTAGGGACACCGATTAGGTTTAGTAGGTCGAGAAGAATTGCGACCAGTAAGTCTTGTATTTGGTGTCTTGGTCAAATATGAAGCCAACAGAAAGCTTGGTGTAGTTAGCGCTAAGAATATTAGCGCGGTGGTCGGGCGAGTTCATCCAGGCGGCAACTACAGATTCTGGAGAAACAGCAGCATTGCCAGCCATGAGGTTTTCTCCACTAGAACCACCGGTATCTGGTATCGGACAAGCCGTCTCCCACGAGGAGCCATCCGGACGAATATGGGCATATGAAGTCATGAGTTCACGAGCACGTATAGCCGCAGCAACTTCGCATGTAACTCCCCATTCTAGTGGTTCGATACCATTCTTGGTGCGCTCTGCATTAACGAGTGCTAGAACATCACGTTTCCATTGCTCGGTCGGAACTTCAACGACCGTTACCGTGATAGAGTCATGACGGCGACCATCATATGTGCCGGCCGTGATTGTCGTAGTGCCGGTGCCCTTGATGATGGGGTAGCGGCATACTTCTGAAGAATAGCCAAGCCAGGTGCGGGCGGTCGAATAGAAGCCCGCGATAACATCTTGGTTCGATGATTGCCAATACATGCTACCCAAATTAGATAGATTGCCGCCAACGCAAATGTCGATGTCGGCTGACTGGTAGATAGTGATAGAATCTTCGTTCCACAATTCTCCTCTAGATACTGGGTCTGAAGAAATCCAGCCATTGGGCGCCACTTGGTAGACAGTGCCGTCGGCACTAGCAATGGTCTTACCGCTAGAAATATCAGAAACCGAACCAAGGAGCTCCGCTTCTTCGATAGCATCAGTTATTTCATCAGAACGTTCGGCAACGGCACGAAACTCACCGCCACCTCCCCAAATGGAGGCGGCAATCAAAATTCCGGCAATAAGAATAGCTGCAGCGTTAACGGATAGAAGAATCGTCATACGCGTCTGTTTGATCAAAGCAGCTGTCAAACTCTACCTCCTTTTTTCTTATACTTATTATACAAAACACAAGAAAAAACCTCAAGTCTAAAACTTGAGGTTTAGAGATGGGAGATTAGGTGAAGGGCCAGCCGATAACGTCATGGAATAATTTTACTCCATATCCATCTCTGTTAGGGTTATTGATCTGCTCATGATAAAGATCGACTAAGGATTCCCACGCACCGCGGGCAGAATTAACAAGGCAGGGCTTGCCATAAATGTCGTGATTCTGCCCATGAAGCATATCGAGACATATCTTGCCCTCTTTGTGATAACGGTGCCATTCGAAGATGACTGATGTAATGTCTTTACCAAAGTCCCAGAATATGGCGTGATGAAGAATGCCAGGATCCTTGAACCAGTCAAGCAAGTATGGTCGGAAGCCGTTTTTTGACATGTATTCATCGTAGACTCCTTTACTGAACTCATGCAGGAACATCGAATCCACTCCGCTCATTACTTCATCGATGTACCTAGAGCCATCAGAGAATAGTCCACTTTCCGGCATCTGCTCTCTGTAAAAGGCGTCCGAAAGGATTACAGGTCGCTCAGCCCACTCGTGATAGTAGAGGCTTGCAGCCCCGTTTGGAGATGCTTGAACCTTTTTTTGCATCTCGTCCCAGTTTCCGATTTTGCCAAAGCGCGCTTCTTCAGTCATTTCGTGCTCACTCTCCCTTTTTAAAGAACTTGCCAGATTAGCCCCTGGCTAGGTTGGTATATTGTAGCATATTCTTATCTGATAAGCAACGATAGCCCCGGATTGGTTGGTTTTTCTTGAAATAAAAAATTGCCTTATTGGCAACCCACTTGTTGGTGGAGCGTGCGGGAATCAAACCCGCGACCTCGGCAATGCGAATGCCGCGCTCTATCAGCTGAGCTAACGCCCCAACCTTTGCATTATAGCATACAACTAAGCTTTCCGGAAGAATCCGGAAAGCTATAGCGTCTTCTGACTTAATATTATTTGACGCCTGGTACTGGGAACTTGAGTGCGAGTGTACGCACTTCAGCGCGAATCTTGCCTAACTCTTCAGCTGCTTCATCAAGACGATCTTCTGTGCCAAGGCCGACGCAGATGTCTGCAACGCGGCGCATCCAATCGGCGATCTGCTTCATTTCTTCTTGACCAAGGCCACGGGTAGTGATGGCTGGTGTGCCAAGACGAACGCCCGATGGGCGGAAGGCGGCACCTTTATCGGTTGGAAGAGAGTTAGCATTGAGGTTAAGCCCGATCATATCAAGAGCGCGTTCGAAGAACTTGCCATCAATGCCAAAGCTCTTTACCATATTGACGAGAATAAGGTGATTCTCGGTGCCGTCGCCTTGAAGAACGAAGCCATCTTTTTTGAGTGCGTCAGCCAAAGTCTTAGCGTTTTTGACGATGGTTTTGGCGTAGGTTTTAAACTCTGGTTGGAGCGCTTCGCCGAAGGCGACTGCCTTAGCGGCAATGATGTGTTCTAGCGGGCCACCTTGTGTGCCTGGGAAGACAGCACGATCAATAAGGATTGGAATGTTTTCGATGGTGTGTTCTGGCTTCTTCAAAGGCGACGCAACGTTTCCTTTCGATAGAATCAAACCGCCGCGAGGACCACGTAAAGTTTTGTGAGTAGTGGTAGTCATGACATTAAAGCCGTGATCTAGAGGATTTGGATGAACGCCGCCGGCGATAAGTCCAGCAACGTGGGCCATGTCGGCCATAAGTAGACAACCTGGGATTTTCTTGGCTATTTTTGCAACTCGATCGAAATCTGGGATCTTCATAAACGCAGAATAACCAATAAGAATGATTTTTGGCTGCTCTTCTAGAGCAACGCGTTCGAGCTCTTTGTAGTCGATATCGCCAGATTCATCGACGCCATAGCCGACGAAATTATAAATATGAGCGGAGCGGGTAACTTTGGCGCCGTGAGTGAGGTGACCACCAGCAGGCAGAGACATCGCTAAAATGGTGTCGCCAGGCTCACACCAGGCCCAATACACTGCTTCATTAGCATTCGCGCCAGAGTGAGGCTGGACGTTAGCATGGTCGGCATGGAACAATTTGCAAGCGCGAGAAATGGCAAGACGCTCTATCTTGTCGACATTGTCTTGTCCGCCGTAGTAGCGGAAATTACCCAGTTTTTCAGCGGCAATTTTATCTTCCGACCAGAAATCTTTCGGTTCGCCAGAAATGCCATCAAAGCTCGGGTAACCCTCAGAATATTTGTTGGTCAAGACGGAACCTGCAGCCTTAAGAACGTTTGCCGAGACATAGTTTTCACTCGGAATGAGCTCAAGGCCTTCTTTTTGACGGGTTTCTTCAGATTTAATAAGGGAGAAAACGGGATCTTTAGACATGTTATTTTTCCTTTCTGGTATATTTGTTGATATTAAAATTAGTTTGATTTTCGGTTAATGATTGAAGAGTAGTTAAATCATAATCTTCCTTGTTAAATTCTGGAAAGAACACGTCCGCTTCTTTTTCTGCGTCGACTTCAGTGAGATAAAGAGTACGTGCGTAAGGTAAAAATATTTTATAAATGGTGGCTCCACCGATAATGAAGATTTCTTCGTCTGTGTCTTTGTTCTCTTTTACAAAGGTATCGAAGTCTGGGATCTGCGCAGTATTTTCTGGAAGCTCGGTCAAAGGCGCGTGTGAAAGAATAAGATTTTGGCGATTCGGCAAAGGCTTCTCGCCGAGAGACTTCCAGGTGTTCAGACCCATGACGATAGTATGTCCGCGTGTCGTCTCGCGAAAGAACTTCATATCGTCTTTGAAATGGAAGATTAAATCATTGTTCTTCCCTAGTTCGAGATTTTTACCTACACATGCAATTATCGAAAAAGCCATTTTAACTCCTTACGCCGTGATTGGCATATTAATACGGCCCTGATGCTGGTAATCAATGAGTTGAATGTCTTTGAGCTCTTTTGAGTTATCGAACTTGAAGAAGTCCTTGATCTTAGGATTGAGCCAAAGCTTCGGCGCATCGTACATTTTGCCACGCTCTTTGATAATGGCGTCACGTCGTTCAAGTTGTTCTTTAATACCTGGGATTTGATTTTCGTAAATATGTGCATCATTGATAGTGAAGGTCATCTTGCCTGGACGGAGACCAACGGTTTGTGCAACCATAGAGAGAAGTACAGCGTATTGAGAAATGTTAAATGGAAGTCCAAGTGGCGCATCGTTGCTGCGGGAGTGGACCATAAGATTGAGCCGGCCCTTCGAAACAATCCATTCATTGCTCCAAACACAGGACGGAAGAGTAGCCGTTGGGATCCACTCGTTCTGCCAGAGCGACATGACCATACGGCGGTTAGTTTGGTCGTTTTTGAGAGTCTCAATTAGGCTCTGAGTAAGCTGATAGCGATTTACTACCCAACCATAAGCGGTGCCGATGGTCCCGATTGGGTTTTCTTTAATGCCTTTTTCTTTGTATAGCTTTACAAAATCGCGACCCATATAAACGCCAGATTCAGGAACTTCCCATTCATTCCAAATCTTGACCCCGCGGTCATGAAGCCATTTGACGTCGTTGCTTTGTACTTGCCAGATCCAAAGCATTTCTAATACAGCCGTCTTAAAGGCGACGAATTTTGTAGTAAGAATAGGAAACTCTTCTTCTAGATCAAATTCTAAAGTGTAGTGCGGGATACGAATAGTAGCCGATGCTTCTTTTGCCTGGATCAGATGGTTTGGCATAGTGCCGGCAGCTCTTTTGGAACGTGCAGTATCGGTCTTGTCTTTGTAGTTAACAACGCGTTCGCCTTCGCGTAGGATCTTGTCGCACAGGTCAAGATATTGTTCGTCGAATCGGCTCATAATTCCTCCGTTTAATTACTTCTATTATATATGAGCCTGAGAGTTTTGACTACTTATATTTTGCCCACAATTTGTCGAATCTTTTAATATCGGCGCCGACATTTTGGATGTATGCCCCGTTGGCTAAGATTCGTTCCAGCTCTTCCTCCGGTAAGGATTCAACGCCTTTGATAGCAGAGATATACGGATATTCGTCGACTATTTTTTGCGCAACGTCAGATCGAAGAAGGTAATCTATGAATAAGTACGCGGAATCCACGTTCTTGGCGCCTTTGACAATTGCATAGTTATCCATCGAAAGCGCAAATCCTTCGGCTGGGTATGAGATTGTTAAATCTGGGTTTTCTTCACGAGCCAGAATGGCCTCGGCGTTCCAGACAAGACCAGCGTCAACTTCTTTAGTGATAAAGAAAGTCTTGGGGGAGTCTGAGTCAAAAGCTTTGATGTTTGATTTGATTTGGTTGAAGAACTCTAGGCTTTCTTCGAGATGATCTTCGCGAACGTCGTTCATATCGTATCCGCAAGCGTTTAACATTGCACCGATGACAATACGTTGATCGTCGAGCATAACGAGATTATTTTCGAGTTCGGGCTTCTTCAGATCTTTGTATGATGTGATAGGCCCAGTTTTGTTAGAGTCGTAAAGAAAGACGGTTGTTGCTAAAAGAAATGGTAAAGAATATGAGTTATCTGGATCGTATGACTGCTTTAGAAAGATAGGATTCAGGTTGTCCTTGTTTTCTAGTTTCTCTTGGTCGAGCGTTTCTAGAAGATTCCGCGAAATCATTAAATCAATCATGTAATCGCTTGGAAAGACGAGATCATAAGTACCCTCGCGGCTACTCGTAAGCTTCGCAAGAAGTTCTTCGTTTGAGGAGTATGTCCCGTAATTAACTTTAATGTTATACTCATTTTCAAAATCATTGATAACTTCGTCTGGGATGTAGCTCGTCCAGTTGAGTACGTTCAGAATTCTTTGGTTCGATGTTTCCTGATTGTCAGGCTGGTAAATAATTATAATGGCTATGATGAGAGCAACAATAACTATGACCGCCAGTGAAAAGAACAGTTTTTTTATTAGACCAGTGCGTTCGCGCATCAGCTAATACTCCTTGCAGCTACTTTTCGCGATTGGAAATAAGCACTAGTCGTTAAAGTGATAACTGTGATTACGAGCATGATAGAGGTCAAAGCGTTAACATCTGGGCTGATGCCGGTCTTGATATTGGCATAGATATAAAGCGGAAGCGTATTGGTACCCGGCCCGGCAGCGAAGTACGAAATCACAACGTCATCCATGGATAGTGTGAAGGCAAGAAGCGCTCCTGACACGATACCTGGCCAAATCAGCGGAAGAGTAATATGCCAGAAAATCTGCCATCTAGAGGCTCCAAGATCTGCGGCAGCAGACTCAACATGTTTTGGTAAAGAGTAAAGGGTGGAGCGGACCGAAGTAATAACAAAAGGAACAGAAAAGGAGATATGGGCAAGAAGCACAGTCCAGAATCCTAATTCGAGCTTTGCAAGGGTGAACACCGATAGCAATGCGATACCTAAAACTATTTCCGGAATGACGATAGGTATATAGATAAGCTTATCAATCAGGCCATGTCCACGAAATTGGAATTTTTTCAACCCTACGGCAGACAACACACCAATAACCGTTGAAATGCCGGTGGATAGCACGGCGATAAGAATAGTATTTTTAAATGCATCTATAAGGTCTGCGTTAGCAAAAAGGCGCGCATACCAATCGAATGTAAAACCCGTGAAGACAACGTTAAGCTTCGATTCATTAAAGCTGAAAGCGATAAGAATAAAAATTGGTAGAAACAACAATAACATCACTATAGTGATGTAGGCCTTACGTAGTCTATGGTTCTTTTTAAACGACATTAGCCGCCTCCTAACTCGTCGAGACTACCGCCTATCTTTCGGTAAATCCTAACTAAAATGAATGTGAACAACAAGAGAATGATCGAGAGCGCTGCGCCAAGCGGCCAGTTACGTGCGGTAAGGAATTGGTTCTTGATAAGATTACCAATAATCATAGCTTTGCCACCGCCGAGAATATCAGCGATAAAGAAATAGCCAATGGCAGGTATAAAAACCATGAGCGAGCCATTGAAGGCTCCTTGGATAGTAAGCGGCAAATAAATCTTAAATAATTTGGCAAACTTACCAGCACCAAGATCCTCGGCGGCATCAAGTAAGTTTTGGTCTACTTTTACAACGGCGGAGCAAACCGGCATAAGCATAAAGGGTAAAAGTGTATAGACCATGCCGGTAATGATGCCAACATTATTATACATAAGTGCTAGTGGACTAGAGATAACACCTGCGCCAATAAGCGTTGAGTTGATGACACCGTTTTTGCGAAGCAGGGTGATGAGGCCGTATGTACGGATGAGCGAATTTGTTAGGAATGGCACCATGACTAGCTTCATGATAAGATTGCGGCGTTTCTCTGGAAGGTCGCGGAGGAAAATCGCGAACGGATAAGAAATCAGGAGACAAATGAATGTCGTGACAAGCCCAATACCGGCAGATTTAAGAAAAATTGATAAATAAGTAGAGTCAAAGAATTCACCATAATTCTCTAGATTGAACTCGAAGAGATATCCTCCATAATTGTCAGACTTCAGAAAAGACAGAAAGAAAATGTAGACGAGCGGTATAAGTACTAAAAGAATCGCATAAATAATAACGGGCAGGGTGAATACGGTTTTGAATAGATCAAAACGTCTGCTATGCTTAGATTGACTATAGGCAGAAACCCCAGCAGTCTCAGGATTGTGTTGGCTCATGATACCTCTTTAGACGCGTTTTCTTGAAATTGATTAAATCAATATCGGAGATAAAGCTCTTTACAAAGTCATTCTTGGGGTGAGCATAGATTTCTTCTGGCGTGCCGAGCTGTATGATGCGACCAGCGTTCATAATAGCAATGCGATCTGACATCGTGAGAGCTTCATCCTGATCATGAGTAACATACACGAAGGTCATGCCGAGTTTGCGCTGAAGTTTCTTAAGTTCAGTCTGCATTTCCCTTTTGAGTTTGAGATCGAGCGAAGCAAGAGATTCGTCTAATAGAAGAATTTTGTGATCCATAACGATACCGCGAGCAATAGCAACGCGCTGTTGCTGCCCGCCAGAAAGCTGGGCTGGATAACGGTCTTCAAAACCCGTAAGGTGGGCCGTTTTGAGTGCAGACTTGACCTTTTTCTCAATTTGCTTCTTTGGAGTTCTGTTCATCTTGAGACCAAAAGCAACGTTGTCCCAAACGGTAAGGTGCGGAAAAAGTGCAAAGTTTTGGAAGATTGTATTGACTTTACGCTTAGCTGCCGGAACATCAGTAACATCAATTCCATCAAGAATGACTCGGCCACTTGTAACAGACTCAAGCCCCGCAATCATACGAAGCGTAATAGTTTTGCCGCAGCCGGAAGGGCCTAGTAAAGTCAAAAACTCTCCCTCATAGATTTCTAGGTCGAGATTCTTGATGATGGTCTTTTCGCCAAAAGATTTGTTTACGTCTTCTAGACGTACCAGCACCCTATTTTCCATATGCTTATTATAGCACGTGAGCGCAATTATTTACAATTAATTAAGCTGTTTGATTCTTGCGAGAGGGCATGATATAATCTCTCGCAATGAGTAGAAGTTTTGATGTTAACCGTTTAAGCAAAATTGAGCCGGAGCGTTGCTGGGTTGGCGATGCGCACAAGATTTGTTATAAAACGCAAGAAGAAGCGGAGGTGGCAGCTAAGGTTGCTGAGCACGACCACGGTGCGCACAATTTAAACGTTTACAAGTGTGAGTTTGGTGACCATTGGCATCTTAGCTCTAGATAAAGTCGATACCTAAAAACTCCCCATTTAAGTGGGGAGTTTTTGCGCAGTTTGATAACCTAGAAAGAATTCTAGCTAGATGCGGAGCAGTAAGTACCGTTACCGGTTTCGAGCTGGCCATAAATAGCGAAGGCGCGGCTAGAAGCCTTGTAAACGACGTGACCACTATCGCATCCTGCATTCTTGACGACATAGACGCGAGTAGCGATGTCGGAGTTTGCAGTCTTCATGACTTCGTTGTTATCGTTTTTGAACTGAATGTCGGCACCGGTAGTGTCTTTACAGTTAGTGGTTGAGTTGCCTTTAGTGGAGGATCCACAAGTCACTAACATCAACTCATACACGAAGCCGTTTGGATCTTGGCCGCTATCGTTGATGTAGGTCGACGCATCAGTGCTGGTAAGAGCAGTTGGCAGCTTACCGTTGTTGCTGGTCATGTAGTTAGTCATGGCCGTTGATAGGAGCGAGTAATCGTTCCTACGCTGAGTGTCGCGTTGGCTTCTCTGCATGGCTGGAAGAGCAATGAAGACCATGAGGAAGATGAGACCCGCAATGGCGAGAACCAAGACGACCTCGATGATGGTGAAGCCCTTCTTAGATTTGATATTTGGCATATTGGTTTTTATCCTTTCTGGTTTTATGCTTGTTTTTATAATAACAATAAGTATTATAAAATGCAATAGCTAAAACATAAAAAATAACCCCTTACGGGGTTATTTTTTTGAACAATCCTTATTTGATGACCTTGGTGATAACACCAGAACCAACAGTCTTGCCGCCTTCGCGAATAGCGAAGCGATCTTGCTCGTTCATAGCAACTGGAGCGAGAAGCTTAACGTTGAAGGTAACTTGGTCACCAGGCATGACAATTTCCTTGTCAGCTGGGAGCTCAACTTCACCAGTAACGTCGGTGGTGCGGAAGTAGAATTGTGGTTTGTAACCCTTAGCAAATGGGGTGTGGCGGCCACCTTCCTCTTTCTTAAGGATGTAGACCTGAGCCTCAAACTCGGTATGTGGGGTGATAGAACCTGGCTTAGCAATAACTTGGCCACGCTCAATTTGTTCACGCTCGATACCACGGAGGAGAAGACCAGCGTTATCGCCAGCTTGACCTTGGTCGAGAGTCTTGTGGAAGGCCTCGATGCCGGTAACGACGGATTTCTGAGTCTCTCTGAGACCAACGATTTCAACTTCATCGTTCAATTTAACAACACCTTGCTCAATACGACCGGTAGCAACAGTACCACGGCCTTTGATTGAGAAGACGTCTTCGATTGGCATAAGGAATGGTTTATCGAGGTCATGTTCTGGGATATCGAAGTATTCATCCATAGCGTGGACGAGATCCATGATAGCTTGTTCGTTTTCTGGATCACCTTCGAGAGCCTTGGTGGCAGAACCCTTGATGATTGGGGCGTTGTCGCCATCAAAGCCGTACTTGTTCAAAAGTTCACGAACATCCATCTCGACGAGCTCAACGAGTTCTGGGTCAGCAAGATCCATCTTGTTGAGGAAGACGATGATTTTTGGAACGTTCACTTGGTGAGCAAGAAGAACGTGCTCGCGGGTTTGTGGAAGTGGACCATCGTTCGCAGCAACTACGAGGATAGCGCCATCAACCTGAGCGGCACCGGTAATCATGTTTTTAATGTAGTCGGCGTGACCAGGCATGTCGACGTGAGCGTAGTGACGCTTCTCAGACTCATACTCTTGGTGAGAGGTAGCGATGGTAATACCACGAGCTTTCTCTTCAGGAGCGTTGTCAATTTGGTCATAGGCGACTGGTTTGTTGACGTCAGATGGGAGTTTCTTCGCCAATACAGACGTAATAGCAGCAGTCAAAGTGGTTTTACCGTGGTCGACGTGACCCATGGTACCGACGTTGATATGCGGCTTGGAACGGTCAAAATTTGCCATTCGTTAATTTCTCCTTTTTATTATAATTCTCTCGGAAGCACTAATAAAAACCAGCTCCGGAGACTCTACCGTATTATTTTATATTATTTTCACGATAAAGTAAAGCGTTAAAATGTTAGAAAATCTGGCTTATAGCAATGTATTTATTCCGAGCGAAGGGCTTCGACCGGATCATGATGCGAAGCAGAACGAGCCGGGATGAGCCCACCAATCAATGTCAAGACTACACTGAGGGCAATTAGAATAAGTGCAGAAGTTGGGTTCAGCGCAGCGCGAATATTCACTCCGTCAGTAACATGCGCAAGAACCGTATTGATGATTGGGATAAATCCATAAGAAATACCTATGCCAAAGATACCAGCAAGGAGGCCGACAATAAAGGTCTCTGCATTGAAAATACTACTGATGTTATGTTTAGACGCACCGATGGCGCGCAAGATGCCGATTTCTTTCTTACGTTCATAAACGGAGATGTAAGTGATAATGCCAATCATAAATGATGAGACAACGAGAGAAATGGACACAAAGGCGATCAGTACATAGCTAACAGCATCAACGATAGTGCGGACTGAATCCATGAGCAGGCCGGTCATGTCGCTGTATGTTATTTCTTGGTCCTTTTCGTGCTCGTTGTTATACTTCTCGATAAAGTTCTTGAAGTTTTCCTTCCCTTCAAAGCTTGAGAAATAGAACCATAGAGACGATGGCTCATTTAAATCTTGGTAACCTAATGATTGGAGATTAGACTTCTGATCGCGTTCAGTATTTGACGAGATGGCGGAAATAACCCTAGTTAGTTCATCTTCAGTAAAGTTAAGCGAGAAGGCATCATCCATGCTTCCCTGCCCCATCATCGCTTGCATTAATTTGGTCTGATCGACAGCGATAAGATCAGAAAAACTATAATTAAGTTTATCTTCTTGCTGATCAAACTTAGCGCCAGAAAAAACATCTGTGTCTTTGTCTGCGAGTTGTTTTTTCACCGCTTCGGAGTCGCCGGCGCGCTCGATGATCTTTTTAATTAGTTCTGGCTTATAGTTGACTCCTTGGTCAAGGGCTTGAGCAGTGACACCAGGCTTCGCGGTGATGACGCCAACGACTTTGAGCTTGATTGACTTATTGTCATACACGTCTCTAAGATAATTTTCGTCTTTGGACATATCTTCGTATACGCCGTATTTATCGTTATATTTATATAAATCACTTGGAACAATTACGTGTAAGTCGAGAGTTAAAAGGTCTTCATAGTTCATAAGGAGCGGGTCAGAGCTCTCTTTGTCTGATGATTCTCCAGCCATCAGTTTAGTAATGAGATCGTCAAGCTCCGAAGTATCTTTGAGGCCAAGGCCGTAGGCTAAGAAATCGCTCATAGCCCCCTCGATACCGAGATTGATGATCACTTCATCGTATTCTTTGGGCCAACGTCCAGCGAGAATCTTATATTGGCTCTCTAACGTCTCCTGGTCGTTAGTAAGTGGAAGATAGAGCGACATGGAGCTCCCTGTGAAGTTTGTAATAAGCTCGCTCCCGGTGCCAAACATACTCATCAAGGTATCCATAGGGTTGAGTTTAGCAAGCGTGTTAGTTGCATCGACAGAATATACGAGCGGTTGAATACCGTAGCCGACAGTGAGAGACTTTACGTCGTCTTTTAATTCATCCGCGTGCTCATCGTAATAGTTTTTAAAACTCTTTAGGTCGTTCGTAGCAACAGATTTGAGTGTGTAGGATAGGACTGGGTATTCGACGAGTTCTTTACCTGCCTCGTCGCGAATCGCAGAATTGCTCTTTCCTCCATTGCGCACAGTATCGGCATCCATTGTTTCGTCGTTGGTAGGCGACATGAGATTTGCCATAGAGAATGATTCTTCGGTAATCATTAATGGATAAGAGACAAGAACGTCCTGTTCGATTGAATCAACATAGTTTTGGAAGCCAGTAGATACAGCCATAATCAAAGCGATGCCAATGATGCCGATACTACCGGCAAAGGAGACCAGGATGGTACGAGCTTTTTTGGTCAGAAGATTATTGAAGGAAAGGCCAAGTGCTGTTTTAAATGACATGTGAGTCTTTTTGGACTTCTTTTTGTTCTCTTCGGCGCTAGCTCTGACCATTTTGCCGTTATGGACGTGAGAATCAGATGTGATTTGTCCGTCTTTCAGGCGAATAATACGCGTAGAGTACTCGCGAGCAAGATCTGGATTATGAGTGACCATAACAACAAGACGAGTCTTAGAGATTTTCTTTAAAATCTTCATGATTTGTTCGCTGGTCTCAGAATCAAGTGCGCCCGTAGGCTCGTCAGCAAGAAGGATATCTGGGTCGTTCACAAGAGCACGAGCAATGGCAACGCGTTGCATTTGGCCACCAGACAATTCGGCAGGGTGCTTCATCATGTGATCGCCAAGGCCGACCGCTTTCAGGGCGGCACGAGCGCGAGTTACTCCTTCTTTTTTGGAAATGCCAGATAGAGTGAGCGCTAAGCGAACGTTGCTTAGGATAGTTTGATGGGAAATCAAATTATAACTTTGGAAGACGAAGCCAATACGATGATTCCGATAAGCATCCCAATCAGAGTCTTTAAAATCCTTGGTCGAAATGCCATCAATTATAAGGTCACCCTTGGTGTAAGAATCGAGACCGCCGATGATATTTAGCAGAGTGGTCTTGCCAGAGCCAGAAGGGCCGAGGATGCTAGCGAATTCGCTGTCGCGAAAAGTAAGCGAAACGTTATCGAGCGC
Organism: Candidatus Saccharimonadota bacterium; assembly: GCA_017552385.1. GTDB lineage: Bacteria > Patescibacteriota > Saccharimonadia > Saccharimonadales > Saccharimonadaceae > Nanosyncoccus. Next base: position 57,382 of record JAFZQB010000007.1, read on the forward strand.
TCTTTGTTTAAAATCGCCTGTATGATAAACCTTTGTAATGTTTTTAAGCTCTAACACTCTCTCTCCTTAATATGATTATTATATAGCGCTTACGTTTTATATGCAAGAACGGTAAGCTTCTTGCAAAAACATGAAAAAGTGTGATATAATAATGTGGCATCTTAAAAACAGAATTAGCTATGCGCCTGTGGTGGAATTGGTAGACACGCTACCTTGAGGTGGTAGTGGCCATTTTAGTGCTGTGCTAGTTCGAGTCTAGTCAGGCGCACCAATTCTGTAAGATGTTTGCCCTTCGGGGCTTTTTTTATGGAGTGCGGTTTCTGATAACTTTTTCAACGCCCCAGAAGCGAACATCAGCAAAGCGATCTGTGGCAACAACAAGCGAAGCGTCCTCGGAGAATGGTCTGACATTTTTATCAAAGTAGTAACTAAGATTAACTTGATATATACCAATGGCTGGAGCATCCTCTAGCCAGCGATTGAGGAAGGCTTCGTATTTCTGTTTTTTTACGTTTTCGTCGGTGGTTTCGCGTGCTGAAATAATAAGATCATCGGCAACCGAATTATTGTAGTTTGATAAGTTAAGTCCGTTCTGGCTAGCCTGAGAAGAGTGGTAATAGACTAAGAGATCTGGGTTCGCTCCAAGTTCAATTTCGTAAATTAACATGTCGTAATTGCGGTTTGCGATGGTGTTAACGAGAAAGTCTTGCCCTGGTTCTTCGACGGCACGTATTACTTCGAACCCAAGACTTTCAAGTTGTTGTGCGACATCTTCTAAAATAGTTGGGAAGTAGCCAGAAGAAATCGTAACTAAGCGAACGGTCTTCTTCTCTTGATTGGAAATAGTAGCTTTTGCCGCCTCAATATCACGACCAGGAAGGGCGGGCCAATTTTCTAATTCTAGTTGAGATTTTAGAATCGGATAATCGAGCGGGAGCTCGTCACCAATCAATGTGCGGACTTCTGATATATCGAGACCTGTCTGAACGGCCTTGCGCACATCGCGATTTTTGAAAATACCTGACTTTGTATTCATGAACAAATACACGCCTGAATTAATAGCAGTCTGTTTTTCATAAACAACGCGTGAAGCAACTTCTTCCGCATCGGTTGGCAATAGTTCAGCAGTAGCTGAGACAAATCCAGAGTTGATAGCAGCCTTGATGTCTTCGGCCGTTAGATATGCATGTACGACAAAGCTATTAATCTTTGGTGATCCTTTGTAATAGTTATGGTTTGCCGCAAGGTAAACGATAGATTCTCCACTAGTACCAACGGCCTGTTGGGCATTAAAGCTAAATGGGCCAGATGAGATTGGGTTAGTAGAGAAACTTGACTCTAACAAAGTCATCGAATCTGCATTTTCTAATGCGTGCTTTGGAAGAATTGGAAAGTCGAGAGCGGAAGCGAATTCAGAATATACTGCAGGTAGCTCAAAGACAAGATTGCCTTCCTCGTTGATTTTAATTTCTACATTGTGTAAGTTGGAATAATAAGAAGAAATCTGACCGAGACCACTGATTAGCTTTGCCGTGAACACCACGTCTTCTGCGGTAATTGGTTCCCCATCGGACCACTTCAGGTCATCTTTGAGTGCAACCGTCCATACTTTGGCGGAATCATCAGACGTGACAGACTTCGCGAGGGCGTTGCCGATATGGCCAGAAGAATCAGAGGCGGTGAGGCCAACAAACATAAGTTTGGACAGAGTTTTTTCGCTATTGGTGGTAGCGAAGAGAGGATTTAATGAATTAACTTTGCCTAGCGTCGCTTCGGTATATGTTCCACCGTCGGCGAAACTAGTAACTGAGTACGAGTCGGTAAACCAAAAGCTTTGTGTAAGCGCAAGCATAAAGAGTGCAAAAACCAGGAGGCCCCACTCTAGAATGAATAGCCTTACGTCACCAATGTGAGACAGGCGGCGAAAGAAGTTCTTCTTAATATGGGCTTCGCTCGAAATAACGGCGTCTTCGGAGAGACGAGAAAATTTCTTGATTGCTTTTTGCCCACGCTTTTTTGAGAATAGTTTCATATTATGCTGGAATTAATAATAGCCCCAGAATCGAAAGTACGAATATAACGGCAAAAACGATTGTAGCATTGAAGAGTGACTTATCTAGGCCACGACGAGTGGTGAAGAGCTCACCAGTGCCGCCGAGACCTGCGCCAAGTGAGGCACCGCGCTGCTGTAATAAAACGAGTAGAATAACCAAGACGGCGGAAACGATAATTGAGATTTGGAAAACAGGAATCAGATTCATAGTAGTTCTATTATAGGTGATTTTGGTGCTAATGACAAGTATTTTTAGCGGTCGAGCTGTCGTTTACGTTTGAGAAGCGTATGATAAGTAATGGCAAAACGATGGGCCTCCTCATCGATACGGGCGATTAAACGAGAAATATGGGAGTCTCTGGACAGTTCGACGACACGAAAACCTTTCACGACTGGGACTACGATTTTGACGATGGCGGATTTAGTATGGTTGCCAGACTTGTCGCGGCCAATAACCGGGATAGTGGCTCCGTTCTTAACATGCTCCAGGAGCGGCAAAATGGCCGAAACTTGTGCTTGCCCACCGTCAAGAATAATAAGATCCGGATATTCCCAAGTAGAGTGTTTGAGACGACGCGAAATGACTTCCTTCAGGCTAGCAGTGTCATTGTTTTGCTGATTCTTTAGTCTGAACTTACGGTATTCCGAGCGATCAGAAACGCCATTTGTAAAAACTACCATCGAGGCGACGACATCCTGACCAGACTGATGAGAGATATCGTAGCCTTCAATGCGACGTGGAGGCGACGGCAAGTGCAAGAGATGTTGCAAATCATGTAAAGCTTGGTCGGAGGAAATATCGAGAAACTCTTTGTCAGAAAAGACAATTTTTTTCTTGAGGCCCTTCAGGCCAAAAAGTTCATTTCTAAGCTCTGCCGCGCGTTCATAGTTCCCTTTGTTTGCTTCTTCTTTCATTTCCTTCTCGAGGTCTTTTAAGAGTTTTTGGCGGTCTCCTTCGAGGTAACGGATGAGCGAGTTAAGGATTTTGTGATAATCCTTAGGTGTCATTTTGCCAATTTCGATGCCAGGGGTAAGCCCGAGATCCGTATCGAGAGTCTTCTTGCCTGTGTAAGGTTTGTCATAGTAGGGGAAAATCTTACGAAGGATTCTAAGCGCTGAAACTATAGTGTTCTTAGCGTAGAATGGACCAATATAACGCGCATCGTCGCCTAAGGGATTACGAGTTGTTGAAACATATGGGATCTCGCTCTTGAGGTCTATTCGAATGAACGATACATTCTTGTCATCTCGGAGCAAGATGTTCCATTTTGGCATATATCGTTTAATCATCTCGCTTTCGAGAAATAGAGCGTCCATTTCTGTATCAACGACAATCCAATCCGTCATATAGATTTCCTCTACAAGAGCAGCGGTTTTAGGATCACGATCTTTGGGATTCTGAAAATACTGGCGAACGCGATTTTTTAGAACTGCAGCTTTACCGACATAAATAATCTCCCCAGCCTTGTTTTTATGAAAATAAACACCTGGAGCGGCGGGGAGAGTTTTAAGCTTTTTTTTGAGTGCATCGTGCATATATAATATATATTCTATAATATATATACGATTTTTCAACCTAGTTAGCCTCGCAATATACGCCGGAGCTCAGTGCTCCATAAATAGCAAAGGCATGTTCTGAGCTAGAAGCAATTAAATCGTCGCCGTTGCAACTAGCGTGCAAGACCACGTATACTTCGGCGCCAAAGTCATTAGCTACGGCTACCGGAGGATAAATTGGGTCATATTCTACCACATCGAGGATATATGGTGCACCAATTGGGTCGAGGCCATCAACGTTTATATAAATCCTGGCGTTTAGTGTGCCGGTTTCTGGAAGTTCGCCGCTGTTGTTAGTCATGTATTTCGTGATGGATGTGAAAAGATTGCCATAATCCTTGCGTCGTTGACCGTCTTCGGATGGGTCGTCAACATTACTACCGCCTTCATCGATTGAAGAGTCGCCAAAGAGTTCAGTCAAAGCGGTTGTTAACTCTGAAATGCTTTTAGCGTTAGTAGGTTCTGTTTTAATTGCGTGCTCGAAATCGATTGATACTTTCTGTGTAGACGTCTCGGCTATACTCTCTTGATAAAGACCAGTCACGACGCCGCCACCGAAGAAAGAGCTTTTGATTGTAATGACGAAATCTTCGGTTCTATTATCAATACCAACAGGGCCTAAGGTAAGAGAGCTATCCTCGACTTCGCCTTCTTGGAGAATTGCTTTGAACGCTTCGTATTTATCTATATCAACTGAAACAACGTAGGCATCACCAGAAGTACTATAAGATTTACCGTCTGTAGCCCTTGTTGCAGTTAGAAATGGTGATTTTTTATAGGCTTCGACTACTTTAGCTCGGTCATCGTTTTGCTCAGGAACAAGATTAGAGAAAGAAGATGTCTGAGTGCTGTCTTTGGTCTCAACTTTCCACCAGTTTTGCTCTAGTTCTTGCATCTTGGACGTAAAATCGCCGTTTAATTCTACACCGAAAAGCAGAAATAGACTTTTGTATATTTCACCTAAACCGGATATACGTAAATAAACCGTGTCGTTATCGGGCGAATAATAATCTAGCCCGTATGCCATATTTCCGTCATCGGAAGAAATGTCGGCAGTTGCTTTAAAGGCGTTATAGTTCTTAGTGAGGAGATCGTCCATTGCGGAGCTAAAAACTTTTTCTGGGGTACAAGAGATAAAGTGTAAAATCAGCACGATGGCTAGTCCAAGTAACAAAATGCCCGCTCCAGCAATAATACCGATCAATTTGCTAGAGAGTTTCTTGTTGCCCTGTGTTGGCGTGCCAACAGTCGGATTGGCAGTATTCGGTTGGAATGGACTAATCGTAGTGGATACATCTGTAGTTTGGCTAGTAGTAGGCGCTGGTCCAGTAATAGTGGAGGTAGGCGCTGGTTCTTGAGTTGATTCTACGGTTGGTACTAAATCCGGAGTCTGCGTTGGCCCCAGAGATGGTGTTGGCTCTGAACCGGGCATTGGCGTGGGATCAGAGACAGGATTATTATCCATAGATTCCTTTCTTGTATATACAAAATAAAGCTTTAGCTTAATTTTACCACAAAAAGAATATAGAAACTATGCTTGTTTTTTTATTCGGCCGGAGCGTCATAATCTTCAATGACGCTGATGGAATGATAATAGGTCGACAATAGTTCGGACAATTTTTTGTATTCGGTCGGAGTAGCATATGGGCGCTCGAATTTATCAAATGATTTCCTATTATCGTACTCTAAAATCTCCATGAGAGTCTCGATATCTCCTTCATCGGATAAGATATAGCTCTTCTCGAGGTTTGCAACAAGATTTGCCTTGGCACTGAGCACGACTAGCTCGTCTTGAGATAGGTATTCAGCGACATTTTCAAATTCCTCTTCGGGTACACCAAGTTTCTTCAGTTTTGTTTCAGTTTGCGCTTCAAGTTCGTCTAGCACTCCGTAAAAATAGAAATAGGTTGAGCCTTCCGGAGCTGGGTCACCTGACATAGTGCTTTGTCCGTCGGAGTCTTTGTTTATTGAGCGGTTTTTCACCGAAGTAGGCAAACGATCTAGAATAAGTATCGCAAGTATTACTACTAGAATCGCCAGAATAATCCTTAACGGACGAAGATTCTCAGATTTTTCCGGGTTTAGCTTTTCTCTCATTTTCTACACTTTTGAGGTCATTATAGCATAATTCAATGTACATTTATTGAGTTTTTCTGCTATAATAATGCTTATGGATAATTTTGTTATTTCTAATATCAAAGCGAGGCAGATTTTAGATTCTCGGGGGAATCCGACTGTGGAGGCGGATGTATTCTTGGAGTCTGGCCAAGCTGGTCGGGCAGCAGTGCCATCAGGCGCATCGACTGGGTCCGGCGAGGCACTGGAACTTCGTGATAATGACCCGAAGTTTTATGGTGGCAAGAGCGTGCTCAAAGCCGTCTGGAACGTCAACTCAAAAATTAAGGATGTGCTCGTAGGCAATTCGGCAGATCAGTCGACCGTTGATCAGATTATGCTAGACCTAGACGGTACGCCAGATAAGACCAATCTTGGCGCCAATGCGATTCTCGCGGTTTCTCTAGCTACCGCTAAGGCCGTGGCAAGAGCAAAGCATCTGCCATTTTACGGATATATCGCTGAGCTAGCTGGGACGATGGATCAAATGGCGTTGCCGATGCCAATGATGAATGTAATGAACGGGGGGATGCATGCTGATTGGGCAACAGATTTCCAGGAATATATGATTATACCCCGTGGAGCCGAGAATATAGCCGATGCCATACGAATGGGCGCAGAGGTTTTCCATGCCCTAAAGGCTGTTTTGAAGGATCGCGGCTATACCGTAACCGTTGGGGACGAGGGTGGTTATGCACCAAAAGTACGCGATGGCAATAACGAGCCGCTAGAATGTATCAAATTGGCTATCGAAAAGGCCGGTTATAAACCTGGCAAAGATATTGCTATGGGAATGGATATTGCTTCGAGCGAGTTTTACGATAATGATCATTATGTGCTTAAAACCAATGGTGACTGGAAAACGTCAGAAGATTTGACGAACTGGTACAATTGGATTCTGGATAATTATCCAGTAATCTCAATCGAGGATGGGCATGCCGAAAGCGACTGGGAAGGCTGGAAAATGATGACGGAGCGTCTCGGCGGTCGCGTACAAGTAGTTGGCGATGACTTATTCGTCACGAACACGCGCCTTTTGAAGAAAGGCATCGAAGAAAAAGCCGCAAACGCGATTCTTATCAAGCCGAATCAGATTGGCTCATTAAGTGAGACGATTAACGCCGTAATGATGGCGAAGAAAGCTGGGTTTAATACGATTATTTCTCACCGCTCTGGCGAAACGGAAGATGTATCGATTGCCCACATTGCAGTTGGCCTTGGCGCGGGGCAAATCAAGACTGGATCACTTTCACGTTCTGAGCGTATAGCTAAATATAACGAGCTAATTCGCATCGCCGAAGCTAATTCTCGTCTCGGTCTTGCTAATCCGTTCTAAATAAGTCTAGATATAGAATCTCCGCCTAAGGGCGGGGATTTTTTTAGAGATGAGTGCCCAATCTGGCATATTTCAAATAAAAAAATAAACCTCAAAGAGGTTTGTTTTTTGGAGGTGCCGACCGGAATTGAACCGGTGTACGCGGTTTTGCAGACCGCTGCGTAACCACTCCGCCACAGCACCATATTACGCTAAATTGTTAATTGAACCGGTGCACGCGGTTTTGCAGACCGCTAAAGTAACCACTCCGCCACAGCACCATATTACGCTAAATTGTTAATTGAACCGAAGTGTATACAAGCCATTATAACACGAAGAAAAAAATGCGCCAAATGAACTTGAGCGCATTTTTGTTTGTTTGGATTTCTTTCTAGGTGAATGGTTATTACCCCACCTCCTGAAATTCAAACGCCTCTCAACGTCAGATTCGTTTGAATTTCTTACCCTTATTTTAGCACAAGCGTATGCAGAGTCAATATTGATTTTGCATAATTTTCATGTTTTAATTCTTGCTTTAGGCTATTCTGACTGTTCGGTTTTTATATAATATTCTTTGAATTTTGTAAATGGTTGTCTCTGTCGGGATTCTAGAAATCCTCCGAATCTCCGGCATCTACGTAATGATTATGTGTATGACGAACTATCAGTATGAAGATGCCGATTATTGCGAATGTGGACACGCCCCACCAGAAGATATCCAAGGTTTCGAAGGCATAGAGCAGTGGCGATCCTTCAAGATACGCTCGGTAAGAATCAAGCACGGCTCGGTATCTAGCTAGAAGGCTCGGTCCAACGAGTGATTTTCCGTATTCGGAAAGGGCTTCATAGGCGCTCTCTGCGGCTTTGATTATAAGACGAGAATTGTAATCAACGTCTTCTGGGTCAGGTAGGCGCGAAATCATAGCCTCAAACTCAGCCACTTGATCGAGAATATCTAGCGCAGAGTTAATGACGTTTACTCTATTGTTGATATCAAAGAGATCTGCGAGAGAAAGGTTGGTGTTGAATACTCCTAAGGCTTCTGCATACGCGTTAGCTGCGTCTTGTAAACACGTCTGGTCTTCTGGGGTGACGTTGCCAGAATTAATGCCTCCAGTATGATCTTGCTCCTTTGCATCTTCTAGAGCTTTCTCAGCTTCTGCGATGCGGTTTTCTAAGTCTGCGATGGTCGTTAAGAGCTCTTCTAGGTATTCTTTTTCAGACTCAGTGGTGTTGGCGCTTTCTAACAGGCTATGAACGCGAGACTCGAGCGAGGTAAGATCCTGCAAATCATTTTTGTTAACTGTAGAGATGTCGTATCCGTTCACGCTCGTGGCGACGCTTTCATATTCAAATTGGGTTTCTTCTATTCTGGAGAGTCTCAGATATAGTTCATCGAGCACGTCATTAAGAACTTGTTTTTTAGCGTCGCTTAGATGATCGAAATTCGCTTTTTCGGCTTCAATAATGGTGGCAATAAGATTTATGATTTCTTCCTTGTCATCGGAGGTCACATAATCAATCTCTTTTATGGTTAAATAAGTGCCGTTGATAGAAGCGAACGTTTCTTCGGCTTCTTCAATGGCGTCAATAGTTCGGTCGAGATCAGAGATAATACTCTCAGCAATACCGGATTTATCACCTTGGTGTGTTTCTAGATATATTAGTAGGTTATCTTTGTCCGTGCCGATTGCTTCAAGATCATCAACAGTGGCATATTCGAGATTCGAAACAAGAGTGATGGACCCATAACCGATAGCGAGCGTTGAATAACCTTCGTTTTCGTGAGTAATCGAAATGTCGACACCCGATATGCCAGGAAGACTAAAGACGATGTTAGAAAGCGTGACTATGGAGATGTTACCCGCGTAATCCGTGAGACGATAGTAGACAACGGGAGATTTGTCCGGGTCAACAGAAACGGTGCCATCCGTGGTACGCCAATCACGGGAATTAATCAACTCGTCAGTCACAAGTTCGCGTTCTGAGACGATGTGCTCGATTGTTTTAATACCAGACTGATCATCGGCGGCGGTTATGGTGTAATTTTTAGTTTCGTTAAATAGCAGCCCAAAAGTAATAGTATTTAGGATGGTATTAAATGAATTGTCGCTAATCACGACTGTGCCGGTAGGAACAACCGAGTCTTTCTTGACCTCAACACGTTCTATGGCACTTTCGACGCGGGCACCAGATACGGCTTTAAATTCTACTATAGTCGAGCTAGTATCCGTGGCAATAATAACACTATTGGTGTATGGAAACCAATCGTTTTCTCCATCAATAGTCGACGCAATTCGATAATAAAGGTTAACTGGGCTGATGTTCAATGAGCTATTCTCAGCACTAAGAACGATTGGATGGTTGGTCCAGGTGCCAGAATTGTATCCGTGTGTATTAACAAATACAGTTGGAGTGACTGGGTCAATGTTGTGATAGGTAATGGTCTTAACATCTGTATTGCCAAATTCGTTGGTAGCGCGAAAAGAGTAAGTGCCGTTCTCAGTTATCTCCACGATACCAGACTCAAGATTGGTTATTAGCGTCCAAGATTGTTCACCGTCGCTCGAAACCTCAAGTTTATCAATCCCGTAGTCGTCCGTAGCCGAAACGCCGGCAATATCCATAGCTAACCATTTATGCGTTTCGGCAACGATAGATATGGTTGGGAAGGTCGTACGGCGAATCTCATTCCATGATTGTCTATCTATGTCTTCAAGCGCAACATTGATAGCTGTAAGTATACCATTCAGAGTCTGCTTCTCTTCGTCTGTGTAATTTCTACTATATTTACTGATGGCAGTTTCTATATCAGCTTTCGCCGCAGCAAGAGCGTCTTTATCATCAATGGTGTATCCGGTAGGAGTAATTGAGCCTGCTGAGATGATGGCGGACGTGGTTTCGGCGTCGGTGGCTTCGTTGACTCTAGTGAGCAGCTCGCGAATTTTGGACAGCTCAGAATCAACTGCGGTGCGCTCGTCATCAATTAGATTATTCCCTGCGAGCAGAGCTTTGGCGGTAGACTTAAGCTCTTCAAGCTCAGGCTTATCTGAAGTCTTAACCATATCAACATCGGCGCGATTGACGGCGTTCAGGGCAACGAGCTCGCTCTCGATGGCGTCAAGATAATATAGTTTGTCTTCAAGCTCGCGTTGTTGTACGAGAAGAGTATTGATTTCTTCGATGGTCAGATGAGAGTCTTCGTTATCGATTGTATTCTGAATGGTATCAATGATGGATTGAATCTCCCCATAATCATCAGAAGTCACGCTGTCGATACTTGGCACAACTAGCCAGCGATTTGAAATAGTCTCTAAATTGGAATCTAAATCTGCAATTCGTTGAAGCAAAATATCATATCTATCGATAAGCTCTATGATAGCTTCTTTTTCTTCAGTAGTAGCATGATCGCCCTCAAGGTTCAGTATACTTTCTAGCTCGGCTCTAGCTGCTAGCAACTTAGATTCGTCGCTGGTTTTGAAGTTTTCGTTTGATAGATTAAGGTCTAGGTCCGCAAGAGATCCAGTGCTGACAGCAAGGCTTGTGGCGTTGCCAGCTTTATCCGTGACGGAAATGAAATACGTTTGGCCCGCAGTAAGGTTTATAATACCATTGTCTTGAATTTCCGTTTCTTTGCCGTTGATTGTGATAGAACCTAGTGCATGGTCGTCCGTAACGAGCAGCTTTTGGACAAGGTAGTATGTTTGTCCATTCTCAAGTGAGAAAACATGATTATTGTCAATATACCCGTAGATTAATGCGCTAGTGGTGTCTAGGACAATCCCATCGGTATTTATGATAGAAACGTTCCCGACGGAGTCGATCAATTTGAAATATAGGATAAAGTCACCTTCTGGGTCAACGGACACGGTCCCAGAAGTAGTCTGCCAACCTTCAGCTGAAAGAGCTGCTTCTTTTGATTCAAAGGCAGTGTCTGAGATGAGATATTCGACATGATCAACTCCGGAATGTGCGTCCGAAGCAGCAATCTCGAAGCTTTTGGTTTCATTGAAGAAGAGCCCAAAAGTGATAGTGTTTAAGAATTGATTCCAGCCGTTGTTTGAACTGGTAATCTGTCCAGTCGGAGGAGTAACATCACGGCGGACTAGGATGGTCTCTATGTCGCTTTCAACGCCGGCTTGGCTGACAGCTTTGAAGGAGTATGTCTTGCCACTTTGAGGCGTCTCAATATTTATGATAACGGGGGCGTCGTAGGCTATCCAATCGGCCTCGTTTTCTGAGTAATAATAATTTGTTTGACCAACATTCGTCGAGAGACCTTCAACAGAAAGAGTAATTATATTGCTCGTCCATTCGCCCTCAGTATAGCCATTGGAGTTAATACGAAAGGCAGGCTTAGCAGTGTCGAGGTTCTTATAAGTAACGCAAGCCGTCTCGCTAATGTTGTCATAGTTGTCGACCGAACGGAAGCAATATGTACCGTTTGCAAAGATGGTCAGATCTACGTAATCGTTATCTGCGGCCCTAAACCAAGTATCGCCACCGTCTAGGCTTTCATCGATGTATTTGACACCGCTTGCATCGGCGCCGAGAACACGGAGATTGTCTTGGATCTGAATTAATCCTGGGTTAGCAATTATTGTTATTGTCGGCGAAATAGTCTCTGGATCTGTTGTAAAGCTTACAATATCTGAGCTAGTGCTCTGCCCTTCTGTATTCTCAGCGCGAACCCTGGCGTAATAGGTGGTGTCGCTATTAAGCCCCGAGATCGTTAAATTAGTTTCTTGAGTATAGAGATTGTTGTATTCAGGCAATATATATTTGAAGTTTGAGTCAGTCGCTAAATCGAGGCGGTAGCCGGTTGCACCTGTGGTGCTTGACCAGTGGATAGCAACCGCAGTTTCAGTAACGTCATCAATATAAGCACGTTCGACTGGTGTTGGGGCGGCCTCGCTAACCACGCCAGTAATCGCATAGATACCGCAATATACGTTATCTTCACTACCAACCATTTGAAAGTCGATTGACGATATTAGCTTCTGAGTGTCAACATCGATTACGGCAGATTGAAGATACGGAGCGCTAGTGGTAGTTCCCGTATATTCGGTCGTTTCTCCGGCGACATCTAGAGCACGGCTGATAACACCTGGCCATTTATAGATCCCCGAGGCTTCAGTATCATCATATAGATCGTAAAGTTGGTAGCTTGCCTTGTCGGCGCTGCCATCGGTATAATGAACGAAAACTAATAGATCAACATAATCACCTTTAACCATGCCACTCGCGGTGCCTAGAATGTAGAGTTTCTTATACGCGCCAATCGTATCAAGCGAAATGGTGGCGGAGTTGTAGCCAGAATAAAGCCTAACTGTGTCGTTACCAGTATAGTTCCCCGTGCCGGCCCAACCTAATTGGTATGGCACACCATTAAGACTAAGCGTTCCAGATGGGTCGAGGCCTCCAGAAAGAGCGTTGGTCGAAGAATAAAAGGTAATTTTATTATCTAATCCGCCGGCTGCGATAACAGAATCAAAAGTCTCGTTTTCTCCCCAGATAGAATTGCCGTTCAAATCATCTTTAGATATTTTAATTGTTTCATAATAGCTAAAAGAAGCTATTGAAGGGGTTTTTCTAAATATAAAAAGTGAGCCAAATATTAGCCCTAAACACAAAATAGAAAGCAAAAATGTTTTTAGCCTTGGTTTAACAAAACCTCCAAAATACTCCACCTTTTGATTGTACTAGAGCTTATAAGCTCGGTCAAGACTAGCAAATTGTTTTGAATGTGTTTTTATTTGAGGATTTTAAGAGGGTTGTCGTTCAAGAGCACGTCTAGTTTGGCTTTGCCATAGATTTTGGTAAGGCGGGCTATCGCCTCATCGATTTCCGAGAAGTCACGAAAATGGTGAGTATCGGTGCCGAAAGCATATATTAAGTCTTTCTTCGCGAGCTTCTTTAGTGTCTTCTCTGCCTTATGGCCATATTGGCCCACGATACTACCGAGATTACACTGAAATAGAACGCCAAGATTGTGTAGCCTCTCCAGAATAGAAAAATCTCTTTGCGTAGATATGTAGCGTTCCGGGTGAGCGAGAACAATGTTGTATCCTTCGGTTTGGAGATCGTAAATAATATCTTCATAACCGTCATAGTGTCCGGACATCGGCAACTCGATAAGAAGATTCTTGCTATCGCCTAGCGAAGAGAGCGTCTTATTGCTAAGGAGATCAGAGATCTCTCGGTTGATATATATCTCATTACCAAGATGAAGATTTGCTTCAATGCCCTCTTCCCGCATAATCTTTTTAAGCTCATGAAGGAGCTTGAGGTTGTCGGAGCGGGGAGAATTGTATATGGTTTCTGGAATGTGGTGCGGAGTTAAGACTAGTTCATTGATACCGTGAGAAATAAGTTCGCGTAGTATTTCGATGCTTTCGTCAAAAGTTTCCACGCCATCATCAACATCAGGTAAAAGATGAGTGTGGAGATCAATCATAGTTCCTCGCAATTATTTGTCGTGATGACGATGGTCACCGTAATAGCCACCGTAGTAATTATAGTAATGGCCCACCTTACGGTCAATGTCATTCAAAACAACACCAGCGACTTTTGCGTCGACTTTTTCGAGTGCTTCCTTGGTTGCTATCAAGGCAGTACGCGGAGTCTTGGAGTTCCTAGCCACAATAATTGTTACATCGGTAAGTGTCGACATAATTATTGGGTCAGCAACAGCGCCACATGGAGCTGAGTCGAAAATAATGATATCATATTCTTTTCTGAGCTCTTTGATAAGCTCTCTATTTTTCTTGGACGACAACAATTCAGCTGGGTTAGGGACGGAAGTACCACGAGTAAGAAGATAGAGGTTCTTGAAACGAGTAGATTGAATGTATTGGTTGCGTTTCTCAACGTAGTCAGCGAGGAGGTTAGTGAGACCTCTTGTATTGGGTTTGTGGAAGAGAACGTGTTGACGGCCTTTGCGGAGATCACAGTCAACTAGTAAGACCTTATGACCAGATTGTGCGAAGGAGGCGGCAAGATTTGCCGAAACAAAGCTCTTACCCTCACTCGCAATGGAGCTAGTGATATGAATGGTTTTAAGCTTCTTATCAACAGACGTAAACTGTAGATTAGTGCGTAACGAACGAATCGACTCACTAATAATAGATTTAGGATATTTCTCGACAAGAATTTCCGTCTCACTGTCCTTGAGACGAATATCGCTTTTGATGATTTTACCAACTAGTGGCATGCCTAATTCAGTTTCTAGATTCTCCGAATATTTAACGCTATCATCGAAATAGTAAATAATGAAGGCGATGCCGGTAATCGCGAAAATAGAAATTAGAATAGCTAGAACAACGTTACGTAATGTAGTGTTGTTAGCGGGCTTTTCTGGAGCCTCAGCGGTCTCTAGAATTGCCGCGTTGTCGATTGTTTTTATAAGATCTGTTTTGCTAGTAAAGACACTGGCTACGGAGTTTGCGATTCTGGCAGCAGTCTCTGGGTTCTTGGAAGTGGCCGTGATTTTAAGAATAGTAGTGTCAGTGATAGTAGAAACTTTAATGTTCTTCGCGAGCGCTTCGGGTGTGGTATTGAGGTCGAGTTCGAAAATAACCTGTTCAAGGATCGCCTTGCTTTTTGCGATTACGGAATAAGTGGAAGTAAGTTTCTGGTTGGCATTAATTTCAGAAAGCGTATTAGCGGCGTTCATCGAATCAGACTGCAACAGGGCAACTTGAGAAGAGGCTTCATAAAGTGGTACCTTGATCTGGGTGTCATAATAGAAAATACCTACTGCAGCCACAATAGGCACAATAATTAAAGCCCAAAGAAAGTTTTTGAGATAAGATAAGAAATCTTTAATGTCTAGTTCTTCCATATTTTCTTATTTTAGTCTAGCATAACTGTTCTGTCAATTATACATAAGCAATTTATTATTCGACATTTCGCCCCGATTCGATCTTATCATCGCGGTAAGAAAACATAATTGGCGTGCCAATGAACGGATAAGCTTCGCGTATTTTATTCTCAAGGAAGCGTTTCCAAGACCAGTGCAGCGTCGAAAGACCGTGGCCGTGGATAACAAACCAAGGTGGGCACGTATCGGTTTGAACAATATATTTCGGTTTTGGGCGAGTGTTTTTGAGTCCAGCCGGGGCGTGTTCAACGATAGCTTGATTCAAAACCTTGTTAAGGTCTGAGGTCTTAAGCTCGGTGTGGCGAGCTTCGTCGATTTCTAGAGCAAGGTCAAAGAGCTTCGTGACATTCGCACCAGTTTCGCTGCTAGTTAGAAGAACTGGGGCAAATGGTAGAAAGTTAAAATCATATTCAAGTTCGTCTAAAATTTTATTGGTGTCGTCCACTAGGTCTGTTTTGGTTAAGACAACGACAATGCCTTTGCCAGCCTCAACGATTTGGCCAGCTAGGCTTTGATCGAGCTTAGAATGGGGTTCTGTAGCGTCAACAAGCAATGCGCAAATGTCGGATTCTTCGATAGCAGACAATGTGCGGATGGCGGAAAATTTTTCAATGCCAACTTCACGCTTGCCCGGTTTACGTAGCCCAGCAGTGTCAAGAATCTCCAAATCTCGACCTTTAAATTTGATCTCTACGCGATTAATATCGCGCGTGGTACCTTGGCGGGAGCTAACAATGGCCTGTTGTTTCTTAGCTAAACTATTGAATAGGCTTGATTTTCCCACATTCGGGCGGCCAATCAGGGCGAGTTTCAAACTTTCAGTCTTTTCTTGTCTAGCGTTTGGAATAATGTTATAGACTTGACTCTTTAGTTCTGTAAGCCCAAATCCGGTAGTGGCAGAGACGCGGAAGGTTGAGTCTGGCTTGATGCCTAGTGAGCGAAATTCGTTCAGATCAAGCGAAGCACCAAGATCGCATTTATTGAGTACGAGCAAAACTGGCTTTTTGGACTTTAGGGCCATTTTAGCAATGCGCTTGTCTTTCTCGCTTGGATAGAGTGATGAGTCAATGGTTAAAAGAATAAGATCGGCCGAATCAATAGCATCCATGATTTGATCCTGGATAGACTCTTCGAAAGAATCCTTCGGGTCTTTAAGCCCTGCGGTGTCAACCAATATAAACCGATTGTCGATTCTAGCGGTCACGGAATCACGCGTGGTGCCTTCTTCGCGAGCGACAATAGCAATGTTCTTGTGTGCAAAACGATTAAGCAGACTGGATTTGCCTGCATTAGTTTGGCCAACTAGAGCGACGATGGGTAAGCTTTTCATGCTATATATTATAGCATAATTCTGATAAAATGCTAGACGTTAAAGCGAAACTCAACAACGTCGCCATCGCGCATTTCGTAGGTTTTGCCTTCGGTACGCATAAGGCCGGCTTCTTTCACGGCTTTCTCACTACCTAGCCGTTTCAAATCGTCGTAATTGCAAATTTGTGCGGAAATAAAACCGCGTTCAAAATCAGAATGGATGGTACCGGCGGCCTGTGGGGCGAGGCTGCCTTTTTTAATGGTCCAGGCGCGGCATTCTTTCTTCCCTGCCGTGAGGAAGCTTTGGAGACCGAGCGTGTCATAGGCGGCTTTAATGAGCTCGCCAAGTGCGTCTTCTTTGACGCCATAGCTTTCCAGAAATTCTTTACGTTCGGCGCGATTCATATCGGCCATCTCTTCTTCTAGCTTTGCATTGACAAAAACGGCTTTTGCGGGGCTAACGAGTTTTGCCAATTCAGATTTTAGTGAGTCGTCCGTAAGACCAGATTCGTCAACGTTGAACATATATATTACTGGTTTATCTGTCAAAAACGGGATATTTTCGTCGGCTGGATCCTTTTTGCGTTTTGCAGCGATTTTTTCTTTGGTTTCATCATCGGCAAGTTGGAGTTCAAGATTGATAATATCAATATCGTCTTTGGCTTGTGCAATAATATCTTCTTCTGGCTTTGAGTCGGCGCGGACAATATCGTTGTTTTTAAAGGCGCGGACGACATGACAAATCGCATGGCATTCGCGAATATGGGCGAGAAACTTATTGCCAAGCCCTTCGCCTTTAGACGCACCCGCAACAAGTCCAGCGATATCGACAAATTCGACCGTAGCTGGAACAACCTTATCAGTTTCATACATTTTAGCAAGAACTTCTAGCCGATCGTCTGGAACTGGAACAATACCGACATTTGGCTCGATAGTCGCAAAAGGATAATTAGCGGCGAGGGCGCCGGCGTTTGTAAGCGCATTAAATAACGTCGACTTTCCGACGTTTGGCAATCCAACGATTCCGATCTTTAAATTCATAACCAACCTGTGACATCTGTTAATTTAGGTATAATTATAACATATTTTGATATATAATATTAGTATGAAAATTTATATTGCGCATCCGGCTAATATGGACTATGAAAATGAAATTTATGAGCCTTTGCGAAATGATAGTTTCTTTTCTCGGCATGAACTTATTTTTCCGCACGAGGAATCTAGCAAGATAATTAATACGCGTGATGATTATAGGAATGTTGATATTGTAATTGCCGAATGTAGTAGGCCGTCCACTGGTGTTGGAATAGAATTAGGCTGGTTTTATGATGAAAAGAAACCGATTTATTGTTTTTACAAGACTGGTATGAAGCCTAGCGGATCTGTCGCTGCAGTAGCGAAAGAAGTAATTGAATATTACGATAGTAATGATTTAGTAAATAAGATTAAAAACATTATCGAAAACAAATAAAAACGGCAGGTTAGTTTAGAAATTCAAGATTCCGATTTTTAAGTTTACAACCAACCTATGCAATTTGTTATTATAACACATTTTCATATACTATGTTTTTCTATATAATGTAGTGTATATGTTGGTTTTGGTTATACTAATTTACATTATTCTTACAACCGGACTTAATCAGTTTTATAAATTGACGACACGGACTATGAAGAATGCGGCGGCGCAAACTATTGGATTGCAACTGGTTGCTGGGCTTAGCTGTCTGATGTTTATACCTTTCTTCGAACTAAGATTTCCGCAAAATCCGTTAGTGTATTTGTTCTTAGGGCTATCCTGCATTTTTTACGCTTTGAATAACCGCATGATGGCCAACGTACGTAAAAATATGGAAGCATCGGTTATTGGAATTTTGCAACAAAGCTATACGGTGTTGATGACATTGGCTGGGTTTGTGCTTTTTAACGAGCAAGTGACACTATTTAAAATCTTCGGGATTGCACTAATTGTTGGCGGAAATGTGTTAGTATTCTGGCAACATAAGAAGATGAACAAAATGAGGTATGTTTGGATTGGTCTACTGGCGTATGCTTGTAATGTAGCCGCTGGGTTAATTGATGTTGGTTATTCCGGGGAATTCAATCTACCATTTTATACAGCTTTTCTGTATTTTGTCCCGGCGTTGTTTATCTTTATTGGCAATAGGGTACATGTCGCCGATATTATAAAAGAATATAGATGCGCGAATAAGCGAGATTACTTTGTGACGGGCTTCTGTTGGGGGATACACTATTTGGTTCTATTAATTGCTTATTCCATTGGTGAGGTTTCAATCGTGGCCCCCTTGCAAGTCTGGCGGTTTTCTCCGATGTGGTAGTTGGATATTTTTGGCTGAAAGAAAAAGAAGATGTGGCCAAGAAAGTTATCGCTGCGATTCTGGCGATACTGGGTATCGTTTTCATAACACTATGATTCCCATTTTCATAGACCTATGGTATAATTGGCTTGCAATAGTTCAATTCGCCCATTCGCGTGCTGTTGCCATAGAAATATAATGAAGTAAGTTGAAAATCTTCTTCATGAATGGCAAAAATATTAATTTAATAATTGGTATTTTGCTATTTATGAAGGAGATTTTTTAGGAAAATACCAGAAGGAGAAAAAATGAAGAACACAGAACAGCACTTCTATGATGAAGCGAAAAATTGGGACTTTAGCGACATCAAAAGAACCGACGAGAGTCTCACGGATTGGGACATGGCGGCGATAATCAACAAGTTAGCGAAAAAGAGTTTCAGAATCCTAGATCTCGGCACCGGTGGAGGCGAGAAGGTACTGAATTGTTTCCCAAACGTCAAAGAAATTCTCGGTACAGATTTTTCTGAAGCCATGATTGAGACTGCTAGACAAAATTTGAAAAAGTCCGGAAGAGAGAACATCAGCTTCCGCACAATGGACAATCTCAACATGGATACACAGGATGAGTATTTTGATATGGTGGTCGCTCGGCACACTTGCATTGATCCAGTTCAGATTTACAGAACTTTAAAACCTGGTGGATTCTTAATTGTGCGTGGAGTTGACATGATGGATTGTTTCGAGATTAAGCGCTTGTTTGGCCGCGGGCAAGCCTTTCGCGACAAAATACCGATCAGCCATATAGATTACGAAGCAATTCTTGATGCTGGATTCAAAGACGTTGAGCTAGTGCCGATTCATACTCGCGAGTATTATCACGCGCCAGAGGATCTTTTCGCTTTATTAAACCGGGTGCCGATTCTCGAAGATTTTTCTGAAACTGACCCAGAAGAGGACTTCTTGCACCACGAGATTGAGCCTGATTTATTTGAAAAG
Source organism: Candidatus Saccharimonadota bacterium (assembly GCA_017552385.1). GTDB lineage: Bacteria > Patescibacteriota > Saccharimonadia > Saccharimonadales > Saccharimonadaceae > Nanosyncoccus. Next base: position 76,928 of record JAFZQB010000007.1, read on the forward strand.
TATGTAGCGGAGCACACTACCCCTAAGGGAATCCTGCTTATCCGACGCTACTACGGAATTACGGCACGAAAGCCGTAAGAATGTAGCCTCTCACTATTATGTGGAGCGTGGCTCTTCATAGTGTATAATTACACTATGAGTATCGAGAACGATCAAACAATTGAGGTCTATGAAAAATATGGTGCGAAATATTTAGCACGGAATGCCGAAGCACTAAAAGACAACCCCCAAGCTAAAAAAGATGATGAGTGGCAAAGAGGATTAATTTCGAGTTTTGTCGATGGCCTATCAAAGGATGCGAGAATTTTTGAAGTAGGGTCAGCTGGTGGGCGTGATGCAAAATTTATGCGCGAGTTGGGCTATAAAAATATAACAGTAAGCGATGCGGCAAATTATTTCTTGCCACTGCTGGAGAAAGAAGGTTTCTCGCCGATTAAATTCAATTTGATAAAAGATGAGTTTAAGGACAAATATGACTTCATCCTTTGCTGGGCGGTGTTAGTGCACTTTACAAAAAGAGAGGCAAAAGACGCAATCAAGAAAATGTTTGACGCTCTTGATGAACATGGACGAATCGCTCTCTGCGTAAAACATAAGGATGGCCATGAAGAAGAATGGGAGGATTTTCGCGGCATGATAGGCGCAAAGAGATTTTTCTCGTATTGGGACAAAGCTGAGCTGGAAGATTTCATGAAAGAAAGCGGTTTCAAAAACATAACTGTTCACCAACGCGGAGGGGCAAGAGCGTGTTGGCTTGAGTGCTTCGCGAAAAATAACTTGTTATTGTATAATGTACTGTATGAAAGAAGAATATTTTGATGTCTTAGACGAGAATGGAAACAAGACTGGTGAGATAAAACCAAGAAGCGCAGTTCATCGGGATGGTGATTGGCATCGTTCGGTCCACATATGGGCATTAAATAAAAATGGTGACATTATATTACAGAGACGAAGCGCCAATAAAGAAACTAATCCAAACATGATAACTATATCTTGCGCTGGGCACCTGTCGGCTGGCGATGATTCTCTTTCTTCTGCGATACGCGAGTTGAAAGAAGAATTAAATCTTGATGCTAAACCGGAAGATTTGCAATTCGTTACAACATTGAAAAGAAGTAAAAAACATCCAAATGGCCTAAATAATAATGAGTTCACCGACTTATATATATTAAGAACGAATCAGCGCTTTGAAGATCTAAGACGACAAGAGGAAGAAGTCTCTGAACTATTTTTAGTGCCGTATAAAGAATTTAAGCAAATGGTAGAAAACAGACAGCCAGATTTATTAATTCATGATGACGAGTTCGCAGCGGCGTTTAGCATTCTTGATGAAGAGTTCGATAAATAATTTTCCTTCGTGATATAATAATCGTATGAAAGTTTTTGTGGCGGCGTCGAGTAGTTTTTGGGACAGACTACCTGCAATAAAAAAGAAATTGGAGGAGCTAGGGCATGAAGTCATGCTGCCATCAACTGTGGAGGATCCTGATCTAGAAGAAAGAACTTGGAAGAAAAGCGATGATGCGCACGTAAAACTTATTCGGAAGTTGTTCGAGGATAGCGAGGAGAGAGTCGGCAAATGGTGCGACGCTTTTTATTTGCTCAACTGGGACAAGCGTGGCATTTCTGGATACGTTGGCGGGGCCGCACTTATCGAACTATATATTGCGCATCGTGAGCACAAGAAAATCTTTATAGAAAATGAGGTTTTCCCTGGGCCGATGTATGACGAAATAATGGGGTTTGGGCCAGTGTTTGTGCATGGTGACTTGACCAAGATATCCTAGTACGCATTAATTAGCACATAATATATAATTATTATAAACATAACGAAAGGATGAAGATGGACACAAAGATTTGCCAAAGTTGCGGTATGCCACTTACTTCGGATGACATGTTCGCTACGGAAAAAGATGGAAGCGCCAACACAGACTATTGCAAATGGTGTTATAAAGACGGGGAATTCATACAAAAGGTCTCGATGGAAGAATTTATCGAAATGTGTTCGCAGTTTGGTGAACAAGCTGGCATGACTAATGAACAAATGAAAGATTATTGCACCAAACTATTCCCTACTCTAAAAAGATGGAAGAGTGTCTAAGCTAGTATGAAAAACGAAATTGAAGCGAAGTATCTAGACGTAGATAAGGATACTATCAGAAAGAAGCTACAGTCTATTGGCGCAGAGCTGATAAAGCCAGAGGTTTTGATGAGGCGCGTAGTATTTTATACTGGCGAACATTCTTTTGCGCGAGTGAGAGACGAAGGCGATAAGATAGTCATGACCTATAAAAACGTCATTGATGACAATTCGATTTTAGGTAAGAAAGAAGTCAATGTCGAAGTGAATAATTATGACGATACAATTATGTTACTTCAGGGTTGCGGATTGAGAATAAAGGCACGGCAAGAGACCAAACGCGAGGTCTGGAAAGTTGGAAAAGTCGAAATATGTATTGATACATGGCCATGGATTCCAACTTACATAGAAATAGAAGGACCAACCGAAGAGTCGGTTTGGGGCGTTGCAAAAAAACTTGGCTTTAAGAAGGAGGAAGCGGCGTTTGGTTCCGTCGATACATCATATCAACACTATTTCGGCGTCGATCCAGAAATTGTCAATCAACATACACCAGAAATCTTGTTTGATATGCAACCTCCGGAGTGGGCGAGAAAGACTCTTAAAAAATGAGGCTCTTCTTAGCAAGCAATTTGTCTACTGACCATCTTGAGTATTACTCGAGCAAGCTTGTTGAGCTCATTGGTAAAAATCGTAGGGTATTACTTATTTCCAATGCGCGAGACCATCGCACGCCGGAGCTTAGAAAAGAAATAGTTGATCATGACTTGAGATTACTTACTATCTGCGGGCTAGAAGTAACAGAGTTGGATTTGCAAACTTTTTTCGGTAAAGCCGAGGAACTAGGACGTTACATAAAAGATTACGATCCCGGATGTGTATTTGCGATGGGCGGTAATATGTATTCATTAGCAACAGCCCTCCGTCTTAGCGGCATGGACAAAATTTTGCTGAAGGATTTGAAGAATGATAAATATGTCTATGCTGGCTATAGTTCTGGGGCCATGATCGCGTCGAAAGACTTGTACAATTTCGAATCTTCTTACGGCATGCGCTCCGGTGACAGACTGGAAGAAACCAAGTCAATCTATGGTGAAGTATTTACCGAAGGGCTTGATTTGATCGAAGAATATATTTGCCCACATGCCGATGGAGAAAAATTTCGCGAAATATGTAAAGTGGCGGAAGCCGATCTAATTCAAAAAGGATTAAAGCCGATTATACTGAATGACTCAGATGTTGTGATTGTCGATGATGACGGGCTGAATATTTATACAACAACCAAAAAATAATATATAATACATGTTATGGTAATACCCGTCCTCTTGGCAGTGTTCGCCGCAATATTGTGGGCATCTACAAATCATATTGATAAGTATCTGATTTCCAAGGCGGTAAAGAATGCCGATCCTCGCGCATTGATTTTGGTTTCTACCATTATTGCTGGTAGTGCTATGGCGCTAATATATTTATTTATCTGCAATTTTCAATTAGCATTTGATTATCGAAGTATTTTAATATTGTTATTTAGCTCTGCGCTATATACAGTTGCTAACATTTTCTGGTTTAAAGCTTTAAGCCGAGATGACACAACAATTGTTGTAATTATGTTTCAGTTGGTCCCGGTTTTTATGCTATTTATTTCGCCGATTGTTTTATCAGATCAGGCGATTAGCGCAGTGCAATTAGTAGGTAGCTTGTTAATCACGCTTGCAGCTATATTTGTTGCGTACGAACCAAGCAAGAAAAAACTTGATAAGCATAAGCTCGTGACTCTAGCATTGATGGCTTTCGTTTCGTTCGGTTATGCCGCATGGTTTATTATCCAAAGATACGTCAACCAAAATCATGATTTTAATCAAACCGTGCTTTGGCAGAACATAACCTTACTTGTTGTTGGCATATTTATTTATATTTTTATTAAATCTTACAGACAGGCGTTCCAGAAAATGATGAAAAGTAACGGGCCAAAAGTGGTTGGGTTAAACCTCCTAAACGAACTTGCCAACTCTTTTGGAGGCGTAGCTTCAAATTTGGCTGGGACTATGGCGTCAGTTGCACTAGTTTCGTTTGTTTCTCAGGGCGTGCAACCATTTGCAGTAATGTTGATTGGCATATTGATTACCAAACTTTTCCCTAAAATAGAGCAAGAGAAGATTACTAAGAAAGTTGTTGTTAGAAGAGCAATCATGATTGTTATGTGCGTGATTGGTCTAGCTTGTATCGAATTCGGTTAAATTATTGTAGTTTGCCGCGACGGAGGGTGAGAACTTTGTCGGCTTTTTTAGCAACTTGACGGGAATGAGTGACGATAATTACTATTTTGTTGTCTTTGTGGGCAAGGTCGCGGAATATTTCGATGATTTTTTCTTCTGTATCTTCGTCTAGGTTCCCTGTGGGCTCGTCAGCCATGATGATAGGAGAGTTTGAAGCAAGCGCGCGTGCGATGGCGACGCGTTGTTGTTGACCGCCGGAAAGTTTACCAATAAGGCGTTTCCCTTCTTCTTCAGTAATACCGACCTTTTCTAGATATTTGTTCGGGTCTACCTTGCGGCCATCAAAATCAGAAGCAACTTCAACATTTTCGGCAGCCGTCATATATTTAATTAGATTGTAGCTTTGGAAAACTATGTTCACATACTTAAGACGGTATTCTTGGCCGGTGATATTTCTTAGACTTTCAGTATTGTATTTTACGTCTCCGTCCTGCAACTTGTCGAGCGCGGAAACGAGGCTTAGGAACGTGGTTTTGCCCGACCCAGATTCGCCAACAATAGCATATATTTTTCCGGATTCAAATTTTGCGTTGATATTGTCCAAGATTTTTTGAGTCCGATCGCCGTTTTGATAGCTATAGGATAGATTTTCGATAATTAGAGTGTTCTTTTTAGCGTTCATATTATTCCTTTCCTGCCAAGATTTCTTTTGGTTGATAGCGCATGATACTGACGGATGGAAGAATGAGCGCGACGACGATGACGAGGTATCCGGTGACGAAGAGAAGAAGATAATCAAGCAGTTCAGCATTGATGTCTAATTCTTTTTTTTTACTATCGCGTCCGCCAATAATGTCTTTCATATTCGGCGCAGTACCATCTGGCATATCAGGAATATCAGATTTGCTTGAGCTGTTGCGAGATCCGCCATTAAATCCGCCTGGCATTCCGCCCATCATGGCACCTGGACGGCCAAAGTTACGTTCGGACTGTTTGCTGGATGCAGTAGCCTGGCTTTCTAAAATGTCGTTGCCAAGCGAGGTCGCAAAAACGGTTCCAGTAACGCTTGCTAATGCGAAGCCCAGCGTGCCAATAATAAGGAGCTCCGTGGCAATTTGGCCAATTACATTTTTCTTGCTCGCGCCCAGTGACATCAATACGCCAATCTCATAACGACGATCCTTAACATTGATAGTGACGATAAGTGTGATGATAATGATTGCAGCGATAATAACAATTATCAGAATTGTGTCAGCGAAGCCACCAACCGACTCGATTGAGCTCGAAAGACTATCATATTCGGATGTATCAACGGCGAATTTGAGATTATTCTCTGAGAGTTCGACAAACTCAGCATTAACTTTTTCTACAAATTCGTCCGCTTTGTCGGAGTTTATCATATAGAACTTAACATCACCAACGGCGTAATTCCCGTTATTATATTCGTCCGTGTCGAAGAACTTTGCGGCGGTTTCGGTATTCATATACATAGTGTTGGCGTTGGCGCGTTCCGACGACGTGTCGTAAATACCTATGACGGTTAGAGAGATGCTTTTTTCGGTGTAGATATTTTTGATTTTGAAAGTATCTCCAACTTTGAGAGAATTTAGTTCAGCAAACTCATAGGAAACCATGACTGAGTCAGTAGAATCCTCATCAAAATATGTACCGTCTTTGATAGTGATTGTTTCGTCGTCGACACCATCAATGTAGGCGTAGGCGTTGATGCCATAGATGGTAATATCGGAATCGAGCGTAGCTTCGGAAGAGTCATCGTCTGCGTTTGCGCCACCGAAGAAATTACCCATATTAGGCATTCCACCCATCATGCTGCCGCCTCTACCGCCAAAACTCTTAGTTTCAACAGTTTCGAGATTGTAGGAGTTAGCTGAGACGGAAATTTCATAGGAGTAGTCTTTAATGTAGTCGGTATAGGTCGTTACAATTTCGTTTGCAGTATTTACGTTGACGCTTGGACGGCTCATGGATTTAAACATCTTACTAGGGTCACTACCATTTTTCATTTCTTCTTCTTGGTTCTCACGGATCGCACCCATATCAGCCTGGATTGAAATGGTGCCGCCAAGAGTTGATTTAGCGTAATCCATCTGGGCTGAAACAGCCGACTTAATAATAAACGCTGCCAGCACAAGATTGGCCATCATGAAGAATATTAGAGTTAGTATTACGGTACGCCCGAGCTTACGTTTAATCGAAAGCCAGCTCCGTTTCAGCATATTTCTAAACATTGTTTCCTTTCTTATAACTACATTATTATCCCGCGAAAAGCTTAAAAAACCTTAAAAATATTTTTAAAACCATGTGCATAAACTACTGATTAATTCTCTGCCAAAGCGCTTATTTTATTGTATAATTAGAGCATGGAAGAAGACGTAGAGAAAGGACGGCCAATTGCTTTAATTGCTTCTTCGATTGCGGCTGTACTCGTGATTGGCTTACTGCTGTTATACAAACCACAGAAGACAGAAAAGACGCCCGACCTAGATGCTATAGAAACTCATGTCGAAACTTCTTATGATACTCAAGAAATCGCAAGCGAGCCAACTGTCGAGCTTAATATCGAAATCGTCGAAGCCGAACGCAGAGACAATCAGTTCTATGTACAGGTACAGACGAACGATGCGTTCGACGGTGATTGCAAGTTCACCTTGATGCCAGCCAACGAAGATGGTAGCTTGGAGCATGATACAAAACTAGAGCCTGCAGACAGAGTTAGTGTCTGCGAAAGTGACTTTCCACTACGGGCGCTAGACGGTGGTAATTATGAGCTGATTGTACTAGTGACAGCTAAGGATGGTAGCAAAAAGAGTATTTCTAAGACCGTAACTATAGAATAAAAAAGCGCCCTTCTGGAGTGCCTTTTTGATAATTATTTTTCCTCAGCTTTTTTAGTTTTGTGAGGCCTATATTGTAGGAAAGACGCCAATATAAACAGTAGTAAGCACGAGATGAATATACCTCCGAGGATATCGGTAAGCCAGTGAACTCCTGAAAGAAAGCGGCCAATAACAGTTATTGCCATAAGGACCGTCAGCGCCGCATTAATAACGATTGCTAATTTCAAACGCTTCTTTCCTAGAAGGCCCGCAGTGATCATCATGGCGCTGCAGCAAAAACACATGGCAAAGAGGGTATGCGATGAAGGGTACGAGGTCTTCAGCACGCCATCTCTAAGAACGGGGCAATAATTGATTATTAATATCTTTTCGAAGAATAGATAAACCGCACCGACGGCAATATAGAATGGAATAAGAAGCCTGAGCTCACGGTCAACTTTCTTGAAGCTTTTGCGTTTGAACAACTGATATGCGCCAAGCGCAGCAAAAGCGAATACTGGCACAAAGACCAGATAGCCGGCGTACTTAGATATCTTATACCAGGTTTCGCTATATCCTATCGAGCTACGAATAGCGGCATTGGTGGCCGAGAAACCGATTTGCGCGGTGGTTGATGTAGCCACTTCCCCGGTAGGCTCACTGATAATAACTTCGCCGACGCCAACAGTTTTTATTAATACCGTAAAAACAATAACAAGAATAGCAAATAAACCACAGGCTATAAGATGTTTCTTGAACGTTTTTTGACTTGAGAGTTTTTTCGATTCTTCCATATAGTTATTATAGCATGATATAATAAGAATAATTTTACGGAGGTTAAAAATGGATAAGCAAGTTGAGAGATTCAAACTGGAGTTCCCGAGCAAAAGTCGAGAGTCAGATGCACTAGATTTCTTAAATGAATTTGCCGAAGCCAACACTGTTATACATGGCTCTGGTGGCTTAGATTATGTAGAAAGTTATGACGAATGGCTGAAGAAGCTTGAAGAGGATCGCGTACGTAAACCTACGGAACAACGCGTGCCTGCGGAAACATATTTCTTAATTCGTGAATCTGATAATAGAATCGTGGGCGTGATTAGCATCCGAAAAGTTTTAAACAAGGCGCTTTGGAATTTTGGTGGAAATATTGGTTATAGTATCCGTCCTAGCGAACGCAGAAAAGGATATAACAAGATAAATTTATTCTTAGCGCTCTGTGTTTGCAAGAATCGTGGTATGGAGGCGGTGCTAATTGATTGTGAAAAGCGTAACATCGCCAGTGCAAGATCGATTCAGGCTCTAGACGGAAAGCTTCTATATGAATATATGGATGAAGAGCTTGGGTACGAGATTCAAAACTACGTAATAGACGTGCGTCATGCGCTTGATAAATTTGGCGATAAGTATGCGCCAATGATGTTTGAATACCCCGCCTAAATCAGGCGAAGAATTTAGCAAGGTCATCCTTAATCTCGGCTATTTTGTCGATGCGCAAGTTGGCATATCTCAGAGCCGCAACGATAGTATGCGTGTCGAACCCGCGAGCTTGATATTTGTCAGCGAGAGACTCCAACCCCGCAAGCTCTTCCGGTTCGTAAACGCCAACGCAAGCCGCTGTAAAAATCGAAAATAGAAAATCATCCGGAGCTATACCGACGGCTTTAGCATCCACGCCAAACGAACTGGCTATCTCGTCGAAATGTTCATTAATAAATTCATTAACAACAATGCGTGAGTCTGGGTAAGAATTGTTTAAAAGTAAAAGTTCAAGGATGGAGATGCGGGAATAGTTATCGAATCTTTCGTCGCCAGCAAGAAGTTTGTCCATTAATTCGTCGGTCTCTACAATGGAATCTGGATGAGAGAGAAGGCTACCGAAGAGTTTCGGATCTTCGTGCTCGAGAATATACTTAAGTGTCTTTTTAGTGGGCAGTTTATCGCGAACGAGGCTTCTGGCTCGGTTAAGAACGGAGGCGTTCGCGTGATAATTTTGTTCAGCAACCACCCTAAGATAAGGCTCAAGCCCTGGTATACGGTCAGTAATATCGATTAAGCTCATGATATAGCTGATAGAATCATCGAACATTTCTTGACCGGCAGGGTCTTTGAATGTAAACTCTTCGTAGTTAATGATGGGCCAAAGTGAACCTACGCGCGAGCCGTAAGCATCGAAAATAAAATCACGAATGTGTTTCTGGGTCTTTTCGTTAATATCCGCAAATCGCCAGGCGCGATCAATGATTTCCCCTACAAGCCAGAATAGCTGATTGGTCTTAGTGTGATTAAAGTCGTCGAATGGGATTATTTTGATGATTCTACTGGCGACTGGGAGCATCTTTGAATACGAAATATCTTCAAGGTAGCAGAAGTTTGCGAGGAAGAATTCAATGCTGCGAGCGTTGGTGCGAATATTACTGGTACTAGACGCGAGAATGTCTTTGATTATTTTTGTTTTAGCTTCTTCGGAAAAATAAACAAGTTCAGGCTTGTTCAGATATTTTTCGAGGCTGTCGCCAATAGAGATATCAATTTTAAAGGAGCTAGCTTTTTTGATTTTAATATCTTTGTAAACATCTTCTATGTGATAACTTAATTTAGCATTCAGCGGTTTGAAAAGACTGGGCATTTTTTCTTTGACATATTTAGCAAAGAACTCATCAAGTTGGTTCCATCCTAGTGTATCGAGAACGTATTTCAATTTATAACGAGCGATGGCCTTCTCGCCTTCGCGTATCGTTTCTGCTGGCAGATTGAATTCTTCAAGATTGCGATATTTCAATAAACGAATTGCGTCCCAGTATTCCTTGACTGTAAACTGAAAAATGCCGAGACGATTGTCGTTCTCGTCAAGTTGATTTAAATATGCTTCGAAAAAGTCTTGCTCTGGCAAGGAAAGGCTATCCTTCTGAGAATTGAAATATTTAGCTAGATCCTTAATTGATACTTCACGTTCAGCAAACTCGGCGACAATACTATGATAGACGCCAGGATTAGACGTGGGGATGAGATAGTTTTGTTTAGATTTTTGATAAACAAAAGTGAAGTGATCGTCGTCGCGCTTAAAAGTCACGTCGCGGCGTTTCCATGTATGATTCCCGAAACCGGCATATTTTTCGACAAGTATTTTTTCTTTAGTAAGGTTTTTTAGAAAATTGTATGTCGAAACATATATTTCATTTATGGCGTCTTTCTGTTTCTGAGTTTTGCCGTCATGAACTGACACTAGGTAGAATTGGAGAATGCCATCGTCTAAGAAGAAAATACGCGATGTACCACAAGCACCCATGGCTCCTGGTTCAGAAAATTCAGCATATAGAATAGAATTTTTGTCGATATTATTAAGTCTTTCTATGGAGAGACGCTTTGGTTTCATATATATTATTATACACTCTTTTTTATAATTATTATGCTTATAGGGGTAGAGAAATATTAAACCCTACATATAGTGTATTTTTGGTATTGACAACCGCTATATATAGCGTGTATAATCATAAGCATAATCGATTTGAAATAAATAATAAACCTAAAGCTAGGAGAATTATATGAAAAATATAGTTTATTTTGAACCTCAAGACATCGAAAAGTTTGAAATTGATCGTTTCGAAAAATCGCTGAAGCAGTATGCAAATGTGCCACGTGAAGCAATAGAGACTGCACTCAAGGAAGTCGACGAGTATGAAACTCTACATGTGAGCCGTTTAGTAAAGATTGGCGTAGGGCTGATAGAAGAATTTGGCGATGAAATGTCAGCGCGTGATTACTACGATGCGCACAAGCAGTATTTTGGCGAGAACTTCGAGAGGTTACGTCGGATTACTGGGTACCTTGTTGGAACGCTAGAACGCTGGAATGATGGAAAACGTGCTGAAGAAAGCCAACGCGTAAAGCATTCCGTGAACTCATGCGTGGATGATCTCACTAGAAACGAGAAGCTACAGAGCCAAATGCTCGCTTACAATGCCGCATACGCCGGCAAAGCCGAATAGTTATTGTCTAGGTAAAAAAACGATTGACGCCACGCCCGAGCGTGGCGTTTTGGCAATATACCTATATGCTATAATAGCCTTATGTCAGAAGTATTAAAAGCCAATGGTGCCACTGAAGGTGATATTAGCAGTCTTGAAGAAGTGCAGTCGTTCGATGAACACATGGAGGAACACCATCCGAGAACGGCCGAACAAAGATTGCAACGGTTTATGGAAATGTCTGGGATTAAGGGAGCCCGGGCGGATGATGAAAAGTTTAGTGAGTCTCTTCGTGTCCTTGACCCCGACAAGGCTTATAATATTTTATCTCATATAAACGTTGTCCTGAGAGATGGCAAATTACATGAGCGTGGCCGAGTCGATGATGTGACTGTCGGAGAACATGTCGCGCCTGCGGAAGATGTTCAAATGGAGGTCTTGGAGGATGCTACCGAAGCGCTAGGTGAGATTCAAGACACTAAGCACCGTGCAGCAATGAGTTACTTCGTAATTAACGGGTTGCATTTGTTCCCTGACGGAAATGGGAGAACATCGCGGGCTGTGTATGAAGTATTAGAGAACCCGGAGTTCGACCTTGGTAACAAAGAATCATTGAAACATCATGACACAGGGGTTGCGTATGGGCATGAAAAGTTCGAGCGCGAAAAAGAAATATCATCAGCCGAGATCGCACTCGGCATCGCGCTTCGTAGCGTCACACAAGACATGCTGTATTCTGGCGATGTAAGCGAGAAATTCGGCGAGCATCAGACGAATTTGCAAATTCTTTATGGAGCAGAGCTTAAGATTCATCTAACTGATGAGGCCAAGGAAGAACTGTCAGACGAAGAGAAGAAGGCGGTCGATCGTGCTTTTATGGATGGCGATATAGCATTGCTTGCATTAGCAAAGATGCTGACTGAAAAAGGCACTTACGATGAAATAGCTGAGGCAAGTACGCTTGAGTATACTGGTGGAGAAAAAATAGTTGGTATTGAAGTGACAGAAGAAGACTTCGATAGGCCAGGGCAGAAGAACGAATTGGCTCAAAAAACTTTTTCAGGATGGAGGGCTGAAGACTATCGGCAGCTTCTAGAGACAATTAAGGATATACAAAGACTACAATACAAGAAACTAATCTCATTCTTTACGTCGCCGGATAAGTACACATGCCTAGGTGGCAAATGCACCGTTGCCGATTGGCTAGTGGGGCGTCGTTAGCTATTGGTTTTGGGAAGCGAAAATAACATTTTCGAAAAGCACAGAGACAGTTAGTGGACCGACACCACCGAGTTTTGGCGTAATGGCAAGTAGGTCGGTCCTTTCACGAACAGCCTCGTCGACGTCACCCATTAAGACGCCCTTTTCAGAGGCAGTGCCAGCATCAACGACGACTGCACCTGATTTGATATAATCGGATTTGATCAAACGCGGGACACCAGTAGCCGAAACAATAACGTCGTATTTCTTTAGTTCTTCGAGATCACTGCCGCGATGGAATAACTCGACATTGTAGCCAGAATTCCTGAACATTCTAAAAAGTGGGGCTCCGACTAAGCGGCCGCGGCCAACAAGTGCAATTCGGGAGCTAGCTAGGTCAATGTCGTAACCACTGAGTAGCCAGTTGATGGCGGTGGCAGTGGCAGAGTCGAATTTGCCGTTTCCGGATAACCCGTCGACGTCTTTCCTTGGATCGATGAGCGATACCACTTCGTCGGTGGCGTCTTTATCAAGAATTGGGAGTTGGACAATCATACCGGAAATGGTCGGATCGGAATTGGCCGACTCAATCTTAGACTTAAGTTCATCGAGAGATTTGGCGTAAAAATCTTCAACAACAACACCGATATCTTCACCATACTGCTGTTTCAAGGTAACATATTTAGTGATAACTGGATTGTCTGAGTCACGAAGAATCAGAAGCTTAGGGAAAATTTTCTTCCCTCTGAGCGAGTGCACGACGTGCGCTTGGCGTTCCTTAACAAAGCCAGCGAGCTCGCGACCAGAAAGTTCTTTAGTCATTTAGTGCTCTCTCCTTGATAATGACCGGTTCTGGTTCAATCTTAAGCCCATACTTGTCGAAGATTATTTTGGCGATTTCCGCTTCGGCTTTTTCCAAATCAGCATAAGTCTTAGCAGATTCATTAATGAGAATTAACGCGGCTTTATCGGAAACTTTGAAGCCATGAAAAGATTTACCTTTAAGCCCGGCATCTTCTAAGAGCCATCCCGTGTTGATTTTATTTTCGGTGGAGGTGCGATAGACTGGAATACCTTTCTTCTCAGCTTCGTCAGCTTCGGCGTCAGACAAAATAAAATTCTTGAAGAAACTACCTGCAGAGGCAATAGCTTTTGGATCCGGAAGTTTGCCAGCGCGAATATTGGAAACGGCCTCACGAATGTTTCTAGGGGAATAATCCGAGATACTGTGTTCGTCGAGATAAGCTTGGAGTGAATTATAAAATGGTGGTTCAATCCTTCCCTTCAGTAAACGAAAAGTACAAGTAAGGATAAAATATCGCCCCGCAGAATCTCCAGAATTAAAAATAGAATGACGATAAGCAAAGTCACAATCTTTAGCGAGTATTTCCGTATATTCGTCGAGCATGGTGTCGAATACTTCAACGGATTCGAGCGTATTAGAGACATCTTGCCCATAAGCACCGATGTTCTGGACTGGCGCGGCCGCTACGGAGCCTGGAATCTTGGACATAGCCTCGACGCCAGAATATCCTTTGTTGGTCACGAATTCGACAAAGTCATCCCAAACTTCCCCGCCGCCAACTTTCACGACGATCCCATCTTCGGATTCTGAAATTATATCAATTCCTTTGATGTGGTTGCGAATAATGACACCATGGAAGCCTTCATCAAGGCCGAGCGAGTTAGCGCCAGTACCAAGGAAGTAAAAAGGAAGATTCTTTTCTTCTGCAAACACTATGGCCTCAAGAGCTTCATTAGGATTTTCGACGTCGATAACAAAATCAGCGGGGCCGCCGAGACGCATGGTAGTAATGGTAGAAAGAGGAATGTTTTCTCTAATTATCATGTGTATATTATAGCATTTTTATCGAAAGTGTGGTATAATACTTGGGTCTATGGGCCGGTAGCTCAGCTGGTTAGAGCACGAGCCTCTTAAGCTTGGTGTCGAGGGTTCGAGTCCCTCCCGGCTCACCATATGACTGAATACGCCTTGGGGCGTAATTTTATTTTCTTAAGCCTTTTAGCGTGGCTGAAATTATCTTTGCGAGTTTGTTCTTATCGTCTATATCGTCAACTAAGAACATGGGCTTCGCACCATCGTACGGTGTGGACTCCGACATTTGGAAATTTTCGTTTTCCGGGACGATTTTTACGAGCAGTCGATCGTCGTAGACACCACCAAATAGAGTTCCGTCTGAATAAAGTAAGAATTCACCCATCATTGGACGGCACGTTACGTTACTTACCTCCGATAATTGCTCTAAAATATAGTCACGATATTCTTTGGTGCTTGCCATAACTACAATAATTATATCATGAAAAATAAGCCCTTTTTACGGGGCTTATTTTACTGTTTAACGGGTAGATTTCCTAATAATGGAGATTAAGCTAGCAAATAGGATAACTCCTAGTATAGAAAGGAATGGGAAGCTGACAACTGCACTAGCGATAGATTTGGAGACACCAGTATTTGGGGCATTTGGTTCATCTACGCCAACAAGTGCGTAGCCACTAAGATGTGGGATAGTGCCGACTAGATAGCCGTCAACAAGAGTGAGGTTTATCACGTCTCCTACTGTAACGAGCCCGTCGTCGGTCATATCGACATAAATAAGCTTGTAAGCGTCAAACCCAGCCATGTCTTCGGTGTATTTGATTTTGATCTCGAATGGGCCTTGATGAACTTCGTCTCGGCAAGGCACTTCCCCTTCTTCAACTTCGCACATGCATGGTTGCCCTTCTTCTCCACAAATCGGAATTTCGTAAACTTCAATTTCGAAATAGGCAATAACGGGGCCTTGATCCTTGACCGCGTCGGTAATAGCGGATTTACCAGCTTCATATTCTTCGCGGCTGACTGGCGGGTCAAGAGAGGCAAGCTCTTCGTCGGTCATCGAGAATGAGAAGGAGTTAACTTCTAGGTTGTATTCATGACCTTCTGCCTCCTCAAAAGTAATCGAGTTGCCATTTGCGTCGGTCACAGTATAATTGTCCATCTCTAAATCGTTCCAGTAGTAGACAATCGTAGTGTCTCTGTCTAGCATATAGCCATCACCTGGAGCTAAATAGTGTTCTTCGCCATTGACCGTGACGTGGTCAAGATCTTTGCCTTTAAGCACATCAAGCGGATGGCATTCGTCCAAATCGGCAACATATTCAAAGCAAGTGACTAAAGACCCGTAGTTTAGATCTGGCGCAACACCTACGCTACGCTCGGTATGTGTGGTCTTCCCCTCAAAAGTTGCCCCACCGTTAAAATCATACGTAATGGTATAAACTGGCTCGTTGAGCTCTCCTTCGCCTTCTCCCTCACCATCAGTCGCGAAGGCTTTTGCTGGTACAAGCAACCCTATGGCAAGAAATACCGCCAAGATACCTTTTTTATAATTTCTCATGAACTCCTTTCTCTACAAACTAGCTATAGTTCTAATACTAATAGTAGCATAAGTGCAATCATTTTCACAGCCAAAATTAAATATATGTGGAAAACTAAATTATATTAACTGCGTAAGTAGAGGGGCTATTCAGCTGAAGTAATATCGTTGACCCAAATGACGGTAAAATCGCTTGGTTCGTAATAGAGATCTTCGTATGCTGTAGATTTTAGAAGTTGGGTCGCAGTGTTTTGTTGTCCTTCGAGCTTAAGAAGCTCTTCGCTTTTTTCTCCGGTTTTCTCGGCTTGTTCTTTGAGATCCTCAAGCTTCTTGGAGTTTTCTCGGTTCTTTGCGAATAGCTCTTCCGTTAGGCCTGGATTGAAGATGGCTACCATTAACCCATCATATCCTTTTGGTGCGGATATACTCACCGTTGTAGTAGTGCGATTGGTATCGGTAAAGATATCTTTAGATATCTCTTCCTTGCCATCCCATTCAGATTCGGATTCGACGAGAATGCCAATAGGATAAGTCTTGCCACTCCATGTAATATCATTGATTTTTAATGTCTTGTCGCTATCGGGAGCGTCAGAGTTAACACTATTTCTGAGATATTGTTCCCCGGTATAGTAATCAAAGACTATCGGACGAATTAGGCTATAAGTATAATAGTATTTTTCCTTGTAGCTATAATCCTTCCTGGTAAAAGTAATTTGAGCAGTCGTATCATATTTGAAGGAAATTATTTCGATGCCTTTTTCGTCGGGCTCAGAAACGGTATAGTCGTAGAATTTATATGAAGCGGAAGTTTCTTTAAACTCATTGCCGATATCGATAACTTCGCCATCCAAACTCATAGTATATGGCTGGATGCGATTTTTAAAAGTATTTTTTGCGGATACAACTTCAAGTTCATTGGCTACGACGTATGGGACCGGTTTGGGGCTAAGAACTAGGAACAGGACTACGCCTATGATGACTAGTAAGAGCGCAGAGATGATGGTGACGACCTTGCCGGCACCGCCTTTCTTCTTCGGCTTTTCGGCCTCCGACTTAGCGTTAGTCGCCTTTTGAGCGTTGGCTTTTTTGGGGGTGTCTTTTTTCTTGTTAGCCATAATTATCCTCCTGAAACAATTATATTATAATATATATTGATGTCTGAAGAGAAGTGTTATATTGCGATAGACCTGAAGTCGTTCTATGCGTCAGTAGAGTGCATCGAGCGCGGGCTTGATCCGTTGAAGGCGCGACTCGTAGTAGCTGACCCGACGCGGACTGAAAAAACAGTTTGTCTCGCGGTATCGCCAACACTTAAAGAACTCGGGATTCCTGGGCGCGCAAGACTATATGAAGTGTACTCAAAGACGAAAGATTTTATTATTGCGCCGCCTAGGATGCAAAAATATATTGATGTAAGCCGGAAGATTTTCGAAATCTATACTTCGTTTATCTCGCCGGTTGATATTCACGTTTATTCAATCGATGAAGTTTTTATAGATGCCACGCCATATCTCAAGAACTATAAGCTAGATGGTCATGCACTTGCATTAAAAATAATAAGGAAAGTGCTGAAGGAGACTGGTATCACCGCAACTGCGGGAGTTGGCACAAATATGTATCTAGCAAAAATCGCTATGGATATAGAAGCGAAACATATGAAACCCGACAAGGACGGTGTAAGAATAGCCGAGCTTGACGAGATGTCGTATAGGAAAAAATTATGGGGGCACACTCCCATTACGGACTTTTGGCGGGTTGGGCGTGGATATCAGCGTAGATTGAAAGAACTAGGGATTCACACGATGGGCGAACTTGCCCGTTATTCTCTTACTGGGTCAGAAAAGCTATACAAAGTTTTTGGCGTGAACGCAGAGTTATTGATTGATCATGCATGGGGGTTTGAGCCAACTACAATACACGATATTAAATCTTATAGGACAGACAACCATAGTATATCCACTGGGCAAGTGTTAGCAAGGCCATATAGTTTCGACGAAATGAAGACGATTGTTATGGAAATGGCGGATGAATTAGCACTAGACTTGGCGTGGAAAAGATTAAATACTAACCAAATCGTAATGACAATATGTTATGACACTTCGAATATGTGGAGTTATGAAGGAAAAGTATCTACTGACTTTTATGGGCGCAAAGTGCCAGCGCACGCGCACGGATCAATAAACTTAGCCATGCGAACGATGGCCAGCAAAACAATTATCGATAAATCCCTTGAGTTATTCGAAAAAATTGCAGATAAAAAGCTGTCCATGCGAAAAATTTATTTGGTAGCAAACCAAGTAAAGTTGATTACAGAAAAGCAGCCACCAAAACAACTGAATATTTTTACAGATTATCAGAAACTTGCAAAAGAAAAAGAACGTAGCGAGCGGCAAACAGAAGCAATTCTGGAAATTAAAAGACGATATGGCAAAAACGCGATTCTTAAGGGCGTGAATTTTGAAAAAGAAGCGACCGCGATTAAGCGACATGGGCAGATTGGAGGGCATAAGGCATGAGCGAGTATGATGACATCATAAATATGCCGCATTTCCATGACCCGAAAAGACCCTATATGCCAGCGCACGATCGTGCTGGCCAGTTCGCACCGTTCAAGTCGCTTGATGGATATCATGCCGAAATTGGTGATGCGGAAGAAGAAGCGTTGCGTGACGTATGGGAAGACGTCGAGTATATGCGAGAAGACCTATATTAGTGTTCTGCTATTTCCTTGATTCGATCATTAGAATTTTTGTATAGTCGTAAAGGGCCTGAACATGATTCTCTAGGAAATAATAGTGGCGAACGTAGGCGATAGTTAAACCCACCATAATAAGAACGAGGGCGTAGTAGGCGGACATTTCCAAAACGAAGCCGAGCTCGAGTATAGTCCATACGAGAATGCCGATAAGAACGAGGGAGACCGCAACGAAGAACAGCATGATAAGTAAGTGAATGATACGTTCGCGTTGAAAGTTGGCGACCATTTCACGATGATACTCGATGAGCTCCTCGCGCTCTTTAGCACTGAGGTCTTTTGAAGTTTCTTTGGCGATATATTTTTCGTAAGCTTTGATGCGTTTTTCCATTAGCTTTATTATAGCATGAAAAAGACCCGTGAGGGCGGGTCTTTCTGGACTAAAGGTGCGAGTATTAGGAAACGACTGTATTGGCACATATAGAAGTAGGTAAGACGATAGTTCTCCGGTCCATAGCTTGAGCTTTGGCACGTTTGTTAAGCTCTTGGACGAACTCATTAAATAAGCCGTAGCCTAACTGATACCACTTGTCGTTCAGATGGAAGCCGATTTCATAGTCATACTTCTTGCGGCCCTTTTTCGGGAATATAACTTCTAGCTCAATATTCTGAGGGCCGGCAATTTCACTAGAATCGAACATGGCCATAAGGATCTCGAAGACGCCGCTATCATCGCTGATGAATTTGATAGTCTGAATACCGGGAGTTAGCCTGAGCGCCGAGTTGAGACCAGAGAACGAGTATACCTTTTCCCCGTTAATCAGGCTGATCATTGCCTTGATTTCTTTTTCTTCTATCTTGCCAGTAGTTCCTTCTGTAGTTAGCTTTAAAGCTTTATCCAGCTTCATATGAAATGTGCACCCCCTGTCGTAGATTTATGCGCACCAGAAGTGGCATATGTATATATTATAACACAATTTGAACAAAAATCAATGGAATCAGGGGTCGCGCGGGTCGATTAATCCTTAAAAAACTCAAGTATTTTTAAGCTTTCTACGATATAATAGTATTATCATGAAAGCAAAAGCAGTACTGACCGCTAGCGACCGGACTATAGCACGCGTCGAAGAAAAGTACCTCATCACTAAGCAAGAGAAATCTGCATTGATGAAGGCGGTAAGTAAACGGCTAGCTCATGACGAATATTATAAAGAAGAAGTTTTAAGTCTTTATCTTGATACGGACAATTTTGATTTGGCAATTAAGACGATTGACCGACCAAACTTTCGTGAGAAAGTACGCGTAAGATCTTATAATGTGCCAACAAAATCTAAGGAAGTATTCTTTGAGGTAAAAACCAAGTTGAATACCGGCAAGAAGAAAATCGGGAATAAGCGTAGACTAGTGATGCCTCTTAAAGATTTCTATGCATATATAGATAAGGGTCAAGATTTGGTAAAGATCGCCGAGAAAGCATCCGGTGGCGATATCCAGCAGATGCAAGTAGCGCGTGAGCTCGATTATTTGGTCAAGTACTTTGGGCTCAAACCAAAGCTCATCATCGTATCCGACCGAACGGCATTTCGCGGCAAGGACGATCGTGGTTTTCGATTAACATTCGACGAGAATTTAAGATTTAGACTCAATAAACTAAAGCTAGAAAAGGGTGGAGAAGGCGAAAAATATTTTCCGAATACGTCCGACCCGAAGCACTCGATAATCATGGAAGTAAAAACTATGCACGCAATGCCTCCGTGGTTCGTCGAAGAGTTAAGTCGACTCCATATATATCCAGTTCGGTTTTCAAAATATGGTAAAATCTATCAACTAATAAACGAAAGGAATAAAAAATAATGTTTAACAGTGTGTTTGATACAGCGGCGGCAGGACTCAATATCACAACAATTATGCTGTGTTCCGGTGTGGCGTTGGCGCTCGGACTTGTGATCGCATTCACGCACTTGAAAACCAGCAAGACGAGCCGAAATTTCTTAATCACGCTAACTATATTGCCGCTACTTGTTGAAGTAGTAATGCTAATGGTGAATGGATCGCTTGGCACTTCGATTGCGATTCTTGGCGCATTCTCGCTAATTCGTTTCCGTTCAATTGCAGGAAACTCAAAGGAAATCTCGAGTGTATTCTTTGCTATGGCAGTTGGTCTAGCACTTGGTATGGGCCACATCCTATTTGCTGCTGTGATAACAGCGATTACTGTAATTGTGATTTTAATTTTATCGAAGACGAATATCTTCAATCTTGCTGCGCAGCCACAGACACTTCAGATTACCATTCCAGAAGACCTAGACTATACACATGCGTTTGATGCGGAGTTCAAGAAATTCACAAATCATCATGAGTTAGTTAAAAGCAAGA
The DNA here is from genome assembly GCA_017552385.1 of Candidatus Saccharimonadota bacterium. GTDB lineage: Bacteria > Patescibacteriota > Saccharimonadia > Saccharimonadales > Saccharimonadaceae > Nanosyncoccus. Next base: position 97,677 of record JAFZQB010000007.1, read on the forward strand.
CTAGCAACATGGGCAGCCTTTATGTGCTGACCTACGAAGTAAGCTTAAAGAAAACGGCGAGCGAGAAAGAGTTTTTGGATGCAATTAGGGTTAAGAATTCGAATTTGAAAGTATTGCTCAGCCACGTGTCAAAGGAGGCATTAATTTAGTGAGCAAAACTGAACAGATTTTACCAGAGAACAGAGGTAGGAAGAATATTAAAGCGCGTACGGAAATTGCGACAGAATTGCCAGATAACTCGCCAGAAAAGCGAGAAAAAGAGCAGAATAAATGGTTTCCTTTCGTAATGATTGGGTTGTTGCTTGTGGTAGTAATTGTCGTTGCACTAATTCTTGGTGGAGCTAATGGTGACGGGAAAACGTCACTAGACAATAATATCAATGATACTGGTGTTAATTGGGAAAAGTACGCCGAGAACACGATAGAATTGTCTGGCACAGGCAAAAGAACAATCACTGAGGCTGGGCAGTATCGTTTAACTGGTGAACTAGCAAATGGCTACATCGAGATTAATTCTCTCGGTGCAGTCAAATTAATACTTGATGGTGTTACGATTACAAACAATACTGGTCCAGCAATATACGTCGCCGAAGCAAAGATGGTAACAATAGAAACAGCAGACGGAAGCGTGAATAAATTAACCGATACTTCTTCGTACTCTGGATGGGATGAAGATGTATGTGGGGTGCTATTCTCGCATGATGATATGGTGCTACAAGGTTCAGGCATACTTATAATTGAGGCGAACTACGAGGATGGGATTGTTGGTAAAGATGACCTTAAGATTAATTCCGGTACATATGCGATAACCGCTAAGGATGAAGGGATTCGTGGTAGAGATTCAGTATATATCGTTGATGGACGATTCGACATAACTGCCGGGGGTGATGCAATAAAGTCCAATAATAGCGAAGAGGTTGGTAAAGGTTGGGTAAAGATAGATGGTGGAGAGATTTATGTGAGCGCGGATGATGATGGTATACATGCTGAATCATCATTAGAAATAAACGGCGGGACTATTCAAATTGCAAAGAGCTATGAAGGATTAGAGGGAGCCAATATCGCTATCAATGGTGGAGATATTTCTGTCACTTCTAGAGACGATGGTCTAAATGCTGCTGGCGGTAACGACAATTCATCACCAAGCATGGGAAGATATCAACAAAGCTCGAATGAATATGCTATATATATCAACGGCGGAAGATTATATGTTGATGCCGCTGGCGACGGGATCGATAGCAATGGGGCGCTTTATCTTAATGGCGGTATTGTGATTGTTGATGGGCCGACCGGCAACGGCAACGGGGCTCTTGATTCAGAGACTGGTATTGTTTACAACGGCGGGTCAGTAATTGCGTTTGGCGCGAGCGGGATGGCGACGGCTCCAGGAGAATCATCATCTAAATATTCCCTGTCTGTGTTCTTTGCATCAACTTATAGTGCCGAAACAAAAATAACCGTAAAAGATGACGACGGGAACACTATTCTTGAGCATAAGAGTCTGAAGAGTTTTCAGCATGCATCATTTAGTAGTGAGCTGTTTAAGGAAAGTGAGACCTATCATATTTATGTGAACGATGAAGAATATACTAGTGTGACTTTGTTTGGTAAGACAACGCAGGTTGGACAAGGTGGAGGAATGTTTGGGCCTGGCGGCGGTAATCGACGCTTCTAAAAAAATAATCCCCGGCAAACCCGGGGGATTATTTTATCTACTTAGCAATCCATTGCTTCGCCGGGGCGAAGGTATTTGAGCGTGGTGCCGATTTTCTCACAGGCGCCATTAACAACATTGTAGGTTATCCCTTGGCCAAAATCAGAAAGAAGGGCATCATGTACCGGAATGGCTGTTTGCGGCCTAACTTTACTGATATAGTTTACAACTTCTGAGGTTTTACACCATGGGGCGCAAAATGGCACCAGAAGAATCGGTGCTTTGATTGGTGGAGTATCGAACGAGTCGCCTGGATTGATAATTGTGTCGTCTATGATAACTCCGGTGTTCTCGCAGAGAATAACTCCAGGGAGAATGAAAGCATGATATTTACCAAAGAAGCTGAGTTTGAACTTACCGATTTGCTTCGTTTCTCCATCGTTGACTGGATCGGAGTCAAACTCGGTGAAGTTCGCGAGATTGTCATTGGTTGTAAGAATCTTTGCATTTGGGTTGTCTGCCATAATCCGTTTGATGACTTCTGGTTGGCAGTGGTCGCCATGGCGATGCGTAATAATAATAGCAATAATGCCTTCGAGCTTAGGCAAAGCGTGAGTAATCTCGACAGGGTCAAAAATGATTTTCTCGCCCTCTTTTTCTAAAAGGATTGTTGAATGGTCGAACTTTGTAATCTTCATAAAGCTATTATACCATCTATGTGGATTTGATGTGGAGGAATGAGTGTCGTTATTATGGCTTAATGGTGAAGCTTGAAATATTGGAACCAGACCATTGATCGGTCATCTCGACACCTCTAGAGATGGCTGCATTATACGAATTAAGGCTGGGTTGCGAGATGTAAACGGTTTGAAGATTTGTAGTGTTTTTAAATGTAGTTCTCATGCCAGTGGAATATGCATAATAAATACCTTCCCCTGCCCCATCCCAAGCTTCGTTAGTAAGAGTGTCAAAATTCCATCCGGAGAGGTCAATAACCTGCAAACTAGAGCATCCCATAAACATCTGCGTCATATCTTTCACGTTGCTTGTGTTCCAGCCGGAAAGATCGAGCGTGCCATTATCGCCGACAAAGGCAGCTGCTCGCGTAAGGAAACCTCCGGCGTCAATTAGGCTAGCAGTGTTCCAATGAGATACATCACCTATTGTAGTAAGTACCTTAGCATCATTAAACATATTCCACATAGTCTTGACGCTCGAAACATCCCATCTAGAGAGATCGAGAGATTCAAGCTTGAAGTTATCGCAAAACATATGGTTCATTGATTCTACTTTAGATACATTCCAATTCTTTATGCCTGGGTAGCTGGTCATTTGTCCCGCGCCATAAAACATGGATGTCATATTAGTAACATTTGATACGTCCCAATTTTCTAAGCCGATTATCGTAGTTAGCTGGCCATTGCCCTCCCAGCTTTCTCCGACCGCGAACATACTGGCCATATTTGTTACGTTGCTAGTATCCCAATTAGATACATTTATCGATGTCAGCGCAAGAACGTGTTGGAACATACCGGCCATATTCGTAACATTAGAAGTGTTCCAATTCGCGAGAGCAGAAGCGTCTGCTATTTCTTTCGATTCGTAAAATAGATATGACATATCCTCGACTTTAGATGTGTCCCAGTTCTCGAGAGCAGAAATGTCGGTTAGGAGTGGGCACTCACAAAACGCGGTCGCTAACGAAGTAACATTCTTCGTGTCCCATTCTTCCAAACCATGTAGCGACGTAAGGGCATACGAGTAAACAAAAGCATTTTGCATACTAGTGACGTTGCTCACATCCCAATTGGCGAGAGGGGTCAGATCCGTGATCTGGTTCTCGTAGAAAAGCTGATTCATGTTTTCCACACTGCTCGTATCCCAATTCGCTAAGGCAGAAATATCTGATAGCGTTTGGGTGCGTGTAAATGTATTGTACATTTGCGTTACATTTGAAACGTCCCAATTTTCCAGACCAGAAAGAGAAGTAAGTCTAGTAAAACCAAATGCAGCGGCAAGATTTGTTAGACTGCTCGTATCCCAATTCGCTAAGGCAGATACTGACGTTAAACTGGTGTCGCGCGCAAATATACTAACCATGCTTTCTACCCATGACGCATCCCAATCGGCGAGCCCGGATATATCAGAGAGACTTGTATTGTTTCTAAACATCTGGTCCGAGTCTTGGCTCATTACAACAGTATCACCTTCTGTGTATACATACATAATACCAAGATTATCAGTGTTATCGAAGAAGATATAGACTGGATACTTGGCGTCTGGTAATGAGATAGTGTTGGCTTCGGTTGGTTCAAAATCTTCTGGAAGAGAGTCGGCCGTATGAATAGCTTTGATGTCGCCAGTAGAGGTCATTGCTGAAGTAATCGCTGCTCCGGAAGCAAGCGACTTCATTTTGATGTTGACATTTGCACCAGTATCCAACATGGAGCCTGGTGGCGCGGCATGGCTACTTGGATGCACTAAGGTAAACTTCACCTTACCTTCATAAGTACCAGCCGGTTGATTAGGAGCTACGTAAGCATAGAACTCAGTGTCTAGGTTGGCGCCAATAGTTTGGTCAGTAGTAGAAGGGTAGGAAGCGATTTTAGTATTTGTGCTTGGAACTATATGATAATTAGTGAAGTCTTCGGTACCATTAGTGCCATCAGAAATAGTAGCGGTGAGGTTTCCTTGTGCTGCAGTATTGTGGGAGACTTTCATGTTCCAGCGTGAGGGATCAGCACTGCTAATACTGGATGGGATAAGGTTGTCTGTGCCAGACATGCGAAGATTATTGTCACCGTTAATATTCCCTGTGTAGCCTATGGCGTAAATAGCTAGTCCTTCACCATCATTACATAGAGCTTTGAGATGGCTAGTGCCTATAGTATCGTCTGTACCAGGATAGATAGTTTGTGCTAGATCATCATCAGTGATAGAAAGAGAGCAGACAGATGGGACGGTGATAGAAACATTAACTGTGCCAGAAGAACTAGCTGAGGTGGTGGGCGAAGTGAGGAAGAGGCCAGAAAGGAAAGTAAGAGCAAAAAGCGCCATGCTGAATGATGTTATTTGCTTGTACATAAAATAATGAATCCCTTTCTATATGAGTATGTTTTTATTTCTGCACCCTACTTGGTTTTAGTATAACTATATTTTAAGAAAAAAGCAAGAGCGTTTTGCATAGACAACGAAAATCCCCCGGATATAATCCGGGGGAAATTCGTTTAACAATGGCTTCTCGGGAGCGGTCAAGCTTTAATTAGAAGCGTTTGCGGCTAGTCAAGAAGTAACCAGCAGCCGTAACGAGGGAGCCAGCACCAAGAGCGGTGGCAGCGATGTCGCTAGCACCAGTCTCTGGGAGTTCTGGTTCTGGTTCTGGCTTAACCGGTTCAGTTGGTTCCGGGCAGCCTTTGTAGATAAGAACGTCAGCGTAATCTTGTTTCATGGTTGCTTCGTGACCGATGTAACCTTGAGCCCAAGAGCGAAGAACGTTATCACCACCACAACCGAGGTTGTCATCTTTCATAGTAACTTGGAAGGTGACGACGGCAGCAGCATTAGCTTTGTAATCGCCGATGTTGATACCTTCGGAAGTAGTTAGGCCATCAGATTGAAGAGCGAGGCCCTCTTTGTAGTTAGAGTTGTAAAGCTTGGTAGAGCCAGGAACGTAAGTTTGGTTAGAACCAAGTTTGTCGAAGAGGACGACGTCTTTCTCAAGAGAGTCGCTAGTATTTTTGTAGGTGATTTTGTATTCAACAGTATCACCAACTTTGGCGTAGACTTGTTTCTTCCACTCGGTTTCACCAGCAAGACGAACGAGCTTAGTGACAGAGAAGTCATAGTCGTAAACTGCCTTGACACGGAAAGTGACAATAGCAGCATAGCCGAAACAGCCAGGGATCTGACCGTCAAGGCTATCGTAACCAAGAGTAGTACCGCCCATAACGAGGTTGTCGCTTAGGGTAGTGCCACCAATTTTACCTTTGTTCTCGATAAGAGCAGAGCCCTTAACGTATTCTAGGTGGAAAGTATTAGTGTCAGATTTGAAGACGACTTCGTCCCAAACCTTAGCTGGGGTGCTGTTAGAAGCGGAAACGGTACCAGTGACAGTAATAGATTTACTAGATTCAGTTGGAACGTTTACGTTAGCAGTCACATCTTTCGCGACCATTTCAGTGCCGCGAGGGTTGTTATTGTGGACATAAAGACGCACAATATATTCTTTGCCATTCTCGACTTCAATGTAATCTGCATTCCAGATATTCTTGGAGTCAGCGGCACGGGCTTGAACGAAGTAAAGCTCATTCAAGTCAGGGTTGTCAGAAATGGAGTTAAAGACGATCTTATCGTCGATAGCGCCATTATTGATTTCCTCGATGGTGTAAGATTTACGACCACCGTCGGAGTCGCCCCAAGCGGAAACGTTGGTAGCGACGAGAGCAGTTCCGGCTACAGCAGTAATAGCTGCAACGCCGAGAACGGACTTAATGTTTTTCATAATAACTCCTTTATAAGATTATTATCAGGTTAACATAGTTAATATTATTTTTCTAGGGGTAATTTAAAAAATCACCTCTAAAAACTCTCTTTTGACTAGCCGAATTGTTAAAATGCGTCGTAGCCTAAAGCCGAATCATCTCAGATGCAAACTTGGGAATTGCCTAGGCGGAGAAGCCGCCTAGGCGTGGGTAAGGTGCTCCAATACGAACTTAGACTGAATTGGGGTCGAACGTGTCGTCCCCTGTACCAGTGGGTTTTTCCGTGGGGACATTATGTCCCGGGTCAGACGGAGGCGGTGTATTCTGATCCTCGCGGATCGGAGGAGGCGCTTCTGTCTGACAGACTTCCGTAGGCCTTACTACAGCAGTGGGTACCGGTGTAGGTTCGGCCGTCGGTTCGGGGGTTGCTGTCGGGGTGGACGGAGTCGGCGTAGACTCAACGTGATCCGTTGTATGTGGATCGGCTGAGTGCTGCGGATCTGTTTCTCCGCCACCGATTGGCGCGTCTGATACTGTCGGACGCTGCGACGGGTCCTTAGTAGGACGCGGCTTCTTGGTCGGGGTAGGCGCAGGTGTCGGCGTCGGTTCCTCACTAGGAGGTGTGCCTCCACCGCCTTTGGTCTTCCATTTCCAAGTTCCGCCCTCGGTCAGATTTATGTATGCACGTGCTCGATAGCTGTTCGCATTTACTCCTGCTGCGGCGGCTGCGACCTTCCAGGCGCCCTTGTAAGAGACGAAACTCGTCTCTTCTCCCTTGGCGTAGAAGGTGACAACCAGGTCAGGCGTATTGTTTGAATCAGAATATTTTCTACCGAACAGTTCGAGAATTTTTCCTTCGCCGGGTTCTCTCAGCATTACTTCGAGTTCCCAGTTGGGATCAACTTCTCCGCGACCGCCATTGATCTTCTTAAAGAATTTCGTAAGCGCCTCGTTGGCGATCTTGTCATATTCTCCAGAAGGAAGATTGGCGAGTTTATCCGCGTATTGGTTGACTTCATCCATATTCTTGAAGTCTTCCAGATGCATTTGAAACCTGAACCAGGTAAGTGTCCAGGGATCCGAAACTGCTGCCTTTAGCCAGTTGGTGGTACGCATCGCCCATTCATCACCGGAAATCGGCATACCGAAAGCTTCGGGAACCTCTTTCGCGAGATTGCTGTTCTTGGCGATAAACCACGGGTCGCTTCCTTTCAGCCATCCACCAGAATAGGTGAACGTTTCGAGTGTAACCGTCTGGTTATCGATGGTGAAGGACGCCGTTTTACCTGTGGGGGCAAAGACGACTTGCGGGGCTGGCGTAGGCGTAGGAACGGGTGTCGGCTCCGGTGTCGGAACCGCTGTAGGTTGCGGCGTCAAGACTGCTGTCGGTTCCGGAGTCAGGACTGCTGTCGGTTCCGGAGTTGGATCCGCGGGTGGCGGATTTGTGGCCTGCTGAGCAGGCGGCTCCGTCACTTCGGGAATTGTTCTTTCGGGGGGCGCATCCGTAGGATTAGGCTCCAAAAGGGAGGCGAAATCCCAGGTGGGTGCACGTGAGACCCAGCCCTGATTGTAGGCAAGGGTCCAACCCCCCCAGATCAGCAGGCCGAGCAGCGCGAGCACAATGGCCGCGACGATCAGCCGGCTGATAACCGGGAAACGTTTGAACATAGTATCACTCCTCCCTGTCATGTTCTCTGTAGATTTTTCCGATCATGTGGCAGATTTGTACCAGCACAACCGCGAGGATTCCGATAAGGATTCCCCCGATAATGCCGGTAGGCTTCGTGCAGTATGCCGCGGCAACACCTCCGAACGGGATAGCTAAAAAGACCAGAGAACCAACTCTGCTCTTCACAGCTCCAAACGCTTCGTAGTAAATGCGCCATAAAGCTTCAATAGTAAACAGTACTGTGAGAATAACGCCCAGCGTATCGCCGAGGAAGGCGAAAATCGCGCAGGTGAGCCAGATAATCAGCCGAGCAATGAGTGCCCAGTGATTGTCCCGGTCTTCTCTCTCGCGAGCACAGCGCTCTTCCCTCGACATTTCATGGGTTTCGAGGAAATCCTTTTTGCGTCTTCTCTCGAGGTTGTCGTAGAGTAAAAAGCCAACGATGGTAGTAGCCACTACCAAGATGATTTTTCCGATGTTGTCCATAGAATGATCCTCCCCGTTCTTCGTAGAATATATCAGTTCGTATTGGATTCCAGACAATGCGTTTGTGTCTGGGATGATTCGGTTTTAATGACCGTTTATATAAGATCTAACACGCTCTTATACAGACTGCGACCATTATACCACACATAAGCAATTTTGTCAATATCTAGAACATAAGCTTGACTAGTTTGGAAATTTAGTATAAGCATAATAAAAACGCGCCCCTTTCGGGGCGCTTAGTTGGGGGAGGGATTAGGTGGTTTCCGGTGTTACCGGCGGCACGTAGAGGACCCACTGTCCATCTTCTGTTTCGAGTGGAGCGCCTTTCTCGTCGAGTACGAACAACTCGGGAATCATGCCGAGGTAGGCGCCAGCTTTTTCTGCATCCTGGCGTCTATGGGCTTTACCACCCACGATGCCGATCTCCGCAAGACGCCTCGCTACGTAGGCTTCATTGGCTCCAACATCTGCAGCATCTTCCCTGATTCGTTTCTTCAGTTTCTCGATAACAGCTTCGTCGGAGTACTCGCGTATTACTGTCTCTCTGTCCGAGAGATATTCGTCCGGCATGCGCCAGTAGCGTTCTTTGTCGTCCAGCGCGGAAAGGTTGCCGAGGACAGCGTCTCTTCGCGCTTCTTCCGGCGTCATGAGTTTTTCCGCGAGACCGCCTTCGGGAGTTCTGTAGCCTGCCTTGACATAGAGAAGGCCTTCTAAGGCACTGACGAATGGGGTTCCGCTTGCAGAAGTGCCAGTGGTACGGCGCCGGCTGCTGGTTCTGGGTTCACGGGTCGTGGATGATCTGGTCGGTGTTACGGGGGTCGATGTATCGGCCCAAGTATCTCTTTTTCTTCTTCCAAACATTGCTATACCCTCCTCAAATATTAAAAGATCGTGTTCCGGATATGCCTCCCCCAATTGGAAACATGCTTCCATTCTAACACGAATTTGATTATTTGTCAAGTATATGCTTAGTTCTGGCGATTCCAGAGGCGATTGCTTATCTACATCTTTTTCCTATAGCTATGTTAAAATAAAAGTATGAATAAATGTGATGTCTTGATTATTGGAGCGGGGGCAGCGGGGATGACCGCGGCTATATATGCTCTGAGAGCAAAAAAATCTGTAATACTAGCTGAGAAAGCTATGCCCGGCGGGCAGATATTAGCTACAACTAAATTAGAGAATTATCCTGGGCTGCCCGGATCAACCGGAGAGCAATTTGCGAAAAATCTTAAGCAACAAGTGGAAAGTTTTGGCGGAAAAATTTTATCGGTCGAAACGTTAGGAATCGCGCGAAGCGATGAAGGCTTCGTGGTGAGAACTGATGACGAGAAAGTGATTGCTGGCGCTGTTATTATAGCGAATGGGTCGAGGGAGCGAAGGCTCGGACTTCCTCTCGAAGACGAGCTGACCGGGCATGGAGTAAGTTATTGTGCTACTTGCGATGGCGCATTTTACAAAGATAAGGTCGTAGCGGTGTATGGTGGCGGGAACACAGCAGCCTATTCTGTGATGTATCTAGCTGGAATCGCCGCAAAGGTATATTGGGTTTTCCGTAAGCCGGAGCCGCGTGCTGAGAGACACTTGGTTGAGAAAGCTAGGAGTATAGACAATGTTGAGATAATTTCTAGTCATGAGATTGTTTCCTTAGCCGGCAACGATAAACTTACCGGCGTCACTTTAAAATCATCTTCTTCGGAAGAAGCTTCAAATGACCCAAGAGGTTTAGCGATAGACGGTCTGTTTGTCACGATTGGCCGCGAGCCTGACAATGGAAGGTTCAGTGACTTTGTAGAGCTGGATGGCGAGGGGTATATCAAGTCCGACGAGAGTTGCACCACGAGTACTCCAGGTGTGTTCTGCGCTGGCGATACCCGCTCAAAGAAATTGCATCAACTAGTGACCGCCACATCTGACGGCGCAATAGCGGCAAATGCGGCGATAGATTATTTGAATCAGAATTAAATATATAAAGAGAGGAGCTATTATGTTTGATTTGAAAGGACAAGTTGCGGTCGTAACGGGAGCCAGTAGCGGACTCGGCCGCCAGATGGCAGAAGCGTTCGCGAGACAAGGCGCGAATCTGGCGATATTAGCACGTCGCATTGAAAGGCTAGAAGAATTAAAAAAAGAGCTAGAGAAGGCTTACAAAGTAAAGGTTTTGCCAGTAAAGGTAGATGTAACTAAAAGTAATGAGATCGATGCGGCCGCGAAAAAAGTGAAGAAAGAATTTGGCAAAGTAGATATTTTGTTAAACTGCGCGGGAAGTTCTAAAGACAAAGGCGCACTAGAGATGAACGATGAAGAATGGGATTTTACGATCGCGACAGACCTAACTAGTGTGTTTAAGATGACAAGGGCATTTGGCAAGCTAATGGTCGAGAATGGCTATGGGCGAATTATTAATATAGCCTCAATGTATGGGTTGGTTGGAAATACTGAGATTCACACCGTAGCGTATCATTCGTCTAAGGGCGGCGTAGTAAACTTCACGCGCGCCGTAGCTGCCGAACTTGCCACCAAGGGTGTGACTTGTAATGCGATTTGCCCTGGGTATTTTGAAACGGAGTTGACGAAGCCAGTGCTAGACACTCCGCAATTTCAGGAGTTTGCCAAGATACATGTACCGATGGAGAGATATGGCAAGCCTGGAGAGCTGGATGCAGCAGCAGTCTTCTTGGCGTCAAAAGAAGCCTCTTATGTAACGGGCTTGATTATGCCAGTCGATGGTGGCTATACCTGTATATAATATTGCCTTAAGCCTCGGCTTCCCAAAGCAGCGGATTTGTGGTACAATTTGATGGATCTGGTGGGATTAGCTCAGATGGTTAGAGCGTCTGATTGTGGTCCAGAAGGTCGTCGGTTCGATCCCGATATCCCACCCCATAGAAATAAGAGCATCCTAAAGATGCTCTTATTTCTATATATAACTATGCTATAATTAAGCTTATGAATATAGTTCTACAAATTGTGTTACTTGTGGTAGGATTTGTTTTACTAATTAAGGGCGCTGATTTCTTCGTGGATGGCGCAGCCTCGACTGCAACAAACTTTAAAGTATCTAAGACACTAATCGGCCTTACTATCATCGCTTTTGGCACTTCCGCTCCAGAATTGGCGGTTTCTATTAAGGCTCTTTCTTCTGGCTCAACGGACATGGTGCTTGGCAACGTTATCGGCTCTAACGTCTTAAATATTCTCCTCATTCTCGGATTAGCGGCCTTTATCCGACCTCTCGCGATTCGCAAGGAGACTATTCGAAAAGAAATCCCGATTTGTATCTTAATCTCTTCCCTTCTTGTCGTGCTATTTCTCGACGTGCAACTTAATTCTGCTGAGATTAATCAGATTACCCGTTCCGACGGAATGGCTATATTACTGTTCTTTGGCATCTTTCTATATTATCTTGTGTCTATGGCGCTTCATTCTCGCGACAAAAATAAGCGCGAGAAGCCGAAATGGAAATTGGGGCTTTCACTGCTCTTCACCGCCCTTGGTCTAGCCGGCATTATAATCGGCTCAAACCTAGTAGTTGACTCCGCTTCTTCGCTCGCTACCGCTATGGGCATATCCGAGCGTGTGATAGCTTTGACTGTTATTGCTCTTGGTACATCGCTTCCTGAGTTAGTTACTACCGTCGTAGCCGCCAAGAAGGGCGAAACCGAGTTGGTACTTGGTAATATTCTTGGCTCCAATATCTTTAATATCTGCGTGGTACTAGGTATCCCGGTAGCAATCTTCGGAGCAGTTACGCCGGCCGGGTTCTCGGTTATAGACTTGATCGCTTTGGTGGGCTCTGCTGCATTGCTTTTCGTTTTCTCGGTCACAAATCACAAGATAAATCGCATCGAGGGTGGTCTTATGTTGCTTATGTTTGCCACCTATTATACTCTTGTTTTCGTATCGTAAATTTTGTATAATGTTTATTGTCGCGGGTATAGTACAGTGGTTAGTATGCAAGTTTTCCAAACTTGAGATGAGAGTTCGATTCTCTCTACCCGCACCATAAAAAATAAGCCTCTGAGGGCTTAATTTTTTATTTAGATACAATCATCATGGAATGAGGAAATAGGCACCAGCGCCGACGGCGGCACCGAGAATGATGGTGATAAGGATAATGACCCAGGCAGGAACTCCACGCTTCTCCGCGGTGTCGTCAATAATCTTGACGGTATCGTCTTTTGAAGTTGTCTTTTCGGGACTATCTTCGGTGGATGATTCTGGTTTTGCGTAGATATTTTTCTTGAGAGACGAGTCAGACCCCTGATCGCCAACGCCGAGGTACGATAATTTCTCGAACTGTTCGCCCTTCTTGGCTGGCACAGAATTTGAAAGTGGGCGCTTATCAACAGTGTAGTGCGACAAGAACGGCGACTTCTTAGCTGTAGAGCTGTCTCCGTTCGGAGACTTTTCGGCAGGCTTGGAATTACCGGACAGGGCTGCGGAGGCTTTAATAGCAAGGTCATCTGGGTACTTCGTCTGCGTAGCTGACTTTGGCCTATCTGGGTCAATTGATTCCGCGTAAAGGTCGCGTGAAGTGGCTGGCTCACGAGAGATGAGCGGCTTCTTGACCTCCTTTTTGACGGTAAGTTCTGGCTCTTTCTTAATAGCCATATGGTGGAGCTTATCTTCATGAGAGCCTTTAGATGGGATTTGATCAGCAACAGATCGTGCTTTTCTTACAACAGGGTGGAGTTGTTTAGCGGGACGTGCATCAGGACGTGACGCTAAAGGGTCGGAATTCTCGGAAGGCTTCCGACTGATAAAATCCATGTAGCGTACGGTCTTTTTAGCTTTGGGTATTGGCATCTTTAACTCGTTTAGCGATTTCTATTATATCAGTAAATTCCGAAGCAATCAAACTAGCCCCACCAATAAGGAGACCATTACAATCGTCGAGCAATAAATATGACTCGGCGTTAACGGATTTAACGCTGCCGCCAAAGAGGAGAGGAGTGTCCTCAGCCGCCTCTTTGCCGTAAGTTTCTTTGAGAATTTTGCGAATAAGCGCAAAGGCGTCTTTAACATCAAGTGGAGAAGCAATCTTTGCGGCTTTATCATGGCCAGAGATAGCCCAGACCGGCTCATAAGCGATGATGCACTTGGAAATGTCTTCAGCGGAAACTTCAGAAAGGCCACCAAGAAGCTGGTCGCGAAGAACATCGGCGGTCTCGCCAAATGTACGCTCGGCATCAGTCTCACCGATACAGAGAATTGGCGTGAGACCATTTCTGATAGCAGCGGCAACTTTAGCGCGGATATCTTTGTCAGATTCGTTAAAAATATAGCGACGCTCGCTGTGGCCAACAATGGCGTAGTCAACGAGAGAACGAAGCTGGGCAATAGAAACTTCGCCGGTGTAGGCGCCAAAATCACGATGATAGAAATTTTGTGCAGCTAGCTTGATTTTGCGGCGGTCGGTCTGCAATGAAAGGGATTGTATAGCCATAAGTGAAGGGGCGGCTACAACTTCTATATCACGGTATGAGCGGACTTTTTGTAATAATTTATGCAGGTAGAGTGACGACTCTCCTACGGTAAAGTTCATTTTCCAGTTGCCAATGATATAAGTCTTCATAATGATTATTCTACTCTTTATTTTCTGAAAGCGCAAGTTTAATGCGCGAAAAATGTCGCAATTTTCACACGCGCTTCAATAAGTTAGTTAACAGGGGTGATCAGGCTAAATTGCCAGTAATTCCGAGAATGCCGCGGAGAGCAAAAGCAGTGTCCTCATGCGTGCGTACGGTAATGGTGTCGATGCCCATCTGAACAACTGGATAATCGTTGCCGCCGGGTTGAGTCATGTCGCCAAAATATAGGATGTCTTCTTTCTTGACGTTGAGTTCTTCCATGAGGTGAGTCATGCCGAAGACTTTATTCATGCCAGGCGTAATGGCGTTGATTGAAGTGGTGCCACCGATTTCATAGTCGAACTCAGGAGCTAGTTCTTTGGCGCGTTTGACAATTTGCTCGCGCTTCTTGTGGTCTGGGTCCCAAGCATATTTCTCTTTGGTACCGGCTTTTTGACCGAGGGCCGAGAAAGTTACTTGTGACAAGCGATTTTCGATGATCTCATCACCTGGTTGCAGCTTGTCCTCTTCCCAATAGCCAAGTTCTTCAGCTGCGGAGCGGATAGCATCGGTGATTTTCTCTACTTGCTCATCTGTGAGCGGGTAGCTGTAGACCTGTTGCCAATCTTTCTTAGCGACATCATAACGATAATACTGAGTACCTTGAGCAACAAAGAGGTGAAGGTTTTTGAGGTCTTCGGGCTTGGCGCCACGTCTAGTCAAGCAATCAACTATTTGGATGAGAAACTGGTCGAATTTTTGGCCGGAAATTGGACAGATGGCGAAATCGGCGCGAAGACAACCGATCAAAAGATCGGCGATATCATCGGTGATAGGCGTCTTGGCGACGTTCAATGTTTGATCGACGTCAAAACTCAGTACTTTTTTCATATAACCTCCTTTAGTTACGATTGCGTTTGATATAATCGTCTTCTTTTTCCAGCTCAGCACGAAGAGTATACCCCTTGCATTTGCTGTTTTTGCAATTTGTTGCTTCGTATGAGTATGAACTAAAGTCGGTGTTGATATAGTATCCATTTGGATCGGTAAAGAGCTCCGGATCGATAACGGTGAGGACTTCTTCGCTGATTTCTTCTGGGTAATATTGATTCTCTTCGTAAAAGCCTTCTTCGATAGCGTAGTACATAGCGTTGATGGCGACTTTGCGCTTCTCGTCGCGATTCATGGCATCAACATTTGATTTCTGGATAAAGAATAAGATAAGGAGCAGGGCTGCAAAAGCGCAGACAACTAGCATTTCTGGGACAGTAAAAGCTTTTTTAAAAGAGTGTAACTTCATGTATCCATTATAGCATAGACGGTAGTTTTGTGATAAAATAATGCTATACGGAAGGGTGGCCGAGTGGTTGATGGCACTGGTCTTGAAAACCAGCGAGCGTAAAAACTCCGGAGGTTCGAATCCTCTCCCTTCCGCCAGGATATCACAAGAAATGCCCCAAGGGGGTATTTTTAATCATTCGATTTAGAGGCCGGTGATAGTAGAGGAAACTGGCCGTGCTATACAGCGAACAGAGTTAGCCCATGCTCTGCCGACATTATCCGAGTGCCAAAGAGTAGGTTCGTCGCTATCGACGTCAAAATACTCGCCATAAGCCGTATAGGGCCCACCCGCAACGGAAGACCAATACTCTCCATATGCACCAATGAACTCAAGCTCCCCGTCCCATACGCTCGCAAGTACAAAATGGGGCGCAATGTCCCATAATGTGTCGTCGTTATGGAAAGGATTATCTGTAAAACCATATCCAGCGAGCATTTGTGAAAAACTGTCTTCGCCAGTCCCCGGACGCGGAAGAGTCCAACCGGCAGGGCAAATAGATCGGTCAATTAAAACACCGTCGCCCGTGTAGCTATCACTGTTATCTACGGCAACAGCGGCAGCCCAGTTGTAATAATTGCCGGTGTGAAAATGGGGATCACCATAGTCAGAAATGTAGTTTTCGTAAGAAGACTCCCAATTTCGGTTTAGTTTGCCGTTCCAATAAATATCTCCCGGGTCGTAGGATTGAGCATTGCTGTCCCATCCCCATGCGGTATCGCCGGTAGCGTGGGTGGAATGACTTGGTGTCCATGTAGTGTTCGCGGGCAAATCGGTGTCGGCCGGAGTATAAGTCTTGGTTGAGTCGATATTGAAATCAAGGTTCTGAGTCATCCAGAGATTGCCATCTGCGAGTCTCGCAACTGTGTAGGTCTTACCATCACGTGCGTCGACGGCGATAATTTCTTGTCCTGCAGTGATAGAACTTCCCCAAGTAGAAACATCTTGCATAGTTGGCAGGACGCTTAAAGTCTCAGTAACTGGTGAGGTAGAAGAGTCAATTATATTCGGATGAATTAGTAGAAACTTTACTTTGCCTGTATAGATACCGGCGGCTTGAGCAGCGGAGACATAGGCATCAAAAGTGGCGGTAAAGTTAGCTCCAGTAGCACCTTCACCTGTATCGGTTTGAGAGTTACGATAAGCTACTTTGGTGTACTGAGCTGGAATAATATGAGCAGTAGTAAAGTCAACGGCAATAGTCGGGGCATAAGACCCGGTAGCAGCCGCAATAGTCATGTTCCAACGAGAGTTGGTGTCTTCTACCGTGCTGGTCGGGATAAAGAGTTCTGTGCCTTCTAATCTAAGATTATTATCACCATAAGAGTCTCCCGTGTAGCCTACGGCATAAACAGCTAAACCATCATTATCGTTACATAGAGCCTTGATCTTGCTGGCCCCTATAGTATCATCTGTGCCCGGATAGATGGTTTGTATTAAATCGTCGTCGGTGATAGAGAGAGAGCAAACGGATGGAATGGTCAGAGAGACATCAACAGCCCCGGAAGAGTCGGCAGAAGTATGAGGAGAGGCTAATGATACAGCGGAGAGAAGCGTCAAAGACAGAAGGACTCCTTCGCTTGTTGCGAACTTCTTCTTATACATATTTTATATACCTCCTCCAATTTTTTTGCTTCGATAATTATTCCGGTGTAAATGTGATTGTTGAAGAAACTGGGCGGGCTATGCAGCGAATCGGCTCGCCAAAGGCACGACCGTTTCCAAGGTCGCCAGACAAGTAGTTAAATAAATTGTCATAACTGCCATACGATCGCATATCATATGCGGAGGATGAGCTATTTACAACATTGGTCCAATAAAAACCATAATTATTTGCTCCATTAATACCCGAGCTGCTAGCTACGCACCCTGTATAAGTGAAATACGTTGGGGCCCCGCCAATATTAAAGTCGCTACTAACGTGATAAGAAGAGCCGGAATTAATAGCAGCAGTATTCACACTATATCCACTAAGTAGACTGTAGAGCGTATCATCTCCATATCCAGGTCTTGGCAAAGTCCAACCCGCAGGGCAAATAGACTGATCGACTGCAGTCTGATCGACAGTATAGCTGGCAGTATCGTTCATAGCTACCGCAGCAGTCCAGTTATAGTAGTTGCCTACATGGTAATGTGTATTGCCGGTAGCATCAAAAGTTTGAATCGTATAGGTAGAATCTATGTTTCCGCTCCAGTACAACTCTCCTGGATCATAGGACTCAGGAGTGGCCTCGGACCACGCCCATGCATTATTGTTAGTTGGGTATGTTGAGGAGTTTGGTGTCCATGTAGTATTTGCAGGGAGGTCCGTGTCTGCGGACGTGTAGGTTCTAGTCGAATCTATATCAAGATCAAGGTTCTGAGTCATCCAGAGATTACCATCTGCTAACCTTGCAACTGTATAGAATTTACCATCACGCGCATCGACGGCCATTACTTCTTGCCCGGCAGTAACGGAGCTTCCCCATGTAGATACAGTCTGCATAGTTGGCAAGACGCTCGGGGTTTCCGTAGCAGGATTGGTAGAAGAATCGATAATGTTAGGATGGATGAGTAAGAATCTTACTTTCCCACTATACGTCCCTGCCGGCTGTTCAGCAGATACGTAAGCATAGAACTCAGTGTCTAGGTTAGTACCAATAGTTTGGTCGGTAGTAGAAGGATAAGAAGCAATCTTAGTGTAGGTAGTAGGAACGATATGATAGTTAGTAAAG
>JAFZQB010000008.1 GCA_017552385.1 Candidatus Saccharimonadota bacterium
AACATACATACACAAATACATACATGATGAGTGCAATAAACGTTTTTAGCCTTAAACAATATTTATTATATATGTTTGTTTATAACTCTGATAACTCTACGTGTATCATTTTAGCATGAGGGGGATGGAAAAGTCAAGAGACTTCGTAAATGCCTGTAAAAGATGCGTCAACAAAATAATCCGGCCCATCGCCGGATTATTTATTTCTAGGCGGAAAAGCTATTTGTCGACAACCTCACCTTCAACTGCGTCGTCGTCGGCTTTACTACCATCGCTTGTAGCATCGCCAGTGTTGGCATCGGATGAACCTTGCTGATAAAGCTTGGCGCCAATAGGCATGATGCGATTGTCAAGATCCTTAGTGGCTTCCTCAAGCTTCTCTTTGTCGGCGGTCTCATCTTTCAAGACCTCTTTAGCTGCTTCGCAAGCTTTCTTGATAGTTTCCTTGTCTTCATCAGAGATTTTGTCCTTGTAGTCATCAGGCATCTTTTCAAATTGATAAACTTTGTTCTCAAGAATATTGCGGGCGTCTGTAGCTTCACGCTTCTTCTTATCTTCGTCGGCGTGGAGTTCAGCTTCCTTCTGAGCTTTCTCGATATCTTCCTTGCTCATATTGCCAGAGTTGGTAATGGTAATGGATTGTTCCTTACCGGTTCCCTTGTCTTTGGCGGTAACGTTCAAGATGCCGTTCGCATCAAGGTTGAAGGTCACTTCAATTTGTGGGATTCCACGAGGAGCCGGAGCGATACCGTCGAGTATAAAGCGGCCAAGAGACTTGTTGTCTTGAGCGAACTCGCGCTCACCTTGAAGAACGTGAATTTCTACCTGAGGCTGATTGTCAGAGGCGGTAGAAAAGACTTGTGACTTGGAGGTTGGGATGGTGGTGTTGCGATCAATTAACTTCGTGCAAACTCCACCCATGGTTTCGATACCAAGCGAAAGTGGGGTGACATCGAGGAGGAGTACGTCTTTGACATCGCCTTGGAGAACGCCACCTTCGATAGCTGCACCAACGGCAACTACCTCGTCTGGGTTAACGCCCTGCATTGGATCCTTGCCAAAGATGCTCTTGACTTTTTCTACCACCGCTGGCATGCGGGTCATACCACCAACCATGACGATTTCGTCAATGTCTGAAGTTTTGAGCTTAGCGTCTTTGAGAGCTTTCTTGACTGGATCTTCAAGACGATCGATCAGATCCGAGACAAGTTCTTCGAGCTTGGCGCGAGTAAGAGTGTGCTCAAAGTGTTTTGGCCCATCGGCATCAGCCGTGAGGAATGGAAGATTGATTTCAACAGACGTAGTGGAGCTGAGATCCTTCTTAGCTTTCTCGGCTTCATCCTTAATGCGTTGCATAGCGGCTGGCTCTTTTTTGATATCGATACCAGACTCTTTCTTAAACTCGTCGCAGAGATAGTTCACAATAACGTTATCGAAGTCTTCGCCACCTAGATGAGTATCACCATTAGTAGCTTTTACTTCGAAAACGCCGTCACCTAACTCTAGGATGGACACATCAAAGGTACCGCCACCTAGGTCGAAGACAGCAATTTTTTCGCTTTCATTCTTGTTCAGGCCATAAGCGAGAGCAGCAGCAGTTGGCTCTGGGATAATACGCTTAACTTCGAGGCCGGCAATTTTGCCTGCGTCCTTAGTGGCTTGGCGCTGAGAGTCATCGAAGTATGCCGGGACAGTAATAATGGCCTCGGTAACCTTCTCGCCTAGGAAAGCCTCGGCATCGGCTTTAATCTTAGACAGGACCATAGCGGAGATTTGTTCTGGGGTGTAGACCTTATCGTCCATCTCCACAGCAACTCCATGCCCTTTCTCAACGATTTTGTATGGCATAATGTCGAGATCTTTTTGAACTTCTTTATCAGAATACTTACGACCAATAAGGCGCTTAATGCCGTAAATAGTGTTCTTCGGGTTCGTAACGCGTTGGCGTTGAGCGACTTTACCTACAAGACGCTCGCCCTTTTTGGTGACAGCGACAACGGACGGGGTAGTGCGGTCACCTTCGCTGTTAGTAATGACTTCTGGCTTGCCTGCAACCATATAAGCGAACGCTGAGTTCGTGGTGCCGAGGTCAATGCCGATAATCTTTGACATAAGTTTCTCCTTTCGTTAGCAGTCATTAATATTCAGTGCTAATTTCTAGCTCTATTGTAGTTGATTAGCACTCGCATGTCAAGAGTGCTAATACAGGGGTGGCGGACAAGATTTTTCGGGTTTCCGATCATTATTCTGGTAATACAGCCATGGTTTTGGTAGAATAATCATAAGCAGATTAATTAATATGGAGATTAAATGGAAACAGAAGAACTAGACACAACACAGAATACAGTGGTTTCTGATGCGGAACATGACGAGACCGCTTCCGACGCCGACGAGCTCAACTCGGTACGATATGGTGGCGCAGATGTTGAGGTGACCGAGGACAGTGTTTATGTTGATTTGAATAGTTTGTTGGATAAATATGGTGAATATCTTTATGACGATGATGATACAGAAACTTACACCGAGATCAGCCCATCATCGATACATGTTACGACGACTGGCCTAAGTGAGGGTCTCCAGTTGGCCGCTATAGTTGCTTCAACTGTTGGCATGTTCATCTTAATGTTCTCGCTTCTTGTGTCTATCTACATGGCCATTGTCCAGTATCGTATTTCTAAAAAGATGGGGCGTAGCACCGCTTTCGCCGTACTAGCAATTTTCTTTTGGCCAATTATGGCTGGTATTCTTGCATTTTCCAAAAATGCAAATGATGCCAAGCTGGCAGAGCCGATTGAAGATAAACCAACAACGCCGGATGAAACGGCGGCGAATGCTTAGTTAAAAAACAAATACCCCGCTATAGCGGGGTATTTTTTATATCGAACTACTTATATCGAAGATGGAAGCTGTTTGTACTTGGCGTCGCTGAAAGCCAGAATCATCTGGAAGATTGGGCCAAGAAGAATGAGGCCGATAGCGAAACCTGTGCTCTTACCAAAGGACTTAGCAAGCTTGACGTTCATAACGATGCCAAGCATAAAGTTGGCAAACGGAACGAAGCTAAGGAAACAAAGAAGTGGTTCCATGCTGAGAATCTGAAGCATGGTGTAAGTGTTATAGATAGGGATGAGAGCCTTCCAGCCTTCTTTGCCAGCCTTTTTGAAAATTTTCCACTGAGCGATGTAGACGAGAACAACACAAGCGATGATAACGAGAATCATGAAAAAGCTGAAAAATCCAGCAAAGATTCCCGCACCTGCTGATGCAGCCGTCGGATAATCGTAGGTGTAAGTGTAGTTATACATTTTTAATCCTTTGATTAATGTAATATTACCTTAAATGTAGCATAAAAAATAGGCAAAATCAATAGTATAACAGGTTATCTGACAAGCTTGCTAGAAGCCAGACGGACAAGCTCAGACCATGTTGTAGCTACATGTGGCGTAGAGGAAAGTTGGTCTACAGTGAGCTTGTGCCTAATAGCTAGGGCGACCTCTTGAATAGCTAGTGGAGCTTCAGGACAAACAATAGTAGCGCCGATAACTCTACTTTTGTGATCTGCCAAGAGCTTTATGAAACCAGTCAGGAAATCACTAGTGTTGGCAGCCGAGACTGACGAGAGAGGAAGAACGACCTTCTTGTATGGGATGCGTTTGTCGACGCACTCATGCTCGGTGAGTCCGCTAGTGGCTACGGAAGGAAAAGTATCGGTGACACGAATAAAACCATCGTATGATCTCTGGCATTTTGCTTTACTTAACAAATTTGATGCGGCAAGTACACCTTCGTAGGCGGCGCGTTCGGCGGATGATTCCCCACCAATGCAATCGCCAGCGGCATAGATGTGCTTAACCTTTGTTCTAAGATAATTATCAACTGTGATTCCGTCAATGTCGTAAGACACCCCTGCGTTTTCTAGGCCAAGATTGGTGGCTGGATTGCTGCCGGTAGCTAAGACTATAGTTGCAGTCTCAACGGTTTTTTCTTGACCTCCGCGCCGGAAAACCACTCTTTGTATCCCTGGTTTGACACTTTTTTCAACGGCGATAACGCGAGATTCCGTGAGAACTTTAATGCGAAGCTGAGTCTCAAAATACCGGGCGATGGTAGTACCTACTTCCTCGTCTTCGTGTGGGAGTAACCGCTCGGCGATTTCAGCAATAGTGACTTTGGACCCAAGTTCGGCGAAATAATTAGCAAGCTCAACGCCCGTGCTGCCTCCGCCAACTATGAAAACTGTTTTTGGTGGGCGAGTGGTAGCGAGAGCTTCAGCTGGAGTAAGACATGCCGTAGACTCGGTACCGGTTATATCCCCCGTGTTTAGTTTACTACCAGTCGCGATAATAAACCTAGGAGCAGAAATAATCTGGTCTTTGACTGCTAGTTCGTACGGCGAGAGAAACGATGCAAAACCTGAGAAGCACGCTATCTTCGCGGCTTCAAATGCCTTTTTAGAACCAGCTCCTGCGCGCCGCGAAGTAAGGGATCTCCAGTTTTGGGCGGTGGGGTAGTTGTAGCGGAGCGTGGAGCTAGAAATCCCGAAGCGGGCTCCATTTTGAGCTTTACGATATAGGTGGGCAAACTCAAAAAGTGCGCGTGAAGGAATATCAGTGTAGTTTAGACTGGAACCTCCCCATTTCCCTCTTTCGACAAGCGCAGTCTTGAGGCCAGCATTCGATGCATAGATAGCGGCAGATGCGCCCGCAGATCCAGAGCCTATGACAATAAGATCGTAATCAAACTTTTTGCTCATGTTTTAAATCACTTTGTTGCGATTCCGATAAACGAGGGCAAGATCTGGAGAATATTTATCGAGCTCGGAACTTACGACCCTTTCTAAATCGCTTTTAGTTATAATATTGCGTTCTTCTAGCCAAACTAAGACGGCATGGAGCACACGCTCGATAATTGGTTCGGTAGAGCCAGACGGCAACCCGAGAGACTTGGAGTCAGATTGAAGCACTGATACAAGCTCTTCTGGAGAGAAAATCTGGTCCGACATTAGGCTACTCCTTTCAGAATGACAAAAGTTAAAATGAAGGCGGCGAGGACGATAAAGCCGGCTCCAGTATAAAAACGGAAGAAATTCTTGTTTTTAAGACGCCAGCGCTGTACTTCGGCAACATTACGACCTCTGCGGATGAAGAAACGTAGAATGAGTAGCGGGAGAGTGCCGAAGACTGCGAAGATAACGAGCCCGATGGCTTGATAAAGAACGTCGAGACGCAAAATGGCGTCAGCAGAGAGAAAAAGAATAGGTAAAGTAAAGAGGATTTCTGATAAGGGGACAAGAAGCCCTAGAGAGAACGCTTCGGAGAGATTGTCTGTGGACTTGGCGCGAGAATCGATATAGCGCGCAAGGTGGCGTGGCAGCCAGAGTTCGGTCGAGCCTTTGCGACGGTAATAAAAGAACCAAGCGATAATCCCTAAGGCTACGAGTAGGCCGAATAGTATTGTATGGAAAATGTCCGGCAACACTCCTTCAGGCGACAAGACAAAGACTAGGAAAAGCGTGGTGCCCAACAGAAGAAAATTCATAAGTGTGGAGCCTGAGATGAAGGACGAGGCGAGCTTTTTGGTTTTAGCGCGAATATTCTTACCAAGCGATGCATGGTATAGCAAAAGTAATGTGCCAAGCGGCAACTGTAGTGAGGCGGTAACTAAACCTCCTAAGATGATAATGCCAAGCGAGACATAAACCTCCATATGATAGTATTATAACACAAGCTTTTAAAAAAGTATCCTGCATGTGCTTGTATTCATAAAGCTTAGCGTGGTAGAGTGATGGCATGAGAAGGAAGAGGTGTACTTGTTTAGAGATTTGCCTGATGTTCGCTCTGTCGATATTCGCTCATACCGTGTCGGTGTTTGCAAAACCTGTTATAGAAGTAGAAGAGTCCATTGAAATACAGGAAGAGCCCGAGGAAGAATTTAGAGTTGAAGAAGAGATTGTCGAAGACCCGGAAAAAGATATTCCTTCTAGCGTGGTCTATATGGGGGAAAATGGCAACACAATAGCCAATATCTTGATAAAAAGTTATAATCCTGGGTTTTCTGACCCGTATGTAGGGGAGTTCTTTGAACTCACAAAACTCCCAAAATCTTCAATTTCGCTCGCCGGTCTTTCGATAATATATGAAACATCAGCAGGAAATGAATACGTAGTGTATGAATTTTCTGAAGGTCACGAAATGGTCGGCGAGTCTCTCCTTATGCGTTTAGCAAGCTCAAAAGAAGTAGATGCCGCAGAAAATGCCTCGTTGGTTGCTGATGTAACTTACACACGGAATATGTCACAAAGTGCGGGACGGCTAAAGTTAAAGTATGAAGACGAAACAATCGATGCTGTTTGTTGGGGATTAAAAGAAACTGGATGTTACGGCGCATTCTCCTCTAAGAAACCATCGACGCTAGTGAGAATAATAGATGATGAAGAGATAGGCGATTTTGCGCATAAGGAAGATTATGCACCCAAATTTGACGTTGAGAACCCTGGTCTACATTTTAACGAACCAGAAGAAGAGGCGATTCTACCAAGATGCAGAGAAATGGAATTCTCTGAATTGTTTTCTTATTATGAGAATACAAGCACTGAACAGTTTATCGAGCTATTTAATCGCGGAGAAGAAACCGTTGACTTGGCTGGTTGCCTCCTTAGATATAAGAATAATTATTATGCACTCGATAAAACTGTAATCGGACATGGATTTATAGTTTTTTATCCAGCGATCGAATGGCAAATCACATTAACCAAGAACCCGGTTTCGTCGAACAGGATAGAACTAGTGGACGCTGATGGAGAAATAGTGGATAGTTTAGTTTATTATAGTGGCCAAAAGCGGGGACTAAGCTTGTCTATGTTTGGATATAGATCTGACGGAAGCAGAAAATGGGAGCAAACGTATAAGTTAACTCCTGGATCAGAAAACTCATATCAACAATTCAAAACATGCCCCGTAGGTAAGGTGATAAATTTAGAAACTGGTAATTGTGTGAATGAATCTCCAATAGAAACAACTCTAGCTGCCTGCCCAGAAGGCAAGTACCGTAACCCATTAACTGGGAGGTGTAAAAGCTATGCGACAACGGCTACAGCCGAGTTGAAACCATGCGCAGAAGGTTATGAAAGAAATCCAGAGACAAATCGGTGCCGCAA
The DNA here is from genome assembly GCA_017552385.1 of Candidatus Saccharimonadota bacterium. GTDB lineage: Bacteria > Patescibacteriota > Saccharimonadia > Saccharimonadales > Saccharimonadaceae > Nanosyncoccus. The sequence continues at coordinate 7,157 of JAFZQB010000008.1, forward strand.
GATTATAGCAAACACAGGGGCAGATTACCCTGTAGCGACTGGAACTTATGAGGATAAAAAGGAGTTTATTTCCATATGGGCTATAGCGACAATTATTGCCGCTGGTGTTGGATATATTATCTTCCAATATAAAGATGAATTGAAACAAAAATTAATACAGAGATAAAAAAGCCTTAAGGTGACGGTAAATTGGGGGGGCAATTTACCGTCGCCCTAAGGCTCAGACAACATGGTGGCGGGGGTTAGATTTGAACTAACGACCTTTTGGTTATGAGCCAAACGAGCTACCAGGCTGCTCTACCCCGCGATATGTAAAAGAACGTGATTAATTATATATCGCGGGGTGATTTTTGTCAATAGTTAACTAGCTGTCTAGTTCGTCTGTGTCTTTACAGCTTCTGATATTGTATGGATCGTCTGTATTGATACAATTGCTAGTGACATAGAAATTCTTTTTGATGGAATCATCACCATTACCGGTGGCCTGGAGCGCGAATTCGGCAAATGGGAAGTTGTCTTTAAACTCAAGACGAGCTTCGACGCGGGAATACATATCATTAGCGCGACCGGTAGAGTCGACAGCGATTTGCACGCCTTTGAACTCTGCTACAGAAAGCTTACCATTTTCTAGACAATCTCCACGTGGCGTGTCACGATCGGTGCACATTTGGACCGAGAAAGTTGTAGTAGGATTGCCATACGGAAGAGTAAGGACTAGGAAGAATGTATTTGCATTGCGTTCGGTAACATTACCACTACCATCTGTGCCGTTGATTGGACCGGGCACTTCGATAGATGCGACGCAGGCAAATTCGTCAGAAAGGGTAGTACGGCATTTAATTTTTTGAGGCTGATTGTCAGTATCACGGTTGTAATTGTGATTGTTTGAATCGGCTAATATTGTAGTCCCATCTGAATAGTGCCCAATATGAGTTATGGCACTACTTCCAGCTGGATGCGAGGTGCCAACGTTAGCAGTGGCGTCATCGCCTTCCGGAACTAGGACGATAGTGCCACGGTTAGTAGCTTTGGTGGAAGAATCGTAGCTATTGAATTGATCAAGCGTGAACTGACCAGCGGTTTGAATTATCTGCGCAGTAACGGTCGGTGGCGTAGGAGTCCCCAAGCTGCTATTCGTTGAATAGAACGAATCTGCATTTGCGTAGTTCATTGTAGAGAATAGGCCATCTTCTTCGGTATACCAAGAAATTCTAATGCCGGTAACTGATGCCGGGTTCTCGGTTTTGAGTGGTATAACGCGAATCGGCGTACTAGAGTTTACCGTTGAACGATAGTCACCTAAGGAGTCGTCTATAATGACGCAGGTATAAGCTTGGACGATGTTGCCACTGTCGTTATTGGAGGTTTGCTCTTGAACGAGGACTTCTCCTGAACCGTCACGGCGGGAGAGCGCTTCTGAAACTGCGTCGCAGTATCCATAGCCATCCTGATCTGGAGCCATATTGGCTCTTTGGAAACCGAGCTCTATGAACTTCTCGATGTTCTCGCAGTCTGTTGGAAGAGCACCAGAATCAGCAACGGCCTTACATTCGTAATAGCGCTTCAAGGCCGTCTTAGCATCTTCGACGCCAGCTAATGCAGAGTCGTAAGCAGACTGTGCGAGCTCATCGTTAGTGGTTTTAGCCGTTTCGTTAATAATGATACGGATGAAACTGACTGTGATAACGCTGAACAAAAGCGTGCCTATTACCACCACATAGATTGATGTGGCGCCTTTTTTAAACTTATTGATTAGATGTGGCATTTTCTCCTCCTTTTATTTGCCTGATGACTGAATCGTAAAATTAAATTTATTTATGGCGCAATAGCTAAAATCAGAGCTGAAATATGATGGTGCTTGGCAGAAGTTGCTGCTCGACATAATATCTACGCCGCTATTGATGGTGCCCAAGATGAACGAACCGGAGAATAATAGGCGCTCAGCAGCAGCTACACGAGCTGGCTCAAAGACGACAAGGTCGTATAGCGCAAGGTCGGCATCTGTTTTGGAAAGGAGTTCTTCTGGTTCTCCCGAGAGAACATATGGAATTTCGATTACATAATTGCCCGTTCCGCCTGGACCGATGATTGCCTGTGCGGCAGATGGGTAATTCCCTTCGAGTGTATTAGTACAGATGGATCCAGAAGTATCTTCGATCTTGATTAGCCGAAAAGCGTCTTCTCCTTTTTGGCCATAACCAGTTGTTGTGGTTGCCGTCGTGCCATCTTCGCGACGATATTGATACCTAATTTTAAGTGTATGCTTCTCGCGTAGCTCTTTTTGATTACCGCTTTCATTGAATATGTAGTCATCGAAGTTGAATAAGTATCCCGTATTCCAAAGATAGGTGTATTTACCGGAACAGAAAATACCAGCAACTGGTACTTGTTTGGCATTAGCGTTATTCTTTCCTGATGTTACTTTTACTGAAGCATAAAATTGTTGGTAAATAGAATAGAAACCATGATTTGTGTTTTCACAATTACTTTGTTGAGTGTCGTCATTGCGATATTTGTCGGAGCAGAAAGAAGATATAGAAGCTGGTGGGGATTGGACAATCGAGCTTTGAAACTCGTCGATAAGGTCACGACCAACCTGATTAATGGCTTTGATAGAATAGCCCTTACGATAGATTTGAATAATCTCGTTAGTGATGAGAGTAACAGTAAGAAGGAGCACAGAAATAAAAGCGACGGCAAGAGAAAGCTCAATAAGAGTGAAGCCCTTTTTTATTCTTTTATGGCCCGATTCCATATGCACTTATTTTAGCATAAACTTTTTGATTAATAAAGCTGATTGTTAGTAATTATAGTTACGGCCTTTGCAGAGGCTGTCTTCTGCATCCATTTCTGTGACCATGATGCTGGCGGAGTTATTGGCACGAGCCGCAATCATAATACCGCGGCGATTTGGATAATTATTATCTTCTGAGTCAACACAGATTGTCAGCTCATTCTCGCCGTAATTATTACTTTGGTGTCCAACCGTCTTCATGAAATAAGCAAAGCTTTTAGTATTGGAAGGATCGTTGGTGTTCTCAATTTGAGTTTTAAGATGGAATGAGTAACTTGACAGTTTGTTTGATGGATAGACGTACGTATAGGTACGAATGCTGCCGGTTGATGGGGAGCGCACAACTAGAATAGCACCATGGAATCGTTGCCCAGTCGTGTTGCTTTGACCGATACTTCCCTCCCAAGGAATTTGGTATGTAGTCATACGGTATGGCTTAGCCTGGCAAGTAGTCCCATTGCATCCTTCTCTGTCGAAGATATTGGCGTTTACGCCGCCATTGTTAACTGTGTTATATAGCATGTCGATGGCGCGAGTACCCTTAACGGCTGATGAGCTAACCGCTAGGCCTACTATGTCATAAGTATAAATTGTGTCGGTAGTGGTTGAGCAAGATGCGTCGGCACATTCGCCAATAGAAATGAGCTTACCATAAACTGCAGTTTTGGTGCGGCCAGCCTCTTCATCAAGGCTCTTATCATTTGAAACATTGAGAACGTCTGTATAAACGCCACGAACATATTCCGCAAAACCGTTCACGGCATCATTATAGCGTTGACGGGAAATGGAAGTATTCGCGCCTACGATTATTCCGATCATAAGAAAGCCAGAAAGAGCTAAAAATAGCGCAACTTCTACAATAGTAAAGCCTGTTTTTTTGAGTTTGTGTTTCATTATTCTTCTCCTTTACGAATTGATTTAAGCGCATTATCGGCAATGTTTGTATATTTAGAAAATAGCTCTGGGTCGTCAAGATGTTCTTCTGAATAAAGGGCGGCGAGAAGAGAATAGTAACGATACTTTTGGGCGAAGGTCATGAGTTCGGGAATAGAGTATTGTTTGGTGTAGTATTCGACGCCGACATAATCTTTAACCTCTAGCCTCTCTTCGGCTAAAGTCATAGCCTTATTAAATTCTTGACTATCGTATCTCGCAGAAGAATCCTCCGTCGTGTCTTGAGTCTGCGTATTCTCATTAGAGTCTTTATTTAAAAGCACAAAAATGAGCGCACCTGCAAGGCACATAAATGCCACAACAGCAGCCACGATAATAATTGTGGTTTTCTTATTTTTTTTAGGTGGTGTTGGGTCGACAAAATCAGTAATGTCAGCTTCTGGGAGGATGAGATCATCGTCCATTATTCAGCCCTCGATTTGCCGCATCTTTCCAATAAATAATTCATGTTTGTTTCAGCAACATCGCGAGAAACGAGAAAGCCTTCGAAATTGTCGGCAAGAAGAACGGCAGCGCGATAATAATCATAACGCCCACACGTATCAAGATAGCTTGGGAAAATCGTCTCAAAAGTAGCATTGGCATATTCCCAATCTTCTTCAGCGAGCAACTCGAGCATTGAATCAAGTTTTTCTTGCTCGCTAGCGCGAAGCTCTGGGTCATCCGTATTGTCAGTATATTCACTTGACGCGTCACGGCCGGCTGGGTTAACTAGCGGGTCATCGGTAAGTGTCGGGTCGGAACTAGTATTGTTGGGCAACAAGAGAAGAAGCGCAACAGCGACTACTATAATTATGGCAAGAACTATGCAGTAGATAGTAATATGATTATTATGCTTTTTATCGTCATCCGAAACATTTGTAAATGGATTCTTGCTCGACCGTGAACGAGAGTTGCGGATGCCTCGTGTTTGGAAACGCTCACCATCTGCGAATGGGTCTAGTTGGTTGAAAGACTTCCGCGCTGACATAGTTACTCTCCTGTAGATTCTTTGGTTTCTGTAGTTTCTTCGTCCCAGTATACTTTGAGAATGTCCTCAACTAAGTTGGAATATGTATCGTAAGCTGTTTCGTCGCCGGAGTGTTCATATAGATAGGCGTAAGCGCTATAGAGATTGAATAACTGGCGATAAGTGAGCGCGTCACGGTTAATCCCGTTGAGCAGAGACTCGGCCTCTTCATAAGCGCCAGTGACAGAATAAAGATTTGCAATCGAAAGTTGCGCATCAAGCTTTTCGTCTGTGGTGGCGTCTGGGTTGTCAATGGTAGATTGTTTATCGTTGACATAGTCTTGGCCGGGATCTTCAGACCCTTCGGATGGAGCCCAAACAATTTCAGTAGATTCTTCACCGTCATCGACAGTAGTATCTACGGTTGGTTTGCGAAAAATAAAGTACAACGCTACTACTACGCCAATAAGTAAAATAGCACCGACAATTAGGAGAAGAAGGCGATGATGAATGGCTTCTTTATTCGTGGTTTTTTCTTTGCGGGCAGGCTTAGTCGAGCCAGATCCGCCTTTGAGAGAATTAATATTCTCAGGAGTGAGTTCACTCACTGGAATCTTAGAAATGTTATCATTATCCATGTTTTAAGTATAAACGGTTTGAGAACTTTTGACAAGTAACTCAGGTGCCGAAGAGGAAAGACATCCATTGGGAAACGTTGGATGGTCCGCTGCTAACCGTTTCTTCTTTTGCTGTCTCGTTATACTTTTTGCGAGCAGCTTCAGAATTTTCTGGAAGGTAGACAAGATGCTCGCCATCAAACATTTTGTTTGATTTTGCACGTGCAGATAGTTCTTGGTATTCAGCAGAGCGATAGTATTCGTTCTCGAGTTTCAGAGATGCAACTTCTAGCTCGAGAAGTTTCTCTTCTCTTCTTCTGGTAGCAAGTTTTTGCGATAGTTCCCAGTTTTTGGCTGTAGCAGAAAGAGAGCTATAAGTCCAGAAGAAACAAGCTATTATCGCGACAAAGAAAATAATGTTGTCAAATGACAAATAATCGTGCTTAACACGGAAATAAAGGCGGCGAAGGCGAGTTTTAATGGTCTTCATCTTCTTGATTATACCATAATCGTAATCATATGGGTGTTAAGCGACTGGACCCAATAACTATTAACCTATGCGAATATCCGGAGCATTTTTGGACTTGTTCGACCTGCGTTTGATTAGGTACGTCATCGAAAGAATTGCTGCTATTGTTAATGCAATTGCCACAATCAGGGTTGTCGATGTCATCACTAGTATGTACCGGCTACCAGTGGTGTAGACATCTAGAGCAGAAATGGAATATTCGATTCGATAAATCCCGAATTTCGGAGCTTCTTCCCATCCCGCATAAATTGTTTTGGAGCTTTCTGGAAGGATAGCTGAGACAACATTATTGGAATATAGTTGCTTGCCGAATAATGAGTAAACATTGAGCTGTATTGAAGCTTGAAAGTCGATGTTCCCGTCATTATTAATGCGCGTTTGTGTACTGACCCCACCATTTAAGATGAATGCGTCGATGCTTGTGTTGCCGATGTGGACTGAACGTTTGGGCTCTCCTGGCATGGTTGCGTAAATTGTCATGCCTACTCTGGAAATAGTTTGGATATTGTCCTCCGCGTCGCCATCCGGTATAGCCTCTACGAAGAGAACAGCGTATTGTCCGCCGCCTGGGACATCTTCTGGAACATTTATTTTATATTCTATAGCTTTAGTCTCGTTCGCAGATAACGTATAAATAACTTCAGTTTCGTAAGCGCCATTTTCGGACTTTATGGTAATCCACCGCGAGATCTGGGTATAGTTAGTATCTGTCTCGTAATCTTGTACTTCACTGTCGCTTCTAGTGGAAAATGGTTTGGCGTAAATGCGGATGGAAATATTATTAGACCCAATATTTGTCACGTTTAGCGTAGAGTCATGAGTCTCGTTAGCATTCAGCGCAACTCTTTTAGTAACTGGGGTAATTTCCAAAGCGGGTCGCCTCTCATTAACGCTAGATTCTTCTACGCTATCCTCGGCAGAAACTGGTGCGGGGCTAATCAAAAAGACAGAGCAAATAGCAATAAGAATTGCTGTAATAAAGTGTCGACGTAGCATTCTCCTCCTCTATATCTTCTTTAGACAATTATATATCATAATGGAGAATGCACAAAATACTGAAGACTAAAAAATCCGTGGTGGGGGCGGTTGGGTTCGAACCAACGACCAAGCGGTTATGAGCCGCCTGCTCTAACCCCTGAGCTACGCCCCCATTTAAGCCACGGAATTATATATAATATATCATATAATCTCAGTTTAGCCTAGCCAAAAAGGATCGCAATAATAAGAGGTAGGGTCAGAATTGAGCAAAGAGTAGATATAACGACAAGCTCAGATGACTCTTCAACACGGCCGCCGTATTTTTCGGCAAAGAGACCTAGAGAAGTTGCAGTTGGAAGGGCCTGGATGAGAGTGCAGACGAGTATGACTTCATCCGGGAACCCAATTAGGTGCAGCAAGCCATAGGTAACAAATGGGGCGAGCAGTAGTTGGATGAGCGAAATAACTAATAATCGCCAGGAGTGAATTATCTTCTTTAGATTAGCAGTCGAGAGCATGAAACCGATGCAAAGCAAAGAGAGCGGAGTGGTGGCTCCAGCGACATACTTGAAGCTAGATGTAATAATGGCCGGGAGCTCTGCGTGAGTAAGGAAGACTAACATACCAAGAATGACGGCGATAATGTTTGGATTTAGTAAAGTTTTGCGAATGAAGTGCTTCGATTCAACACGTTTAAACAGCCAAATACCATAAGAAAACAAAGCAAGGTTGAAGGCGATGATAAAACCACAATAAGGAATGATACCTTGTTCACCAAAGGTAGTGCTAATAATCGGATAGCCGAGGAAAGTAGCGTTATTGAAAATAAAGGCAAATTGCGCCTCGGTGGCAAGGGATTTTCGCCAAAGATTCTTATTAAAGATTAATCTAGAAATAACTATAAGTATTATCATGACTATAAAACCGGCAAGTAGGCCTAAGAAGAAAAGGTTAAGAAGATCCTCATTAGCGGTGGCTGGAAAAGCTACAAAAAGTGAGGCTGGCATAAATACAGAAAGCAGGAGGTTTACAAAGTTCTTATTAGCCTCTACAGAAATAAGCTTACGTCTTCCTAAGAAGAAGCCGAGCAAAATAATTATCGCAATTACTCCAAGAGATGCATAAAAGTCGGAAAGGTTTAGTTCCATATAATTATATTATAACATAAGCAAATTAAGACACTTCGCAACAAAAACCGCCCGCGTAATAGCGAGCGGCTTCTTGTACCTAAATAACGGCGATATCCTTATTTCTTCTTGAGAGTAAGGAAGCCATTGCGAGGATTCTCGTTGACTTCGCGATCTGCTGGAAGATCACAAGGAGTGCCTTTGCCGCCCTTCTCGTTCTTAGTGAAGAAGTAAATAGTCTGAGGTTTGCCACCACGGAGCGTAACTTCGGATTTGTGAAGATAGTACTTTACGCCTTTGCTGTTAGTATGTTCATAAGCCATTAGCTTAATCCTCCTTTAGTTATTGTATTCTTATCTTATTATTCTTCGACAGGGGTGTCAAGAGGTTTTATGACTTTTTCATTAAGTTTAAGGTAATTTCTAGAATTATCCAGATAAGAAAGCGTATAAAAATTACAACACCTAGAAGTAGCGTAATGAGAATAGTGAACCCAGAGATAGTTGGGGCCCAAATTGGAGAAACGAACTCACGACGATACAGCTCAGTGGATGGAAGCTTGGCTTGAACAGTACTACCAGAAATGGTTTCGGCTGGATACTTGGCTAGCTCTGCCTGGTAGCAAGCGATATGCTCAGGGGAATTCCAAGACCATCCATTAGCAATGGCAAGGGGGCGGCAGACGGCTGAGGCGGCAGCGTAGATATTACCGTTTGGATTAGAGTCATCGATTTCGGCTTCAGAAGCGATACGGAGAGCCTCTGAGGTAGCCGTAAGATAACTTTGTTCAAGGTAGAATACGCCTGTACCAAATTCTAGCTTTTTGTCACCGTTATCATCGACTATATTTATAATGATGTTATTGAATGTGAAATCCTTAAGCGCATTTAGGTCTTCGGCTAAAGCTACTTCATTACTTTCTTTATCGGCTTCAAGGACAGCGGAACGAAGATTGGTCATCTTAATATGATCGATGCGGAGTAAGGTGGCGGAGGTAAAGCACAGGAGAACAAACACCAAAAAGAGCTGCCAAGTCTTGATTGCTTTGACTTTTCTCAGCCGAGATCTAACATCATGAATACGCATACCACCCATAGTAGTTATGCTAATTATAACACAAGGACGTGATATAATGAAGGAATGAGAGTATTTATTTCTGGAATATCAGGGGTAGCAATGGGCCCGTTGGCACTCGGCGCAAAATCGCTCGGAATAACTGTTTTTGGCTCTGATCTACATGAGGGTTTAGTGACAAAGGAACTGAGGGAAAAAGGTATTGAAGTTTCAATCGGCGAGCAAGATGGAAAGTATTTAAGAAAAAAGGTAGCAGAAGATGGTGGTGTTGACTGGTATGTGCACACATCAGCAGTGCGCCCAGGGAATAAAGAATTAGCGACCGCACAAGATTTAGGGCTAAAGATTTCTAAGCGTGATGAATTTATTGAGAAGATAGTTCAGGACTATAATTTAAAAATGGTTGGTGTGGCAGGCACGCATGGCAAAACCACAACTACCGCTGGGATTCTGTGGCTTGCACTAAAATTGAATTTGCCCGTAAGCTGGCTGGTTGGTTCGACTCTTGGATTTGCAGAAGCTGGTAATTTCGTACCAAATGCAAAATATCTAATTTATGAAGCAGATGAATATGACCGGAATTTCTTGGCTTATCATCCGTGGCTATCTGTAATTCCGTCAGTAACTTATGATCATGCGGATATATACAAAACCGAAGAAGAATATAGGGCAGCCTTCGCGCAATATATCAGACAAAGCCGAAAGACTATAACGGAAACGAATCTTACGAAGAGAATTAGAATAGCTGGAGAAGTACGACGGTTCGATTTAGCACTAGCTATCGAGGCAGTCAAAGAAATGGCCAAAGATGTCGGAGTTGATGTTACAGAAAAGCAGTTGATTGAGATAATGAACACGTTCCCGGGTGTCGAGCGCAGGATGGAAAAACTTTGTCCTGGCCTGTACACGGATTATGCGCATCATCCAGAAGAAGTGGCGGCAACGATTGAAATTGCGCGCGAGGAAATGAAATTGACCGGTAGAACTGGCTTAGTAATAGCCTATTCTCCTCTTCAAAATGCACGACAATATGATGTGATAGACAGCTACCATGATCTGTTCACGAAAGGGGTGGACAAATTGTTTTGGTTGCCAACAACGCTACTTAGGGAAATCGAGGGACAACGCGTAATACCGCCTATTGAGTTTATAGAAAAATTAGACAATCCAGAGATCGCCGAAGTAGCAGACTATGATGAAGACTTTTATTTGAGACTCAAAGATTATCTAGCGCAGAATTACTTGGTAGCTTTTTTGAGTGGTGGCGCAGGTGATGATTGGATGCGCGAACACTTTAAAGACAGTTAGAAGCCGAGAGTTTCATCGGATAGTGGGGTGGGGCCAAACGGGTCGGACGAGAAGTCGTTAACGCGGTTTATTTCTTGCTTGAGACTTTCTAGGTATTCGTCGAGAATCTCTTTGGTAAGCTTGCCAGAATCTGAGAAGGTGAATTGTTCATTGCTCTCGCCAGTTTCGACTTCTTCCTTTTCTGGGAGAAAGCCGGGTCGGGATCGATCTAGATAAACGTCTCCAGAATCGTGGTAAATCTTGAGAGCAACGAAAGTAGTCAGGAAGGCAATGAGAACAGCAAAAACGCCTAGTAAAACTAGATTACGTCCGCCTCTGGTAATCTGAGGTTTATCAATCTTTTGCGAGTCGTCTGGTTTGGGAGAAGGGGAAGTAGGCTCGTTGTTCATTTGAGTGTCTCCTTAAGATTTTCAGTATTTTTAACGACAGAAGTGAGAAGATCGTTTAAGGTTTTAATGTCAGAAGCAACCACTGCGCGTTTTTCTCTAGTCTCTACAAGTTTTTTATAGAATACTATTGGCTCGATGCGACAGTCGGTAGAAATAAGTTCTTCGAGTGATTTAGAATACTTAATGTAATCTTCAGAAAAATCCATGCGAGCTTCCGCGAAGTCAGATTGGAGCTTGAGAAGGGTAGCATTAGATAGGTCGTTGTTGACGATACGGAGGTTGAGTGGCTTTAAATATTTAGACGAAACTGTTTCGTAAATGGCTCCAAAGTAAGTGCGAGCACGCGCGTCTGTGCGCTGAAGGTTTTTTAAATTTTGTCGAATTGTCCCGCAATAGTCCGAAATATCAGCGGATTGCTTCTCAGTAATAACTACATCGGTTGCAAAAGCTGGCATGGTTAGGCAGAACACGGCAGAGAATGAGGCTAGTAGGATAATAAATCTATTTTTCATAACGGCCTAAATGTTTCCTCCCGTCATAGATTAGTGTTGGAATGCCGGTTATTTTGACTTGATTCTCGGCAACATCTTTGACTCTTTCTAGGATGACTTTGACTTCGTCGGACTTCTCGAGCACAGAGATTTGTTTTAAATCTTCATCAGTAGCGCCGAACTCTTTGAGATAGGACTTAAGGGTCTGCTTGGCCTCGTCGTAATCAAGACTTGCAAGGTAGCTTTGAATTATCTGCCCATTATCTGTCTTGCCAGTAAATATCTTGTTTATCAGCTTCAGATCAAAATGGTGTTGTTCTTCGGGAAGTTCACCTTGATCAAGAAGAGCCGAGGCATAAAAGTAGCGAGCGATAAGGTCAGAATTGGCGAATTTATAAACCCCGTCTGATTCGATAGGATAAACAAGGAGAGCTGTTTGGTGATCCTCGAAGAAACCGGATTCAAGTTGATTTCTGAAGCTGTTCATACATGCCGAACAACCCGGGTCTAGGATATCCACAGCGTATGGCTTATCTTCGGTAAAAGATTCTTTGGTGTCGTCTAGGATGGACGCGTCAACGAAGGTGACTGGCTCAACAAAATATTCTTCAGCATTCCATGCACGTACGCGATCCGGAATAGCAGAGAAGATGTCGCCCCATTCGGTGAACCAACGGCCCGTTTGCTCAAGGATGCCGGCGTTGTCTTCTTTGTCGTCGAGTGAACAAACTTCAGATCCGAGCGTACAGGCGGAAGGCTTTGCAACGTTGCAAGTGCCAAGTGCCCAAAGAGCAAGAAGGGATTTAATAGCAATAAGAATGGCCCAAATAAAGATAATCACAATGATGACTGAGAGGATCTCAATAATAATCGACAGTGGCTTGACAAGTTTTGGTTGCTTAAGAATAACTTTTTTAAGGAGCGTATTCTTGACGTCGTCTTTGAAGTTGGTATCACACTTTTGCAAACGAATCTTTTTACCTACACAACCCCATGCTTTTTTCATGGCTTTCCAGTATGCGTGACCAAAGTCGCGTTTAAAGACAGAAATAATGGCAACGAATATACCAATGATACCTAAAATAATAAAGGCAGCAATGCAAACCATGTTTATAATTATAGCACATCGTCGCTAAGACGATGTCTATGCTATAATGGTAGGATGAATGATTTTGAATACCTAGGAGGTGGGGATGTGTATCTTGACTCGGCGTGCCAGAGTCTAAGACCAACACCAGTGATAAAGGCGCTGAATGAGTACTATGAGAAATTTAACTCGTGTGGAGAAAGAGTGAAGTATCCGTGGGGAATTGAGACTGACAGACGAGTCGAAGCGACGCGCGATAAAGTTCTGAAGTACTTAAAGCTCTCTAAACATGATTATTTCGTATCGTTTACGCTAAATACAACTTATGGAATCAATTTGCTGCTTCAGCAACTTGACGGAAGTGATTTTGATGTTGTAGTTACAAGTGATATTGAACATAATTCCCCATTCTTGTCAACGATGACGTTCGCAAAAAGGTACGGTATCCCGAGAATTGTATTGTCTAGAGGGGAAGATGGAAGTCTGCCGGTTGAAGGAATACCAGAAAAAGCAGTAGTAGTAGTAAACTGCGCCTCTAATATAGATGGAAGAAAACTTGTGAATATCAAAGATGTGATAAAGCGAGTGCATAAGACAGGCGGCGTAATTATAATTGATGCCGCGCAGGCAATGGCTCATTCTTCAGAAGTACTCTATAAGACTGAGGCGGATGCAATCTGTTTTTCGGCACACAAACTTTACGCGCCTAGCATGGGCGTAATGGTAGTCAGGAAGGATTTGTTACCAAGAATCCAGACTTCATTCATAGGTGGAGGAATGGTGGATGACGTTAATAAGGAATCGTACTTACTATCCAGCGAAAAGAATTCTGATCACATCTATACGAAGTTTGAAAGCGGTTTGCAGGCTTGGGGCGAATCGATTGCACTAGGAGCGGCGATTGATTGGCTGGAAGGGCTCTCAAGAGCGGATCATAAGAATCTAGAAGAGAATTACACAGAGCTCTTCAATTTCTTGAACGACAGCAACAAAATTACAATGGTGAATAAAGAAGCAAACCCGACAATGAGTTTCTTTGTGGAGGGAATTGATTCTCATTTGCTAGGCGAAGCTCTTGGGGCGGAGAGGATTATGGCAAGAACTGGTTATTTTTGCGCGCATTATTATCTCGATAAAGTGCGCAAATTTCCGCCGCTTATTAGATTCTCATTAGGATATCATAATCGCCCAGAAGATATTGAAAAGGTAAAGAAGGTGATGAGGAAAATTGTTTAGTATGTCTAAGAAAGTAAGTGAGAAAACTAAGCAAAAAGGAAAATATCTGATTTTTGGATTACTAAATACGGGGATTAACTACGGTATTTATGAGGCACTGGCGTTACTGGTCTTTAGAGCGGAAGACCAATTGTGGATTGCGACGTTGATATCTGGGGCGATCTCGATCTTTGTTGGCTACTTCTTGCATTCACGATTTACATGGAAAGGGCGTGAAGTTGGAAAGAAACAGCTTGGTAAATTTTTCATTTGGAATGTAGTAATGAATGTAGCAATAAGACCACTACTCACATTGTTCTTCGGGTTATTTGGTTTCTTATACCAATTCGCATTCAATATTTGCCAAGAAATAAGTATTAACTTTAGCTATGAATTTGTAGCTACTACGGGGAACTATGTGCTAATGACAGCAGTTGTAATGGTAATTAACTTCTTGGTATATGATAGGTTTGTATTTGGGGAGTCTAAGCGCGAGAAGAAAGCTGCGGTTAAAGAGAAGAGCGATGGGGCCTCCGCTGAAGAAGGCTAGCTGCTAGAAAGACTGGGGAGAGATAAAGATGAATGGCATTGGGGAAGCCAGAGAAGAAAAGAAGTGTCAAAAGATAGCATAAGACAGTGCAGCCAATAAGGTAGCGTTCAGGTCTAGCAATGTGCCTAAGCGCCAGAAGAATAAGCGTCGTTATCAAGACGGCAAGAAGAAGTCCTAATATACCAGTCTCTAGGAGGAGAGAGAGGTACTCATTCTGAATAATCTCGAAAGGAGTGCTGGTCTTTTCTGCTTGAAACATAACTTTACCAGCAGAGCCAAGCCCATAGCCAAATAAGAGCGTCGATGGTGACTTAGTAGCCAAGTCTATGGCGATACGGTTAAGATTCACACGAACGTCCGTTGATTCTTCCACGTAGCCATCGAAAACTGGCGCTATAGAGTTAGATGGGTCGATAGTTGCTGGGTCGCTATCTGTGTTCGAAAAATGGAGATTGATCTCGCCAAGTGAGAGCTGCGAGACGGAGCGTTCAATACCGGAAGCAAAAGTACTGTTGGTATAAGAAATGGCTGAGAACACCCCTTGCATGAGAAGCGTAAATATAAAGCTTAGGAGAAGAAGAGGAATAGTTTTCAAGAAGGCTCTATTGTGGAGCCTTATTAGTGATAGGAGAGTCAATACGATAAAACCTAGCGTAAATGAGTAAATAGCACCTCTGGAGAAAGTGAGAAAAAGAGTGCTAGAGAAGAAAAAGGAGAAAAAGAGAAGGGCTCTACGGCTGAAGAAATGGGCTTTTGCGGCGGGCCTAGCCCACAAACAAAGAGCTGTAAGCGTCGGGGCAAGGAGAAGATTACCCATAAATTGTGGTTCGATTGCTAGCCCAGATGGATGGGGAAAACCAAACGAGTACGATGTGCAACCTGGGCAGAGGAGAGTGATGTTACGGTCAATGCCAAGGCAATCTAAGATAGATTGAACCCAACATAAAGTACAGAAACATAGTGAAGAGATTAGAAATATTTTGATGAACTTAGCCTTGTCGAAAAATGATTGCGCCTTGTACTTTGTCAAAATAGTCAAACTAGTAATAATAATGCACCAAAGAATGCCTGCAGTCAGAGTAGCTCGAAGCGGGTTCGCGCTCCAGATGATGGTAGTGGAAAGATAAAGAGGAAAGAGAAAAGATAAAAGGTATGGTCGATGATTCTTATATATATTATGTATGGCGCTAGCAAAGTCTTTAAGGGAAAGAACAGAGAAGAGAAAAAGCCAGATAAGAGGTAAAGACAACTCGTAGTTGGTGGACTCAGTGGAAGCTATAGAGATAAGGGGATAGTAAGAACAAAAGAGGACAACAGGGAACGAATAGAGAAGAAATAGACGAATCTTCTGGGGAATCGTTAGTTTGACATTTGCTCGTGAATGACTATTTGGAGAGAGCATAGCTTATACCGATCAAACATCCTTAACATTGGAAGTTTTTTTAGTGACGAAAGCCATAAGCTGATCTTGAAAATTCTTTTCAGAAAATGGGAGGGCGGATTCTCTAATCTTGACTTCGTCGAATTTTAATGTCTGAAAATGTTCGATTGCTCGGCTTAGGGAACTTACGGTCTGCCTATCGAAAAGAACACCATTCTTGCCGTCTTTTATATAGTCAAGTGCACCACCATTGCCGTAAGCAATGACTGGACAACCACAAGCTAATGCTTCGACTGGAGCTATGCCAAATGGTTCGAGTGACGGGAAAATGAATCCCTCAGCCTGCTCGAGGTATCGTTTGATAGTTTTTATATCAGCAAGCGGAACGAACTTGATATATTCGGAGCCATTCGCGAGCCTCACGAGATTGTTGTGCTCAGGTCCTTCACCAATAATGGTAAGCGAGACTTTGAGTTCCATGCATGCCTTGATGGCGAGATCGAGTCTTTTCCAAGTAACTTGACGTGATGTAGCAACAAATCCATGGCGTGTGGCGGATTTTACAGATGGTAACTGGATGGTCATTTGACTTTTTGCATTTTCGTGTTGTTTGTGTTCGGTTTCTTTAGCTTGACTTTTCGAGCGTTTTATTGTTTCCCTGCTTGTGGAAAAGTCTTTTGTGGAAAACTTTTCCACTGCAACTGGCGGATGAATAATGGTCGATTCCCTTTTGTAAGCTGATTTAATCTGTTGTTGGGCATACGAGGATATAGTAATAAACTCATCCGGGCGCTGCGCGGCAGCGTAATCCGCTTTTTTTAATGGTGGAAGAAAGGCTTTGAGTGCGAGCCGGACTACTGGGTTTAGAATACCAAATCCTGGGTTTTTTATGTAGTCATCTTTGAGCCCCCAATAATATTGAGTGGGGACATGGCAATAACAAATGTGGATGGCGTTTCCCTTTTTTACAGATTTAGCTTCTGCTCCAGTAACTGAAATGATGAGATCGTAGCTTGAGAGGTCTAAATGATTGAAGTAACATTGGCGTAGTAGGCCGATGAACCGACGAAGGCTAGATGGGACGATCTGGAGCCATCCCGTGTGAACTTCTCGGTCGTTGAACCAATCGATTCCCTTTTTGTTGTACTGTGAGGTATAAATTGGAGCTTTTGGGAAAAGGTCACAAATAGAACGAAGTACGCGTTCCGCACCGCCCACAGATACTAACCAATCGCAGACGATAGCGACCTTCACTACTTGGCTCCTTCGTGGCGGAAGACAGCTTTGACCGTACGGAGGAGAATTTGGAAGTCAAGTCCAAGAGACCAATTTTTGATGTAATAAAGATCTAGAGAGCGGCGTTCTTCGAAAGAAATGTTACGGCGTCCTGAAACTTGAGCGAGCCCAGTAAGTCCTGATTTGACAGTGAGGAGAAGCGAGCGGTCACCATAAGTTTTAAGCTCTCCTGGAACAAGTGCACGTGGCCCAACAAGAGAGATGTCGCCACGAATAACATTGAAAAGTTGGGGTAGTTCATCGACAGAAGTCTTGCGGATGAAGCGACCAATCTTGGTAATTCGAGGATCGTCTTTGAGAGAGTCGCCGTTCTTGCGGTACTTTTTAATTAGCTCCGAGTGGCCCATCTTTTTAAAGGCTTCTTCAGGAGATAGGCCAGAATACTCAGGCTTCATAGAACGGAATTTATAAATCTTAAATTTGCGATTGAACTGAGAGAGGCGGTACTCGGAGTAAATTGCTGGTTGTTTAGGGCTAGATAGCTTAATGACTGCCCAAACAATTAGCATCGGGATAAGCGCAAGGATGAAAGCAACTGAGCCAAGCAAGACGTCAAAGAAGCGCTTAACATAACGTGAGTTGCCATTTAGAGGAGTAGCATTGACACGCAGGGTTGGAGTATTACCTACGAGCTCGAGCTCACCGAGCTGAGACGAGAGGGCAGATTCACTGGGGACAAAATAATAAATAACGTGACGGTTGACCGACTGTTGATAAACATACTCTGTTTGGCGTTCGTCGGTCTGGAAAATGACGTCTGGCTTGGCGTAGCGAAGGGCGTCCTTTAATGACGAATATTGTTTCTCCACCAAATCCTTTGGAAAATACTTGCGAGCAGCAACAATACCGACAAGTTGGTAGCCGGACTCTGGCGTGGCGGAAATGTAATCTGTCAAATAGTCAGTGTTTTTGTTATTCCCTATTACAACGACACGAAGAGTCCCACGCCCATGGCGAAAACGAAGATTGCGAATGAATCGGAAAATCATACGGTTGAGCGTAAGAAAAATAAAGCACAGAATAAATGAATAAATAGCAATGGTACGAACTGGGAAAAGATCACTGGAACCAAAAAAATCGATAGTGATAATAGACATCATACCGATAAGTGAAGCAACGAAGAGTCTTCCTATCTCCTTGCCCCTAGCGTGACGATCGAGAATCTTCTTAGAATAAAGGCCGATAGATATAAGAATTAGAATCCAGATTGGGACGAGAAGGGCTACCTCTACGATAAATCCAGAGAGATCAGATTCAAAAAAGTATGGGCGCTTATCAAGGTGAGTACGAAAATAGTAGGCAAAAAAGAAGGAGAAGATAATTGCAAGGAGATCTCCTAGAATTAGCAACACCCTTGAGAGGAACGTAGAGTCCTTTTTCATATATGGTATAATTATACCATATATATTATATGGTGGGGAGTAAAAGGAGGAGCGGGATGGGAAGGTATTTTGGAACAGATGGAATACGCGGAAAAGCGGAGATGTTTACGAACGAGTTCTTGGAACGAATTGTACGTGGGCTCGAAGTTCAAGGCAAGCGGATTCTGATTGGTGGCGACACGCGTGAGTCCACTAAGTGCATTTTGGATGACCTTAAAACATCGCTCGCAAACAATGGCGCAAGAGAGGTCGGCGTTATTGAGGTTTTCCCTACTCCTGGAATAAACTACGTCATGTATTCTTTGGTATATGATTATGCGATAGACGTAACGGCATCGCATAATCCATATTTTGATAACGGCATAAAAATCTTCGAGTACACTGATGCCGGCGGCTCAAAGCTCAACGAAGCAGGGCGGACACGAATCGAGGCTGTTTTAGAAGATAGTTCCCCGCTGGAGCTTAAAGATTTATCTATAGAAACTAAGATTTATAATGAGCGACAAAGAGGGTTAGAGTATTATGAAGAACATCTAAAAAGCTGCTTACGTGAAGGCGAAGATTTATCAGGACTGAAACTGATGCTTGACTGCGCGAACGGCGCAACTGGCGTACTTGGCAAACGAGTATTCGTAGAATTAGGCGCAGAAGTATCGGTAATTAATGATGACATAAAGTTCGGAAAAAAGATCAACGATGGAGCGGGCAGCACACATATTGAAGGGCTACAGGCGGTCGTAAAAGAGGGCAGCTTCAGTCTTGGAGCGGCTTTTGATGGCGATGGCGACAGATGCTTATTGGTCGATGAGGCTGGCGAAGTGGTAGATGGCGATCAAATCTTGGTGATCCTAGCAAGGTATTTGAAATTGGACAAGATTGTTGCAACTGTAATGGCAAACCAAGGTTTGTTGAATTGGGGTAAGACAAAAGGCGTAGAAGTAGTGATGACAGATGTTGGCGATCAAAACGTAGCAAAAGAGATGAAAGAGCGCGATATACAGCTCGGCGGTGAACAAAGTGGGCATATAATTTTACCTGGGGAAGCAATGGGCGATGGACTGCTAACGGCTTTGATGGTGACTAGAGTAATGAAAGAAAGTGGTAAAAAGTTAAGCGAGCTATCAGCTGAGATGGAGAAAATGCCACAAGTGCTCTTGAATTTGCCCGTGACAGACGAAGAAAAAGCTACATTCAGCAATTCTGAACCAGTTAAAAAACTAATTGATGCTTTTTCTAAAAGATTAGAAGAGGTTCATGGACGCGTATTGGCTCGTCCTAGTGGAACTGAGAAGATTATTAGAATTACGATGTGGGGAGATAATCAGAAAAAAATAAATGTGCTAGCGTCAGAGTTGGCGGGACAATTAAAGGAGGCCATAGAAAATGGTAATAATTAAACGACTTGATAAATATACGGAAAAGACAGCTGATGCAATCCGCAAACTATTAATTGAATTATCTAGGAGCGGGAAGGACAAAGGCGAAATTCCTCGCGAGTGGTTTGACGATATTATTAATTCTCCATGGCATGACTTAATAATCGCTGAGGAGGACGGAAAACTGTTAGGAATGGCGGCGATGTCTATTATGATGGGTGCCGGAATACGGAAAAATGCATACCTAGAAGATTTTGTAGTGAGTAGCGAATCACGTGGGAAAGGAGTTGGTGGGTTGCTGTGGGATGAAATGCTGAAATGGGCAAAAGAAAAAGGAGCAAAGCGGCTGGAGTTTACTTGTGGTGAAGGACGTGAGGCTGCGCATGTGTTTTATCATAAGCATGGCGCAGAAATATATGAGACAGATTTCTTTAGGTTAGAGTTATAATTCCCTATTCGACTGTGACTGATTTTGCAAGATTGCGTGGTTGATCAACATTAAAGCCTTTGGCTGTCGTGATGTAGTAGGCAAAGAGTTGAGAAACTAGATTCATAAGAATTGGAGCGAGAAGCTTGAGGCTTGTAGTAATCTTTATGACATTATCTACAGGGAGAGAGAACTCCGCCGAGTTTGTGATGACGACGACATGACCGCCGCGGGCAAGAACTTCTTGAACGCCAGATATGGATTTGTCGTAGAGGTTATCTTTAGGGAGCAGTACAAACTCGAAGAATCGGTCATCGATGAGGGCGAGCGGGCCATGTTTGAGCTCTCCAGTCGGATAGGCGTTGGCATCAATATATGATATCTCCTTGAGCTTGAGCGCGCCCTCTAATGCGGCTGGATATGAGACGTCGCGACCTAGGTAGATGGCGTGGTCGTAACTTTTGTATTTCTCCGCAAGGGCCTTTATGGTATCCGGGAGGGTCTGGAGGAGGTTATCAATCTCGTTCGGAAGAGCAGCTATTTCTTCGACATATGGAGCGATAAAGGAATTCTTGATCCCTTTTGCTTCGGCAATAGTGAGACCAAACATAATCATGGCGACAGCTTGAGAAGTGAAGGCCTTGGTAGAGGCAACGGATATTTCTGGTCCAGCGTGAATATAGGTGCCTCCGTCAACTTCGCGCGCAATGGTGGAGCCAATCGCGTTAACAATACCAATGGTCTTAACGCCTTGAGACTTAAGATCGCGAAGGCAGGCTAGGGTATCGGCAGTCTCCCCAGATTGTGAAACAATGAGAGCAACGGTATGGTCAGGGATATGAGCGTGACGGTAGCGGTACTCTGAAGCCATGACCGGCTCAATAGTAATATCGTTCGTGAATTGTTCGATGTAATAGCTGGCAAGCATTCCAGCGTGGTAGGCTGTCCCGCAACCAACAATAATAAGATGTTTGATGCTCTTTAGTTCTTTATCAGACAAATTGGGGCCACCGAGATGGACGGTTTTTTCTATAAGATTAATGCGACCACGTAAAGTCTCGGTAAGTGAGGCTGGTTGTTCCATGATCTCTTTAAGAAGGAAATGATCATAGCCTCCTTTTTGAATAGCGGCAAGATCGGTTTTTATGGTTTCGACTTTAGCGGAAACCGGTTGAGAATCGAGGGTCTTTATTTCTACGGAGTCAGCAGTGATAGATGCAACTTCGCCATCATTTAGATAGATGGCTTTCTTGGTGTGGCCAAGAAGAGCTGAGGCGTCAGATGCGATAAGCGTCTCTCCATGCCCTATGCCGATAACAAGTGGCGAACCAGAGCGCGCGACTACGACTTCCGTGGGCTTTAACTCTGAAACTACGGCAATTCCATAAGTACCGTGGACTAGTTTCAAGGCTTGGACGACGGCATTTGAAAGGGGGTACTCGCCATCAAGGTAAAAGTGATTGATAAGAGCAGCAAGAACTTCAGAGTCGGTATCTGAAGCAAAAGTATGAAATTTTTCTAGCTTAGATTTAAGCTCTTTATAGTTTTCTATAATACCGTTATGGACGAGGTATATCTTGCCGGCTTTATGTGGGTGAGCGTTTCTCTCGCTTGGCTCGCCATGAGTTGCCCAACGAGTGTGTCCGATACCGACAGTATCAGTGCGCTTGTTTTTGGCGACTTTAGTTTCAAGATCAGATATTTTTCCTTTGGATCTGAGAAGCGTCGCTTTCCCTTTTGCATCAAAAGTAACAATGCCAGCCGAGTCATATCCGCGATATTCTAGACGTTTAAGTCCGCTAATCAAAAAATCTTGCGCATTCTTTTTCCCTACATAGCCCACGATTCCACACATAATACCTCCTGATTAATGTATCTATTATACAATAACCAAAGCCTGTAATGAAAGAAATAAATGATATAATGAAGATATGAACATTTTAGTAACAGGAGGAACTGGATACATCGGTTCCCATACAACTATTGAGCTTATACGTGCTGGGCATACAGTCGAGATCCTTGATAACCTCTTTAATTCTAAGATTGAGGTGCTAGATAAAATAGAAAAAATATCAGGCGTAAAGCCTATATTCCATAAAGTTGACTTGCTTGACTATGGCAGCACGCTGAGAGTATTTAAAAATACTCAGTTTGATGCGGTTATTCATTTTGCAGGGATGAAAGCGGTAGGTGAGAGTGTCGAGAAGCCTCTTATGTACTACGAGAACAATATTCAGGGGACGATTAACCTACTCAAAGCAATGAATGAGACTGGCGTAAAGAAATTAATCTTTTCTTCTTCAGCGACGGTTTATGGCGATAAAGGAGATAAAAGTGGAGAGTTGGTCGAAACGATGACGACTGGGGTCGGGATAACAAATCCTTACGGCTGGACTAAGTCAATGATTGAGCAAATTATCCGTGACACTGCTGTTTCGGATCTATCTTTGTCTGCAACGATTCTACGTTACTTTAATCCGGTAGGGGCAGATAAGTCTGGCTTAATTGGTGAGGATCCAAATGGGATACCGAACAACTTAATGCCGATTGTTACGAAAGTCTATCAGGGCAAACTCCCGAAGTTAATAATATATGGTAATGATTATGCAACAGAAGACGGAAGCTGTAAGCGCGATTTCATACATGTAACTGATCTAGCCAAAGGTCATCTTTCTGCTCTCGAGCATATGGAGCCTGGAGTCTCGGTATACAATCTTGGAAGCGGAAAGGCGACATCGGTTTTTGAAATTGTAAATGCTTTTGAAAGAATATCTGGAAAAGAGCTGCCAAAAGAGATTGGCGAACGGCGCGCTGGCGATTTGGCTGTGGTTTGTGCAAATCCATCATTGGCATACAAAAAGTTGAATTGGAAGACGGAACTTACCATTGACGACGCGATTGCTGATACGCTTAATTATTTGAAGATTAATTCGTAAAATCGCCAAGCGGTCCTAAAGATTGAGGGCCCCATTTTCAAGGAGACGAGCGCAAGCTTGTCTCTTTTCCCTGCCTCTGGATTTTTAGAAACCCATGTCTTATGACTTTTAATATAGCTAGAGAGAGACTTAATAAGTTTTTTGTCGTTAGTTTGGCGAAGAATAGAAAAGCGGGCGTGGATGCGGCGAAGATTGGTAGTATCGCTAAGGTTTGGGAAGATTTGGTCAATTTGATCACACATTTCGTCGGTACGCGTAATAAGAGCGAGCTTACGCTCATCGAATTTGCTGTTTGTGTAGGATGAGCTCCGAATATTATAGAAATATTTTGGCGTGGCGCCAAAAGCAATAGTGGCATTTGGGCTATTCTCATAGGACCGAAGGAAGAGACGGTAAGTTGTAGCGACGTCTTCGTGTATTTCATTCTCGGGGAAGCGAATTTTCGGAGATTGTTCAAAAAGACATCGTTCAAATAGCTTCGGAGTAACCTGAAGGTTGAACCCACGTTCTAATAACATGTTTTTTATTGCCTTCTCAACTGGTAGATTGGCAGTTTTTTCTCTAGTTGTGTTAAAGTTGCGAAGATTGTTCGCGCGGCATTCATAATGTGGGCATATAGATATGGAAGATTTGGTTCGTTGGGCTAGAGATATGAGGTATTCTATGCAATCTTCCGCTAAGTAATCATCTGAGTCAAGAAAAAAGATGTAATCCCCTTTTGCAAGCTTTAGTCCAACATTCCTAGCGGCAGAAAGGCCGGCATTTTGTTGATGCCTAACAACGAAGCGACGGTCTTTTTCTGCATATTGATCGCAGATGTTTGGTGATTCGTCGGTAGATCCGTCGTCAATAATAATGACTTGGAAGTTGGAATAAGTCTGGCTTAAAACAGAGTCAAGGCATTTACGAAGATATCCGGATACGTTGTAGGCTGGGATAATGATAGATACGAGGGGTTTAGCCATTTTAACTCCTAACCTTCTTCGCGCGATAAGCGGAACGGTAGCATGCAATACGCC
Organism: Candidatus Saccharimonadota bacterium; assembly: GCA_017552385.1. Classification (GTDB taxonomy): domain Bacteria; phylum Patescibacteriota; class Saccharimonadia; order Saccharimonadales; family Saccharimonadaceae; genus Nanosyncoccus. The sequence continues at coordinate 31,036 of JAFZQB010000008.1, forward strand.
ATTTAATATATAGAAGCGCTAATAGGGCACGTTCTTTTGCTGAGGGCTGGGCCCCAACCCATGACTTAAGATTTTTGTAACTCTTTTGCCAGTTCTTCCATATTATTCCTGTTTTTTGGACAGAAGAGGTACTGGTGCCGAAATTATAAACATAAAGTGGCTCTAGAATAAAGTTGATCTTCCCTTTTGCATACTTTAGATAGTCAAGCACAAATTTGGTGTCTTCTGCAAAATCCCAAGATTCATCAAAAATTATATGGTGCTCCCGAACGATGCTGGCCTGAAAGATTTTATTAAAGGCTGGATACATCCGCCCATCTGCTAGAAGTGAGCGAAGAACAAAAGTGGTGTTTTTTTCGTTCGGAAGATATGGAAATGGTTCAAGATAAACATCCTCTGACGAATTCAGATTTAGCTTCTTGTAGTGTACGGCCGTAGCGACAAGTGAAGTGTCAGGCTGCGCAATTGCTGAAACAAGTTTTTCTATAAATGTTTTTTTGATAGTATCGTCAGAATCAACAAAAAGCAGGTACTCGCCATGGGATTTACCAATACCAAAGTTACGTGCAGAAGAAGCACCTCCATTAGACTTAGAGAAAATTTTAACTTTAGAGTTCTTGATTGTCTTAAGAATATTTAAGGAGTCGTCAGATGAACCGTCATCAACAAGGATTATCTCTATGCTTTTATATGCGCAAGAGAGTATAGTTTCAACAAGCGCTTTTGCCGTGATGCCAGTGTTATAGACTGGGATAATGATAGAAACAAGGGGCTCCGTCATGTTATCTATTATACATAAAACTCTTTTATGGTAAAATATAGGAATGAGTATCCCAAGAATACTAAACAAAAAGAACCGAATTCTACTGAAGGAACTCACTAAGACTGATTTCAAATTAAGGTATCAGGGTTCGGCGTTAGGCTATCTTTGGGCATTGCTGCGCCCATTAATGATGTTCGCGATTCTCTATGTAGTGTTCGCGAAACTCCTTAAAATTGGCAACGATATTCCACACTATCCGGTCTATCTTTTGACTGGTACGACAATGTGGAGTTTTTTCACAGAATGCACGAGCCAAGGAATACAGGCTATTGTGCAGCGGGGAGACTTACTAAGAAAAATTGCTTTCCCAAAATATATAGTAGTCGTATCAGCAACGCTTACTGCCGTTATAAATATGTTGATTAACTTAGTCGTAATTGTGATTTTTGCATTGATTAATGGAGTGACCCCAAGCTTATCCTGGCTCTTGGTCCCAATTTCTTTAGTTGAACTCTATGCATTATCTCTAGGTTTAGCCTTCTTTCTCGGAGCGCACAACGTAAAATATCGTGACGTTACATCAATTTGGGACGTGCTTGTTCAGGCCCTATTTTATGCGGTACCGATTATCTACCCAGTATCAATGGTGGCAAATACGAGCGCTCTAGCTGCTAAAGTAATTCTTATGAACCCGATTGCGCAGGCGATTCAAGACATACGTTTTAATTTGATTACGACGGAATCTATGACGAGTTGGAATTTCCTAGGAGAGCCGTGGCTCTGTATAATACCGATTGTGATTGTTTTAGTCGCGTTAGTCATCGGAGCTTTGACTTTTAGAAGAAAATCTAAATTCTTTGCGGAGGAGGTCTAATGAGGCACAAGTTAGGAACGAGAATGGTAACGGATACAGATGGTGATGTCGCGATTTCCGTGAAGAATTTGCACAAAAGTTTTAAGCTTCCGACAGAACGAGCGTTCGGCCTAAAACAAGCTATTTTCAATCGTCTACGAGGGATTAAGGGATATACAGAGCAAAAGGTCTTAAATGGGCTTGATTTCGAAATTAAAAAGGGTGAATTTGTAGGGATTGTAGGTAGAAACGGAAGCGGTAAGTCTACTCTTCTTAAAATCCTTGCAGGTGTTTATTACCCTGAAAAGGGCCACATTGTGATTGATGGAAATTTGGTGCCGTTTATTGAGCTCGGGGTTGGATTTAACCCGGAACTTACAGGCCGCGAAAATGTCTATATGAATGGTGCGCTGCTTGGCTTTTCGAATAAAGAGATGGACGAAATGTATGATGACATTTGGAAGTTTGCGGAATTGGAGCAGTTCCAAGACCAGAAGTTAAAGAATTATTCGAGTGGTATGCAGGTTCGCTTGGCATTTTCAATCGCCATTCGTGCTAAAGGTGATATATTGCTTCTGGATGAGGTTCTCGCGGTTGGCGATGCGGCATTCCAGGAAAAATGTAATAAGTTTTTTGCTTCTCTACGCGGAGAACAAACCGTAGTATTGGTGACTCATTCGATGGACAATGTGCGAAAGTTTTGCGATCGTGCGATCTTAATCGAAGATGGAAAAATCAAAGACCAGGGCGATCCAGATAAAATTGCTGACGAGTACCTAAAACTCTGGGAAAACTATTCGTGAATAATCTTTCGGAAGGTCTTGTATGGAGCTCCTCCGAGCTTGGTGGAAAGAAATAGGTACGTAGAAAGCTTTTTTGTAAGGAATCTATTTCGCTCAAAATCTTGGCTATGTTCGCGTAACCAAATTAGTGTTTTTTGTGCTTCATCGTTTGAGATTTCAGATCGTAAACTCGCGTCAAGACGAGCAAACTTGGCGAGCAAAAGTGATATGTCGATTGCGTCTTTATATCGCGGATTGTCCTTTGTGCCTAAAAAATTTTTCGACTCTTCGACTGCGCGTTCGCGAATATCGAGACGGTGAAGAATGTTTTTTTGAGCAGTAATGCTGCCAGGGCGCTCCCGATAAATATATAGTGACTCCGGAAGATAGGTAACCTTTTCCGCAAGAGAGAGAAGTTTATATGTAGTGAGGTTGTCTTCGTGCGTTTCGCCTTCGGGGAAGGCAATGTTCTTAAATAATCGCGATGAATATAGTTTGTTCCATGCAATAATATCTAGATTCTCTTGGCCGATAAGAAGCTGAATGGTAGCAGACTCGCCAGAAACTGTTTTTGCAGATGGGATGTCTTCGTTATAACCGAATACGACAATGTCGGCTTGATGGCTTGCGCTAGCAGATATGGCATGTTCAATTAGCTCTGGCTTGACATAGTCGTCGGAGTCTACGAAAGCAATGTACTCCCCTTTTGATGTTTTTATGCCAGTATTCCTAGCAACAGATAGCCCGGAGTTCTTTTGGTGTTTAACAATAATGCGCGAGTCCTTTGCCTTATATTTATCGCAAAGTGTTTCTGATCCATCTGTGGACCCATCGTCGATAAGGATAATTTCTAGATTGTGGTAAGTCTGGTTGATAATTGAATCGATGCACTCTGGTAAGTAGTCTTTGACATTATAAACTGGAACAACAACAGAAACTAATGGGTTATTCATTGGCTTCCCTTTCTTGATATAATGGAAGCATTTCTTTTTCAAAAATTTGCTCGAAGTTGAATTCTTGTTCATAGCGACGACGAGCGTTTTTGGCCATGGTTATTGACAGTGAACGATCGTCTATGACCTTCGCCATAGCCTCTGCGAGGTCTTCGGTAGAATTTGGGTTAATAAGAAGCCCCGTTTTCCTGTCATCAATTACTTCCGAAGCAGCGCCTACGTTAGTAGCAATAATGGCTTTCTGCATCATAGCTGCGTCTAACAATGACAAAGACAAGCCTTCTCTGTGGCTCGGGAGAATAAAAAACTCGTTTCCCGCAATAGCTTTCAACGGCTCGTCGGTACAACCGTGAAAGACTATGCGCTTGTTGCTTCCCGATGCTTTTTTGTAGCTTTCCAAATCTGGCCCATCACCATATATATTTAGAGTAATACTAGGATATTTGACACTTACAATGTTAAAAGCATCAATTAGCTCGGATACGCCTTTCTCTTGAGTAATACGCCCAACATAGACAAAACTGTTTTTTGGAGCTTTTGAACCATTATACTGTTCCCGTTTATCGAGAACGCCATTTCGAATGATTGTGATATTGTTCGGGAGTTTTGACAATATATCTTGCAACCATTGTTTTTCATACCTGGATATTAGAACAATTTTCCCCACTGTCGGCATAAGCGAGACTATTTTCTTTCCGATACTATTTTTGAATTTCTTATCAACGTTCCATAAAACCCAATTTCTAAAGTCGGCATGGTCCGTCCAGATGGTTCTTACCTTGAGCTTATTCGCGGCCATGGTTGCAGAAATCCAATCGTCACGAGATTGAATATTGACTATCGCTGGCCTTTCGGCCTGGAAAAGGCCTGAGTACCATCGTTTTTGTACATTTATGTTTAGCCAATAAAATGGCAATAAAAAGTTTTTGGCGCCGCTCCAGTTTTGTGTTTTTATATATGGTGGAGTAAAAGTTTCGATGCCTAAACTCTTGGCACGCTTTAGAAGTTCTTCTGAATTGGTAATGATATACGGAAGAAACCCGTGTGCTTTTAATTCCTTAGCTAATTCAAGCTGATATACTTCTCCGCCTCCGAATTTGTTCGGGGCTACGTTGCGGATAAGGAATACTTTTTTTTGCATAATGACGGTCTATTTATCAAACATGTTCTTAGTCGTTTCAAAGAATTTTTGCCATGAATGTTGTTCTTTTAGAATGCGATGTGCCTCCGCAATGTATTTTTTGGCCTGGTCTGGTCTCTCCTTGAGCTCTTTTATAGCCCGAGCATATGCAGATGGGTCCTCTATATCATCAACTAGCAGGCCAGACGCATGATCTTTTACGAAATCACTGATCCCGCCGATATTCGACGCAACGATAGGTAAACCTTTCGCAGCGGCTTCTAATAGAATATTCGGTAAGCCGTCGCGGTTAGATGTATACAAAAACGCGTCGTATTTCGATGTATTTATTGACTGTAGCCCACCGCTGAACTTTCCTTTGTAACGGCCGCAGCCAGTGTTTAAATATTTGGAATCGAAATCGCTAGCAAGCTCGCCATAAAAATCAATCTTAAAGTCTTCTTCGTTAAGTAATTTTGCGACTTTTTTTGCTACTGAGGGGAGCTTCTCGTGGTCTATACGGCTAGCCCAAAGAATTCGGTATTCTTTGCTTGCTTCGTTCTCTTCCTTGCTTTGATCTTTGTTAATATCTACTGGTTGATAAATCGCTCGCATCTTGTCTTGATCGAAGCCCTCTTTTTCGATAAGTTCCTTTATGGTGTTTTGGTTATCTGTATAGATCTTATTAACGAATGGGTAAATATTTAACAAATATGGATTCGCGTAATTCCCTATTTCTGGGGCATATTGATTAGTGATTGAAAAGATAGACACATCAAGTTTTACATTGCTCGAAATAAATTTTTTATGTGAAGCCGCCCACAAATACCCGTATTCTGAATTAATAATGTGTATGTTGTTACATTTTAATTGGGCGATAAGTCTGGAGAATAGCATCTCTTTTTGTGGCTCCCACAGTGCATTAGCCTTGTTTCCATAATCTATAATATATGCATTCTTTGGCAACTGCTCGGCTTTGGTGTTCTCGACTGGTAAAGTGGTTATAACTGCAACCTTCCAATCTGGATGCTGTTTGGATATTGACTTGATATAATTGCACAGCGCTTTGTCTGCACCGCCTGTTCTAACCCATGGAACTATAAAAATATAGTCTGGCAAGGCAGGGATCTGCTTAACTAGATCATAGTATACTAGGCCGACACTATAATCGTCTGGCTCTGCCTCGACTACCTCACTGAGGACTTCTTTTGTCGGGTAGAGTTGGCTTTCGATTTCGTTAATCTTCTTCCATTCTTCAAGCATAAACTTAGGAACTTTTGCGCGTGGCCTGTCCTCTGGCTTGCCAATTCCAAGTGCTCGCTTTGTCATTTTTGCGACTGGGATAATGAAATAATTGATTCTGGAGTTGCTGCGAATCTTTTTGTAGACTTTGTATAATGCTGTACGGTGGCGAGTCCGAGCCGTTCTAGGGCGCATTTTATCTACTTCGTCTTTTGGAATAGATTTAAAATAGTCGATGTCGAGTAAAGAGACATATGGTTGAATGACGTGTTCCGTGTTTGAGCTTGTCAAAAGTGATCCTTCGGCTTTTTGACGATAAAACATAACTGTCTCTGGGGCGACCATATGTTTAACGCCATGACCAACAGTGTTCGAATTCAGATTATAGTCTTCATAGCCGTATCCTCTTTCTGTCTTCATGTATGGATATTTGCGAAAGATTTCCGTCGGCCCCATGATAGCGGAGCACCAACGGTTAACTCCTGCTAGGATAATTGCATCTTCAAACTTCTCATAGGAATCTTTTCTCCAGGTAAACTCTGGCCGTGTACCCGCCCCAAAATTGAATTGAATATTTGGGTGAATCATTATAGGCTCGGGCGACTCCTCGATTCGTTTTAATGCGCTGACATACCAGTTTGACGATAACATATCATCTGCGTCCAAGAATGAGATATACTTTCCTTTGGCGTGTTGAGCAATACAGTTTCTCGACATTCCGAGATCCTTGAAGGAGCTGTGAATAATTTTAAAGCGTTTGTCATTCTTATATTGGTCAAAGTAGTTATTAGTGGGTTCGTCGCCGTTATCGATATGAACAATTATTTCGTAAGGATATTTTTCAGTATCGAGTTCTTCGAGTGCAGCAAAAATGCTTCTGATGGTTTTGTGCGCAAGCGCTCCTTCTGCATGCGCCGTTACTCCGATGGTTAGTATGGTTTTTTCTTTGGTCATACAGATATTATACCAAGTTTTTTAGCTTTTGCGTAACAAGGACAAGGAATGCCCTGATTAAAACAACGGGGCGGTCTACAGTTTAATCAATTTCCAGTTTTGATTCTTCAGGGCAGTTCTCGTGAATATTTCAACGGTATAGTTGCCGCCAGTTTGTTTATTCGACAAAGTGAGTGGCTTTCCGGAACAAGCTGAGGATATAATATATTCTTCTCCTGACCGTTCTATGCTCCAAAGCTGATTACAATAACCGCCATTGTCTTCGAAGGCAATCACGGAGCTTTCGTCTTCAATCCCGGAATTAGCTACATCAAGCCTCAACCCAGAGGTGGGGTTTGTAATATAGTAGGCATTCTTATCGGTGGAGAACTCGATTGCAAATGTTTGGTTGGCAATATTCTCGTTTCGGGCAGCAAATAAGATTAGCGTTCCTTGTTTCATGCCTGGCCTTACACCACCTGAAATATCTAAGGCTAGAGACGAATCGGCTGAGCGGATTTGGTATTCTCCCGCAAGTATGTTGAGAGATGTGTTACCCTTCGAGAAGTATGGTTCAAAAGTTACTTCTACGCCACTCGGCACGACTGTCGTGAATGTGTGATATTCCCCTTCTAGGTTTTGCGATGTGGCAATATTTGCGCCATCACAAACAGATTTGATTCTGGCCCCTTTAGCCCTTTTGTCTAAAACCCATTTTTGAGAGCATTTGCTTTCGTCTTGTTTCTCTACAGATATTACTTCTCCGGATGTTAGCACGAGGCTGGAAGCTGGGTTTTTAAATATATAATTCTTTTCTTCTACGTTATATATTGCTTCGAAGAGTTGATTGTCTTGAAAATTTTTCTTAAAGCTAATTACTTTTCCTGTTGCCATGTTGTCGGACACTCCCCCGGAGATATCAAATGCATTTTCGCCTATTGATATCTGGTAGATCCCTTCTTCTATGGTTGAATCTGCTGGCTGAACTGCCTTCAAACTCCATTCTTGTACATTCGATGAAGAACGTTGATTAATAGCTAATACACCATTGGTGTTTTGCAGAACCTTACTCGAACAGCGAGAGACAAACTTCAGATAGCCAGCATTGGTTTTTTCAATAAGCCAATCTTGATTGCATGAATTATTCCTTGGAAAAACAATAAGTGCGCTTCCGTCGTCGGTCTTCCCACCACTAACATCAAGATAAAGATTAGTGGTTGGATTAATGATGTTGTAATAACCAGTATCGTTGTTAAATTGTATTTTAAAAATTTGGTTCTCGGTTGTTCCAGTATTTCGTGGAAAAACTAGCATATCCGCAATAGCCATACCATTTCTAACTCCCCCACGAATATCAAAAACTTTTTCTGGGTTAGATTTGGAGAAGATTTGATACCAGCCGTCTTCGACTGGCTGCTCGTTTTTCGTCTGAGCCTCGACTATGGGTTCTTTTGAAACTGTCGGGTCGCCAAACCAGTCCATGAAGAAAAGATAGAAGTTACGATTGCCGTATGCGCCACAGGTTACAGTGCCATACCCAGCCGCAAGCGCAGCGGCGTTAGGTTGGTAAGGAGTATATCGATAGAGCGATGAGGTAGCTAAATTCTCGATGTAGACGATTGAGCCCCCACAAGAAGCATTCGGGTTGTAGTGGATATAATTTTCTCCTAGTGGATAGTTTGTCCATCCACCATCGAGGACAGTGCGGAACAGCCAGGCTGCGCTTTCGAGCTGGTTCTTTAACCCATAATACTCGCTATCGCACGGAGCAGTGTCGGGGCAACCAAAACCAGTAGCTGAGCGGAACTGAATTGAGTTAGGCCAAGAATCAGAGATAAGGCCTTGTTCTTTTTCTAGGAGGACTAACAGGACCTGAGGATTAATCTTATATTTTTGCGAAACCTCGTAGATTACTTCTGCTGCAGTTTGAGACTCCTCGTCCTCTTCCAGAAGATCTCCGTAGTTTGCGCCAGTCACTGCAAAATGCTCATCGGCAAGACAGACAAAATGGCCATCCTCGATATGATAATGAAGTGACGGGTACCAAGAAGCTTTGATTGTATTGGTATCATTGCAACTACCATGGGTATGGAGGAAAGCGTCAATATCAGCAACCGACATGGTGGTGTAATTTGACATGGTATAGTCAGAAATAATGTTGCCTGGATTGAAGTTGGCGAGCGAGGCAGCTTGAGATTCTCGTGGATGCGCGAAGGTCAAGAATGTAAAAATAGAAATAAAGGTGAAAAGAAAGGTGATTTTGTAAATAAGTCCAGGGTGGCGACGATTAAAAGCTTCCATTATTCTGTGCTCCCTGTTATGCTACCTGTTCTCTCCCCAGAGGTCAGACTAATATTGATAGAAATTGGTCTCGCAAAACCATCAAGCTCTGAACTTTGGACATCGAACCCTTCGCATGTCGAAGTAGAAGCGATTGGCACAAGGTTAGCGGTCTTTTCTAATTGATGCGCCCCGTCTGAGAGGGTAAGTTTACAAGTGCCATTTGACAGAAACTGATCAACAGCGACGCGGACTAACAGTTTATCGCCGTCGAAGCGCGCAGTAGTGATTGAGCCGGTGAGAGACTCGTAGGTGTTCGGGTCAGTCCCTTCGTATTTTTCTGGAGTTTTACCATCGGAAGATATAACGGAGTCCGTGGTAGAAGGGTCGGCCTCGGTCATATTGGAAGATTGTGTGGTCTCCTGTGTTTCCCCTGACGATCGTTTATCGGGATTACTATTAGTAACAGTATCAGTGCTAGGATTCATTGGCTGCCTAAAGGCAAGATATAGAAGAGCGGCAACAACGATTATGATAACGAAAAAGAAAAGTGGTTGTTTATAAAATGGGCGATGGCGACGAAGAGATGTTTGTTGTTTGTTTTGTGGCATATATTACGCTCCTGTATATATTATATATAGGATAGTTTAAAACTGCAAGAGACGTTGCTAATATTTGTAGATATACCATCCTTTGGTTTCGTAATGGAAACGCCATGCGCGGGAGTGACCTTTTACGCCTGTAGTGTGAAGTTTTGCGTCCCATGGGTCAACATAGCTAAATTGGACTTCCTTGCCATCAAGAATGATATGTGGTTGGTCCCAGTTCTCGCCGATACAAGTGTTCTGGTCGAAGTATACTTCAATTCGATCAACATTTGTGGTGTTAACAAAACTCGAAACGCCAACAAATGTAACAAAATGGCGACCAACTTTCCCGTTGTATTTCTTGCCGTAAGTCTTATTGCCCATGGCAACGCTGACTGGTTTGCCGGACATTATTTCTCCGACAAGTTCTTTCACGAGAGCCTTGAAAGCATTACGGTTGACTACCTTGCTAGAAGAATTTTTGATAACCGAGCCGTTGCAATGCATTGGCGAATTGTCTTCATTATCGTTAGAGGGTATTGTTTGTGTATGGACAGAAGCGCCACCTCTCAATGGGGCTTCGTGGACTATAGGATTGCCATAAATCATTTCTTTGGCATTAACGCGAGCCATATCTGCACATACGCTCCCCCACCCGCTAGTGGCCTTATACGATTGGCAGGAGTGGTACTTGGAGCAGGCATTTTTTACATATTCTGAAGCGTGAATTTTGGTATCTGCGTAGCAAAAGCCTCCTTCTTCATAAGTGTGCGGGTTGTCCGCACAGGAGACACCTTCTTTGGTTTCCTTGGGCGGGATTTCTTCTTCGCCCTCACCTGGCGGAGTAGGGGTGACTGGCTCTTCTGGTTCCTTTGGGCATGAAGAAGTCATAGTGTCTAATGTCGAATTAATAATGCCACCAGGAATTAAGAACTCAGCAAAAGCAAAGAAAACGCTATAGCACATTATTCCAATAATTATTTCCGCAAATCGCCGTTTAGCCTTGGTTTGAAGGGCGGGATTGCCAGCGGAAGTTATATACGAAACCCCGACTATTATGATGCTAATTACCGCGAATGCGCCGATTAAAATAGTGAGAATCTCAATACCTTCGGCAAGTATTTTATATATTGCCCCGCCATCGCAGTAGTCGCAAACTTTTCCAAATAGACCTGTGTCAATGCATTGCAGTATTCGTTCTGACATGTTTATTCTTCTCCCGAGTTAATATATATCGGATCTGTCCAGACATAAAAGTGCTTTTTAGAAGATAAATTATTAAATATTTCTGAGCCAGTATATTGCTCTGGCAAATCCGTTTCGCTATGCTTTAGATTCTCGTCAGAAGAATCAGCGCAAGAGATAGGGGATATATTATATATAGAATCAGCGAGTGAGCCACCGAATATTAGAATAGCTTTACTAACTTCGCCAAATTCGTAATCCCATTGGCCAGATATTATAACGACAGAGGCGTTGTCGAGATACAGATTAAGCATAGTTGGGTTCATTCGTGGGACTTCTACAAGCTCACTACATAGAATATTAGTAGGCGGTTCAGAATAATACTTTTTTGAAATACTAAAGTCTGGCATATATGATGACCCCGGATCCTTAGATAGCTCATAAAAGTAATTGTTTAGTGCTAGCTCTTCGTCGACAACCGTATCGTCGGTGATTATAGAGCCATCCTGCGAAGGTGTCTCCTTGGCTGGCTTGGCAGGTTCAGAAAGCGACACGAGAATGATTAGAAGAATAACAATTATTATGAGGCCGATTGTCACAGGGATAGTCCAAAGCGGGAAGGCAGTAGTCTTATGCTGCTCTTTCCATGCTTGTTTGGCACTAGGATTAGACGGTTCAACAATAGATCCGGTTGGAGATTGACTAACTCTTGTTGAATGGCCAAGCGAAGCTAAGGCTCGTCTGTTTGTAGAATGAGCCGCATCTGTAAATCTTCTTTTCATTAAGCTTATTTTAGCATGCGTACAAGGCTGATTGCAAGGAAAGGATACTAACTCTGTCGTTGAATAGAGTCCGGATCTAAACCTAAAATCGCGGCGGCCCTTAGAAGTGTCTGGATATCCTCTTCAGACTCAGAGGAGTTGATAGCTTTAGCGAAGAGAGTGACGGTTTCAGGATATATATCGATAGTAACTTCGAGTGAACGGGCAGCTCCTGGAATTTTTCTTAGAACTCCTTTTGCTACAAGGTTCTCAATATGCTCAGCAACGGCAGAGACAGAGGATAGCCCTACTCCAATCATAATCTCACGATAAGATGGAGAATAGCTATTTTCTCTGAGAAAAGTCGAAATAAAGTCTACAATTTGCTTTTGCTTTTTTGTCAGTTTTTCGGGCATGTATGGTATAATTGTATAATAAATGACTGAAGAAGGAAAGACAATAGATGGGTTTACCGTCCGTCGTGCGGGCGATTCAAAGTTAGTTTCGCGTTCAAAAGCGAATAAACTCTCATCGAATTTAATATCAAGAAAAGTTAAGACGGTAGCGCAAAATGACCCATTGGTCAGAAAGTCCGTCGAGCGTAGTCGTGTCAAATCTAATCCTGCGGTCCCGTCCATGGATATGAAAGCACGAAAGAAGCCCGTTCAGCGTCGCAAAATTTCGAAGGCGAAGACGGCGGAGTTATTTGCCGCGGAACCGTTGGCATTTAATTTAGATATCGAGTCATCAAAAGGTGCAGCTAAATTGTCCGATGACGAGAAAAGATTTGCGGGTGGAATTCGTGAAGAGCTGTCCGATGATGAATCTTATGAAGAGAGTGAAAGAAGCGTCAAGGCACACGATGAATTTTTGGCGCCAATAGAGTCTTTTGATGCCGACTCCGACTCAACTAGCAGTGGTGTTGTTTCTGAGGTAGAAGACGAAGAGATTAAAGATATGAAGAAGTCAAAGAAAGAGTTAAAAGAAAACGAGAGACGTGCAAAGCGCGAACGAAAACATCTCGAGAAGCTCGAGAAAAAAAAGAAATCGAAAGTACGTAAGGTCTTAAAATGGGTTTTGATTGTTCTTATTCTTTTGATTATCGGCGTAGGTGCATATTTATATTTTTGGGGCGATGAAATAATCCGAAAGATTACTGGTGGGAATGGAGATATTTGGAGTGCGATTAGCGCATTCACGGCTGAAACGTATGACCCATTAAAAACCGACGAGAATGGCAGGACAAATATCTTAGTGTTTGGCACTAGTGGTTTTGATTCTGAAGGCACCGGTTTTGGTGGCTACGAGCATGATGGCTCGAATTTAACTGACTCAATTATGGTCGTTTCCCTTGATCAAGAGAGTGGTGATGTGGCAATTGTTTCCCTGCCGAGAGATCTATATGCTGGATACACTTGCACGGCAACCTCAAAGATAAATGAAGTTTATTGGTGCAATAACCAATACGGCGATAACGAGGAAGCCGGCGCAGTTGCTCTTCAAGAAAAGATCAGAGAAATACTTGGTATAGATACGCAGTATTGGGTTCATATGAACTGGGGTGCATTAGTGAATATCGTCGACACGCTCGGTGGGATTACTATCGTACTTGATGAAGACATCAATGATCAGTGGTACACTGGCGCTGTATATTCTGCAGGTGTACCATACACAATCAATGGTTATGATGCGTTGGGCCTCTCAAGAGCGCGCCATGGTACTGAGTATGGTGATTTTTCACGTGCAGCAAGCCAGCAGAAGATTTTAATTGGTATCAAGAATAAAGTGGTCGAGAAGGGCTTAGGCCTTTCTGAAGCTCTTAATATTATTTCTGCAGTAGGAGATAACCTTCGCATGAATCTTAATATGACAGAGATTAAGACTGGTATGCACCTGCTAGAAACTTTGGACTTGGATGGTATTCGCCAAATTCCTATTTGGGATGACAACACAAAATATATGTCGTTTGGCAACAGAGATGGCATTTCTTATGTGATACCAAGTGCTGGATTCGGCGTATATGGCCCATTGCAAGAATATGTAGGGCAGCAGCTCAAGAGCAACCCTGCGGAGCGCGAGGGCGCGGTGTTAATTGTCTACAATGGCTCCGGAGAAGATGGTGCAGCAGCGCAAGAACGAGAATTGCTTGAAGAGAAAGGTTATAGAGTAAAAGATATAGCTAATGCCCCCGAGGGTGAATATAAATATGTGGAAGATATTGAGCTATATGATGCAAGCGAAGGATTAAAGCCGGATACGAAGAAGGCCCTGCAAAAGTTTTATGGCGTTGAGGCGAAAGATATGAGCTTACTCCCGAACGGGATTTCTCCGATTGGATATGACTTTATAATTATAGTCGGCAGTGCTGCGAATGCAGAATAGTGGGGTCTAGCTCTAAAGACCCCTCTAACTAATAAAGGCCCTTGGGGCCTTTATTCTTCGTCGTCTTTACGATCAACTTTAGAGATGATTAAAACCCGTTCACGTCCTTCGCCTTCGGAGTGGGTTGTAATATCAGAATAGTCTTCCGCGAGCTTATGAACAACTCGACGGTCTGCGGCATTAAGATTAATCGTCATCGGTTCACCGGTTTGGCGAACTTTTTTTATCCATCCCTCTGCCTTATCTGCGATGCGGTCGGCGCGTTGACGCTTATAATCAGCGATGTCGACATTGACGCGGGTAATCTCAGCGTTTTTAGCAACGAGAGACATGCTAACAATATGTTGAAGGCAGCGAAGGTTTTCGGCGTTCTTACCGATAAGCAGGCTGTTCATGCTAGTTGAGGGAACACTAAGTTGGATGACTTCGTCGTCGATGGTTGAATATACCGCGACGTTGATGCCAAAGAAGCTCAGTAGATCCTCTAGATATTTGGTGGCAAAGCGGATTGACTCGTCTCTGTCCATAATTGTTATCTCCTTTTCTTTTTATTATCTTTGGCGGAGATACGAGTTATTTTTGTTCCTGTCTTTTTATTTTCTATCACTTCAGCTTCCTGAATGTGTTTAAGTTCTTTAAGGACGGCCTTGTCGGCAGAGATTTCCATCTCTTTTTCGGCTTTATCCAAGACAATTTTTTGCTGGACAAAGGTAATAACGTTCGATAAGAAGTAGTAAAGAATAAGGGCACCTGGGAGGTTAATCATGATTAAGAGGAGCATAATTGGCATAAATGTGCCCATCTGAGCAGAAGTCATATCGTTTATTTCTGCTTGGTTGACTTCTTTGCCCTCACCCGCTTCTTTCATGAGCTGACGGAAGCTCTTACCTTTGCTCTTGCCAGAAGGGCGAATTTGCTTTTGAGTGAGGTATTGAACAAAACAAGCCAAAACAGCAAGAAAGAGGGCGAAAATGGCGCTTGGGCTGACAAACCCTGGCGTTGCCTCAAGATTCACGATCCCGAAGAGATTGGGGTGGAACTCATAGACTGGTGTCTCCGCAGAAGACTTCTCCTCTTCTGTCTTAGACTCATCGGCTTGAATAGCATCATAAGATGATTTTTCCTCTAGGTATTTATTTTGGAGACGAATAACCTCTTGGATACGAGATCCATCTTGCTTAACAAACGAATAGGCGCGAGCATCGAGGTTTGAGTCGATTGTTGGAATATTGACCATTACTCGAATAGCGCCGAAAATCGCGATAAACATCGGTAATTGAATAATAAGAGCGAGAATAGCCCGGAATGGTTTGACGTTATACTTCTTATACAGATCCATTGTCTGCAAGGACTCTAGTTGGCGGTTCCCTGCACAATTCTTCTTAATCTCGGCTAGCTCAGGTTGAATCTTGCGCATGAGCTTGGTTTGGTGGAGTTGTCGTTTAACTAGTGGCCACATACAAAGTTTAACCACTATGACAAAGAGGATAATGGCAAGGCCAAAATCGCCAACAAGATTATAGATAAGGAAAAGAATGTTTGTAATTGGGCGGACAATAATAGTATCTATTAGGCTAAACATATCTTTCCTATTGTAACATACTTTCCTCTATAAGAGAACGGATAGTTTTCTGTAGCTCCAGATATGGCTGGTCCTTAACCGCCTTGGAGTAAATAACAAAAATATAGTCGCGAGGTTTTTTAAATTTATCTAGATTAAGCCGAATTATCTCGTAGATGCGACGACGAATCCGATTGCGGCCAACGGCTGACTTGATGACCTTCTTAGAGACAACAACAGCAAAGCGGGTTTTCCCGCGCGAGTTGTCACAGAAAATCAACGAAAGGTCTGGCCGTCGAATCGTTTTGCCGGACCTATAGACAGATTTAACTCCACCACGAGAGTGGAAGCGATATTCTTTAACTAGCATATATTATATATATTATAACATATAGAAAGAAGCTGGCTTTGCCAGCTTCTTATTAATAGGTAAGTTGTTTGCGGCCTTTAAGGCGGCGGCGCTTTAGAACTAGGCGACCAGCATGGGTAGCGTTTCTCTTCATGAAGCCATGTTCAGCTTTGCGCTGACGCTTGTGTGGCTGATATGTGCGTTTTGGCATAAATCTTAGAATCCTATATAGTTTTAAATTTTGCAAATATTTGTTGTATTATATCGCAGTTTTCCACCAAAAGCAAGGAGTTTTCCACATCGTGAACGGGGTAAGTGGAAATCCGTGGAAAAGTTCTTCCCTGTTAATTTTTTAAATATTATAAAACAAAAAATCTTACAAGAAACCTGTGGAAAACTTTATTAACTTCGGTTATAATTGTTCTATCAAAGGAGGTCGATAAGAAGTGTTTGATGTATTCCAGAATGTCCTAGCAGAAACCCGAAAAGGGATTGGTGAGATGAATTATAAAATATGGTTCGAGAATGTCGAATTAATCTCACTAGATAAAGAGCTGATGTCGGCTACAATCGGTGTGCCTAATGTTTTTAAGAAAAAAGGATTAGAAACTAGGTATAAGGGTGAGTTATTAAAAGCGTTTGAACATAATGACCTCCCCCTAAAGCAGCTAGATTTTACAATTACCTCCAGTGAGAAAACAAGAGTAAGAGCGAGAGAAGTAAGGGGCGGGGATCCGTTGAGGTTTGGTGATGAGCCGCTTAGGCCCACTAAGAAGGTGCCCCAAAAAATTACACCACCCAAACTCCTACCTCGCACTACAACTAGTGGATTAAATCCTAAGTACACATTAGACAACTTCGTTGTAGGTAGAAATAATGACTTAGCTGCTGGTGTTGCAAAACAGATCGTAAAAGACCCTGGTGGCAAATATAACCCGTTCTTCTTGTATGGCGGTCCAGGACTTGGTAAAACTCACTTGGTGCAAGCGATTGGAAACGCGATTCTCGCAAAAGACCCAAACAAAAAAGTATTATATATAACAACAAACCATTTCTATTCTGAGTTTATTAACGCAGTGCGTAGTGGTAAAGGAGAAGAGTTTGTAAAGAGGTTCCAGAAGCTTGATGTATTAATTATAGATGACTTTCAGATGATTATTGGTAAGGACCGGAGCCAAGAAGAATTCTTTAATATCTTTAATGATTTACACCAAACAAATAAACAAATTATTGTAACAAGTGATCGGCTTCCTGATCAGATTAAGACCCTTGATGCGAGGCTTGCTGGGAGGTTAACGTGGGCTGGTGCATATGATTTACAGCTTCCTGGTTTTGAAGATAGATGTGCAATTTTAAAGGCGAAGGCAGAGTTTATGGGGCAGACTATTGAGGACAAGGCGGTTGAGTTTATTGCGGAAAATGTTAAGACGAATATTCGCGACCTAGAAGGTGAGTTTCAAAAGATAATGGCCACAAGCGAAATACGCGGAATGTCACCTCTTGAGTTAATTAATGAGGGGTATATCTCTGGGACAGTAGTGCGGCGCAGAAGGAATGTAACTGCTAGGATAATTGTTGAAAAAGTTGCTAAGTATTATGATCTTACGGTAGTTGAAATGACTGGTAAAAGCCGTGTGAGTAATATAAAGACCGCAAGACAAGTCGCAATGTATCTTTTATCAAAAGAGCTTGGGATGAGCACAACCAAGATTGCCCCCGAGGTAGGAGTAAAAGATCATACAACCGTAATGAACGGAATAAAGAAAATCGACCGGGATCAAAAAACTGATCTACAGTTACGTGATCAAGTTGATCAAATTCGTGAGGCTATTTATGGCTAATTCGTGGAAAAGCCTGTGTAGAACTTTGTGTGTACTGTGTGGGTTTTGTGTAGAAAACTTTGTTCAAAAGTCCAAAATTGGAGAATTGATGGCTTTTGTTTGTGGGAAAATGGTATGTTTCGCGGATAAGTGTTGGTTCATTGTGGGTAATTATATATATGTTGGTGGAAAAGGTGACCAGGTAAGAAAGGCTGGTTTTATCACGATTTCCACAGTTTCCACATAGTCTATAACTATTATTACTTATATAATAAATAATAAAGGAGGAAAAATGGAAATTGAAGTAGAGTCAGGAAAACTAGCTAAAGCTCTAGCGATCGTAAGTAGGATTGCAGTAAATGGAAAAGCGATATTGCCAATTCTTAATAATGTTTTAATTAGAGTAGATGCTAGGAAGGTGAGTCTCACGACAACAAACCTCGATATGGCAGTAGTTGATTTCCTTCCCGTAAGCGAGAGTAAGGATGGGGTGGTAACCGTGCCTGCTAGACTACTTGCCGAGTTTGTTGGAAACTTACCAAAGGGCGCCCCAGTGAAGATTATTGCTGATGGAACAAAAGTAGTTACTGAGTCTGGTAAGTATACCTCCACACTTAATGGTACGGTGGCTGATGATTTTCCTGAGTTACCAGAAATTGATGAAGTGAAGATGGTTAGGTTTAAGATGGGTGTGGACGAGTTTAAGACTGGAATGAACCAAGTAATGATGGCTTGCTCTAACGACATGACGAGACCAGCGCTCACTGGTGTATATTTTAATACGGACGACGGGACGCTATATATTGCGGCGACGGATGGGTATAGATTGGCAGAAAGAAGATTTATTGAGAAAGTGGAAAGCGAAGTGAAGGCGATAGTGCCAGCTAGTTCCCTATCTGAGGTGATGAGGTCATTAAGCGACGAGGAAGAAGAAATAGAAATACTGTTCGACGAGGCGCAAGTGAGGTTTAGGTTTGGCGAGATTGAAATTACCTCAAAGCTTATTGATGGTAGTTTCCCAGACTATCGACAACTAATTCCAAAAACAAATGAGGCGGAAATTGTATTAGAAAAAGGAGAACTTTTACGTGTAACAAAGTTAGCTGCGCTTTTTGCTAGGGAAGTTGGTGGATCTATAGTACTGGAAGCAAAAACAGCGACTAAAACCTTTTCGGTTGCCTCTGTAGCGAACGAATTTGGTGAAAACACATCAGAAATTGAAACAACCATTCCAAAAGATGAGAGGATGACACTAAACTCAAGGTTCCTTATTGATGCATTAAACGCGGTTGATGAAGAAAAGGTGGTGTTGGGCTTTTCTGGAAAGCTAAACCCAATAGTTGTTAAGAACGAGAAGAGTAATAATTATACGCATATTATTATGCCACTAAAGTCATAATGATAGTAAAGAACTGTAAACTTACAAACTTTAGGAGTCACGACTATTTTGAGCTAAGTTGTTGGAAAGAAACAACGATGCTTTCTGGCGAAAATGGCAGCGGGAAGACCTCTATCCTAGAGGCGATATATGAAGCGATGCGTGGTAAAAGCTTTCGGGCTGTAGATAAAGAGATTATAAAGCGCGGAGCAGACTTCTATAGGGTTGAGTTGGAATATAAAGATGGCGAAAAAACGACAGTAGTGTATGAGAAAGATGGGAAGAAGTATTTTCTTGTTGGTGATAAGAAAGCCGCGAGGCTTCCGCAAAAATATAGGTACCCAGTAGTTTTGTTTGAGCCGGACGACTTAAACTTGATAAACAGTTCCCCGTCGCACAGGAGAGACTATTTTGATAGGTATTTTGGCCAATTAAGTGATACATATAGTACTACTGTAAGTAAATACAACAAAGCCCTCAGACAAAGGAATGAACTATTAAAAAGCACCTTCATATCACGAGATGCGATGTTCTCGTGGAATATAATTTTGAGTCGCCTTGGTGTAGAAATATGGAGAAGCAGAGAAAAGTTGGTGGCGAGTATTAATGAAGAGCTCACGAAGGTGTATCAGTCGATTGCTGGGAACGACGACGAGGTAGTTATTAAACTAAAGGCAGATCCTTGTGGGAGGACGGAAAGTGATTATTTAGGCGAATTAGAGAAAGGGTTTGAAAAGGACAAAGTGCTTAGTCACACGAGTTTTGGTGTACATCGTGATAATTATGAATTTTGGTTTAATAATAGACTAGCGGACGGGTCGGCGAGTCGCGGCGAAGTAAGGTCTATTGTAGTTGCACTGAAGTTTATTGAGGCGGATATGATATTAAAAACAGTTGGAAAGGCGCCGGTAGTATTGCTTGATGATGTGTTCTCTGAGCTTGATGAGATGAGACAAAAAGCATTGGTATATAATTTCAAAAAGAACCAAGTAATTATTACGAGTGTAAATGCAGTTGAAGACATCGAGACTAGTTAGTTGAGTCTGATGCTGGTTTTTTAACGATGTAAAACTTTGTTGAAGAGGTGAGTTGGTTGAAGAGTTCAGAACGCGAAAAATGAATAGCGGCTTCTTCTGGGAATAGATAGTCGTCTTTATTGGAGCCGTCTGGATTAAAATCGGATGGGTCGAAGCCGACGAAACTATAGTTATATGCAGCGCTAGCATATATAAACAGTGTGGTGGATTTTTTGTCTAGCGAAGAAATACCAGATGGTTCAAGAATAGCAACGATGGTATCTTCTTGGTCTAGGTAGAAGTTTAATATATTAGAATTCATTGCGGCGACACTCGTTGCGGACGAAAAATCAGGGTTTTCAACATTAATATTATAGAGGAGGATGATTTCTTCAGGAACAGCTCCGTAGTTAGGAGAGACTTCGTTTGGTGTTGTGTAGTTGTGGTTGGGGTCTTTGTCTACAATAGAGGCAAGTGTTTCATTGAGGCTCTCAACTTGTTCTTGTTGCTCTGCTGTGATAACGTTGTTAAATCTATCCTTGCCGATTATTACAACTATAATGATAGCCACAATGGATAAAGCCATGATTATTAGGGCAGCGAGTAAGAGCTTTCGTTTTTTATTGTAGTCTATCATTATGTACCACAATCCTTTCGATCATCGCCGGTCTTGGTGGTCGGTATATAATACTCTGATTCGTAAATGAATCTATTTTGTTTATCGGTGCGGCTGCAGCTGCCATTAGACCAACGGTAGCCCCCAAAGACTCCGGAGATGTTGTTCCATAGGATGCCACCACCAAAGGTTTCTAGGAATAGGAAGTCCGAATTGTCTAGGTGTTCACGATTTGCGTTTTCTTTAACACCGACGACGGTGGCATAATGGCGTTGTGCTTGGGCATCCTGTGAGGTTCTCATAGAAACACGCCGTACGGCGGGGCGACCAGCCATAATATCATCATACATTTTTTGGAAGTTACCATCTCCTTGTATTAAGGAAAACCCGCTAGGTGTTCTACCGCGATCATACCTGCCAGTGCTACAGGAATCGGAGGTGATTGTGTCGTAAAACATATCATAGGCCATATTACGAGAAACGATATCACAATGTCCATTTTGTGCCGTGGAGTCGGTGTGATTACCATTGAGGTCATAGAGCTTTTTGTCGCTTTGATCAATATGGTAGGCGCGGACCTTTTCGGCAATATATCTTTCTAGACCGGTTTTGCCGTCGGACCCATCATCATCTTTACCGTTTACAGTAACTTTAATAACGTTGAATGTCATACCGCACATTGTGAATTTTGTAACGCCTTGGCCTTCCTCGGATGGTACATTACCGCCACCCTCCTCTTCTTCTCCCTCTGTGCCACAATCTGTTTCATCGTCACATGGTCTAGTAAAAATAATTCCCTCTAGAGCGTAGCGCTGTCTTTCTGCGTTCGAAAATTGGTAAGCAAAGGCTTTAATAGTTATAGCGCCAGCGATAATGATAGATAGTAGAATAAGAGGAAAATAGTTTTTTCTTAACATTACCTTTATTATAGCACAAATAATTATTGTAAGGAATTGAGCGAACGGACCATCTGTTGATCGAGAAAGGAAAGGTCGGAGTAAGTGTAAAAGAGTTTAGGCATCGTTTTTGGCTCGCCGTTCTCTAGGATAAAGCGATAGGTATTAGTGGAGCCGTCATAAAGAGAATGGGTGAGGGTCTGGACGGTATATGGAGATTCGCCAAAAGCGTAGAGATTGGATTTTGTAAACCCAGACGGTAGATTATTGGATTTGAGGTCTTCTAAAGAGTAGCCAGTGAAGGGGTTGTAATAATTTAGGAGCTCGATCTCATAATCAAGAGGGTCGTATTTGCCAAAATTTTCAGTGAGAAGACGTGTAACCATG
Source organism: Candidatus Saccharimonadota bacterium (assembly GCA_017552385.1). Lineage (GTDB taxonomy): Bacteria > Patescibacteriota > Saccharimonadia > Saccharimonadales > Saccharimonadaceae > Nanosyncoccus. Next base: position 52,900 of record JAFZQB010000008.1, read on the forward strand.
GTATCGCGAGAGGAGGCGGAAAGTGCAGAAAGAGTGAGCTTAAAAGTGTAGTCTCCCATACTATCGGTGTCTAAAAGGTAAGAGATTTGGTATGATGGGCTTTCGGAAATAATCGGGAGATAGTCAGAGATTTTAAAAGCTTCATTTTCTGAGAGGGCTTTTTGATCAGCCGCAAGAGAGGCGTCGTACTCTCTAGAACTATCACCTTCGATACCGTCATTTTCTGAAGAAGTGGCTATGCTAACTATGACCGCTAAAACGACGATAATAAGAAGACCAACGACGACGAAGGAGAGAAGTTTGTGTTTTTGAAAGAGGGATTTAATAGTCTGCATAACTATGACTCACTTTCAGCATCAGTTATGACTTCATCGGCCGGGATATTAGTCTCTGGATTGGCCGCAAGGCGATAGACAGAGATTGGATAAGTGGTGCCATTGAAGCTAGAGGACATACGGGAGAGACGGTTTAAAGAAGGGGTCCAGGTTTGGTAAGAAGCGGAAGCGATATTAACCTTGCAGGTGCTATTGGGGCAAGCGCTACCTTTAACGGTTTGCTCGCCAATCCAAATTTGGATGTGGCCACCACGGGCATCGCCGCTTCCAGAAGAATAAGCAAGCACATCGCCCGGTTTGAGGTTAGACATTGAAAAAACTTGTCCGTCAGTGGAGACTTTTGTCCACTTATTGGACCGATTCATATAAGCCATCTGGGAGCGAACGCCGACTTTAGGAAAATCGGTATCGACTTGGGAATAAACCATGACAGCGCCGACGAATTTACCACAGTCGCGGAGAGAAAGACCACCGACGGCTTTTTGCGCAAGTTTTGCTGTGGAGTTGAGCGTGTTAGAGCAAGCTTGAATGCCGCCATCGGCACGAGGCTTCCAGGCAGTGAGGCCATAGAAAGTCTCACAATTCCCTTCGGTGTTTGGCCAAGACATCGAAATGGCTGTCTCAACGATTTTCTTGCTGCCTTCTGTGCCGCTGCTAATGCCATTACAGGAGACGGACGATGAAATGGTACCTACAGTTGACCCAGATATTTCTCCGACTTCAGCGAGGGCAGACTTAGCCCATTTAAGACGATTCATGAATGCGGAGTAGGCAGATGAGGTTTGTGTTTCGGAAAGTTCAGCGTAAGATCCTGGTGCGTAGTTGTTATAGCAACCGGCACGATCGTTGGTGGTGCAAAATGAGGAACGAGGAGTTTCAAAGCGACGATACATAAAGAAGGTGGCGTCTTCTAGAGAGCTGGCATTCATATTAGTGACAGATGAGCCATGACCACGCACTTCACGTTGGAGTTCATCGAACAAGTAGCCCAATTGGGCTTCCATAGAGATTACTGGTAAACCATTTGCGTCGGCGAAATTTTGGAGTGCGGTTTGTCGTCCAGAAGAAGTCCATTGTGCTATACCGAACCCACGTTTGCCGTACTTTTCCCATGAGGTAAGGCGCCAAGTTGGGTCTGTGACTAGTTCCCCGCCTTCTTTTTTGTTTGGAACAACGCTAGACTCGGCAATGAGGTTGCCAACGATAGCTGCGGCGGAGGTTGCAGAATAGCCTTTATTGATGAGGTAATTTAGGGCGGTTTTAGAATTGTCACCCAGGTCGACCAAGTCACCATCTAAACAATTGGATGAGGCAGTTTCATCATCTATAAACATAATGTTGTTTTGAGCATAAAACTTGAGATCTTCTTTTGATATAGCATATGCAGAAACTGTAAGATAAGCAGGCGCCACAAAAGAAAGGAGAACACTAGAAACAAGAAGAAGGTAACGTTTGACCATATAATACATATATTATAGCATATTGCGGGCATTATTTGAATGGCCGCAAGATAAGTGGTGGGATTGGGTGTGTAGACTTAGGCTAGCGTTGTTGGGGTTGGATAGCACCTGGATTGGTAGTGATAAGAGATTCTTCAGTCTCAGATGCAATAACTTGGATATGAACGTGGTTTGGTCCGGCGAAGAAGAGACCTTGTCCGACCGGGAAGCTAGCAAGGCGCTTCTTCTCCTCGTCGGTGAGTTTGAAGACATCGGAGAGAACATCTACTGCAGACGACGATTGTTTTAGAAGAAGCTGCATGGAGGAGTTAGTAACAATAGCACGGCCCATTTTAGTAGACATAAAGTCTTCGACATCTTGAGTAATGGTGGTAAGACCGAGATAGTATTTGCGAGCACGTTTGGCTAGTGAGAAGAGGAAGTTTGCGGAATCTTCGAATTGCATGAGTTGCCAGGCTTCGTCGACGATTAGAAGACGACGTTTTTGCTCAGCGCGGACGACATTCCATATATGGGAGAGGACGATATACATAGCAACGGGACGTAGTTCGTCCTCAAGATCGCGGATATTGAAAACGACCATTTGGTTATTGATGTCAACATTGGACTGTTGCGAGAAGATGCCTGCGAAAGTTCCCGTGGTATATTTACGAAGGCGTTGAGCGAGCTGAGGGCCGGAGCCTTCCATATGAAGAAGAGTGTCGTAAAGATTAATGATAGTTGGTGGGGTGCTCTGGTGGGTGAGCGGATCGGAGGTGATGCCAGCACGAGCATAAGTGTCAATGAGAGCTTGGTCAAGATCAGCTTCTTCGTTAGGCGTGAGCGGAATAGCTGGCTGTCCATTTACGGGTGTGCCACTGAGCATAAGACGGAAAAGACCATGTAGTGTAACGAGGTTGGCACGGAGCGCATCGTTGGCATCTTCAGAGTCGACGACTTTTGGTAGGTCGAAAGGATTGATCCGGACATCAGAGTTGAGACTTAAGCGGATATAGGAACCGCCGACGGCGTCACAGAGCTTTTGGTACTCGTTTTCTGGATCAATGATAATGATTTCACTACCGATCATCATGGAGCGAAGAGCTTCGAGTTTAACGGTGAAAGATTTACCTGCACCGGACTTAGCGAAGACGACCATATTAGCATTTTCTAGCGAGAAGCGATCGAAGATGACGAGGCCGTTGTTGTGCATGTTGATACCGTAGAGGATGCCTTTCTCTTGAGTGAGATCGGCGGAAGTGAATGGGAAGGAGGTAGAAATAGCGCCCGTATTCATGTTGCGGCGAATTTGAAGTTGGTCGGTACAAAGTGGCATACAAGACTGCATCCCTTGTTCCTGTTGAGAAGAAGCGACTTTGGAAAAGACCATTTGTTGGCCAAAAAGAGTTTCTATTTTTTGGCGGACGAACTTTAGCTCGTCTAGTGAGTCGGCCCAAAGGGTAACATAAAGGCCAAAACGGAAGAAACGTTCGGCGCCGACTTGGAGCTGATCGCGAAGCTCCTCAGCATCGTTGATGGCTGCTTCAAGTTCTGGATCACGAATGCGGCCTCTCTCGGCGTTAACGTTCATACTAGCTTCGAGCTGGGTAACTTTCTTGCGAAGGTTTTTCATAACTACGCCAGTATCGACAGGATAAATGAACATGGAGATATCAAGGACCTCGTCGATATTAATGAGTGGCGAGAGCCAACCGGTATAAAGAGAGCGTGGGTATCCGTAAACATACATAGTGAGGCCGTATTTGGTGCCAAGGCGAAAATGGTCGGATTGAATTTCGAGCGAGGATGGAGAAATAAGGTCGCGAAGGGTGGTAATTCCCTGCTCAAACGCCTGTTGGATTTGTTGGTCTTCGTTGATTTGGCTAGAAGCGCCGATTTGCGCGGCAGTTTTTTTATTTTTCTTAGGCATTTGGTTGTCCTTTCTTCACGTATGTAGTCGCGAGTTGTGTAAAATCGACGAGCGGTTCGCGGACTGCCGTGTCGGGGTTGTTGAAATCATAGTATAATTCGGCGAGCTGTTTAGTGTTGAGACGGACGGAGCGGATGCCGATTTGTAGTAGGCCGGAGGTGATGGTGTCAACGCGATTGTTGATTTCAGTCGCAGCTTTGTCGTAAGTGTTGCGATCAATTTGAGCAACAGGCTGAATCTTATTTTTCTGGAAAACGGAAATAAGGTTTTTGGTTTCATTGAGCTGCTTTTCGTATTCGCTTGATGAATAATATGGAACGATGATGAAGAATGATTTGTCCATGATGTTAGCTTCTTGAGAAAGAACATCAATAAAGTTGATGTAATCGTCCATGAGAATGCCTAGAAGCATATTATCGTTGTTACGGCGAATATCTGCGAGACGATTAATGTATGGGCCGATGTCGACACGCTGAGAGCGGATAAGGATCTGAGTCGTAAAGTTGAGAGAGTTTAAGAAGTTCTGGAAGGAATACTCGACGCCTTCACGTTCGGTGTCAGACATGAGATCGAAGTTGATGGATTGGCAGGCGATGACGGCTCGGAAAGAAGCATCTTTCATAATGACCATGCCATCGCGGAGCTCAGAAATAAGGAGAGTGGCCTGAGTGGACTGTGGGTTGTCTTGAGTGACTTGTTGGGGGGCTTGCTGCTGCTGTTGAGGTTGTGGTGCCATAACCTTGCCGTTAACAATAGGAGCATCTGGTAAGGGCTGACCTGGAAAGACGCCATTTGCGGCGGATACGTTTGGTTGAGGTTGGTTTGGATTCATATCTTCTCTCCTTAATGATGATGTAAACTAATATATACTTCGTCTCGATCAGCATTGCGATTACGACTTTTACTCGCGCGGTTTGCTTCTTTGGCGATAGTAGCAATGGTGAATTGTTTGTTTTTCGACAGCTCGACGAGGCGCTCATGGTTGGCGGAAATAGTAGCAAGGGGATTAGAGGGGAGCTGTTCTTCGGGTATTTGGGTCGCATCGGTGGCTTTGGCAGAAGAGACGGCTGGAGCAACTGGGGCTGGAGGAGTAATAGGTGTGGTTTGGGTGAGATTAGCGGCGTTAAACTGAGGCATTGGTGGCTCTTCGGGAGCAGCGGGCTGTATGGGATTATTAGCAGCGATGGCGGCGCGCATTTGTTGAATAATTTCAGCGCGACGTAAGTCTGCTTCAGAGGAAAGATCGGTAGAAAGTTGTTCGGAGTGGTAGTTTTCGAAAATGTCGGGCGTCGATTCGGCTTCGGCGATAAATTCATCACGGATTACAGAATCAGTAGAAGAAGCCAAACCTTCTTTAATTGAAAGACCTTCGCTATCCACGACGTTTGCAAGGAAGGAAAGACGACGCCCGGCTTCTTCTTCAGTAATGTCTTTGGTGAGTGATTTCTCGACCGTCTTTGGAACGGTGATCCTAATAGTGGATTCTCGTTGACCTGGGCGCCAGCAACGTTTGTTCGGCTTAAGATGGAAACTGATAATAGCAGCAACGTAGGTTTCCATAGGCTGGTCTTTGCGAAGAGGAAGTGCAAGAATGAGCAAGAAAATAGCCGGAATGACGGGTATGATTGCAAAGAATGGAAAAATTTGGCCGACTACCCAAGCTAGGGCAATGAGGGCGGCGACGATGAGCAGGTAGATAAACTGACGGAAGTTAAAAGGGCCTAGAAGTTTATCGTCCGCTTCGACATCCTGAGGGACCTTATATTGCGCCATAGTACAATTTTACCATAAACGTAACTGAATTAGAAGTTGGAATCGTCGTCAATGCAACGAAGGATAAAGTCGAGGAGAGAATCGTTAAGTTCACTGTTGTTACGTTCGTGATGGTCACGGACTTGGTCAACGATGTGTTTGAGGCCATAGGAAGAAAGGATGCCGATACTGTCTTCGTAGAAATGTTCACCGTCTGGGTCTGCATTGAAAGCATCTCTGATGGACTCCTTGAGCATACCGCGTTGTTCTGGGGTTAGGATAGGTGCGACGCCAGAATCAACACCGGATTCAGAACCTGGTTCTGGTGTAGTTTCCTCTTCTTCTGAATGCTCTTTTTTGCGCTCACGATCTTCGCGGTGTTTACGACGGCGTTCGTAAATTTTATCGCGGTAATCGTCAACAAAGTCTTCGGAGTCGAGGCCAAGGAAGTCACGGACAGAGGCCTTGGTGCCGGCAGCGACGCCAGAGCGACGGCTGGTCATGACTTGGTCTAAGGTCTTGGTACCATAGAGGAGGTTCATAAAGGCTACCTTAGCAAACTTCTTGCGTAGGGCTTTCTTGCGTTTAGCAAGGTCTTTGTTATCTCTTTCTTTACGTTCTTTTTCGGCATCAGAATCGGTATCGCGAATTTCTTCTGGATCTTGGCTGTACCAGTCAGGAAGTGTTCGATCGGGTTGATCTTCTGGGCCTAGGGTAGAAAGAATATCAGGAGCAATTTCGGCGATAGGATCTGGGTTATGGGCTGGATCTTCTGCGTGCTTCTTGAGCTTCTCGGCATAGTCTAGGCCAAGGGCTTCTATGATTGGATAGAATACATCGGTGCGTAGGCCAAGAATTTGAGATGGAGTTTGCCATTTGAGATAATTCTTGACACGCTCAGCGAAGAACTGTTGGTCGACGCCGAAGAATGGATCTTTTGGATCAGTCCAACGAGGTATCCATTCGCCATCTTTGCCGCGCTTGAGACCGGTGAGGTCGGCAGCGCCATTGACGATTTGCTCTGAACCAGATGCATATTTGAGCATGGCTGAGATATAAGCTGGCGCCATAGCCATTTCGACTTCACCCATTTTCTTCTTAAAGGCTTTAAGGGCTTCCGGGTCAGGGTGTTCAGTGCCCGGTTCAATATAGGCGTTGCGAATACGGGCAGCCATATTATCAAAGTAAGTACGTTCGATTTTATCAAGAGGAGTACCTTCAACAAGTTGAGCAAGAGATAGTTTGGATCTACCTGCGCCTTCTACGAGCCGGCCATGTTCATCGTACTCATCATATCTACCGGTAATATATTCGTTAAGGCTGAGTGTAGTGTTTTGACGTTTTGGTCTGGATTGGCCTTCGTTAAATACACGTGCTGTTTCAAGATTGATATATTTACCAAAGCGGCGAAGGAATGGGTCGGAGTCCTTAGTGGTAAACATACAGAAGTTGGAGAGCGACTGAGAGGCATGAGTACCGAGTTTAATCTGCTTAGAATCAAGCATACGTTCGACGACGTCGGTTACGAGGTCGGTATCGCCGCGTAGGTTGAGGGCGGTAAGACCAGTAATGATTGGATCGATGTCCTTTGCTATATGATCGGTACCAGTGAGTTGGAAGAGGCGGTCGTAGAGCTCTTGAGTGGCTGGAATAGCGGAGAAGTATGAGTAGAACTTCTTGCCGAGAACTTTGGTCTGGCTTTCGAAGTCGGCAGCTGCGTTGGCGCCAACAAGATGAGTACCCGCGACATCGCCTTCAAGAGCGGAGGCAATTTGGTGATAACGATCGAGGTCACCATAATTGACAGAACGGGCTAACTGTTCGGCGCGTCTGGTAGCGTTGAAAGTGGCATTGCTATGAGCATTAAGGGCGGCATCGATGCGATCCTGACGAGATTGAGCATTGTCGAAGCGGATCTTCTCGCCACGAGTGGTTTCATAATATAGAGCATCGGCAGCGTTGACGTTGCCCATATCGATTGCTTTGAGACGAGCTCGCTCTCTGTCGTTCGTTGCGTAGTTGGAAAGGCCTTTTTGGGCATCATTATCGTTCTTAAGAATGCGGCGCTGGTATTCTGAGTTTTGCGCAATGAGAGAGGTGAGCTCGCGACCACGCTTACTGATTCTGCCATCGCGATTGCGAAGCTCTGAAGCGTAGGCGGCGCCACGAAGTTTGGCGACCTCGAGATATTTCTGAGTGTCGGATGCAGTGCGAACCTTGCGGTCTTGGTGAGTTTGACCGAACTGACGGGCGTATTGCCAAGTGTGAGGCTTGCCGCCAAGGTATTTGGCGCGTCGTAAAGCGACTTCGTCGGCGGACCAATTGCGAAGCGCGCCAACAGGATGGCTGCTGAATTTGGTGAGCATGGAATTGATTTGGCCTGGAAGCGTGCCGGACATTTTAAGTAGTGGCCAGCAAGCAATGAGAGGAATTACTTTAACTGCGATACCCATAATGAGAACAAGCACATCTTCAGCAGCAGCAATAATAGTCCAGCCTACAAGAGAACAAGCGCCGAACAAGACGGCAAACATTGGGTAGAAGAAGAGCATTTGAGAAAGAGACTTCTTCCACGTCGTAAACCATTTTTCGGTGTTTGGCAGGAGGTTGCAGACGAAAGCCAGAGGGCTGACCATGATGAGCAGATATACAAACGCTTGTCGGGCTGCAATGGTGACATAAGCGATGGCAACGGCGAAGACGGCAGTGAGGAGGACTGGTAGAAGGGAGAAAAAGATGGCGCCGAGACCACCGGATGCACCGACGGCAAGGCCGGCAATAAGCCCGCCTCCGATAAGTCCGGAGACTATATTGGAGAAGTCAATCTTAGTTCCTTCGGCCGCGCTCGCGATAATTCCAGTAGCGGTGACACTTTGCTCGACGTTAGAGAAGAGTCCTTTTAAGGAGGCGCCAAGAATGTTCGAGACATCAACTAGAGCCGCACAAATGATATAGCTCAAATTGATAAGAATAGCCGAGACGATAATTTTAGGAAGGAGTTTTTTGATGCCGTAATTAGAAATACCGAAACCAGAGACTTGAGAAAAGATAATAATGAGGAAGAAGATGGCAAATATCACGTTGGTGATATCTCGGAAGATGGACCAGATTTGGTGGTATGGAGAGTCGGAGTCGGTAGTGAGAGGGTTGATGACGAGCATTTGTTGGATGATCTCGTATAGACCATCTGTAACGCGTGCTAGAAAGCCTGTCGTAGGACAGACAAGCCAGCCAAGCGAACCAGATTCATCGTAGCAAGTATTAGAGTTTTCCTCGGTAGAGGTTTGATTGTTCTGAGTCTGAGGATTGGAATTGCCTTGACTTTGGTCTGTGGAAGTGGTTTCGCTTGTTGTTTGGTCCTGAGTGTTAACTGGGTCGGCAAAAACAGGGGTAGAAATGACACCAAATGTTAGAAAGACGCTCAAAACGATAGCGCCCAAAGAGAGGAAAAACCTATTGATTATATTTCTAACACTCATATGATGTTTTTATCTTGTAGATTATAGCATTTTTAAGATGAAAAGTCAATAAGAATATCCGAGATAAGCCTTTTTTGTTTCGTGGTGATAAATATGATACAATGAGGTTATGAAAAAGAGATTATTGACTATTGTTGCGGGGATAATGATGATAATGTGCGCACTGATGCCGATGAGCGTGAGTGCGGACGAGGGTGGAGGTGGTGGCAGTAGTGGTAGCAGCTGTGGAAGCGTAACGTTTTTTGGGCTTGATCCATGGTACTCAGCATTAACTTGCAATGCTAGTGGCGAAATAGATCAGAGCAATTTTCAAGGTTCTACTCTTACTACTAGTACTATACCTAAGATAATAGGCGTGGTAGTGAAAGACGCATTGTTCTTGGCGGGCTTTGTAGCGGTGGGTTTTGTGATGTATGGCGGGTTCTTAATGGTGACTAGCTCAGGGAATCCGACAGCTGTAGTAAAAGCGAAGAAGACGATTTCGAATGCGTTAATAGGGTTGGTTATCTCGATATTGGCTACTGCTATAGCAACTGCTGTAATGAATGTAGTCACTAAGGGCTCGATATCTTAGAGCCGCTTTGATGAATTCGTATGGGCGTGGATAATGTGATACAATAAGGCCATGAAAAGGATATTTTTAACTATTGCTGCGGGGATAATGATGATAGCTGTTGCGTTAGCGCCGATGAGCGTGAGCGCGGACGATGGTGATGCGAAAATCGAGACTACTAGTATTGGATCAAAAGAGGATGTAAAGGGCAAGCTTCCCCATGAGGAAGGCACGATAGCGGATGAAGGTGGTCTCAAAAATGTCGTGAATGTGTTTCTATATATTGGCGGGCTTGTGGCAGTGATAATGGGAATTGTGGCCGGTGTGCAAATGACAACGAGCGCAGGCGACCCGGCGACAGTAGCAAAAGCGAAGAAGACTTTGTCGTGGTCTATTATTGGTCTATTAGTAATGATATTGGCATATGCAATCGTGAATTTTGTAATCGGTAGGGTTACGGGTTCGTCAGATGGTGGTGGCTTCGGTTGTGAATATATAGTGCGGATTTTGGGTTAATTGGTTTCTCTAGATGAGTGGCGGCTTTTGACATGCCGTCTATGGCTTGGTATGATAAAATGAGAAAAGAAGAAAGGATATTTTGATGGGCATATCGAATAAAATAAAAATCACGATAATAGTATTAACGTTTGCGATTACTGGGGTTATCGGCACGCCTGCAAATACATTTGCGAGTACTTGTAGTTGTAGAAAGAACGATGATGGAGGTATTGTATTTGACGGAGCATGTTCAGAGACCGAGAAAGGTATGATGGTTGCGAATGGGTGTGCCGAAGCCGAGCCGCTCGAGAATACGGTTGTTAGGGTTGTCAATGCTGCGCTCTATGTAGCAGGTATTTTGGCGGTAGTAATGGTAATTATCGGTGGCGTGCGATATACAACTTCTGGCGGTAATGTAAATATAGTGACGAAGGCTAAGAATACGATTCTTTATGGCATTATTGGTCTTGTGATTGCTATCCTCGCATATGCAATTGTGAACTTCGTAATTGCTAGAGTTACGGTATAACGTAATCTTGAGTAGCCATTGGGGGTATTTGGAAATCTTGGTACTTTACAATAATAAAGTTTCTGTTTATAATAAGCTTAAGTTAAAAGAAAGGATAAACAATGAAGTTATCTTCAAAAATAAAGACTGCAGTGATGGCTTTGACGCTAGCTGTAGTAGGCGCGGGCGCAGTTTTGGCTCCAAGCAACTATGCGGCAGCAGCTTCATGGCAGGACGGTATGGATGCGGCTATGGGCGATGATGTGCCTACTGATTTGGATGGCACGTCTGGTGTAGTCACACAGATCATCAACGGGGCCCTCTATGTGATTGGTGTTTTGGCCGTCGTAATGGTTATCATCGGTGGCGTACAATATACTACTTCTGGTGGCGATCAAGCAGCTGTGACCAAGGCTAAGAATACGATTCTTTATGGCATTATTGGTCTTGTGATTGCTATCCTCGCATATGCAATTGTGAACTTCGTAATTGGTAAAGTCACAGGTTAGTTCAGCGTAAGTTTAATTCCCTCAGCTTGCTGAGGGAATTTTTATTATGCGAAAAAATAACTTGGGATTCTCCCAAGTTATTTTGAATTTTAGATTAAGATTTATTGTACTGGAATGACCTTCGGTTCTTCAACTTTTTCTTTTTCGAAGGTGATTGTCAGGACACCATCACGAAGTTCGGCTTTAACAGAGTTCTCGTCTTCGCGGACGGCAACAGGAAGAGCGATAGTGCGAGAGAATTCGCCCCAATAGCACTCTTGAATGTGCCAACGAGTGGTTTGATCATCTTCTCCACCGGATAGCACACCGGAAATCGTCAAGATTGAGTCGTGAATCGAAACGTTCAAGTCAGATTTCTTGATACCGGCAGTACGAGCCTTAATTACTAGTTTGTCGGCGGTTTCATAGACATCTACTGCAAGTTGTCCAGGAAAATCATCGCCGGTTTCCCACCCATCATCCCCCTCTTCTGATGGTTCGATTTCTTCTTCTTCCTCGGCCGCGGCGAGCGATGCATCTTCCGCAGGAGCGGCATTAGCGGGCTCGTCAGGTTCGAGCATAGTGGTAGCGTCGTCTTCAAGGAAGGCGGCTGCTAATTCATCTTCCATCAGCATGTCATCGTTGTTTTTACGAGCCATACTCGGTTTTCCTCCACTTTATATAGTATATGCTTAATTATAAAGACATGGTTTGATAAAATCAAGAGAGAATATGAAATTTGGCATAAAAAATGTTGTAAAAATTATTGCGAATGGGCTATTCCCTCCCCGATGCAGAGGATGTGGAGCGTCTGGAGAATATTTATGTGATTGTTGTAAAAAATACATAAGCGAGAACATGAAAGCACGGCAAGTTGGCAATATGAGCGGTGGGCTAACTGCGGAATATCTGGGATTTAGAGATGAAATACTTGGCGAGTTGATTGAGGAAGCTAAATATGAGTCGGTTAGGGGTTTATTGCCAGAAATTGCAGAGGTAGTGTACGCGGGGTATTTTGAGAAATATGTGACGGAAAATGATGTAGGAAGCTTGATTCTGGTGCCGATGCCAACGAGTAGACAACATGTTAGGGAGCGAGCGATAGATCATATGAACAGGATAGTTCTAGAAATTGAGAGATTATCTGATAATAAAATCCAACATACAAGATTGTTAGAGCGAGCTAAGGATACTGTGCAGATGGGGGCTAATGTAGTTTTGCGAAAGAAGCAAGCAAAAGAAGCGGTGAAAATTAATCCGCAATTTGTTTCGGATGATGGCAAGATAAATTTGGAGTATAGAAGTGCTAAGGTCGTATTGATCGATGATGTATGGACGACTGGGTCGAGCTTAATTGAGGCGGGGAAAATACTTAAAGAGGCTGGAGTTAAGAATTTGAAGCTAGTGGCGATAACAAAAAGTCGGGCTAGAAGGAGCCCGACTTTAAGACACGGCGAGATCTATTAAGTAATTAGAACAAGCCGACGATGAAGTTGACGATTGCGTAAGAAAGAATAGCAATCACGAGGCCGATAAGGGCGTAAAGAATAGTGTTCTTCGCGTCGGTAACGGCTTTGGCGTCACCAGCAGAGAGGGCGTATTTGACGCCACCGATGATGAGCATGACGACGGAAATGAAACCGAGGACGTAAAGAATAGTGTTGGTGATATTGCTGATGACCCCAGTGCCACTGTTGTTGATGAGGTCAGATGGCATGTCGTCAGTCTTAGCGGCATTGATGCCGTCGCGGACTGAAAGGGCCATAACTTTACCAGCGCTAAGAGTCGCAAGAGCGGCCGCGCCGGAAAGAGCTTGAGAAGCTTTGATGATTAATTTTTTCATAAAATCTCGCAATTAAAATTGATAGTGATTTCGCTTATTATAACACAGCTTTGAAAAAAATGCAATAGTGTATTATTTTTGCGCATATGATAGAATGTGTAGAGACGGAGGGTTACCCAAGTGGCTGAAGGGGACGGTTTGCTAAATCGTTAGTCTGGGGAAACCTGGAGCGGGAGTTCGAATCTCCCACCCTCCGCCATTTTTTATGCTATAATGAGTTTATGGTAAATAAGAAAACAGATGCAATTATAAATTGGGAAGCGGGGGAGTATTTGCAGCGCGATAAGAAAGCTGGATGGTACATTGGTTTTTCAATTGTGATATTAGGGCTTGTCGTTCTATCGATAGTGCTTGAATGGTGGTCTTTCACGGCGTTGGTAGTACTCTCGGCGATTGCTTTGATGATATATAGTGTAAGGCCGCCTAGAGTTTTACATTATAGTCTGACTAGTAAAGGGCTATCTGAAGGTAATAAGCTTTACAAATACGATGATTTCAGAAGCTTTGGGGTAATGGAAGATGAAGGCAATTATTCGATTGTTTTAATCCCGAGAAAGCGCTTTTCTCCAAGGACGATTGTATATTTCCCGAAGGAATCTGGCGAGGAAATTGTGGATGCTTTTGGCGCTAGATTGCCGATGGAAGAAGCGAGGCTGGACTTTCTCGACAAGATTGTAAGAATGCTGAGAATATAGCAAAAAATAAGCTTGTGCTTTTTGAAAGAATGTGGTAAATTGAGTACAAGTAGAGTTTTATTATTAATTTAAAAGAAAAGGGTGGCAAATGAATAACGACGAATTGCAGAGAGCAATTGACGATATTACAAAAGACAATAGTGCGCCAGCAGAAGCTGCACCTGTTGTTGATGCAACGGCTGAAAATGAACAGCTTGCGAATGAATTAACTCAACCTGCTACAGCCTCAACAATGGGCGCAGGAGTGGATCTTGATGCGGTAGCTCCAGATTTTGCGGCAGCACCTGCACCAGTAATACCAGATACTCCAGGTATGCCTCCGGTAGATACAGTTGAGCCGGTTGAAACCGCTCCGGCTGTAGCTCCAGAAGAGCCAGAAGCCGAACCATTGAAAGCAGAAGTTCCAGAAGCGCCTGTTGCTGTAACAGCAACGCCAGTGGCCGCTGAAGACGATGCGGATACGCTCACAGAAGCCCTTAAAGAGCTATATCCTTTGCTCGATAAGGTAGATATGCCTATGGAAGAGAAGTTCGATATCACTATGCAATTTGGTGGACCAGCTAAGGCGTTGGAATTTGCTAAGCAAATTACCGATGAGACCGCCAAAGCAAACGCACTATTAGAGATTGTAAACAGATTGAAATAGCTAGTTTAAAAAGACCCCTTTTGGGGTCTTTTTTGTTTGCTATTCAAAGCTGTATGGCTGGATATTAATACATACCGCCCATGGAGCCGGCTGGGGCTTCAGGTTCTTTTTCTGGGATTTCGCAGATGAGAGCACCCATGGTGATAGTAGTAGCAGCGATAGAAATAGCATTCTTGACGGCTTCTTTGGTAACGCGAGCTGGATCGATAACGCCTGCTTTTTTCATGTCGACAAGGCCTTTGTCTGGTTCCATGACATTAATACCGTAGCCTGGCTTGGCTTTCTCGACATCGGCAAGTAAGGCTTGAGCGTTGAGGCCGGCGTTCTCGAGGATGTGAACAAACGGTCGTTTGAGGGCGTTTTGGACGATTCTAGCGCCGTCGTCAGCGCACCTTAGTTCGCTGGCAAGGTTGACGAGGGTAACACCACCACCTGGAACGATACCATCGGAAAGAGCAGCCTTAGTGGCAGCGACAGCGTCGTCAACACGGAATTTCTTTTCGTCAATTTCAGTTTCGGTTGCGCCACCGACTTTGATGATAGCAACTTTGCCTTCTAGGGCAGCAGCACGTTTGTCGGACTGTTCCCTCTCGTAGTCGGAAGTAGCCATTTCAGATTGGGATTTGATGAGTTCAATGCGAGCACGGATAGCTTTTTTGTCGCCGGCACCTTTGATAATAGTGGTGGAATCTTTTTCGGCAATAACTTTTCCGGCAGAACCTAACACGTCAAGATCTGCTTCTTCGAGCTTAAGACCTCGATCGGCAGAAACAAGGGTAGCACCTGTGAGAATAGCAATATCTTCCATGGTCTCCTTGCGGCGATCGCCGAAGGCAGGGGCTTTCAAGACGAGAGAGTTGAAAACGCCTTTGAGTTTGTTAAGGACGAGGAGTGAAAGAGCTTCGCCTTCAACTTCTTCAGCAATAATAACAAGATCTTTTTGCCCGGCCTGAGCACACTTTTCAAGGAGAGGAAGAATGTCAGAAGCGGCGGAAATTTTCTTGTCGGTTACCAGAATAGTTGGCTTATCGAAGATGGCTTCTTGGCGATTGACGTCGGTGACGAAGAATGGAGAAGAATAACCTTTGTCGTAAGAGAATCCTTCGACGATTTCCTGCTCCATTTCAAGGCCTTGACCAGCTTCGACGGTGACGACGCCATCTTTGCCAATCTTGGAAATAACTTCGGCGATAAGGGTACCGATTTCAGCATCGCCAGCGGAAATTGTGGCGACCTCGGCGACTTTAGAATCATCGCCTTCGATTTTCTCGGAAAGCTTGTCGATACCTTTGATGATTTCGGCACCGGCTTTTTCGATGCCTTTTCTAAGTTCCATTGGATTGACGCCGGCGGCGATGAGCTTGTTGGCTTCATTTAAGATTTCGTAAGTCAAAACCGTGACGGTAGTGGTGCCATCACCGGCGACCTTGTTGAGCTTCTGGGCGGCAGTTTTGATGAGCTTAGCACCGACTTCTTCACCTAGATTGTCTTCAGTGGAGCCGAGTTCGACGGCTTCGGCGACGGTGACGCCATCATGAGTAATGACGGGGGCACCGTATTGTTTCTCAATAACGACGTTCTTGCCTTTAGGGCCAAAGGTGACCTTAACGGCATCGTAAAGCTTTTTGCTACCTGCTAGAACTTTTTCTCTAGCTTCGGCTTCGTAATAGATTTTTTTCATGGGGCTCCTTATAATGTTGCTAAAATGTCTTTTTCTTCAACGATGAGATAGTCGACGTCATCGACTTTGACTGGCGTGGTAGAGTATTCTTTG
Source organism: Candidatus Saccharimonadota bacterium (assembly GCA_017552385.1). Taxonomy (GTDB): domain Bacteria; phylum Patescibacteriota; class Saccharimonadia; order Saccharimonadales; family Saccharimonadaceae; genus Nanosyncoccus. Next base: position 68,840 of record JAFZQB010000008.1, read on the forward strand.
TAAAGAATCTTATCGCCTTTTTTGACGGATTTGACTTCTGGGCCAACAGCTTGGACAACGGCGAAGTTAGGTTTTTCTTTGGAATCGCTAGGTAGAAGAAGACCGGAGGCGGTAGTCTCAGCAGGTTTTTCTACTTTGGCGACAACGCGATCTTTTAGAGGTTTGATGGTCATTGATTTTGTTTCTCCTTTTCTGCTATCTATAATAGCACGGTTGTTAGCACTGTCAAGCATAGAGTGCTAATGTTTGGCTGGCTGATACTCACTTGCATTATTTCACCCACAATATATAATAAAGTCATAAGCATAATGGGAGATAACAGATATATGGCTTTTTCTAGATCGCTAAGTGTGATTGGAGTTCTTTTTGCTGCCACTTTTCTCTCCGCTATAATCCTAACCTCTCCTCATACTTCTG
>JAFZQB010000009.1 GCA_017552385.1 Candidatus Saccharimonadota bacterium
CTCAAGGCGCTTAATTATAAAGTATTGGACGCCGAGGCTGTTGGGATCCCAAAACGAGATTCTCGCGTTGTCGATTACCTCGAAGTAGATGAGGTTCAGGCTATGCTCCACGCTGTATTTCAAAAAGGTGCCGGCTACACTAAATTCAAGCGTTATAGAAATCGCGCTATTATTGCTCTGATGTTTAGTGCCGGGCTTCGTAATGGCGAGCTTTGTGCTATGGAGCGCACGCAAATCAAGCCAGGAATTGATAGTTTTACTGTGATCGGAAAGGGCAATAAGCCTCGCGTCTGTTTTATTGATCCGGTCACCCATAAGTATATTGATGAATATCTTGCGCTCCGGGATGATCCATATCCGGCGCTTTTTGTTTCGGAACAGCAGAAAGGCCAGGAGAAGATTAACCCCGGCGTCGTTCAAATGGTCGTTAAGAATGCGGCGATTAAAGCCGGATTGGAGAAGAATATCCATCCGCATACGCTCCGCCACTCATTTGCGACCGATTTACTTCGTAATAATACTAACATTGTCTACGTCAAAGAGCTTCTCGGCCACGCCAGCATTCAGGTCACGATGACTTATACTCACGTCGTAAATGAGGATCTTCGCGAGATTCATCGCCGGAAGCATACGGTTATTCACGCTTAGCAAAAGAAAGGCTGTGAAATTGCACGTTTTCACGGCCTTTTTTGATGAAAGTATGGTATAATGGATTTAGGAAGAATAAAACTGTAAATTAACAGCTAAGGTTCATATGTCAGAATATGAACTTTTATTATTCCAGAAATACCTGTCGTATTTCTTTAGTAGGAGTCTAGCAGGACTTCTCCTTTCCATTATCGTCGGTCGATGATAACCATGGTAAGGATGAGGTCACGAGTTCAAATCTCGTTCGCGGCTCCATGAATTAAAAAATGCCCTCAGGGCATTATTTTATTTATATTTTTTGAAAAAAATGCCCCCTCAAAGGGGGCATACAACCAGAAGGTGAAGTGCGAAGAGGCGCAAGTTACGAATTACGGTCGCTCAGGAAGACAGATTCTTTGTCTATATGAAGACAATCACAGTCAAGCCCATCGTCTGTATCCACTTCCGCAACCGAGCCCAGCATAAAAGTAAGTAGTAAGTCATCATCGATAACGCCCTTGTCACGGATGCCGAGCAGTAAGGGGACGATGTAGCGTCTCGCCAGCCAGCCCGTTTCTCGTACAATGTACAGAAGCAGCGTCTCAAACATATTTGGGGTTAAGTCCTGAATAGCCGACACGGCCTTTTCAGAGCAGCTAAACGAATCGCTGATAGCTACGCGGATATCTTCAGGAATTTTATCAAAATTCCTGTCATCTATCCCAGAGCATTCAATAGTCAGTTTGATCACATTATAGATACCAACACAACGACCGAAGTGCTCAATCAGCTCCGTGGTCATTTTCCCGCTAAGGGCGCCACGGTGATACAAAGAGATTGCGGTGGACAGGATCAGCTTTACGAGATTGGCTCGCGGGTAATACATAGCAGAATGTCCTTCAGTGGTATCTGTCTTGAAACCGAACGCTTCCAGAATGGCTAAGATTTGATCGACTTGGTTCTTATTCATATAGTCGACAATCTCCCTACGGGTAACTCTCATTCAACCATACCTCCTAATTTTATAATTGCGATGCGAAAAACGCATATACCTTATATTATAGCATAATCTCTATAGAAAGTCAATTTAGAAAACTAGTAAAAATAGCAGGAAGATGCTGTAAGTATTGATTTTTATGCATAAACATGTTATAATACATAAGACTCTTTAAGCTCAGCATCGCTGATAAGCGCCTGAAGAATTGAACTTTAATTTTAGAAAGGGTAGGTGGAACTATGGAAAGTTACCTGAAACTGGTGAAGCAGGTCAGAGACGCTGTACGCGAAAAGGCACAGGAAATCCCGCTGTTTAAGAAAAGCGGCAACGGTGCAATTTGTATCCTGGCATACCCGCGCTGTGCAGAAGCAGATGAATGGCTGGGTGGCCTCGGTGAATTCCGGCCCAAGCATCAGTCCGTCGACAGCTTCACGATGAGCGGATGGGACAAGCGTCCCGATGATATCCCGGACTACGCACATGTCTTTCCTATTACTTCTGGCGGCAGTTGTGTCGTCACCTTCCAGGAGCCTGACGGCTCCAAGCACAAGTGCAACTGCTTTGCATATGCGATGATGAAAATTGCCAACTGCTCACTGGCACAGCACATGGGTATCGGACTGAGATCTGGACTGGATCTGAACGATCCTGATGTCATGGAAGAGAATGGCTACGGCCCCTACAAGGGTGCGATCTGTGCCGAAATCAATACGATCATCGGCGAAAAATCAGAGCCATTCTGTGGTATTTACGTCTGCGTATCCGGCGCCGCTGATTATGACGACGAGAGTTGTGCGATTGTTGGCATTGAAGTTGTCAGGAAGTTCTTCCACGACGAAAGATCCACCTTCGGGCCTCTGGAAGTCGTCACTTACAGTCGGCTGTAACCCTTTTTATCCTGCCAAATCGGCGAAGCACCTCTAAAGAGGTGCTTTTTTATTTAAAGTCGTTGTAGTAATAAGGTATTGAAGACACTTTGCCCGAGCGAGTGATAGTTACTACGCGAGCGCCACGAGTATTACCACTACCATAGCAAGACAAGCCAGCACATGGACACTGAATAATCTTGACCCCGTCGAGCTCATCCTCGAAAGAGTTTACGTGGTCGTGCGCAAAGACGGCGGCCACGACCTTCTTACTTTTAGTCCAATCGGTAAACTGAAGAGCATTGTCCCAAGCTGGACTAGGGCACTCACCTAAAAAGCCAGTCTCCGGGTGAGCTAGAGCTACACGGAAGCCGCGGAACGGACCGCTACCACGCACGCCGAGCTTAGAATCTTTATCATAAGTTTTGAGCAGTCTCTGGACGTCTGGGATGATGATATGTTGAAAGATAACAGTCGGTGGACAGTTGGGGTCGAAGAGCAATTTCTGGGTGTACTTAAGTGTCGCGGGCTTAGTCTTTTTATAAACTTGGCCAATCGAGGTGGCTTTGGAACCAGCACAATCAAAGAATAGCAGCCTAACGAGTGGCTTTTTGTCATCACTAGTTAGATCGAGTGTATAAGCCTTGCGGCAAGCACGATCACATCTGGAAGGGGTAAGGCAATTTGGGTATTGGCGGTAGATTTCAATCTGGCGAGAATAGGGAAGAGTAGTGAAACTTTCGTGATTACCGGAAACGATTGCAAAAGGAATCGTAGTACCGACAGTCGCATTGAGCATAGCGTAAATCATTTTTCTGAGCTTGCGCCAACCATAGCCACCCACACCAGAAATCATGTCGCCTAGAAAAACCACGAGGTCGGGCTGAGTGCGTTTGACCAACTCTCCAAGCATATTCTGCTCAGGTTCTTTGATGATACCGTGCGCTTGAATGTCGCCGAGAATGAGAATCTTGTATTTGTCTTGGTTAGTGGCGAATTTTAACATATAATATATTATTTTAGCATATAACGCTTAGGCGTATCAACCTGTTTACTTTTAACACAAGATATGATAAAATAGACGGCAATTATGGCAAAAAAGAATAATACTAAGCGCAAACTCGTTGGCCTCGTCTCGGAAGAGTCTGGTATTCGTCAGTATTACACCAAGAAAAACACGATGAACACTCCAGATAAGCTCAGCCTCCGCAAGTACGATCCTATCTTGAAAAAACACGTCGTCTTTACGGAGACGAAGAAGAACCTCGGACGTAACGAAGTTAAGGAAAAGAAACGCTAATAAAACCCCTCGCAAGAGGGGCTTTTTGATGCGAAAATACAGAGTATTTTGCTATTGCTTTGTTGACATTTTTGTGTTATAATGTCCACATATACATTTAATTGTGAGTGTGTATGAGTATGCGAGATATTTTTAGCAATGTTTTTAAAAAAGTGTCAAATTTTTCTGGCGCTTTGTGTTCTCTGCTATTCTTGGCTCTCGCCGGCCTCACATTTTTGAATCATCAACTCAATTTTGACATTCCAGCCTCAAATAAAGTTCGCGATGCCTTCGAATACGGCACGGCTTTTTCTGAGGTTGAGAAGCTCGATATCAGAGAAATAAAGAACGAAATAGCCACGAGCTATGTCTCTAGCGTCCCAGTCTCTGGCTACCACTACGCCGCCACCACTACTAATACATCTACCTCGAGTTTCCATATCGGCGAGCCAACACCGGTGTATGATACCGATGTCGATGCCGGGGGTGGCGTAATGCGCTATATGACCTACGGTGGACGCTTCCTCTACGCTCACTCCACCAGAGCTTTTAACCCAATTAAATATCTCTATATCGGCGATACTTTTACGGCTACGATTGATGGCGCAACTTCTACTTATCGCATAGCTTCCCGCTATGTTTACAATAAGGCCAACGAGCTTGACGGCAAAGCCAACAACCAACGCCGTATTAATATCTATACTGCTCGTGACGAAAGCGGGCGTCATGCGCTTTCTCTAATGACTTGTGGTAATGGCAGTAATAATGACGGCAACTTCCGCCTAGTTTTGTACGCGGACAAAATCTAATTAACTCTTCAAAAAGACCCCACTAAAAGGGGGATTTTTATAACTTGATTCTGATCTCGGTGCCAAAACCTACACGTGACTTTGCAGAAACGTTTTCGAAACCTTCGCAGAGTTCTTTAGTGTGGGCTGGAGTGAGCGCAACGCCATCATCGCGGACAATGATGTAATCTTTCTGTACGATAAGTGAAACTTCTCTCTCGGCGCGGGCCACGACACCTGGCATCAAAGCCTCCAACGGTCTACGCACGATAGAAGGTCGCTCGATCCGACGCGTAATGTCAGGGAAGTCGAGGTTGAACCGGACGTTTCGTTTGTCTGCTAGTCGAGCGTATTTTTGATAAATCTCTTCAATGATTGCCGATAATCTATACATAAGCTTAATTATAACACGCGAGGCCAGAAACTACACGCCTGGAGTAAACATCTTAAGTCTACGGCGATGATCTTTATAATATGGGTCATGAGCGCCCACTTCTGCCCAGAAAGCACTAGAATGGTCCATATGATTGAGATGAGCAAGCTCATGAATGATTACATAATCACGAAGCTTTTCTGGAACTTTCATCAGCCCGATATTTAGACTAATCGTTTTAGTCGACGAGCAACTGCCCCAACGAGTATTGGCATGAGTCAAACGGCATCTGGAGTACTTATAGCCAAATCGCTTCGCGTAATACTCCAGCCGATATGGTAGATACTCGCGCGCTTGCTTCATGAGAATTTTCTTCTTTGCGTCGCGCGCACGTTGGGTGGAGGGGTCATTAATCGGTAATTTCTCGCGGATAATCGCACGATTACGATTGAGAAACCTTTTGACAAGAAAGTCTGACGAGTACTTGGGCACCGACATTTGCAAGCGCCCGCTCGTTGAAATGGAAAATTTAACACCAGTGGACAACGGATTCTTGCGGACAACAATCTCGCCAAATTCCTCATCCTTAATAATCATAAATAAACCCTAAATTAGGCTAGCTGAGTCAAGACATGACGGAGCTGAGTTTCGAATGTGTGCTTGCCGGAAAGCACGATTGGGGCCTCAACTTCACTAGGAGCTTCCATACGGGAAATGCGAGTCTCATACTCTTGTTTGGCCTTAGTAGCGCTGCGATTCTTGAGCTTCAAACGCTGGCGAATCGTATTAACATCAGTCTGAATCCAGACTAGGCTAGGATTGTAGCCTGCGCGACGCAAAATGTTGCGGACTTCGGTACGCTCACGTTCAGTGTCAAGAATACCCTCGATAACAAGCGTAACATTGGTCTTTGCGAGCTGCTCCAACAAGAACAAACTAGTCTTTCGATCTAACTTGTTTTCCTTTTCCAACTCCCCGAGATCGAAAAACGCGGCGTGGAATTTCTTCGAAAACTTCTCAGCAAATGTAGTCTTTCCGCTCCCTGGGGCGCCGAACACTAAAATTGCTCTTGGTTGTGTCTTATTACCTTCCATATTGACTCTATTTTATCACACTTTTCAAGTTTGCAATATGTTTTTAGAATAAATAATCTAAATAGTCCTTAAGCATTCTAGTGCCAGAAATAATTGGCAAATATCTGGCGAGTTGGCGCTTCTCCCAGAACTCAAGATCAAAGTCGTTTTCCCAGGCGCAAGCGGCCTCTTCCATACGAGTATACATACTCTCAATCTCTTCTTTTTCGTCGGCTCCGGAGACGTTTAGATAGCTATCTGAAGCGGCATCTGCTACGCCGCCATCATGAGTTGAAACGAGCAGACAAAGGTTGCCAACGTCCTTCTCCCAGCTCGTGCCACACGCTTCTAGGCCAACAATTGGGATATTGATAGAGATGTTTGAACCTACCGAAAGCGCGCGCGCTAACTCTTCGTCGTAGTCGGCAATATAGTGGACATGGGTAGAAAGGAACTTGTCTTTCTTGATTGTATCTAGGACCTCGTTAAGCTTTAAGGTCATGCGACTATCACCTTGATGGACGCGTCCGGTCAAAATGTAGTGAGCATTATGGTTCTCGAGAATCAACTTCAGCCTCTCTGGATCGGTAAACGGTAACCACGGGCGCTTGTAATCGACGAATCTTCTCTTAAAATCAAACACTAACTCGTTTGGCTCAAAATGCAACACTGTGCCATTTTGGTCTGGGCGATGTTGGAGTACTTGGTTCATAAATTCGCGGCCTTGAGCCTTGAGCTCGCGAATATTCTGGGCATCAATGTTCTCAATCTTCTCTTCATAATCACCAGTAGGTAGGCAGAATTTATCCATGGCGCCGACGGTTTTGTAATACTTAATGATATTTGGCAGCACCCAATAAGGTAAATCTATACCGTTAGTCACAGCTCTGAACTTGACTTTCTCACCAGACAAATCGCGGTAATTTGCAACGCGTGCATGGAGCTTACTCACACCACTGCGAAGCTCAGCAATCTCGATCGTGACAGACGAAAGTCTAATGCGACCATTTTCAAACTTATCAGAAAGCCACTTCCTGACGGCCTTACTGCGCAAATTCGGGAAGACATAATGCTCAAACTGTTCGTAAGAGAAAGATGCCTCGGCGGCCTGCACGAGAGTGTGGTTGGTATACAAAGTGTGCTTTCTTGTATAGACAACCGCCTCATAGAAATCCATGCCGTTCGAGGCCAATTCGTCGAGGCGAGCGAGCGCAGCGAAGAACGTTGCGACTTCATTTAATTGCATAATCGCGGGCTTGAGGCCAGCTAACTTTAAAGCTTGATAACCACCAAAGCCTAAGGCGACTTCTTGGTATAAGCGATGGTCACCACAAGAATCTCCAGAATAAAGTTCGCCAAAATTCGGCTCGGTAATAGCAAGAATACGGGTGGAACCAAACTCTTTTTCGATGACGGAAAGCTCAACAAGGCCATTGTTGCATTTGATATTGACCTTATCGATTAATTCAAAGCCAAAATCAGCATAAGAAACAGGAACGGAAACGTCAAAACATTTACCTTTTTCGAACTTTTGATGGAACTCGCGTGGATAAAACGGCGTTACGAGTGTCAGCGGAACGTTCATCTGTTCCGCAACTCTTCGCGTGTCGGCCGCAAGAATACCAAGACCGCCGCCGCCACGAATACCATTTGCCTGATCATAAAGCTCAATAGTCCAATAAGTATACGGTCGATCCTCAGAAAGAGAGCGCGTCAAATTCTCACGTTGAATCGCCGCATAAAATTCTTCTACATCTTCGATGGTGTCTAAACGATGCCTCGGTTTCAGAATCATGCCCCCATTTTACCATAAGAACAATCATCGTTCAACAAAATTCTTATGCTTTTTAAAAATAAGAATGCCTCGTCCGAAGGCAAGGCTAGAAGGATATCTCTGAGGTAACCATAAATATATTACACAATAATTATCGCAGCTAGTCAATGAATGGGAATAATTCGGCCTTGCACTATCCCGCTTATTCATATATTATATAAACATAGACGTAATGGGAGATAATACACACATGCATTTTTCGAAATCAACACTTTTGATTGGCGGGCTTTTTGTTACCACCTTTCTTGCTGGCCTGATTCTCACTTCTCCCAACACATCTGCGGACAACCCTAGTGAATTTAATCTCTCAGTCAATGTCCCAGCTGCCTGCTCTCTCATTATTACCGATAGAGATCTCTCCCAAACCATTAGCCCAGGTGTCGCTATCAGCCTGATCGGCACCTCCCACCTTAAGGCCGTTTGCAATGATGGCGAAGGACTATCTATCTACGCTGTGGGCTATACAGGAAATACTTATGGCGACAATAGTTTGCGCCTAGCCGGCACCGAAAACTACATCCCCACGAGTATAGTAGAAGACACCAATTCTCGTTGGAATATGAAGGTAGCTAATGATACGGAAGTGCCGAACAATCTCGCTGCCACTATCTCCGACGGCACCAACGACACGGAAAACTTTACTACCAACCATATCATCCCTACTACCTACACCAAAATCGCTTCTTATCCTTCTACTACCGACCAAACCATCGGCACCAACATTAACACCGAGTTTTATGGCTATGTAGCTCCTAGCCAACCAGCAGGAACTTACACTGGCAAGGTTAAGTTTGCACTAGTACACCCGATGGGCGGAATTAGGCCGAATGATTACGTATATTTCACCAAGGATATCCAAGTATCACTGAAGAACTATAGTGGCAATTACGATATAGCTACGGCTGATTTCCATGGTGATTGCGCGAATGAACATATATTTGGCCCCGTAGTCATAAAAACCCCAAATATCGCGGAAGATGGCACCGAAAACCGGGGGCTCGCCTTATCCGATTTAAAAAATTTTGGCAATGGCGAAGAATACATGTACATTTACGAAAAAGCGATACCCCTCCCAGCTGGACAATACAAAGTCGTTGTTCACTATGATTTTGAGATCAACGAGGCTAACCCTATGACTACGCAATGCGACCAGGAGGGATGCGAGTATGAGACTCATGAAAATGCCATGATACAGATAGGAGATTCGTACACCAATAGTACTGTTGAATTGTATGGCGAGGGGACTAGAGAATTATTCTTTGGTGATTCAGTAAGCCAGCAACCGTTACTGCTCATGGTTGCGCTTGGTATTAGAGGCGACAAAACAATAAACACGGCCCACGATTATGGTGTCTACGTTGAAATATATCAATTAGATGGGAACGGAGAAATAATTGAAGAATGGCAAACCACAATGACAAGATGCGAATGGACTGCTACAGGAGAGGGATATGAGGTGTACTATAATTATATGCCTTGGTCGACCGAGCCAAACCTGCAAGACTGGTATGAAGTCTATATGATTGAAAATATCCTAGACAACATCAATGAGCCCGAAGTAACTTTGTACAGCTGGTACGAATAGAAACTGAAGGGTGAGCCAAGATATACTTGACTTCTCATTACGTTTATGCTATAATTAAGGTGTATTTTGATGTGTTTGCACCGTCGAAAAGATCTTTAGAAGGAGGACTCAATAATGAGATCCAAAGGCAAGACGAGAAGAATCATTATTATCATCAGCATTGTCCTGGTTATCGCCATGGTGGGCGTTATCGTAATCAATAACATTTCTTCATTGTATTTTGCGACCGAGCCGAAGTATGTAGGCGAATTGACCGCCGAAGCACTCGGTATCAAGGGTTTGCAGGGTATAACCTGGAATGAAGTTGAAGCCAGACGCCAAAAACGCAACGAAGATTACCCAACAGTATACTGGTTAGACGACAAAACTGTTTTTGTCAAAACGAAAATGAACCTCGTGGGAGAAAGACTTACACCTATATACGCGCTTATAAAGTATAGCGATGACGAAGATTTTCTCTACGAACTCGCGTTCCTGATGAAAAACAGGTTGGTCAGAAAAGACGCCAATCTTACTGAAGAAAAACCTACTGCCTTACCTACTAGCCCCACGGCTACCGTCTAAAAGCCCTACGGGGCTTTTTTCTTTTGGGACTGGGGCTCAAGAAAAACCCCGTACATAGTACGGGGTTAATCGCTTGAAAGGTTGAAATAGTGTGGCGGATAGTTACTCTTTTTCTTCCGGAATTTCCGGCTTTTGGACGAGGTAACGCCCTTCGGCGTTTTCAAAGAAGGAAGAGACAACCGGAATGGCCGCGGCGGCACACTGCTCGTCTTCCATCTCCTTAGCTCCAGACACACAGACGAATACTCTACAGAACCAGTTCCAATCTAAAATCACCTGGAACGCGATTGCGCCACGATAGGGGCCAAAGTCATGTTCCTCGTCCAGATCCGGGAAAGGAAGCTCAAGGCCGGATACGTAGCCGAACCCGTTGCTCAGCGCTACCCAGCAATGACAGATCTTTTTAAAGGCATAGTCTTTAGTATCAACGACGTCGCCATCCGGGAAGGTAACTTCGTAGCCTCCCTCGGGATTAATAGGGGCACAGAAAGTCGCGCAGAGTTCGCCGTCCGGCAGGAAATCAACTTCTTTTGCTCCGGACGTCAACAGCCAATCTGAGGCGTATTTTGTTATAGGGGAGATACCGACCATAATTGCGCCATTGGGCTGTTCGTTGAACCACGGGATCTTTTTCGCTTCTTCGCGTACGGCTGCCACGACCTGTTCTACTAGCTCCTCAGCTTTCGGTAACATTCGTATAAAACCACCTTTCAAATAAATGTACTGGTTTTAGGGCAAAACACCCCTCCGCACACCTTAATTATAAAATAAACACCTTAAAAAGTCAATGCAGAACAGAGGCAAAATATCTCACACGCCAGATGATTTGATAATCAAAAAACTCAAATGAGCATAAGCGTATCTTGACAATAATAGAGATAAGTGGTATAATTATCAAAACGCAAGTCGTACTTTAAAAAATAGGGAGGTGGAAGGTGCATGATAGAAATCCGTAAGATTTATAGCGAAGAAGTCAATGCCATTACGCATACTACTCCGCATCATGCGGATGATGTGTTTGCGACCGTGATGTTGTCTATACTGTTTCCAGTAGTCCTTTTTAGGACTAGAGACAAAGCGATTATCGACAAAACAGACGCTGTCGTCTACGACGTCGGCGGAGAGTATGACTCTGAGAGGGGTCGTTTCGATCATCATCAGAGAGGCTTCTCTGAGGCTCGCCCCAATGGCGTCAAGTACTCTTCTGCTGGTTTGATCTGGCGTAAATACGGAGCACAGATTGTCAAGAAAGTATGCAAGGACGCAGAACTTGACGACCAGATGGTCGCCAATATCACGGCTCGGGTAGATCGCTCGCTCGTAAGTGGTATAGATGCAAGAGATAACGGCCAGAGCGAAAAAGAGAGTGTAATGTCGATTGCGTCTATCATAGCGATGATTAAACCCCATTGGTACGAAAAAGACGCAGACGGAGATAGCTACTTTCTGAAAGCCTGCGAGTTAGCCGAATTTGCACTGAGATGCGTAATCGATAATGCCATGTCTGCCGAATATGGATGCCGTGAAGTCTGGAAGATTCTTAAAACAGTAGAAGGCCAGATAATTATCATGGAAGAGTTTATCGGCGGATGGACAGAGGCGATTCTCAAATCCGACATCGCAAAAGCTGCTGAACTCGTATATGCGGTTTTCCCGTCAGCAAACGGGAACTGGAACGCACATACAATCCCGAAGTCGACAGCTGAACCGAAGGAAGCGAGAAAGCGTTTCCCCGAAAGCTGGTGCGGACTGAGCGACGAGGAGCTCGCGAGAGTTACGGGCGTAGAGACAGCCGTATTTTGCCATAAGGACGGGTTTATCGTTGGCGCGAAAACCAAAGAAGACGCCATTCTTCTGGCTCAGAAAGCTTTAAGCGCCTAAACACCCTATTTAAACGGCCGGAATCCGGCCGTTTTTTCATAGTTCCACAAAAGATGAGGGAAGCTGACTCGTTTCATTCGTCAGAAACCCGGCTCGAATCCCGCTTCTTCAACAGAAGAAGCCAAATAAAAATAAGCCCCGAGGGCTATTTTTATTTGCCATCTTGGCTGGGGATGAGGGATCGCATGATCGAAAGCTTCGCTTTCGATAACGAACCCGGCTGGGGGTTCGACTCTCTGATTCCTCTAACGAGGGATCTAAAAAACGACCCTTCGGGTCATTTTTTACATTCCTGGCTGGAACTTAAGTACCTTGATAGGAACCGAAGAAGATGACAAATTCTGCATAATTAAGTCGCGAATTACGATCCTTAAACCACTATTACAGAGGTGTGACGCGCAAGAGCTAAATCCATGGAATCCATGGCTCTGGTTGGAGCCGGACTACAAACGCTAGCCTTTGGCGGTTTTGGCGAAAAATAGACGATTTTACGACCCCTGTAGGGCCGTTTTTTGACTTTATGCTCGAACCGCGGTCTAATAGTCATAACTAAATAAGGAGCCAATATGAGTGACGAGAATCAACTTAACGAAGATGAAGAAAAGCAAAAACGTATAGAAGCTGCAGAAAACTTAATAAGCCTTCTACATACACTGAAGAAGTTCGAAAAAGAACAAGCTAAGATGACGCCAGAAGAAAAGAAGCGCAACGAGTGGGCGGCCTGGGATGGCGATGAGATGCTATA
>JAFZQB010000010.1 GCA_017552385.1 Candidatus Saccharimonadota bacterium
AAATTATTCGACGTCGCAACGACGGCCGAAAAAAGAGACCTCATTGGTCTCATCACGTGCTCGAACCGAACTTTAGGACCTAGTGGACTGATATTACAGGGGTCAGGACCGTTCGCTCGGAACCTTTTGGACTCAAAAACAAAAAATGGCTGGGGATGAGGGATTCGAACCCCCGAATGGTGGGACCAGAACCCACTGCCTTACCACTTGGCGAATCCCCAGTGTGTACACAATTTTAGCAAAAGCACGCTTATTTTTCAAGCCCTAGGCGCATAGCCAGGGTAGGTAAGGCCTCGTGGCGTCTAGGTAGCCATTGTTGACCATTGCAAATTATAACATTTATGTTATAATTGTAGGCAGTACCCAATCCGTTCGCGAATTATTTTATAGGAGGGATAGAAATGTTGGACTGGGAATGCACATTAGAGAGTAAATGGGAAGGTAGCTTCAGGAGAGCACTTGGAAAGATCAATAAGCTACCGTCACCAATCGGAATCGTGGTCTTTGGCGCTGACTGTGCTTTCAAAAACAAGGTTATTGACATGATCCCGAATGAAGTCATTGATCTCACCCGTAATCCGGGCAGCGACTGGAAGATGAGAATAAGGTGCGGAGACAGCATCCTCATTTGTATGAACGGTGACGATTCTGCATCTCATGTATGCCGGCACAACCAGGTCCAGGAACTAGCAGATGCCAAGTGTACGAATGTCGTCGGCATCTATGTGAAGACCGACCCGGCATGGGCAGGAAAAGATGGAATGACGAGGGAGCGTGCGCTGAAATATAGCACGCAGTCAACCAATCTCAAGAATAATCCTCCCACTCCGGATGGACTGGACTATCTCATCACGGTAAGTGAAAAGGAATGCAAAGAAGACTAAGCCCCATCTCTCGCCCCGCACTAATGCGGGGCTTTTTATATCAAGACATAATCTTAATAAAGACTATTGACAAGCATAAACATTTATAATAGAATGATAAACAGGAAACGTGTAGAGCGTTCGAATTGGCTCGTTTAAGAGCTCCGAACGTGAGTTCCAAAATAAAAACTAAAAACAAAAGCGAGCGTAGAGTTATGCAAAAAACCACAAAAAAATTACTCGGGCTAGTTGGTTTGGCGCTGGTCGTATTATTGACGATTTTCGCCTACTTCTTGCCTTCAAACGGTGTTTATGCCGATTCGGTTGCCGGCACTGACACAATTAGAATAACCGTCATTAGCGAGTATCCATCCATCAAAATTGACGATCCAGACACGGACTATTTGACGACATCGCCAATTCTTGGACTGACTTTTACTTATGAAAACGCCTCGTATGTTGACTTTACTGCTACCTATACCGACGGCAATGGTAATACTACAGTAGTTGCTCTGCCACGTTTTAATCCGAGCTCAGAGGAGATAGACCCAGAGCTTGGATATGGTTCCGGCACGTCTTCAGCCACTATTAATCTACGCGATTCTGGCCTCGACTATGGACATTATATTATCGAAGCGGTCTCCGGAAGCACAGTCGGAGAATCGGCAGGCGATTCGATAGAGTTTGATTACGCTCCGGCTACACTTGAAGAAGTAGCTACCGATGAAAACACGAATGACCCGATCGTGGAAGTAACTCATGATAGCAATATAGCCCGAATTGAAATAATGCCTATCGATGAGAATGGTAACCCGCTCTTAGATGAACCAGTAATTATTGAAATCACGCCTGACGAGAACGGTAATTATCCTTCTGGCGTAGAGACAGTTACGCTCCCGTTCACTAGTAACGGTCTGGAAGGTGGCGTATATGACATCCTTGTTAACTCGTATAGCCCAAGTAACGAATTGCTTTACTCGCCAAAAGATATTTATCCAGCTAGCTACGAACAACCAATCGCGCCAGAAGCCCCAAACACAGGTAGCTTCTTCGGTAAACTTAATATTGCCGAATCTGATTACGTTATAACTATCGCAATCGTATTCGCTGCGGCTGCCGCCATCGCCTTCAGAATGATTACTCGCAAAAAGAAAGATTATCGTAAAAACATTCGATCTAGGAAATAATCCCTAAACGCAAAAATCGGGCGCTCACAACTGCGAGGGCGCCCGATTTTTATTATTTTCAATAAATAAAAATTGCCTTTTTAAGGCAATCATCCAAATGATGGTGGAGCCTAGAGGAGTTGAACCTCTGACCTTTTCTACGTCAAAGAAACGCTCTAGCCAACTGAGCTAAGGCTCCACGCTCTGAATTGTTAATCGATTTTGGTGAGCCGGGAGAGGCTCGAACTCTCGACACCGGGCTTAAAAGGCCCGTGCTCTAACCAACTGAGCTACCGGCCCAAAATCTTACCTATTATAACACTATCATTAAAAAAATAAAACCCTTTTTTGAGCTTTCGCAAACACAAGCGGTTTGATATAATATACTTATGTTTGCGAACTTTCTTAAAATTTCCACAATAGCCTTGATGTTTTTAGGAGCGGTAGCTTGTCCAATTCGCCATTCGGCCGTACACGACTCTGATCCGGCTCCAGACGAAATAATTATACCTAGGGTTGATACTAGCTGTGGGTCTACTGCTGCATCTCTCAAGAAATATCTCATGGACGCTGGTTATACTCTCGATGCCGCCTCCGGGATTCTGGGCAATCTCATGCAAGAATCTGGTGTCTCGATAAAATCTATAGAAGATAGTAGTGTCAGGCCCCTCACCACCGACTTTGTTGCTTATGATTTTGAGAACGACAAAAAGACTTTTCGGGGAGGGTTTGGTATTGCTCAATGGGACTATAAAACGCGCGTAAAAGCTTTGCAGACTTACGCAAATAATTATGCCAATGGCGTGGTAGTATCGGAGAAAGCGCAATTCGGTTATCTCGTGCAAGAGCTAAACAAACAACTTTCACCATCGGTATTAAATAGCAAAAGTTTAGAAGAAGTCACATGGATTATAGTGCGCAGCTATGAGAACCCATTTTCAGTACGCTGTACACAAAATAATCCATGCACGTCCTATTCTTTTACCTGTGAAGACGGAGATCATTGTAGATATACTGGAGTAGTTAGCTCCAGCGGGAAAAGACAAATCGCCTACTGGAACGATGTCAATACTCATGACGCGAAGACGTCATACGACGAGCTAGTTAACAATAAATCGAAATACTTGGCAGCTTGGCGTACGTGGAACAAAAGAACTGAATACGCGCAAAACGCCAAAGACATGGATATTACCAAATGTTCAGGCACATCCAGCCAAGATGACGATAGCTCTGATCCACAAGTCCCAACCTCGGACCCAGATCCAGACAATCCAACGGTCACGACGACTGGCGCTATCGGTGCTAGCTCCTCAAATTCATTCTACCGACAAGATCAGTATAAGACCACTGTTTGGCGCAAAGACGGAAGCACTATTTTCGATTCTGGCTGTTCATTGATTGCGGTCGCAAATAGTATGAAAGTACTTGGTATAAATGGTAGCAACCCAAACTTACTTGCCGAATATACCAGAAGCGTCATTCAAGGAGAAACGCAAACTGGTTGGGGTAGTTCAAGTAAATCAATTGAAATGTTACTGAGCCGCTATAATATGTCCAAAACTATGCTATGGAGCAGTTACAATACACCGACCGCTACTAAGATTCAAGCTATCCGCAACGCATTAGCCAGTGGTAAAGCTATTATCATGGGCGGAGACCGTAAACACATTTCGCCGGGGATGACTACTTGCCCAGACACGTCGAGTGGTGTTTGCGTCTTTACCTACAATGGGCACTTTGCGGCTATCGTCGGCATAACGGCGGATGATAAAATCGTTGTCGCCAATCCTGCCCGTGGCAACGGCAGGGGCAACGTCTTCAATGCGGACAACGTTCTAAAATATTCAAATAAAGCCATAGCAGTGGAGAAGAGATAATATGGAAGATACAACACCGCAATTAGGGTATCACAACTACGAAAACGCGACGACTAGACAAAATACGTCTATAAAAAAGATAATTTTCTTAGCTATAGCCTTGGTACTTGTTATAGGTATCGCTTATGCTGTCACTCAGCTGATTCAATCACTCGGAGCCGAGAACAACGAAAACGAAGAACCAAACATCGCCTGGGCCGGAGATGACTCGCCACTTGCGGACATCCAATTCTTGACTAGCAACGGCCTAACATACGAACAATATACTGATTTTTATCACCAGCTTACGGATTATTTCAAAGAAAAACATGCTGAGTATAAGTATGTTGAATACGTTTATGACACGTTCGACGTGAGTACTAGTGCGGATGACAAGATGACTGATTGCGTGGTAGAAGACACGGAAGGCTATGAGGAGGACGAGATGGGCTTTTGGAGCTGCAAGGGAGACGAGTTTGCTACAACGACCATGACTATGAAGCTTCGCGCCGACAATGAGGACGAGTACACCGTCAATATTGAGCCGGATAACACCAATAATACAGTCACCATCCACCTGTACGGCAATGATCACGAAGTATTAATATAATACTTCAAAATATATTATGCTTATGCTAAAATTAAGCTATGACTACTAAGAAAACTCAATCCAAAAAGGCTACCAAAAAAGCGCCAGCCAAGAAAACAAAAAGTACTGTTGCAAAGAAAATCTCTGCACCAGTGTCAAAGAACGCAAGAGACACCGAGCCGTTTAGCCCGATATTCGGCGTTATTTTGCTCATTGTTTGCGTCATTATCGCCGTCGCATTACTAGTAGCAGCAACAAGACTTTAGCTATTCTAATTGCAATGTGCTTATGTTAAAATTGAGTTATGACAACTAAGAAAACTCAACCATCTTCTAAAACTGCAAAAAAATCTTTAGTAAAGAAAACAAAAAGCACTACCGCTAAGAAAGCCTCTGCACCAGTACAAAAAACAGTCAAAAGCACCGAACCATACAGTCCTATTTTCGGTGTCCTTTTGCTATTTGTTTGTGCCATTACGGCTGCTGCTTTGCTGATAGCGGCGATTAAAACGATTGCTCGCTTGTCGTACGGCGACGATACAAACTTTTCTGAAATATATACTCAGGTAGATGCGGATAATGTTTACAAAATTAAAACCGCAGAAGAAACTATTGCGATTTTGGAACACGGTACTGGTGTAGTATTTATCGGTTTCCCAAGTTGTCCATGGTGCCAGGCATATGCACCAATGTTGAATGATCTTGCGAAAGACTATGACATTAAAGAGATCTACTACTTCGATATTAAGGAGGATCGTGAAAATAATACGGAAAGCTATCAAAAGATAGTTGAACTGCTCTCCGACTACCTCCAATACGATAATACGGGCAACAAGCGCGTCTATGTGCCGGAGACTGCATTTGTCATGAATGGCGAAATAATCGGTAATGACTGGGAAACTTCTAAAGATACGCTAGGACTAAAGACGCCAGAAGAATACTGGACCGCAGAGCGCATCAAGGCCTGGGAAGAAAGAGTTGGGCCGCTTATGGAGCAAGTCAAAGCCACAGAGAATTGCGCGACTAGCTGCAACGAGTAAAATTGGGCCAAAGCTCGTTCATAGAAACGAGCTTTTTCTTGCATTTATCTCTAAAAAGTGCTACAATATACCGTCATGGATAAGAACAAAATCAGAAATGTGGCTATTATTGCGCACGTCGATCATGGCAAAACTACGCTGGTCGATGGGCTTTTGAAGCAATCTCACACATTTCGTGATAATCAGGCCGAAATGAGCCAAACGCTCATCATGGACTCTGGCGACCAGGAACACGAACGCGGTATTACTATTACCGCTAAGCAAACCGCAGTATTCTATAATGGCTACAAAATTAACATTATAGATACACCTGGCCACGCAGACTTTTCCGGAGAAGTTGAACGCACGCTCAACATGGCCGATGGTGTTCTTTTGATTGTCGATGCTCAAGAAGGGCCAATGCCTCAAACGAAATTTGTGCTTCAAAAGGCACTTAGCCTGAAGCTTCGCCCGGTGGTAATCATTAATAAGATTGACAAGCCAGCCGCACGCATCGAAGAAGTGAAAGATGAAATATCTGATTTGTTCTTGGAACTCGCTACGGATGAGTCTCAACTAAACTATCCGATTTACTACGCTATTGCTCGCGAGGGTAAAGCCGGGAAAACAACCGATCTCGACGACGACCTCCACGTGATCTTTGAATCTATCATTAATGATATTCCTGCGCCACAAGTCGACGAAAACGACGGCAAGGGCGCTCAACTTCTAGTCGCGGCGCTTGCTGCTGACAATTACCTTGGCAAATACGCCATAGGGAAAATCTTTCGTGGCAAACTCAAAAAAGGCCAGACTGTCAAACTTTTACAGCGCGACGGTTCCGCGCAGGCCAAAATTGAAAACTTGTTTACTTATCGTGGATTAAGCAAAGAAGAAGTGCAAGAAGCTACTGCTGGCGACATCGTGGCTATCACTGGTATTGGAAAAGCCAATATCGGCGATACAATTGCGACCGGCGGCCAACCAGAAGCGCTCCCGACTATTGAACTTGAGCCACCTACCCTTTCTATTTACATTGGCCCAAACACCAGCCCACTAAAAGGGAAAGAAGGTGAATTTACAACTTCTCGTCAAATTTCCGAGCGCCTAGAGCGCGAGCTCGAAACCAATATTGCTCTCAAAATTGTGCCGGATGGCCTCGGTTATAAAGTATCTGGCCGCGGTGAATTACATCTCTCTGTCTTGATCGAAACTATGCGACGCGAAGGCTACGAACTTGAAGCTGGACGCCCAGAAGTAGTCTATAAAGATATCGAAGGCGTCAAATCTGAGCCGATCGAGTCGCTCACGATAGAGGTCGACTCCGCCTACGTTGGTGCAGTATCTCAAGAATTGGGTATCCGTAAAGCTGATCTCAAATCGACCGAAATTACATCCACTGGCACTACTCGCTTTACTTACGAAATCACTACGGCCGCCCTCATCGGTTTACGCAACAATTTGCTTACCGCCACCAAGGGTACAGTTATTATGTCTTCAATCCCAAAGGGTTATAAACCAGTCGAATCCAAATATAAACCAGAACGTAACGGCGCACTGATCGCCTTTGAATCTGGCGTCTCTACGGCATATGCTCTCGATATGGCGCAAGCGCGTGGGATTCTCTTTATCCCGCCACAAGTTCCAGTTTACCAAGGTATGATAGTGGGTCTGTCTAATAAAAAAGAAGACATTGATCTTAATATTTGCCGCGAAAAGCAGCTAACGAACATGCGCACGCACGCATCTGACGGAGCAATTCAGCTCACCCCATATACGCAACTGTCTCTTGAACAGTGTCTCGATTTCCTGCTTGATGACGAGCTTCTTGAAGTCACGCCAAAATCTCTACGCCTTCGCAAACGTCAGCTTGACCCAATTAAGCGCAAGCGTGAAAATCGTACACAATAACATTTACAAAAAGTAAAGAATATGCTATAATACAGGCACACATACCGCCACCATTTTTGGTGACTGTACATTAATATATAGAAAGGGGTGAAAACATGGACTGCATCCATCCGGCTGACCTCATTCCGGTTTATCTCCAGAATGGTCTTGACGTCAAAACCGAAAAAGACTTGGAATACTTGGGACGGGAAAATCTCCTGTTCCTGGCCAAATTCTGGAAAAACCGCATGGGAAAGTTCTATCAAAAAGCTGAAGCTGAGCCCAGTAGGCTCAAGCGCGACGATTTGAAGAGCGAAGTGCAATTCTGCTCTAAAAAGCGGGATTACCTGAGAGCATTAGCAGCTCGTAGCGAATCGAAACCCGCAATTTTCGAAAAGCAGGCTATCCGTGTCAGCACCAAAGTTACCTATTTCACAACTGAGCCGGACGACAGCTACGTAAGTGGCATTGTCGTCAAAATCAATGTAGACAACAAGATTGATGTAGATGAAGCCAAGACTGATATAGACAGAGAATCCAAGACTGGCTCGTTCAGTATTCGTGTATACGATAGAAATCTGTTAACCAAGTATTATGATTTTGTATACACACCTGACGGACGCTCGCTGTTCTTAACCAGCGACTTTGAGTACTATTGTGCTCATCCGGACTACTTCAAGTTTGTGCTCTACTACTGTACTGATACGCTTACGCCCAGTGAAATCGCCTACATCGATCGTATGCTTGCCGCTCTCCCGGAAACTGCAACCCCCGCCTCGCCTGACATTGCTTGAGCCTCGCTCACCAGTCCACACCCACTGGATAATGTCAGACACCTGCGCTGGCCGCAGCGCCTCACCCTCTTCCGTCCCCTCGGTACTCATAGAGTAAAGAGGGGCTTTTTATTTGCGCAATAAGAATAATTATGGTATAATAATGCAACGCACATTAAAAAGGAGGGTAGCTATGAAGGACTTATCTGATTTGGTCCCAAATGAATACGATGTCAGCCATATACCGACTTTGCATGAACACAGTTTTTGCTACATCGGATACGAGAGCCTTAGTTTCTTAGCGGATTACTGGGAAAATAAAGCCGCCGAATATAGCAAGAAAGGTGAGACCGATAATGCCGATGAACGCATCATTGATGTCAGCGAGGCGGAATTATGTCGCAAAAGAGCCGATAATCTGAAGAAACTGATGCCATATGCTGAGTCTAAACCACTGATTTTTGGCCAAAAACCTTATGAAGCCGGGCAGCGCATTACTTGCTTCTTCGAAAGCTCATCGAAAGGAGCGCCAGATGGTCTTAATGGCCCTGATCGCTTCGTCGATGCAACCGTAATAAAGGTGGTGCAGCACGGTTCAAAGACGAGCTATCAAATCAGGCTTCGTAGTCAAGCGAGTGATAATCTAAAGTTACATACTTTTACCCCAGATAAAGTATCGGCAATTCCGACCGACGACTTCCTTTACCTCCGGGTCCATCCTAATTTCTTCCGGATGTATCTCAATATCCGCGCTACTACTGAGTGCGAAAGAAGTAAAATTATACCTATCCTCTCTGCTCTTTAATCATCTACCTCCAGCCAATAATAACTGGAGGTTTTTTAATTGCAATTATCTAAAAAAAATGTTACTATCTGATTAGCAACTCTTCAGAGTTGGGAACCCATACAATTTGGATAGTTATTTTTTAATAAAAAGTGCATTTTGTCAAACGATTACAATACTAGCGACGACGACCCAGATAGAAAGGGGGAACCAAGGTGAAAACAATAGACCACTGGAAAAGAGTCGGAAATATTACCTATACTGAATTTCCGGTCTTTGATGAACTCGCACAGCTCAGACCAGACGCCGCACAAAAAGTCATGACGTTCTTCCGGATGATTGGCCTTGGTACCCCACGGCAAATCAACGAGGCTATCGGTGAGCCAAATGACAGTGACCGAGTCGAATGCTTGCTGAGACGGATTAATGTTAAAGTCTCGGTCGACGAGGCTACATCAGCAGAGAATGTTCGCGAATTTGAAGAATACCAGAAAGAGATCTTAGGGGAAGACACTAAGGCCTATACCATCAATGTAAGCGATATCGTCGTAGAAGCTCAGAGCATTCACTACAGTCTAGAGAAAGCTCTTAGAAAGTTGCTTGCAGCGCATGGCTTCAAGGGGTCGACAGAGCCGTCTAAAGACTCAAAGTTCAGAAAAAAATTGAGCGAGATGGCGGCAGACACACCAGAAAAGAGCCAATGGATAATAAAGAGACCTACTTCGCAAGAGCCTCCAAAAGACAATTCATCGCTCAGGTTATCTAGTAGGTTCTTGTTAGGGTTACCGGACATGCCTACACGCCGGAGAGGCTCTGCAGCGACGTCGGCAAGACCCCAAGCCATGGCGGCCAAAAAGGCACCGGAACGACCCACGGAAAAGACGACAACGGTAATACCAGAACAGCCGCAGGTAACGACACCAGAGCAAACTCCTCCAGAAAAGGTGCCGGAACAACTTTCGGAAAAGGCGCCAGAACAGCCCTCGGAAGTGACTCTGGGGCAACCCTCGGAAGAAGACCCAGAAGTAGTGTCTAAGCTGGCCCAAGCACAAGAGCTACCCAAGGAGAAAGATCCGGGAGTCACGCCGGAGCCTGAGCCTATTCAGGAGGGGCCGCCAGAAGCGGCTGCAGAGCCAGCAGAGGGGTCGGACGAAATCTCCAAGAAAGTGTTGGATTATGCCGCGGCCTGTACTATTGACGCCAGAAGGGGATACATGAACCGCAGAGAAGTGCTCAATGACAAAGAGTATCTAAGGAAACTCGTCGAGCATTTCCCACTTGTAAGCAATGAAATCATCGCAAGGTATTTGTTCGATGGCTCAATAACAGGTATTCAGGTAGGTAATAAGATACGCGCCGCCGGCATCAAAAAGCAGATCGGTAGAAGGTTAGGAGGGTCTGACAATATACGCGCAATCTATCAGCGCGCATCGTTTGTCGCTTGGACGAACGGAGATTGGCGATCTTATCTGGATCATGCTTTGGCCCACGCCAAAAAAGACGCTGATCCGGAAGCCATGGAAGAACTGAATCGAGCCACTGACGATTTGGCCAAACATGGACAGTCCACTCCGCCCCCTTGCCACTTTGAAGCAATTAACAAACGCGCGGACTACGTACCGGCAACGGTCGAGACAATGAAAGTATTGCCCGGAACGAAGCCAATCGTATATCGAGAAGGGCACTTTGGCGCAACCATTGACGTATCTACCACTGCAGGGCGAGCCGAAATCGAATCACTCGTTATGTACATCATGACAAATATGCCGAATATTAAGCTGGATTCGTATAGTATTTATCCAGACGAATAACTATCCACACTCCCAGCCTAACGCTGGGAGTTTTTCATGCATGATATAATAAGGTCATGTATTTAATTGACACTCATTGCCATCTTCATGACCGCGAATTCTTCAGCGAAGAACAGGCGGAAAAAATGCTAGAGAATGCCCACGCCCGGGGCGTTAGGCAAGTTATCTGTATCGGGACTTCACACCAAGATTCTTTGAATGCTTCCGCGTTCGCCGAGTCTCACCAAGATGTTTTCTGGACATATGGGACCCACCCAGAAGCATCAAATGATTATGAAATTAATTGCAAAAAAAGCAAGGGGCTTGTAGCCATTGGGGAAGTGGGTCTAGATTACCATTATCCGGGGTACGATAGAGATGAGCAAATCCGATTGCTCGAAGAATCAATTGATTTGGCAATCAAGTTGTCGCTCCCATGCTCGTTCCACGTACGCGACGCAATGTCCGACTTCTTCTCTGTAGTAAAGAACTTTCCGAAGTTAAAACCTAGTGTCTTGCACTCATTCTCGGACACGAAAGAGAATCTAGAATACGCGTTAGAAAACGGTTTTTATATTGGCGTCAACGGATTGATTACCTTTGCGGGCCTCGACTGTTTTAAGCAAACCACCCCTGATTTTCTAGACCACTGCATCTTAGAAACAGACGCTCCCTTCTTGACACCAGAGCCAAATCGTGGTAAAATAAATGAACCAGGTAATATCGCTGATATTGCCACTTGGTTATCACGTAAATTGGGAGTCTCGGAACCAGAAGTTGCCGAGAAGACAACCAACAATGCAAGAAAAATCTACCACCTTCCTAATCCCGAACCAGCCGAGCCAGGCGCCCGCGCTGAATTTTCTTGAGCTGCGTGACCAAGAGATCTACGCCGAGCTGAACCATATCGCAGAGGAGATTGACCGATGCCGAGCCTTGATTCTGTTTTAGAGAGGTTTAAGCCTCGCAAATATCTCACCAAGACCATCGAGGATAAGATTAATGCCGAATCCGAACTTGGTCGCACGATTTTTGGTCCTATCCCAGCCGGCCACCAACGTGAATTCTTCGAACACAAGAAAAATATCTGGATTTGGCATGAATCATGGCTAGATAGCGGCATTAATCAGGAGATTACTATTCGCTATGAAGTCCGTCCGGACGGAGTCTTTAAGAAAGTCAACGGATCCGCCTATTACAAGCTAGAAGGTGCCGAGCTAAGCAACTTTGTTCAGGCTACCAGACGCTATCTTGAGCTTATTAAAACCGAGCTTTATCACGCGAATTAAGCGCGTGTGAAAAATGCGACAGCTATTGGGGTAGCACCCCTGTTAGCTATTTTGGTTCTTTTCGCTAATGTTTATGTGCTATAATGGACTCATGGAACCAGTTATCCCTATTGACGACGATAAGACAGAAGAGACTTCGAAAACCAAAAAAAAGCTTAGCAAAAAAGCCAAGCTCGCCATCATAATTTCAGCTGCCGTAGTTGTACTACTAGGTATAGCGGCGGTCTTATTTTTCGTTGTCTTT
The DNA here is from genome assembly GCA_017552385.1 of Candidatus Saccharimonadota bacterium. Taxonomy (GTDB): domain Bacteria; phylum Patescibacteriota; class Saccharimonadia; order Saccharimonadales; family Saccharimonadaceae; genus Nanosyncoccus. The sequence continues at coordinate 12,263 of JAFZQB010000010.1, forward strand.
AAGAAAGAAGAACCAGAAATTGTCCTGACGGATCGCGATATCCTTACTTCGATCTCCTGGGAAAAACAGGGTGCCCCCACCGTCATCTGGACTTTTCGTGCCGACGGTACTGGAGAAATCACTACAAATAAGTCAAACTATTATAACACTACTTGGTCTCTCAATGACGAAGAGGGGATCGACACCACGCTCGATATTACTACGTCCTGGCTTTATGAGCTGAAGGACTCTTTTACCTTTAAATTAGACCGCGAAGCCAACACTTTTACAGTAAAAAATCTGGCCGACGAAACAGAGTCAATCTTTGTGCCTCTAGGTACTGCCGAAAAAGCTACCGCGGGACAACTTGAAGGCCCCGCTGAGCTTGAAAAAACAGAAGAATAATTATATAATATATCTATGATTTATCTCGATCATGCAGCCGCAACGCCGGTTTCTGACAAGGTTTTGAAAGCCATGAAACCATTCATGACAGATGACTTTTTCAACCCATCCAGTGCCTATCTTCCAGCGGCGCGCGTTCGAGGTATGTATGAAGATGCGAAAAACAAAATCGCAAACTTTATTGGGGCGAAGGGCAACGATCTCGTAATTACGAGCGGAGCCACTGAGGCCAACATGCTAGCCTGTACGGCTGTGTCGAAAACCGGAAAAATCCTCGTTCTTGAGACCGAACACGCCTCTGTGCTGGAAAATGTTAAGAAATATAAATACAGCACTGTCAAGGCGGATAAAACCGGCCTAATCAATCTCACCGACCTTAAAGCTAAACTAACAGACGATGTGGAACTAGTGTCTGTCTCCCTTGCAAATAATGAGCTTGGCACCATCCAGCCACTTGCTGAAATTTCGCAAATCTTGAAGGAAGTTCGTTTATCTCGTCTTAAAAAAGGCATTACCACTCAATTGTTGCTTCATTCTGATGCATCGCAGGGGCTAGCACTTATAGAATTGAACGTCGCACGCCTTGGCGTCGATCTTATGACGTTAAACGCCGCCAAAGTCTGCGGGCCGAAGGGCGTAGGCGCGCTCTATGTTGGACATGGCGTACGTCTCAACCCGGTTTCTATGGGTGGTGGCCAAGAACGCGGTCTCCGTGCCGGCACCGAAAACATTGCGGGCGTTGTTGGTTTTGCTACAGCCATAGATGCCGTAAAAGGACATTCTACTGCTGCGCGCAAAAAATACACTACCCTAGTGAAAAGTTTGAAGTCGGAGCTGGAAAAAGCCAAGGTCGAACCAATCTTTTTGGGCACCCCCAAACATCAGCTCGCAAATTTCCTCCCAGTTAGCTTTCCGGGTCTAGACGCCGAGCGACTTATCTTCATGCTCGAAGAAAAAGAAGTTTATGTTTCAACTGGCGCCGCTTGCTCTGCTTCGAAAGGTGAACCATCTCACGTACTTCGTGCCATTGGTCTTAGCAGTAAAGAGATCGCTGGCTCGCTACGCATTTCTCTCGGCGTTTTGAACAACGAATCGAATGTCAAGGAAGCGGGTAAAATCATTCGTGAAGTCGTAGACAAAGAATACGCGAGGCTCTATGACTAAACAAAACGCGACTGTCTTCCTCGGCATGTCTGGTGGTGTCGATTCGTCTGTTTCGGCGATTCTTCTTAAAGAGCAAGGCTACAAGGTGGTGGGCGTATATATGAAAAACTGGAGCAAAGATCTCCCCGGTATGAAATGTCCGTGGGCTGAGGATCTGGCCGATGCTAAACGCGTTGCTGTAAAGCTAGGCATCGACTTCATGGTCTTCGATTTTGAAAAAGAGTACAAGCAAAAAGTCGTCGACTATATGTTGGGAGAATTTCAGGCCGGTCGTACGCCTAATCCTGACATTATGTGCAACGAGGAGATTAAGTTTAAATTATTCTTCGAAGAAGCTTTAAAACGTGGTGCGGACTATATCGCTACTGGCCACTATGCAAAGTCCGAGAACGGGAAACTCAAACTAGCTAAAGACGATAATAAAGACCAGACTTATTTTCTCTATCGCATTTCTAAAGAAGCTGTCGAAAAAACACTTTTCCCACTAGCAGAGCTCAAGAAACCCGAAGTTAAACAAATTGCGGCTAAGCATAATCTGGCAAACGCCTATAAAAAAGAGTCTATGGGGGTTTGCTTTGTTGGCGATGTTGGTATGAAAGATTTCTTGCGCGAATATATCGACCTTAAGCCAGGTGAAATTCGTGACGCTGACACCGAAGAAGTTCTAGGCTATCATGATGGCGCGGTTTTTTATACAATTGGCCAACGTCATGGCCTATACGTTGGTGGTGGGTTGCCATATTATGTCGTTAAAAAAGACTTGAAGAATAACATCGTCTATGTATCTAAGAATCTCAACAACGAAGAATTATGGACCAAGGAAATCGTGCTCGAGAGTATTTTCCTTCGCGATCCAGCCGACTTACCAAAGGACGGTAATATTTTGATTCGTCTTCGTCATCGTGCACCACTCGTCCCAGCTACCTTCAAAAAAGATCGAGTTATTCTCGGCGAAGAAGTCAAGACTATTGCTGCTGGCCAATCTGTTGTGTTCTATCATGATGATATCTGCCTCGGTGGCGGCATAGTTAAGAGCTAACTCTTTTGATTTTTTAGGAACGCTGTGATATCATGTAGGCAATTTAGTGGGCTTTAAAGTACCTTATGAATTTGGGTCTGGACAAGGCCGAGGAAGGAGGGTAGAAACATGAAAGTAGATGAACTGAAGAAACGCGTCGAGAATTTGCCGAGGTACCAATTTATTATTTTGTCTGGGGGCTCGCTAGTGATGCATGGTCTACGCGAAGAAACACAGGATGTTGATATTTGCGTGTCCGATACGCTAGCCAAGGATCTGGGGATATTCGGCAAAGAGCCCAACGAAAAAGGTTATTATGAATTGCCTAACGGAATGGACGTAATGGTTGGCATGGAGAAAATCAACAGTGAGCTTGTTGGTGACTACCTATGCCAAAGGCTGGAAGACATCCTAAAGTTCAAGAAGGCGCGCAATTTGCCGAAGGACCAACAAGATATATATAAAATCGAAGAATGCCTCGCTCAACAAGGTCACAGCTAATCCCGCCCAAATTCATCAATCCCCAGCTACCAGGCTGGGGAGTTTTTAATTAGAAAACCCCGCCATGATATACGGCGGGGCAAGACTAAGACAAGAGACTATTTAGATCCATTAAAATCTAATTCAATATTATGAACAATAGCAAGATTAACGTAGATTGCGCGTAAACTTGCGCGAATGATATGAAGGGCGTTAGAGAGTTCCGGATAACGATTTTTTGCGTCATGGAGAACTGGCATCAAGAGCTCATGGGTTTCGATAATATTCTTCTTGATGGAGTCTTCATCCATAATACCTTCCATAGTAGAAAGATTCATAAAACGGTCGATGCCCTTGCACATTAATGCTTCTTTGGACTCAATCAACTCCCTAAAATACCGGCGCTTCATTGCGGCTTTTTCCTCGCCTTCAAAAGGTGTAATAGTCATATATTTTACACCGCGCTTGATATTGTCATTGACCGGCAAGGTCGAGAGCGGAACGCCACAGTCTTCAACAACATCATGAAGCAAGATAGTTGCAACCATATCGTCGGTGGTGCCATGCAGCGCAACGGCGTAACAAGCCATAGACAACGGATGGATGATATAAGGTTGTCCATCCTTGCGTTTCTGCCCCGAGTGTTTATCGCATGCAAATCCCAGAGCTTTCTCGCTTTCTAGAAAGTGAGCGCCATGAAGATAACCACGGAGATACGTAAGCATCTTGTCTTTGTCATAAATGTACATTTTTTAGCCCCCTTTCTAAAAATATTTACATATTATAACATTATGCTACAAAAAAAGCAAGGCACCATTCATTTACTATGAAACCGATTATGCTATAATTATTATCATGGGAACGAATTTTATCATCGCGCAAATCTTCGGGGTATTAAGTATCATTTGTAGTGTTTGCTCAATGCAGTTCAAAAAGCGCAAACATATTTTTATTGCCCTACTGCTTTTAAGTGTTTTCGCAGCGCTTAATCTCATTTTCCTGGACTCATTTTCGAGCGCCTACATTACTATCTTTGGCATCGTAGAAATGCTAATCAATAGTTTGTTCGAGCGCAAGAAAAAGTCAGTGCCAAAGCTCGTTATTGCTTTCTATGTGATTGTTAATATCGCCCTTGGAGCGCTCAACTTCACGGGCTGGCTTGACATATTACCTATTGCCTGCGCTTTGGTATTCTGTGCTACATTGTTGACTAAGAACGAGCAAACTATTCGTAAAGAAATGCTCCTTAATCAAATCCTTTGGCTCGTCTTTGACTTCTCCGTTTGCGCATACATGCTAGTCGTTTCCAATATTCTCACCATTATTTCTACGTCAATCGCCATTTATCGATTTAGCAAAACTAGAGCAGAGAAGAGCGCTACGCCGAAAAATATTTCTAAGAGCAAGGCCACCAAAAAATCTTCCAAAAAGAACTAGCAAGCAATGCAGTATATCTAGTATTGCCACATCCGACCGCATAGAAGGAATGTCATGATGTATAATTAATATAAAAGAAAGGAAACTATGGTAAACGTTCGCTATCTAACACCAAATGATAATCTTGAAAAAGCGGCAGACTTAGTGTTCCAAGTTGATCCATATATTTGTCCAGATTTTTTCGGCGACGTCGAACGCGCTCGTAAGTTTGGCAAGATCCTGTTTACTGATGATGGCGGATTATTCGATTTTAATCACACACTCGTTGCTGAAGAAAATGGTGAACTTTTGGGCGTACTAATCTACACAGACAATACAGTAACTAGCTGGGATTGCGCCACGATGAAAGCCAAAGTTGAATCTCTCGACATAAAAATACCAGAAAAGTTTGATCGTGCCAACAAAGAATATATGGAACTAGTCGTGAACGCCGCAAAAGAGCTCGAAGATGGCGTCGTTGAGGTTGAATGGTGCGCTACAGATCTTAACTCTCGCGGTAAAGGCGTAGCACAGGCATTATTCAAAAAGTTCTTAGAATTACCATACAAAGAACAACATCTCACCGTTCTAGCTGACAATCCGCCAGCCATCCACGTTTATGAAAAAATGGGCTTCAAGATTGTTTCCACACAGACAGGCTATCCAGACGACTCTGTCGGTACGCACAATATGATACGTAAACCCATCCCGATAGAAATATCTGCTCGACACGTCCATTTGTCTCAGCATCTCGTGAACGTTCTATTTGGAGAGGGATATGAGCTGACGCCCGCAAAAGGCCTTTCTCAACCAACAGAGTTTTTGTGTAATGAACGTGTTGACATTGTTGGGCCACGCGAGATTATTCATAACGTCGCTGTTCTTGGACCTACTCGTGAGCACACTCAAGTCGAGATCGCCTTGACTGATGCGCGCAAACTCGGCCTCAACCCTCCCATTCGTGAGTCAGGCGACCACGATGGTTCTGCGGCTTGTCGCATCGTTGGCCCAGCCGGAGAATATGAACTTGATGACGGCGTAATAATCGCTCGTCGTCACCTACATCTAGGCACTAAAGAAGCAGAGAAGCTTGCATTAAAAAATGGCGACATTGTCTCCGTCGAAGTGAAGAATTCCTTGCGCCCACTCATTTTTGAAGATGTTCTTATTCGTGTTAAAGACACGTATAGCCTATCTATGCATGTCGATACGGATGAGGGAAATGCCGCCGGACTCACGCCTGACTCTTACGGCTTGATTACAAAATAAGCTTTCAGCTGTGCTATAATTGACATAAGCATAAACAGGAAATTATTTTCTATGGAACAAATGATGAACAAAGAGGGCATGGGTATGGAAATGGCAGGAGCTTCCATGGCCGCCGGCAAAAAAGAAGGCAAAGGCATGATGATGGGCATGATGATGTGTGCCGTCATTGCCATCGCCGGTATCGGTTTTGGCGTCTATGAATTCATGCAGGCCAACTCCGCTAGGCAACAAATCGCCGATTTGAAAGTCGAAATCAAAAAAGATGATGGCACTACTACAACCATCGAAACAGACAAAATCGAAGTCAAAAAAGATGATAAGACTATCGTTATTTCCGATTCGCCAATTCAGTCTTTTCGTAATCCAATAATATCATCCAATGACGAAGCCACGATGACTGGTATCTTTGAGTCAGACGACTATTATACGGAAAGAAGAAACATCGTAATATATTATACTAATGGCGAAATTACTGAATGTAGCATCCTTAAACCATCATCAGATGGCTATGGAAAAACCACCGTGGCGAATTGCCAAATAAACGGGGTTTCGGGAAAAATCAGCACCATTTCCAGAATGGGCAACACTCAGATGAGCTGGCCATACCTTGGGCTTCTCCTCGAGGATGGAACAGTCGATTATATATCCGCTAGCGAATTAGCAGAAAACTTCTCTGCGACAGTCAAAGGCAAAGTTAAATTTGAGCCCAATAAACCAGTTACGAATATAGTCGATAACATTGGATTTAGACAAGCAAATACAATTGGAGGGCACCGAACAACTGCCTTCTATCATAGCGATGGCTCCATGAGCATCTTCAACGACTCTATGCTTACCGAAGAGTAACAAGATAAGTTATTTTGACGAAGCCAGCCCCTCTATCGAGGGGCTTTTTGTTCGCCGTAAACAGAGTATTGTGATATAATATATATCCATGAATGCAAGCGAAATCCGTCAAAAATATTTAGATTTTCAACAACAAAAGGGGCACAAAGTTATCGCACCTGCTCCACTCGTCCTCGAGAACGATCCAACTACCCTCTTCACCGGCTCTGGTATGCAGCCTCTGCTTCGCTATCTTCTTGGCGAAAAACACCCTGATGGTACTCGCTTGACTGATTCGCAACCTTGCCTCAGGCTCCAAGATATTGAAGACGTTGGCGATCCGCGCCATACTACAGTTTTCGAAATGCTTGGTAACTGGTCACTAGGCGACTACTTCAAGAAGGAGCAAATCGAAAACTATTTTGAATTCTTGACCAAGGTCATTGGCCTTGACCCTGAAAAGATATTTGTTACTTGCTTTATCGGTTCGGAAAAATATGGCATTCCAAAAGACACCGAAGCTGCTAAAATATGGCAAGGCGTTTTTGAAAAGGCCGGAGTTAAAGCCGAGATTGCCGAAATCGATACTGCAGAGAATGGTGATAAGCGCGGTATCAAAGACGGTGAACGAATTTTCTTTTACAATGATAAAGAAAACTGGTGGTCCCGTGGCGGCGGCATTGAAACCACGCCAATCGGTGACCCATGTGGCCCAGATTCAGAAGTATTCTATGACTTCGGTGAAGATAAACAGGATGTAGAGAAATACGGCAAATCCCACCCAGCATCCGACGGCGCGCGGTTTATGGAAATTGGGAATCAAGTCTTCATGCAATATCGTCGCAACGAAGATGGTTCGTTTAGCGAGCTCGAACACAAGAACGTCGACTTCGGTGGCGGTCTCGAACGTCTCGCTGCGGCTAGCATGGGCAGCTTCGATGTGTTTAGGATCTCTCTCATGCAGCCAATCATTGACAAGCTCGAACAGCTTTCTGGTAAGTCTTACGATAACAATACCGATGAAATGCGCATTATTTGCGATCATCTTCGCGGTGCCTATTTGCTTTCCGCACAAGGTCTTACCCCATCCAACAAAGCCCAGGGATATGCTCTTCGTCGTCTTATTCGCCGTGCTATTCTGAAGGCTCTAGATCTCGGTATAGCCAAAGACTTTCTCCGCGAGACTATATCTACTATCGAAAACGAATATAAGTCACTCCCAGATTCAATTTTGACCAACCGCGAACACGCCCTCGAGCTTCTCGAGAAAGAAGAACGCACCTTCCGCCAAACTTTGAATAAAGGGCTGAAAGAACTCGAAAAAATTTCTAAGCATCAAGAAATTATCACCGGTCGCGACATCTTTAAGCTCCAAGACACTTACGGGTTCCCGTATGAGATTTCAATCGAAGAAATTTATCGTCAGAATCTCAAACTTTCTGATAATTTTAAAGCCGAGTTCGACGAAGCATTAAGCGAACAACGTGAGCGTAGCAAGACTGCATCTAAGGGCATGTTTAAGGGAGGCCTCGAAGATCACGGGGAAATGACAACCAAGTATCATACTGCCACCCACCTTATGCTTGCTGCTCTTCAGAAACATGTTGACCCAAACATTTGCCAACGCGGTAGCAACATCACGGCCGATCGTATCCGCTTTGATTTTAATCTCGACCATAAGATGACTCCAGAAGAAATTAAAGCTGTTGAAGATCAAGTTAATGAATGGATTAAAGCCGATCTTCCGGTTGTCTTTGATGAGTATGACAAAGTCTATGCACGTGATACTCTAAAGGCCCATGGTCAATTTTGGGATAAATATCCTGAGAAGCTTAAGGTGTATACTATTGGCGATTTTGATAACCCAATCTCACGCGAGGTTTGTGGTGGTCCTCACGTTGAACATACTGGTGTTTTAGGAACTTTCAAAATTAAAAAAGAAGAATCTTCTTCTGCTGGTGTCCGCAGAATCAAAGCTGTCATTGAGTAAACTAAAAGCTCGTGCTATAATGTTGGCATGAGCTTTTTAAACCTGCCTAAATTGCCCGAAAGCTCCCCAAAAGTTGAGCCTAGAACTACACTCCTCGCTCTTGATATAGGGTCTAGTTTTGTTAAATGCGCATTAGCTTCACCTGTTGATAGCCAGAAGCCAGACAAAGTTCTTAAATTCAAAAAGACACTTCCTTCTGGCAAGCTTAAACTGCTCGGTGTCTCTAAAGTGCCGCAAGCTCCAGGTAATATGAACAATGGTGGCATTGTTGATATACCAGGCGTGGTGGATGTCTGCGAGAAGGCTATAGCCGAACTAGAATCTCAGACCGGAGAGCATGCTACAGTTGCAGTCGTAGGTATTGCTGGCGAGTTTGTCAAAAGCAAGACTTCGACCATCCGCTATCGCCGGGACATGCCTAATCGACCCATTACGGAGCCAGAACTCCAGGAGCTACTAACCAAGATCGAAAAACGTAATCTCGAAAAACTTAAGACTGAATTATCTCTTGAGGTCAATAATCCAGAAGTTGATTTAAGCTTAATCAACTCTGCCGTTGTGTCAATTTCGATAGACGGATATCGCATCAATAACCCAGTAGGGTTTAAGGGTGCAGAGGTTTTAATCGAATATTATACTGCTTTTGCCCCGACGCCAGCTATTTCTGCTATCGAGAAGTTGTGCGCCGAGCTTGAGCTTGAGCTGCTCACTGTTGTAGTGGAACCATTTGCGGTATGCCGCGCTTGCTTAGGCGACGACGTAGACGTTGATTTTTCTGCCGTCTTGATAGATATCGGTTCTGCAAAAACCGGTATCAGTGTAGTAGATTCTGGAGATATTTGCGGTACCAAGATGTTCAATATCGGAGGCACTGCTTTCACGCGTCAAATAGCAGAGTCGCTTTCAATCAGCCAAAAGAAAGCAGAGATTATTAAACTCAATCTCGATGATGATTCCAAACTATCTGATTCTGTAATCGCAAAAACTACATCTGCCGTCGAGCGTAGCCTATCAGTTTGGCTAGCTGGTGTCGAACTAGCTCTCGAAGAGTTCAAGAATATCGAGCCTCTTCCTGGCGACATCTTTATATGCGGTGGCAGCAGCCAGCTTTTGCCGCTCGAAGAGTCGCTTGCGCTTGGTGATTGGTATGAATCACTACCGTTTACTAAACGCCCTTTGATACACACTCTCGATCCTTTTACTCTCCCTGACTTCATATTTCCAGATTCATCAGAAACAATCGACACATCTTATGTCGTGTCATTAGGCCTACTCCGCGTTGCGGTTGATACTTTGCTTGCTTCTCCGGATAAGACTGGCTTCAAGGCTAAATTGTCCAAGTTACTTAGTCACTAAGCGAATTTCGCCAGACTTCAAATCGTTCAGCTCATATTTACCAAAACTCAGCCTATGAAGCTTTTCTACTTCATAGCCAAGAGCTTCGAACGTACGGCGAATCTGACGATTACGCCCTTCAGACATAGTCACTTCGAACCGTTTTCTCGTTTCACCATTATCGAGCCGTATTAAACCGAGTTTTGATACTCCATCAGGCAATTGCACACCAAAATCAGCAATCATTTGCTGATGAAGTGGCTCGAGGTCACGATTTAATGTTACATGATACACTTTTATCTTTGTAAACTTTGGATGTGTCATTTGGTATGCAAAATCACCATCGTTCGTAAACATGATTAGGCCGGAGGAGTCTTTGTCCAATCGCCCAACGGTTTTAAGTTTTTGGTATTTGTCAGGCAAGAGTTCATAAATAGTTGGCGCATCTCCCTGTTTATTGCGAGAGCAAACATAGCCAACCGGTTTGTTCATCATAATATATATATATTCGTTTTGAAATTGTATTTCTTCGTCGCCCAATCTTACTTTTGATTCTGGCATAATTCTAGTACCAAGAACAGCAACTTTGTTGTCTACAAATACTTTTCCACTAGCAATCAAATCATCAGCTTCGCGACGACTAACGCCAAGTCTTTCGGCAAGAAACTTATTGAGCCGGAGCTGCTGGTGGGGTTGGTTGTACTGGTTGGGCATTCAAATCTCCTTGTGGGGCAACTTCTGGCATAGGGACACTAGGGGCCACTGGAGCTACAGACGCAGGAGCTACTGGGGCTTCCGGTGTAATAGGAGCAGCAGGGGCTACTGGTGCTACAGGAGCAACAGGAACTTCTGGCATGGCTGGAGCTTGCGGCGTCGCCACCGGAGGGGTCATCGGAGCCTCTGGTGCTGCAACGGGAGCTGGAGCAGTGACTGGTGCAACTGTAGGTACAGCAGCTGCTAATGCAGGATCATCTACAGCTACTGCTGGCTGTGGCGTCGGCATTTGCTGATCAACAGGAACTTCAGGCGGGGTAGGCATATTTGGCATTGGTGCACCAGCTGCACCACCAAGTACTTCGTGAACAGCCGAAATCACATCTTCAATACCAACTTGGCTTTTTACTAGATATTTGTCAGCACCGAGGTTCTCGCCGCGTTTTCGCTGGTCGTCACTAGACAATGCTGTCATCATAATTACCTTGATGTTCTTCGTCTCTGGAGTTGATCTCAAAATATCGAGCATATCAAACCCAGATATTTTAGGCATCATCACATCTGAAAGTACTAGATCCGGGCGTTCTTTTACGGCAATCGCGAGCGCCTCTTCGCCATCACCGGCAGAAACAACCTCATATCCCTCTGCGGTCAAACGGATTGAGTATATCTCTCTTAGGCTTTGGTCATCCTCGACCACCATAATTTTTGTCATAGGGTTATTTTCCTTCCTCCATTTTACTTTATTGTATTATATTTTGTCCGTTTTGAATAGGTGGGGTTTGCTGAGTGCTCGGCGGCTGTTGTGTCTGTTGGGCTAGCGGTTGAGCAGGCTGAGCCATGACGGGTTGAGCCACCGGAACGACAGACTGTGCGGGCGGCATGGTTGCGGCAGCTTGAGCCATAGGTTGTTGTGCTGGCGTTGTCGCAGGAGCGCTAACCGGTGTTTGCAAAGATGCGGCGGGTTGAGTGGCTGTTACGCTCGGCTGGGCTATTGCTGGTTGAATAGGAGTACTGGTGGCAGCTTGCGGGGTGGTTGGCTGTAATGTTGGTGCCGTTCCTACTGTAGGCGTCGTTGGCTGCCCGTATACAGGCGACTGGGCTTGAGCAAGCATTGAATTTGGTATAACCATAGGTGCTGGTGGCGTTGTGGTTTGAGCGGTGTTTTGTGTTGCTGCTTCAACTGACGCAACTGGTGCTTGGGCCACATTGGCGCCTAGTAATGAAGGATCAAAGCTTGGCTCGGATTGGTTTAAGTTTGGCATACCTAAAACCGTTGTCCCGGCTGCATTGGCGGCTACATTTGCCTGCAAATCTTTCTCGGCAAACGACTGAACGGCTTTTTGATTTTGCTCGGCAATTTGACGTTTTTCAAATTCGTCAGAAGTAAGTCTTGGTAGGGAAACATAGAACGTCGATCCTTCACCGAATGCGCTCTCAGCCCAAACACGCCCAGCCATAGCTTCAACGCGTTGCTTGACGAGGTAGAGGCCCAAACCGGTTCCACCAACCGTTCGAGTCTGTGAATTGTCTGCACGATAGAACTTTTGGAATATATGTTGCAAGTCTTCAGCCGCTATTCCGATGCCAGTATCTGTTACGTTGATGAGCGCACGATCGCCATCACCTTGTACATTTACCCAGATTGCTCCCCCTTCGGGAGTGTACTTGATTGCATTCTCGATGAGGTTGGCGATTATTTCGCCTAAGAAGTCTACGTCGGCAAAGGTATAGACGACTTGATCAATCGTCTTTCCGCCCCCAGCAAAGCGCTTGCTCTTCATTGAATCAGCGCCAAAGCTATAATTTAGGTTCTTTTCTTTAAATTTAGGAATGTATTCATCTGAGAATTTTTTCACGAATCCAGTTAATTCTAGCGGTACCATATGTGTATGGATACGTTTATCATCAAGTTTTGTTACATCCAAAAGATCACGGAAGAGGTTGCCTAAGTGTTGGCTTGCGCTGTGCGCTGATTCGAGATATTGTCTAGCGCGTGCGTCGATCGTAGCTGTCTGTGGGTTTAATGCTAACCCAAGATACCCTTCAATCGAAGCTACCGGCGTTCGCATCTCGTGGCTTGCCGTAGAAATAAACTCCGTCTGAGCGCCTTCTTCCTCTAGCTCCTTTGCAATGTTACGGAAGGTAATGATTCTGTCGCTTCGTCCATCTCCGGAGGGAGTCAGATGAAGAGCAATTGGGGTCTTCTTGTCCGCTTGCTTAGAAATCAACACAAATTCGCGCGAATCGAATTCTTGATTGGTCTTTACGGCAGTTAAAAATGTATTGTTATTTTCGTCAACTCGTGTTCCGTCCGTTTTTTCAAACTTCATCACGAGGGCAAAATCCAAATTTAGCGCATTTTCGGGCCTCTCACATCCAGTCATTTCAACAGCGGCAGGATTGATGTATTTTATCACACCATCTTTATTGAGAATTAAAACACCATCATGTATTGTTTTAAGGGCTAACTCAGCAAGACGGTTCGCTTCGACTGTAACATTAGAAACCCCTCCCGCAGCAGCAGGAAGAATTTGCGCATTAGACTTTTTTCCAATATTAAAAATGCCCACGTATATATTTTACCACAAGCTTTTAATTTTGTGATAAAATATTTACATATGAACAAAGAAACTATTTATATCGAACCAAGTGACGATATCACTGATATCTTATCGCGGTTAAAAGCTTCCGATAAAAAGATTGTCGCTCTTGTTCCGCCAAAGAAACCAACGGTTCTTCTTAGCTCTGTCAACATAAAACTTATTTCACGGGCCGCTAAAGCTAGTAAAAAAGCAGTAGTTCTTGTTACTACTGACGACTCCCTCACTAAACTCGCTATGACGGCAAACTTACCTGTCGCTCCATCTCTTAAATCGCGTCCGATTATGCCAGGTGAGGAGAAGCCCGTCAAAGCCGAACCAAAAGAAGAGCCGGACGATGAACCGGATACAGATCCAGATAGTGACGAGCCCGAGGCGGAAGCGGACGAAAGAGCCGAAGAGCAATTTGAAGATTATGATGACGAAGGCGAAGATGCGTCAGAAGAAGATGATGAAGTAGAGAGTGACGAAGAAGACGAAGAAGATGATGATGAAGACGATGAAATCGAAGACGAAGATGAAGGCGAAGATAGTGGCGACGGTGGCGAAGATGATGAAGAAGATTCTGACGAAACAGACAAAAGTAAAAAGAGCTCCAAGGATTCTGAAAAAGCTGGCGCCAAATCATCCGAAAAGAAAACCAGCAAAAAAGAAAAAAAATCCAAGAAGTCCGACGAAGAATATTCCAATGCCTTCATTAAGTTTATTGCCTTGCACAAAGCATGGATTATCGCTGGCGCCGCAATCCTAGTCGGCTTGATTGTGTTTCTAGTATGGGCTTTTACTATTGCTCCACGCGTTAGCGTTTCTATATCGGTTCGTACAAATTCAGCAAATTTCTCTGAAAATGTCACGTTCTCCAAAGATTCTGCCGATGAAAACTCCTCAACTGGATCATTCTTCCTCCATGAAGAGAAAATTGAAAAAAACCAAATCGTCAAATTCACCGCTACGGGCAAGAAAGATCTCGGCGAAACAGCTTCTGGCGAACTAGTGCTTACATCCTACTTCATAGGCCCGGGGACAGTTTCCGTGCCAGCTGGGTCAACCTTTACATATGGAACGCTTAACTACGTAACCTTGGCAGACATCGTTCTCGCGGGGCCCGCTGATAATAAAGCCAAAACATTCAAAGCTACATGTAATAATTACAGCGAAGACTTCGAGATTGGAGTTGATTATTGTCAGGTATCTACCGTTGTATCTATCAAAGCCGCAGCGCCTGGCGAAGATTATAATATATCTGCCTCAGGCGAAGGATGGAGTTCATCAGTTGGCAATGTTACCGCCTACAACAACGCAGACATTACTGGAGGCACCTCCAATATTGTCACAATAGTCCAGCAATCAGATGTTGATTTGGCGCTAGATAAGCTCAGAGGAGACGAATCTACTGGCTCAAGCGATGGCAAGAAAGAACTTTACGATGGGCTGTCAAAGACAGTCATGCCTGTCGAAGCTAGCTATAAAGTAACCACATCAGATCCTCAAACCACGCCGGCCGTTGGAGAAGAAGTAAAGGAGGGTGTTACCCCACAAGTGTCAACAAACACAACGTATTTTGTTTACACAATCGATCGTGTACGTATGGAGGAGTTTATCAAGAACAAAGCTGTTATAGACGAAGGTAAACGAATCTATTCTTATGGTGATCCATTCATTGAATATTTTGCAGAGAGCAGTAGCGGTAATACTTACACCGGTAAGCTCAAGACAACATACAAGACTGGTCCGGAAATAAGCGAAACCGAAATATTAGACAAAATCCGCGGCGAAAAGATCGGCCGCATCGAACCTATATTGAAAGATGCTTTCCCTGGAGTAGCTAGCGTTAAGACCGAAAAGTCCTACTTCTGGGTTAATAACATCCCAAATGATGAAAACAAAGTCGAGATCAATCTAACAATTGAAGGTTTCGATAACGAAGAGTAATTATCGGAGACACCATGAAGCTCATCGCATTAGACGTAGGCGAAAAACGTATTGGTGTGGCTAAAGCTGACACGAGTGTTAAGATTGCTGTGCCTATCGGGATGATCCCGGTCGACGGACAAGAAGTTACCGCCATCGTCCGTCTCTGTAATATTCAGAATACCGACAATATCATCATTGGTATGCCACGTAATCTCCAGGGTCAATTGACTAAGCAAAGTGATTATGTGAAGAATTTCACAGAATCGTTAAAGACGTCACTTCAAGCAGCTAAACCGAATGGCAAGGAGATAGGTCTTTTCTACCAGGACGAATCACTTACCTCTGTTCAGGCCGAGCAAAACCTAAAATCGAGAAATTATAATAAAAAGTCGGGTGACGTGGATGCGGAAGCCGCTACCATCATTCTTCAAGACTTTCTCGAGAATATCTCTCATCGTATTTCCGATCAACAGCCAACTGAATCTCCTGGCGCGCCAACTACAGAGGAATTGTCCGCTGCTCCACCTGCTCCCGCCGACATTTCTACCGAGCAAGCTAATAAAGAAGATGAAGACATAAAAGTCCCTATAGGAGATGGCCATATGAAAAAACACTTTTTCGTTCGTATTATTATCATAATTATCGTTGTTGTTGGGCTCACTGGGCTTGGTGCCGTGCTTTGGTATAATTCTTCGGTTTCGCCAGTGGTAGCGTCCGACCAATGTGCTAGTTTAACGGAAGTTGATGAGACTGACCCATGCGCTACAGCTTCATTTACGGTCGAAGAAGGTTCTGGTGTTTCGGTTATTGCCGATTCGCTAGAAAAGGCTGGGCTGATTCGCAGCGCTCTTGCTTTCAAAATCTACGCCAAGTTTTCTGGCAAAGAAAACGACCTTAAACACGGCACCTATAGCTTAGCCCCATCCATGACTGTCGAAAAGATCTTTTCTAAAATGGTAGAAGGGAGTAACGAAGCTAATGTTTTCCGCTTTACTGTTTTGCCTGGCGAGACTGAGTATGCAATCAAGACGCGGTTAATTTCTATCGGGTATACCCCAGAAGAAGTAAATAAAGCCTTCTCTAAGAAATATGACCACCCAGTTCTCGTAGATAAGCCAGACGACGCGTCTCTAGAAGGATATTTGTTTGGCGAAACCTATGAATTTTTCCAAACAGATTCGGTGGAGACAATCATCACCCGTATGCTAGACGAGCTTTACTCAGTCGTCAAGAAAAACTATCTACGCGAGAAGTTTATTGGTATGGGTTACGATCTTCATAAAGGCATTATTATGGCTTCGATTGTCCAGAAAGAAGCTGGCACGCTCTCAGAAGAAGACCAAAAAATCGTCGCTCAAGTTTTTTGGAGCCGTCTAACCGATGGTTGGAGGTTAGGAAGTGACGTTACAGCCACTTATGCTGCCGATCAGATTGATCCAGGACGCATATATCTAGACAATAACGCTGCGATTCTTGATGTAGATTCTTGCTACAATACGCGCAAATACGCTGGCCTTCCCTGTGGGCCTATCTCAAACCCGGGCGCTCAAGTACTCTTATCGACAGCCAGCCCAGCAAACACTTCTTATCTTTATTTCTTGACAGGTGATGACGGTTTGATGTATTATAGTACTACAGAGGCTGAGCATCTTCTGAACCGAGACCAACATTGCCAGGACCTCTGTAACGCTCAATTATGAAAACTAACAAATCTAGTAAATTTTCCAAGAGTCCGTTCGTTAGGGCTGTTTCGTATATCCTCATTGCTGGTGCTATTATAGCTACGGCTTATTTTGGGTCCCAGAATAAGACTGTAGAAGCCGACGGCACACCTATCATGATGGCAATATCCGACAACAATTACTCTGTATCCGTCGATCAGCTTTCTGAGCTATATATTGTCGCTGAGATTGCGAACAATGTTTCTCTAAGTTCATCTAGCTATCTTAACATGGACTACATTTCCGCAGTTACACAATATTCCATCAACCAGACAGCATCCACTAAGATTGAAAAGACCAATATTGTTGACACCTCATCGCTCGCTAAAGGCGTAATAGAATACGAAGTTGCCTCTGGCGAATCAATGGATAGCATTGCTGCCGCTTTCGGTCTTTCTACAGATCAGATTCGTTGGTCTAATGGTATGAAAACAACCGACGTATCAGCTGGCCAAACTCTTTATCTCCCAAGCGTCAGCGGCATCGTGTATACCATTAAAGAAGGCGACTCGCTTGATTCAATTGCTAATAAATACGGTTCTTCGGCGGCGGAAATCGAAGATAGAAACAATCTCGGCGCTCGAGGAGTTATCGCAGGCACCAAGATTGCTGTTCCAAACGGTGTTGTCCCCGAGACAGAGCGTCCAGAATATGTTGCTCCAGCCCCAGTCCAGACCTATACCTATGTCCCGTCCTATAACCTTTACGCCACGAGCTCCAATCCAATGCCTTACGGGTGGTGTACATGGTATGCTTGGCAATGGCGCTACGAAAACGGCTCTCCGCTTCCTGGAGGACTTGGCAACGCTCGTTATTGGGCGTCGCAACTAGCCGCGAAAGGATACGCTGTTGGTCGCGACCCGGCCTATGGCGCCGTCTTCGTTTCTCAAGCTGGCTACTATGGCCACGTCGGTATTGTCACTGCCGTATATGATGATGGTTCTATCCAGATTACCGATATGAACGGCGTTTCTGGTTGGGGACGCGTTGGATCCAAGACTCTAGGCCCGTCCGAATGGGGTGGCTACCAATTCGTTTACATGTAAACCGTATTTGCTTATATATTATATATATGGTATAATTTTCGTATGTTTGTTGATACTGCGAAAGTCAAATTACAAGCCGGCAAAGGCGGTGATGGTGCCGTTTCTTTTCGACATGAAATTTATATCCCGAAAGGCGGTCCAGACGGTGGTGACGGCGGTCATGGCGGCTCAATTATTTTTCGCGCAGATAAAGACACAAATACTCTTTTGAATTTTCGTTTCACACCTGAGCTCAAAGCCGAAGACGGCAAGAATGGTTCTGGCACCCGCTCCGCAGGCCGCTCTGGAAAAGATTTGGTTATCGAAGTGCCAATCGGCACCGTAGTTAAAAAAGAGGGCAAAATAATCGCAGACTTAACTAAAGATCAACAAGAAGCCGTTATCGCTAAAGGAGGCGATGGAGGATTTGGCAATGCTCATTTCAAATCTTCGACCCGCCAAGCTCCTATTATTGCGGAGGTTGGCGAACCAGGCGAGGCTTTCGAGGCGGAGCTTGAACTAAAACTATTGGCCGATGTAGGCCTAGTTGGCCTACCTAATGCCGGTAAGTCAACATTTCTCTCTGTCGTTTCGAACGCCAAACCAGAAATTGCCGACTATCCATTCACGACGATTACGCCTAATTTAGGCGTAGCTACGGTCGACGATAAAGACCTATTAATTGCGGATATCCCTGGTCTTATTGAAGGAGCTTCAGAAGGGAAGGGACTCGGTCATGCTTTCCTACGTCATGTTGATCGTACTGCGGTTCTACTGCACTTAGTTGATGTTTATAATGATGATGCCGGCGAAGCATACCAAACCATTCGCAACGAGTTATCAAAATATTCCGATCTCAAAGATCGTCCCGAGATAGTTGCTTTAACCAAGTGCGAAGGTCTAGACCCAGAAATAATTAACATCCAAATCAAATCCATCTTAGCAAAGAACCCCGAGGCAAAAGTTTTCACTATTTCATCTTCGGCGCACGAAGGCTTGACTGAACTACTCCGCGAACTAGCTTCCGTTAAACAGTCGGCTAGCGCTAAAACTGTAATCAATGGCAAATCAGAAGCCGAAGAAGAATCAGAGCAAGACGACGCGTTACCAGTGATATCTCTTCCAAAATCGTCCGTCAAAACGTCTTGGAACGTCGAGAAGCAAGAAGACAAGTTCATTATTACCGGAGAAAAAATTGAGAAGTTCGCCCGTCGTACAGATTTTAATAACTATGCTTCAGTCAACCGTTTGCGCGACATTTTAAAGAAGCTTGGTATACGTGCGGAGCTAACGTCACAAGGCGCCATGGCAGACTCTATTATCTCTATCGCTGGGCACGAATTTACCCTTGTTGAAGATTGGTAAAAATTACAACATTTTATTTCGAAATACCCTTGACAAAAGCACAAACATTTTTTAAAATAAACTTAAGCTGATACGCTTCACAGGGGTTCCACTGACAAGCTTAGTGGAGTGTGGAGACTACATTAAAACAAAAACAGCGGATTAAAACAAACCAATGTGCCCCAGGGTGGGCGCGCATCAGCAGAGAGCCGGCCCACAGCCGGCTCTCGAAGTCCCATTGATGTTCTTGAATTATCTACTGTGCTTGTGCTATACTAGATAAAAGATATCTGAGGTGGAGGTAAAACTATGGCAAATACGAAATCCGAACATCGCGCAATCGTCTATGTTGTTGGTGCTATTCTTGTAATTGTTGCACTCGCCATTTTTATATCAACTCGTCTCTCAGCTGGCCCAAAACCGGAAATTTCCTCTCTCGAAATCGACGAATCAATATTGACTATTATTCCTAAGGACGACTCTTCTCGTCTTGTTTTTTGCATTACTAAAACTCCTAGTCCATCTGGTTGTAAATGGGAAGAGACGAACGTGCTCAGCCTATCTCCAGAAGACACATATTACGCTTTTATAAAGAATATTGATACTGGCGCTATTTCTAACCCAAAAGCTGTCGAGCGCTAATAAAGAGATATATAATAAGCCCATGAATTTTCAACTCGTTTCTAAGTATCAGCCAACCGGAGACCAGCCTGCTGCAATTGAAAAGTTAACTAAGGGCCTCAAAGAAGGCATTAAAGAGCAAGTTCTACTCGGAGTCACAGGGTCAGGTAAGACTTTTACGATGGCGAACATCATTCAAGACTACGGTAAGCCAACGCTAGTTCTAGCACATAACAAAACTCTTGCAGCTCAGCTCTATTCCGAATTTCGCGAATTTTTCCCGAAGAATGAAGTTCATTATTTTGTTTCGTACTTCGATTACTATCAGCCAGAAGCCTATATTGCGTCTACAGATACATATATCGAAAAAGATTCGGCTATTAACGAAGAAATAGATCGTCTTCGTCACGGCGCGACGGAAGCCCTCCTGACGCGTAACGATGTCATCATAGTTGCATCTGTATCATGCATCTATGGTATAGGCTCGCCAGCAAACTACCAGGAAATGTCTTTTCCGCTGTGGAAAAAAACATCAGGATGGGTTACGTCTGAGGATACCGCCATTGCAGACCAATTATCCTTTGTACGTACACTTGTCGGCATGCAATATCATAGAAACGATCTCGCATTCGAGCGTGGAAATTTCCGAGTTATGGGGGATACCGTCGATCTTTACCCAGCTTCTGGAGAGTGGGCATATCGATTCGAATTCGGCTTTGATAGTCTTGAGTCGGTCAGAATAATCGATCCGCTTACGGCCGAAACAAGAGAAAAACCTGATCATATCCACATTTTTCCAAATACCCACTACGCTACACCGGAGTCGGATCTCCAACGCGCTCTTGTTTCAATAGAAAAAGAATATAAAGAGCGGCTCGCATTCTTTGAAAAACGCGGCAAATATCTTGAAGCACAACGGCTTAGCCAGCGCATCAAGTATGATCTTGAGATGCTAAAAGAAACCGGCTTCGTCAAAGGCATCGAAAACTATTCGCGGCATCTAGAAGGACGAAAAGCTGGCGAACCGCCATCGACTTTGCTTGATTTCTTCCCAGAGGATTTCCTTCTTCTCGTTGACGAATCACATATGACATTGCCTCAAGTTCGTGGCATGTTTAACGGTGATCATTCTAGAAAACAAAGTCTTGTTGATTACGGTTTCCGCTTACCAAGTGCACTTGACAATCGCCCACTTACATTTTCGGAGTTTTATCGCCATATTACCCATGCGATATATGTATCGGCTACGCCGGGAGATTATGAGCTTTCGAACTGTCCAAAACCAGCTGAGCAAGTCATTCGTCCTACTGGATTGCTTGATCCAGAAGTTGAAGTTCGCCCATCAGAAGGCCAAATCGATAATCTAATAGAAGAGATAGATCAACGCATCGCGAAGCACCAACGCACGCTTGTGACAACACTTACCAAGCGTATGGCCGAGGATCTGACCGATCATCTCAAAGAACGCGGTATCAAAACGGCATATGTTCATTCTGACATTGATACATTAGAAAGGAGCGACATTCTCCGCGATCTTCGCGCCGGTGTTTACGATGTTCTGGTCGGTATCAATCTTCTTCGTGAAGGCCTAGACTTGCCAGAGGTATCACTAGTCGCCATTCTAGATGCCGATAAAGAAGGATTTCTCCGTTCCGAATCCGCACTTATTCAAACCATTGGGCGCGCAGCACGCCATGTTGAAGGGAAAGTTATCATGTATGCTGACTTTATTACAGAAAGCATGGAAAAAGCGATTAGCGAAACTGCACGTCGTCGCGAAATTCAAACTACATATAACAAGAAGCACCATATTACGCCAAAGTCCGTGACTAAAGAAATATCAGCAGGGCTTCGCGCTATCATTCCGGAAAAAGAACAAAAATCTGAGTTCAATATCAAGAAAATCCCGAAGGAAGAATTGCCAAGCTTGGTCAAGCAGCTTACTTCTGAGATGCAACTTGCGGCCGCTAATCTCGAATTTGAGCAAGCAGCTCTTTTGCGCGACCAAATTGCCGCAATACAAGAGACCATCTCACCGAATGGTCAAAGTAAGCTCACGGATACTTAATAAAAAGTGGAATTTTAACGTTGTTTTTAATTTTAGCTTATGTTAAAATGAGAATTAGTTATGAGTGATGAGAGACTTAATAATACTGCGCCAGCGACGCGCAACCCTTCGTCGATTATGTCAGCTCCGCGTGACAAGAAAAAAACCCAGCGAGCTCTTATCATTATTGTTGCATTGGCATTAAGCCTCGCCCTAAATATTGTTTTGGCTGTAGTCTCTCTTTCCAAGAACGAGAAGATCAACCAACTCCAGAAAGACGCTAAAGACAACGAAGCCCTTATTATTGAATTAAAGAACAAAATCAACGCGTCAAATAGTTTTTAATTACGCTAATAAGTGATATAATTTCCTATAATGGAAGTTACAGAACAAGAAATAAATCACTTGGCGATGCTCAGTAATTTTTCGCTAGAGCCGTCTGAAAAAGACGCTCTAAAAAAAGATTTGTCGGGTATTTTCAAATACATCGGCAAGCTCGATGAGCTTGACACATCTGGCGTCGAACCGACCTATCAAGTTTTTGAGATGAAAAACGTTTGGCGCGCCGACGAAATCATAAATCAAGATGCAGACCGTGAAGCTCTGTTAGCCTTAACCAAAGAAGAGAGAGACCACCAAATTAAAGTCCCGAAGGTATTATAATCATGAAAATCGCTAATTCCTCTACCACCGCTGTTTCATTAGTGAAAGCTGCCCTTTCGCGCATCGAAGAAACCAAAGAATGGAACATTTTTACATTTGTTGATAAAAAAGCGGCTTTGGAAAGAGCCGAAGAAATCGATGCTAGAATCAAGAAAGGTGAAACCGTCGGTCGCTTAGCTGGTGTGCCTTATGCTCTGAAAGCTAACTTTCTTTCCAAGCATCGTCCCGCCGATGCATCTGTCAAAATCCTCACGGAATTTACTTCGCCAATTGACTCAACAACTGCCGAAAAATTAGACAAAGAAGATGCTATATGTGTAGGCTGCGTCAATATGGACGCCTTTGCGCATGGCTCATCTACCGAAAACTCCTATTTCGGTCCGACTAAAAATTCTACCGACAAGACGCGCGTTGCTGGCGGCTCTTCTGGCGGATCCGCCGTTGCTGTAGCTTTGGACTGCGTTCAATTTGCTACCGGGTCTGACACTGGCGGCTCTATCCGCCAACCAGCTACGTTTAACGGTATATACGGCATTAAACCTACTTATGGCACAATTTCTCGCTATGGAGTTGTCGCAATGGCCTCTTCTTTTGATGTTATCGGTTTTCTTGCCAAATCCGCTTCTGATCTTGATCTACTTATGTCGATCACTGCCGGGCAAGATCCAAAAGATCAAACCTCTCTTCCGGATTATTACGGGGCAGATGATACAAAACTAGACAAAAAGTCCGTCGGCTATATTAAAGAATTTATGGACTCTCCAGCTCTTGATCCTGAAATTAAGTCCGCACTCGAGTCGAAACTATCAGCTCTCAGGGCTAAAGGGTATGATATCGTCGAACTGTCCATGCCTACACTAGAATACGCTCTCCCGACTTATTACATTATCCAGCCTGCTGAAGTTGCCTCGAACTTATCCCGTTATGATGGCATTCGCTATGGCTTCCGCACCAAAGAGCTTAATGCGCCAGACAAGACACCGCTCGATCTTCTCTTTGAAAACACTCGCAACGAAGGCTTCATGCGCGAGAACAAGCGCCGCATTATGATTGGCAACTTTGTCCTAAGCTCTGGTTTTTACGACGCATACTTCCTTAAAGCCGCCAAAGCCAGAACCCTCATTATTAATGAGTTCAACAAAGCATTTGAAAAAGTTGACGCAATCTTAAGCCCAGCATCGCCAAACCCAGCCTTTAAGCTAGGAGAAAAAGTCGACGACCCAGTTTCGATGTATCTTGAAGATGTTATGTCTGTCACGGCCAATCTTGCAGGCATCCCAGCCATAGCCTTCCCAGCCGGTACAAACAAAGCCGGTTTACCTCTTGGTCTCCAGATAATGGGACCTCGTCGCTCGGATAAAAATTTAATTAAACTCGTGGAGGAGCTCGCCTAATGAATAACGCATCATTTTACGCACTATTTGGCTCTATTGCCGTAGTTGGCATCTTGGTTTTCGTCGCTATCGTTCTAACTAGCAAACGCAAATATTCATTCAATAAGCTTGAATATCAGTCTGATTTTCTAGCAATTGAAAATTCGCTCACGCGAGAAAACAGCCAAAGTTATAATATGGCTGTGGTTGAAGGCGACAAACTACTCGACAAAGCTCTTATTGAAATGGGTCTCCCTGGTAAGACCATGGGCGAGCGATTGAAGAAGTGTGGTCAAGACAAATTCTCTAAAACCAACGCCGTATGGAATGCGCATAAGCTACGTAATCAGATTGCTCATGAACCAGGCTTTAAACTAGACTACCAACAAGCAAAGCACGCCCTTGCAACATATAAGCAAGCTCTAAGAGATTTAGGAGCTATCTAATGGCTAGAAAGTACGAAATAACTATCGGCATAGAATGCCACGTCCAGCTAAAGACTAAAACCAAGCTCTTTTCCGAAGTAGACAACGATGCTCGTGGAAAAGAACCAAATTCTTGCGTTTCGCCAGTTGACTACGCCCTTCCTGGGATGTTACCCCGCCTAAACGGGGAAGCAGTTAGACTTGCGATTCGTGCTGGCGCTGCTATGAATGCAAAAATTAATCCCGATTCACGTTTCGATCGCAAGCACTACTTCTATCCTGACTCACCAAAAGGATATCAAATCACGCAGTTCTATCATCCTATTATTGGGGAAGGTTTTGTTGAACTTCCTTCGGGCAAAAAAATTCGCATCGAGCACGCTCATCTAGAGGGCGACGCCGGTAAACTGACGCACTTCGACACATACTCGCTCGTGGATTTGAATCGCGTCGACACTCCATTGCTAGAAATTGTTTCCATGCCAGACATTTCTTCGCCCGAAGAAGCTCGTGATTATTGTAAAGAGCTCTGGCGCAATATGGTCTACGCAGGAGTTACAAACGGTGATTTGTACAACGGTAACATGCGCTTCGATGTAAACATTTCGCTCAAAAAGCCAGAAGACACAAAACTTGGGACACGTGCCGAGATCAAGAATTTGAACAGTTTTCGTAGCATCGAGCGTGCTGCTGCTTACGAGTACGAACGCCAGTCAAAGTTGCTCGATAAGGGTGAAAAGGTCATTCAAGAAACACGTGGCTGGTCAGACGCCACAGGAGTAACCACCGGCCAACGTAGCAAAGAGGAAGCTCAAGACTACCGTTATATGCCAGAGCCAGATCTTCCACCGCTTAGTCTAACGCAAGACTTCATCAAAGCTGAGTACGACAAGTGCCCAGCTTTGCCCGCCGATTATCGTGCGCGTTTTACTAAGGTAATCACTGAGGATACACTCGAAGTTTTGCTTGATTATCCTGAGCTCGTCAATCGTCTAGCGGAAATTGCGGACGGTGGCCAACCAGTCGATTATATCGCGAACCTTTTTGCGTCGGTCTTGCTTGCTGAAGAGAATCAAAGCCTGCTAAACGATAATCTCCCAAGTGCCAACCAACTTACTGAGCTTGCAGCCATGAAGTCTAAAAATGAACTCTCATCCACCTCTGCGAAAGAAGTATTCATCAAGTTATTTGAACCGAAACATTGCGACAAGACCCCATTAGAGCTCGCGAAGGAACTAAACTTAGTACAAGAGAACGATTCTGGAGCACTCGAAGCCATCGTTGACGCTGTACTCGCGAAACCCGAAACCGCAAAAGCCCAAGCCGACTATAAAGCCGGGCAGGAGAAAGTGTTAGGATTCCTCGTTGGTCAAGTCATGAAAGAGTCTCATGGCAAGGCTAATCCTTCTGCTGTATCTGAAATTTTAAAGAAAAAGTTAAAATAGACTTAACAACTTTCGCCTCGTAGCGTATAATAATTCGGGTAAGGAGTATTATGGCTAAAAAAATCAAAATTTTTTCTGAAATTGCTTTAGGCTTTGCTTCAGCTCTGACTCTTAGTTTGGCTGCATCTATATCCTCAGCACACGCCTGTGGGAACGGAGGGCCAGTTGGTTACGACAAAGATGGCAATGCAATCTATGCTAACTGCGAAGACGTTAGCGAGGTGGTTGAAGAAAGCGACGCTGACGCCGATTCTGAGTCTGAAGATATTTACGCAGAGAGTGGCTCCGACATCGAGTCTGAACGCGATATTTCTCACTCCTTTTTTCTAGCTGGCAACGACGTTAAATCGAGCGGCAATACTAGCGGTATCCATTTTCTCGCCGGTAATTTAGTTGATTTTACCGGTACAGCCGAATACGGTGCCTTTGCGGGCAATTCACTCAAAGTCAACGGTTCAATTAAAAAAGATTTGTTTATTGCTGGTAGCGCTATAGAGCTAGGCGAAGATGCGCTAATCGGGCGCGATCTCTACGCCGCTGCTACTACAGTGTTGATAAAAGCTAATCTGACAGGCAATGCCTTCGTAAGTGGCAACCGTGTCGTTCTCGAGAACGTCACCATTGATGGTGATCTCAATATAATGGCTAGCGACATTGTTCTAAAAGGAAAATCATCCATTGCGGGCACATTTAAATATAATGATAGCGCTCGTATTACTAGTCTCGAAAACTTGTCGACTGGCGACATTGTCACCTATACAGCACCAACCAACGAGATATCATTTGGCGAGTCTTTGACGACCAAAATCGTTTTCTTGCTTGGTCGGCTACTTGTTACTATTATTGTCGTTGCGATTGCTGCGAAGTTTTCCAAACGCCTTCTAGAAGAATTCTCTGCAAAGAATTGTTGGAAAGATCTAGCTCTTGGTCTCGGTCTCCTGATCGGCGTTCCTCTAGCCAGTATATTCATTATGATCACCGTTATCGGTTTGCCACTTGGCATAGTTGGGCTCGTGGTTTACGGATTATTTGCATACTTTGCTTCTAGCGTCACTGGAGGTGTCGTTGGCAACCTTGTTGCAACAAAGGTCTTCAAGAAAGAAAACATGCACATCTTCTTAAAGTTTACAATTGGCATCATCTTAGTCGAGCTCCTAGGCCTAATACCGTACGTTGGCTCACTAATCTCTGGCCTCTCACTATGCTTCGGGTTCGGCTATCTAGTTCATAAGATCTTCCGCCAGCCAAAGACAGCTAAATAATTATTATGATACATGACTCCTGGAAACAGTTTCTAGAAACAGAATTCAAGAAACCATACTTCCAGGAGCTTTCATCTTTTCTTAAAGACGCATACGCTAATAAAACTATTTTCCCCCCGCGCGAAGCGGTGTTTAGAGCGTTTTCTACAGACTTAAATGACGTTAAAGTAGTCATATTGGGCCAAGATCCATACCATACTCCTGGCGCTGCCATGGGGTTAGCGTTTTCTGTTCCGTCGACCGAGAAAATCCCACCATCCTTGATTAATATATATAAAGAGATTGATTCCGATCTTGGCCAAATCTACAATGACTTAAAAGTCATGAACCCCAATTTGGACATTACCCCAGACGACTACAAGCATCACAACGATTCTGGTGATTTATCGAACTGGGCCAAGCAAGGAGTCCTGCTGCTAAATAATGTGCTTACCGTTGAAGCCCATATAGCCGGGTCGCACAGAGGGAAGGGCTGGGAGATCTTTACCGAAGAAGTCATTAAATATCTAAATGATTATTGTAGCCATCTTGTTTTTATACTTTGGGGCCGAGATGCTCGCTCTAAGAAGCCATTGATAGACGAAAGAAAGCATCTTATTATCGAATCCGCTCATCCATCACCACTTTCAGCGCATGCTGGCTTTTTTGGCTCACGCCCCTTCTCGCGTACAAATGAATTCCTAAAGCAAAATGGGCTTTCGCCCATTGTTTGGTAATCTAGATTCCAGCTTACTCTAGACCCACTTAAGCAAGCGCTTATATTCAGGAGAATCTGGATCGTATTGGTCTAAGATATCCTCAGTGTAAGTTTTCCCATTTGTAATATTCAGAGTTTCAACATCTGGGCATGCAGCCAATAGCCGTATTACGGCCTCGTCAGTATCAATGTTTGTCATCGATTTAGCTTTATCAGTTTTGTGTGAGTGTACTCTCAGCTCTTTATAGACGAACCTTTTTATCCCAGCCTGGAGGCAATACTTTAAACAGTTTTCGCAAGTTGCAATCGTATTGTATATGGTGTATCCCGTCAGATCGCGTCCC
This sequence comes from Candidatus Saccharimonadota bacterium, assembly GCA_017552385.1. Taxonomy (GTDB): domain Bacteria; phylum Patescibacteriota; class Saccharimonadia; order Saccharimonadales; family Saccharimonadaceae; genus Nanosyncoccus. The sequence continues at coordinate 40,342 of JAFZQB010000010.1, forward strand.
GCAAAAAGCACCGCATTCATTTCTGAATGGATAGAAAAATAATATTTCATAGGACGCTCAGTTAACGTCATCTTTGACTCGTCGGCGCCTTGAATGGTGCCGTTATAGCCAAAAGAAACTGGTCGATGACGCTCATCGACAATTACGCATCCATTTTTACTCGAAGGGTCCTTGGACTTTTTAGCCACTTCCTCCGCAATCCCCATAAAGTATTCATCCCATTTCATATCTGCATTATAGCACAATACTCCGCAATCCATAAGTAATAAAAACATCTAAGGACTTGCTGGAAAAAGTGACAAAAATATAATATAATATATTTATGTCTGATGAAGTCGTTGAAGCTCGTTCCCGCGAGACTTTTGTCTCGAATGTTTCTGGGCGCGCAGATTCTTCACGATTTGGCGGAGCGTCCAAAAAAGGGAAGAGAGGTTCAGGATTCTTTAAGAAAAAACACGCCCCACTGCTTGTTATTGCTGGCGTTCTTATTGCGGGAATTGCATTAGTGTTCATATCTCAGTCATTCATGCCATTCGCGTTAGTTAATCGCTTTATCGAAGAGTTTAATGGGGCAGGGATCTCTTCGACATTACGTTCTGATAGCATACTTGATATTCAACTTTCGAGCACTGGCTCATACTTTGGTTTATCCGACAATCAACGTGCCGCCCTTAAAGAGTCAAAAATCTATCCAGTTGATATTGCTGCTAATGGTACTGCCGTTACGGCATTAGTTTACGAAGAATCAACAGGTGACTGGCGTGCGGTCGTGCCTAAATCTGTCGTTGGATCAAACAACCTGAACGACAAAATTTCTGTCGCACTGAACAACTCCAACATTAGCCTAGCAAGCGCCCCAATTTCGGTTGAGGATGCGCTCAACGGTACTTTTAAGACTCAATATGCATCTGCCTCGAAGACATGGCGCGGGGGGAATTCAGGCTGGTATGACTCTATGGAAGATCTTACTGAAGCACGTCTTGCTATCAGACGGACGCGCTTTAATTCGTGGACTGCAGCTGCTTTTTCTGGTGCAGACGAGGCTTGGCGTAAAATGGCAGCCGGCAACGTTTCTTCAGGCGACGGAGGAGTTTCAGATTACGGATCGTACCTTGAAACAGATTCAGAAGGTAACGAAACAACCGTGCGACATTCCGGTACGGTAGACTCCAGTTCGCTATCTGGCCAAACTACGATTGAGGGAGTTCGCAGCGCTCTCAATTCTAAAATAGCAAGCGTAGCAAAGCTCGCCGCGACCGTGGGTTGCGCTGGTGTAGAGATAATGACTGCCATCCAAACTTATATGTCCGCACAACAATCGATCCAATATCTCAACCTAGCAACCGGCTACTTTGAAGCGGTACAACGTGCACAAATCGGCCAAAATGATGGCACGCCTATGAATAAATACAATAAGATTCTTACGACGCCAGATCCAGAAACAGGCAAAACACCAATGGGGGCATCAACATCACAAGCACTCTTTTCTGGCACCGCGGTTGATACAAACGATGAAAGTATAAAAACTGTTAGTTTCGAGAACCTTATGTCGAGCCTAGGAACATTGAGCGGCAACCTGAACTTTACGGCTCAGGCATTTGAAGCGTGTTCTTATGTAAAAATGGGTGTAGCGGCTACAAATTTTGTTACTACGGTCTTGAATTTTGTACCGGTTCTTGGTCAAGCCGTTAAAGCAATCCATATAGTCGCAAAGCTCGTCGGAAAAATTGCGCTTGGAGCTACAATTGCAGCCTTAACTAGCTTTATTATCCCAAAAATCATAAATCAAGTATTTAGCAATGTAGCTAAGAATGTCGCTACGCAGTGGGTCGGTGAAGATTATTTCAACGCCATGTATAGCGGTGCTGGAAAATATATCGGTGGCAATTACCAAACTGGAGGGGGGTCCGCTGGGTCAAAAGAAGCATTAAAGGCGTACAATCGCGCAAAATCTGTCGTTCTTGCAGAAGAAGCAGAGCTCGATCGCAAAACCAGAAGCCCTTTTGATCTTACGTCCAGAAACACATTCCTAGGTAGTATTGCTTATAGTCTTATCCCTATAGCAACCAGCTCAGGAGTTGGCACTACTATCAAGAGTATCGGGAATGTTTTTACAAAATCTGTATCTAGCTTATTGCCAAGTGCATCGGCTGTTGCAGAAACGAGCCTAGTTACCAGCCTTGGCGAATGCCCAATCATGAATAGCGTAGGTGCTGTTTGTGACCCGACTGGCAATCCATACTACGTCGACGACCTGTCAACCATTGATTTAACCCCAGCTGAAATAGAAGCCAAAATTGTCGAGCTAGATCCGAACGCATTTAAGGGCGAGAATTCTAATGGGCAAAAGATTATAAACCCCAATTCAAACCTGGGCAAAACTGCCATGATCCTCGATCAGCGCATAGCCACTCTAGGTATCGCAGATGCTAGCGCCGCTAATATACTAGTCCAGCAACCTTCAACAATCGTTGCGAATCTTCCGCTCGTTGGCGACGTGGCGCAAATCATCTCTGCGCTTGGCGAAGCAGATAATATGCCTTGGATTTCCGGTTCCGCAGGTGTTAACTCTGAAGAAAACCCGCTATGGGATGAAGTTAAATATTATCAAAGATATATATCAGACCAACGGTTGCTTGAAGTAGCTGGCATAACGCAAAAATCTTCGGTAACTGCACTTCTCGAAGATTATTACGAACAAAACCCGCTCGACAACTCTCGCGAGGGAGTTATTGCCCGTTATTCTGGGTTGACAAAGGATCAAGTAATCGCTGTTGAGGATACCATGGATGTCATAAATTATATCGCTAATTACGATCCTAGCACACGCACAAATTTCTCCCAAAATGATTCAGCTTATGCTATAATAGGAACATGCCAGAACAATTCTTGCGCAAAGCAGAGGAAGGATCCACTAAACAAAAACAAAACAGCGGATCTGACGGAGCCGTTGATGAGGCTCGCTCTGCTGAATCAGGAGGAGAAGAAGGAGAGAAGTACTACACTTACGAGGATCTTGGCAACGGCGCCTTTGAGGAAGTCGAACATTTTCGTAACAACGTTAGTGGAAACAGGAAAGACAAGGCAAAGAAGACAAAGTCTTCTGCTAGCCTAAGAAAGAAGCTCCCGCTACTCATGGCGGGGTGTATGTTAGTAATCATCATAGCGTTTATTAGTATTGCGCAGAGTATCCTCCCTGTCGCGGTTATCAATCGCATGATTGAAGAGTTCAACACCGCTGGCTATACTGCGGTTCTACGCTCAGACAATATCCTGAATTACCAAATGTCTAGCGTGGGAACTTCATTCGGACTAACGCAATATCAAAAAGATAGCTTCAAGAATTATGGCGTTTTGCCCGTTGACGAAGGCGGCGGGACAGTACTCGCATATGAAACTAATCAAACTGGTGTTTGGCGAGTTGCGCACGGAGAAGTCCCAGCCAGCCCGAGTATAGATAAAATCAAAAGATTACTCGTTGAGCTGTATTCTGATCTAGGGTATAGGTTCGACACGCTCTCGCTAGTTACGCTAGAAGAAGCTATGAACGATGGAAATTTCAAGAACGCTTATACTTCTGCCTCAAAGACATGGCGCGGTGGTAACGCTGGATGGTATGACACACTCAGCTCACTTAATGAAGAAATACGCGGCTATACTCGTACTCGCTTTTGGTACACAGTTACGGATTCTCTCAATAACAACTTAGCTAGCACTACTAAGGCTTTAAACTATCGCAGGAGTCGCAGGTTCAATCTTTCAGTGACGGCGACCGCTAAGCGAAAGATTAACCAGTTCATTGTCAAAACGATGGCTGGCACCAAGTTAGGCAAAGCTCTAATGAACAGGCCAGTAAACATGACCAAAGATCGCGTCGCAATGGGCAGACTCGGGCTCGAGGCTTCTGCGCTTCTTGGTTATGTATCATCGGGTATATCTTTGGGTTGTGCGGGCTTACAAATGATCTCTAAAGCCCAAACAATTATATCGAGTATACAGAACTTGCAATATCTCAATCTTGCCTCGGGCATGGGCGAAGCAGTGCAAGGTGCCCAAGTAGGGAACAATGATGGCGAGGCCATGCATACCTATATGGAAGCCATTACAAAAAATGACGAGTCTGGCCATAACGGTATGGAGTCGGAAGGGATGTCGGCGGTCATGACCGGTTCAGAGATTAACGAAGACGCCGATAGCGTTAAACAGGTCAACTCCGAAAGAGCCATGACTAGTATAGATACCTCTACCTCATCTGGCAATCTTATCGTAGACACACTTCGCAGCCTCGCAGTGGAAATGACCGACATGTTATCAGCCATAAATACCTGTAAAAAAGTCGCTGCCGGGCTTAGCATTCTAAGTACGGTGGCTACTGTTGCCATAACAGTTGTTACATATGGCGCTGGAGCTCTTGTCGATACATTCTTGACATCTCTCATTTCAAGCGTTGCTTCGATAGCCATTCAAGAAAGCCTAAAGCCACTTGCGAATGCAATAATAGACTGGGTATGGGATAGTTTTTCTGACACGATTGCTCAGAATGTCGCCACCGACTGGCTTGGCCCAGCTCTCGGAGAAGCGACATATGTAGGGTTTAACGGACTACTGGCTAGCCAGGGCTTAATCGGATCCAGTGCGCTAGGAGGTAAAAACGAAGTTAAGGCATACATGCGCGAGAGAGATCGTATCATCGCCGAAGAAGCGGAGTATCAACGGAGCATTCGGTCGCCATTTGATGTTAGATCACAATATACCTTCCTCGGGAGCATTGTGTACAGTTTAATTCCTGTCGCGACTACGTCGAACGTAGGCGGTATTATCAAAGGCATCAGCAACGTTATGAACAATTCAGTATCGAAAATTATACCAACGGCTTCCGCCGTGGCGGAGACTAATATCGTTACGGGATTCGGTGATTGTCCTGCCTTGGAGGACATCGGCGCAGCCTGCGACAAGCTAGGACGCCCATACGTCATATCTGACGAAAGTGCTTTAAAGAGCTATGAGCCCCAACAACTAGTTGATAAAGTGTATGCTCTGAAGGGAATTACTAGCAAGACTCCGAACTCATCGGGGACTTACGAAGTCACTAAGGATTCCAATGCTGAAAAATTCTTGACGTACTGCGGCGAACGCTTGTCCGAATTTGGGAAAGCAGATGCGAATATTTCTGAAATGGAGGCGCAGAGAGCCAGGAAGAACCACTGGTGGGCGAGCATTCCTATTCTTGGTAGCCTCATAGAATCCATCATTACCATCTTCAAAGACGATACAGAGGAAAGGGCGTGGATTATGGGCAACTATTGTGTTGACTCCGAAGAGAACTCTTGCTTCTGGGAATCCGAGGGTAAATATTATCAAGCCTTCTTCCAAGATCAACGTATTCTTGAGAATGCTGGAGCTATCGAAAAAAGCGCCGCTACTATAGCCCTCGAACGCTATCACGATGAATACCCACTCGACAACTCCACTGAAGGCATCCTTGCCCGCTATTCTGGCATGACTAAGGACGATGTTATCGCTACGCTTGACTTCATGGAAGCCATGGACTATCTTGCAAATTACAAGCCAGAGGAGCGCGTGGCTTTCGGAGCAGAAGATACCGATGATACTATTCTCTTTGAAGAAACCGAGGACGACTTCTCGAGATTTATAGCCATAGAGCCAAAATATGTAGTATACGATGCAATCAGAAACCGCGCGACTTTAGTCTAACCATAGAACACCAAGAGATGACGCCCATATAGCTCGCCTATGTTATAATATACTTATGCTTTATTATAATCATTCCGTCAAAGATACGCTTATTGATTTACGTACAGATTCTGAAACCGGCCTATCAAGCAAAGACGTTAAAAAGCGACGTGCCAAATACGGAGAAAACACTCTTAACATTAAGACTACGCCTCTATGGAAGAAGTTATTAGAACCCTTTGCGGACTTATTTATGGTAATCCTGCTAATCGCGTTGGCTTTATCAATCGTACAACAATCTTGGACAGAAGTAATTGTCATTGCGCTGGATATGATTTTGGACGTTGCGGTTTTTTACATACAGCGTTTTTCGACTGAACGAGTCTTAAACTCTCTCAAAGAGAAAACAGTCCAGAAGATTACGGTTCTACGCGATAAAAACGAGATTGAAGTTGATGCTAGCGAACTGGTTCCGGGTGATGTAGTCATATTGCATGAAGGCGATCGCGTCCCAGCCGACGGGCGTGTTATTAATGAGTCTGGGCTACTTACCAACGAGTCCATGCTCACCGGAGAATCAGAAGCTATAGCAAAAGACGCCAAAGCAATTTCCGGCAAGAAGAAGGTTTATGAACAGCGCAATATGGTTTTTGCCGGATCCTTTGTCATTACCGGCAGCTCGCGATTCGTCGTCACCGCGACGGGCAATGATACCGAATACGGGAAAATAGCCTCACTTGCATCTGGAGCATCCGTAAATTCGCCAATTCAAGAAAAGATTAATAAACTCGTCGTTAAGATCGCCGCGATTATTTTAGCCGTTGCGGTAGTTATTCTGGTGGTTCAAATAATAGATGGCATTGCGTTCTACGACGCAATTCAGTTCACACTTGCTATGATCGTATCTGCCGTGCCGGAAGACTTGCCGATTGTCACTGCTATCATTCTGGCTATAGGTGCCGTTCGTCTTGCGAAAAAGAATGCACTCATCAAAGAGCTTCGTGCTATCCAGAGCATTGGCATCGTTACTACTATTGCGTCAGACAAAACTGGAACTCTGACGGAAAACCGCCTATCACTACGTGATTATTGGAGCCCAGAGACTAAAAAGACTCTCAAAAATAATGAAGCATTCTTTATGACTATCGCTGAGTCAGCCATACCAATTGATTCGGCTACCGACCCTCTCGATGTTGCTATCTGGGATTATATTAAGAACGAAGCGTCATACCTTGTAGATATTAAGCCACTCAAAACCTATGCTTTCGACCAAGATCTCAAAACATCGGGGAATCTTTTCGAGGATAAACGAGGACGCCTCCGTTTGATTATCAAAGGAGCTCCAGAAACCGTACTCAGCAAGTGCTCTGGCACTAGCCAAGCAACGATTAAAGCAGCCGAGGCAAAGCTAGAGAGTTTTTCGAGCAAGGGGTATAAGGTAATTGCATTAGCTTCCGCTAAAATCGACCGAGAGATTAACGAGCTCAACAAATTAACAAAAAACGACGTTTTCAAATTCGATGGCTACATCGCAATCGCTGATGCAGTTCGTCCAGGTGTTGTAGACGCTATCGAGTCAGCCTCCATGGCTGGAGTTAAAGTCAAGATGGTTACCGGAGATCACGCTCAGACGGCATTTGCGATCGGCCGTGAACTTGGGCTATGCACAGAATTTTCAGAAGTTCTCGACTGCTCCAAAATTGGCGACCTTCCAGATTCTGATTTTGAGGATAGAGTGAGAAAAGCCACAATCTTCGCGCGCGTCACGCCAGAAGACAAATTCAGGATTCTAAATATCATTAAGAAATCAGAAGTAGTGGCTATGACTGGTGACGGCGTGAATGATGTCCCGGCCTTAACAAACTCGCACGTAGGCATTGCCATGGGCAATTCACCAAGCATCGTTCAAGATGCGGGTGATATAGTTCTTTTGGACAATAACTTCTCAAACATTGTCTCTGCCATGAAAGAAGGGCGTGTCATTATCGCAAATATCCGTCGTATGCTTATCTACTTATTATCTACTAACGCAGGCGAGGTCCTCGCCACATTAGGGGCGCTGTTCATCTCCGGGTCGCAACTTCTCTTGCCGATTCAGATTCTATGGATTAATATGGTGACTGACTCGTTGATGGTGGTACCAATCGGCCTTGAGCCGCCAGAACGTGAATTCATGTCCCAGAAGCCAGAAGATAAAGATGCGCCAATCCTCCCAAAGATACTTATCAAACGCATGTTTATCATCGCTATTACAATGACGGCGGTCGGGCTTGGCACTTATTATCTGGCCCTCGCACGATTTACGCATGACGAAGCTAACACACTTGCGTTTACGGCGATGGTCGTAGTTCAATGGTCGAACGCCTTCTGCGTTCGCGGCACTTACGAATCTGTCTTTAAACGCTTAAAGGTTAAAAATACGCTCTTCATCTTAGCCTTTATTGCTGCTATAGTCCTAGAAGTATTGGTCTTGTTCGGGCCACTGTCTATTCTCACCAAGACCGTACCAGTCGATACCTTCGCATTGGTGCTAACGATCATTGTATCCTTCGCCGTGCCAATAATCGTCACCGAGCTTCATAAGAAACTTGCAAAAAAATAAAACTGCAGACAGATTTTGAGATATTTAAAACAATTTTTGTAATTTTTACTGTTGTATTATTTACAACAATATATAGGGGTAGTAGGAAAAATAACAGATAAGCACAAACATAAAAATTCTTAAGAAAAAGCCTTGACACGCTATATCTAGTGTCATAAAATAGTTCCAGACGCTAGATGTAGTGTCTAGCACACCAAATAAAACCATTGAAGAACTATAAATAAAAACACCTGAATAGAAGAAAGGTACAAGGAGGTCTATTTCTCATGTTCAAAAAAATCATCAAGCGCGACGGTAAAATTGTCGATTTCAAGCTAGAGAAAATCGTAGACGCGATGACTAAAGCTGGTGTAGCTACCGGTGAGTTCGACCGTGAACGCGCTAAAGAGTTAGCGGCCGAGTTTGAAACTACCGCAAAAGAAGTCATTAAGTCTCGCATCCCGACTGTCGAGCAGGTCCAAGACGCCGTTGAAAAAGTCCTAAAGGACGCCGGCTTCAAGCGTACGGCTCGCGCATACGCGGATTATCGCGCTCAGCGTAGTGATATCCGCATTGCCAAGTCAGACCTCATGAATATTTACCGTACCATTGCTATCGCCGATGCATCTGAGGACTCCGACGTTAAGCGCGGTAATGCTAACGTCGACGGTAACTCCGCCATGGGTAAGATGCTCCAGTTCGGCGCCGAAGGTTCTAAAGTCTTTGCCAAGACAACATTAATGAAACCTGAGTATGCCTACGCACACAACAATGGCGACATCCACGTCCACGACCTCGACTTCTACGCCACAGGTACGCTCACTTGCTGCCAGACAGACCCACTTCGCCTTTTCAAGAACGGCTTTAACACCGGTCACGGCCATCTTCGCACGCCACAATCAATCGGTTCATACGCGGCCCTTGCTGCCATCATTCTCCAAGCCAACCAAAACGAACAACACGGTGGTCAGTCTATTCCGAACTTCGATTATGCTATGGCTCCAGGCGTCGACAAGACTTTCCGTAAAGCTCTACGTCGCAACATTGAGAAATATAACGCCTTCGTCGACAAGAAGAACCGTGTAGATGTCCAAATTGGCGACTATATTGAATTCGGTGACGACGCAAAACTCTCTCGTATGAAGGTCCCAAAAGCCGTCATCAAAGCCTCCGTCGAGGACACTGAAAGCCAAACCGAACAAGCCATGGAAGGATTCATTCATAACCTCAACACTATGCACTCCCGCGCAGGTGCACAAGTTCCATTTACTTCGATCAACTTCGGTACTGACACTTCTCCGGCAGGTAGACTTGTTTCAAAGATGCTTCTTGAAGCTACTGACCACGGCCTAGGTAAGGGTGAGACGCCAATCTTCCCAATCTCCATCTTCAAAGTCAAAGAAGGTATCAACTACAACCCGGAAGACCCGAACTACGATCTCTTCAAGCGTAGTATGGAGGTATCTGCCAAACGTCTCTTCCCGAACTTCTGTTTCGTCGACGCGCCATACAATCTCAAATACTACAAGCCAGGCGATTACCGTACTGAGATTGCTACCATGGGTTGCCGCACTCGCGTCTTCGCATCGGTCTTCCCAGAGTCTGATGGTATAGTCACTGGGCGTGGCAACCTGTCCTTTACGACAGTAAACCTCGTTCGTCTCGGTATTAAACACGGTATTGCTACAGGTGAACGCGACGAAGCTGACTGGACCGCCTTCTTTGCTGACCTTGATCACGTTATGGACTTATGCGAAGGTGAGCTCTATGAACGCTTCGAATTCCAAGCCAACCAGCACGTTCGCAATTTCCCATTCCTCATGGGTCAAGGCAACTGGTTCGGCTCTGAGAAGCTTTCCCCAAATGATACTCTCCGCGACGTAATCAAGCACGGTACGTTGTCCATTGGTTTTATTGGCCTTGCTGAAACACTGGTTGCTATGATAGGCAAGCACCACGGTGAGGACGAAACGGCTCGTGAGCTCGGTCTCGACATTATTGCACACATGCGAGAGAAATGTGATGAGTACTCTAAGAAGCATCGTTTAAACTATTCTCTTCTAGCTACCCCAGCTGAAGGTTTGGCTGGACGCTTCACTAAGATTGATCGCAAAGAATATGGAGTTTTGCCAGGAGTTACCGATCGTGATTACTATACCAACTCCTTCCATGTCCCAGTGTACTTCCCAATCTCCGCTTTCGAAAAGATTGAGATCGAAGCCCCATATCACGAACTATGCAATGCTGGCCATATTTCCTATATCGAGCTAGATGGTGACCCGACTCAAAATATCGAAGCCTTTGAGGCAGTTATACGTAAAATGCATGATTGTGGGATTGGTTACGGTTCAGTTAATCATCCAGTAGATCGTGATCCAGTTTGCGGCTTCTCGGGTATTATTTCCGGGCATACTTGCCCATCATGCGGTCGTGAAGAAGGCGATATGCCATTTGAACGGCTCCGCCGCATCACCGGTTATCTAGTTGGCACGCTTGACCGCTGGAATGATGGTAAAAAGGCTGAGGAACACGACCGCGTCAAACACAATGTCGACTGTGGCTGTGTCCCATCTAATGCCGAGGGAGTCTATACCGTCGATGAGAAAGAACAGCGCGAAGCCGAGAAATTAAACGCCGATAAACCTTTGGGAAAAGAATAATATGAATATTAGACTAAGTGGACCACTAGAACGCGATTCCATAGTCAATGGGTATGGCCTTCGGGCCGTACTCTGGACCCAGGGTTGTTTAACGCACTGTAAGGGCTGTCAGAATCCAGAGACTTGGGATCTCGATGGTGGCTTCGAAATAGATACCGATGAAATCAAAGAGCGCCTTCGTGGGTTCAAAGGACAAGCTGGTCTCACTTTCTGTGGCGGCGAACCATTTCTCCAGCCAGAAGCTTGCAAGGAAATTGCCGACTTCTGTCACGATGAATTGGGCTGGAACGTATGGAGTTTTTCGGGCTACACGTACGAACAGATCAACACAAAAGGCGGTAAGCAACTAGAGTTTCTGAAGAGTCTCGATGCTCTTATAGATGGGCCATTCGTCCTTGAAGAGCGTGATTTATCGCTCAAATTCAGAGGTAGTCGGAACCAACGGCTTCTTCACCTTGAAAGAGGTACGGGAAAAATTCTCAAGACCGAATAGCGCTCATGTTTGACATTCTCCTACGATGTTGGTAAAATAGCGGTAATTTCCCATTGGGAGGAAATGTACTTTACTATTTTTCGAAGGAGGAATAAATCCATGAAGCGCTTATTGTCCGTATTCCTTGTCCTGGCCCTTTGCATGGGCCTGGTCGCTACTGCATTTGCAGATGGCGATGCCAACACCAACGTAATCTTCAACGTGAACGTTACCGGAGGCACTGCCGGCGGCGGTTCCAGCGGTTCCGGTGCCCCTAGTGTGCCCAGTGCGCCTAGCGCACCTGGTGGTTCCAGCTCTTCCAGCTCGAGCAGTGGCTCGGGCGGCATCTCGTCCCGGCAAATCAGGTATGGTCTCCGGCTGTTCTGCGATGATCTGAAGAAGGAACTCAAACGTGAACTGAACGGCACTGAAGGCGAACTCGTTGCCTGGGAACTCGAACGCGACTACTCTGGCCGCCGCATCTATGAGATTTCCGTCAAGAGCGACAAGAATCCGAAAGTCACCTGCTATTTGATTGCTATTCCTAAGGGCAAAGTTAAGCTGAGGAATAACAGGATTACATCGGATGTCGAAGTCTTCTTCTCCTGGAATTACAATGCGAATAACAGGCCCAGCGAGTACAACGACGATTGGCTCATCACGCCGCGCGATCAGTTCGCGGAAGACGCCATTCCGCAGTTCGTTGAAAAACTTCTTAACGGCGAAGTCGTTCGCCCGCAGTGATCCATTTCCTCCCACGGCCTCCCCTAAGGGGAGGCATTTTCATGCAAAATATGATATAATATATTTATGCCAAAAATCAAATTCACCATCATCACGCTGTTTCGAGAAGCCATCGAGCCATATCTAAAAGCTTCCATGATGTGGAAAGCAGCAGATAAGGGCATTGTTGAATTTGACTTCGTTAACTTACGTGAATTCGGCCTAGGCCCACACAAATCTGTTGATGACACGCCCTACGGTGGCGGCGACGGCATGCTCTTACGCTGCGAGCCTGTTTTTGCTGCTATAGAGAGCGTTAAACAACGAGACCCGGAAGCAAAAGTAATTCTTCCAACGCCAGCCGGAGAGACATGGAATCAAAACATGGCTCAAGATTTTTCTAAACAATCCGGTCATTACATTATTCTGTGCCCACATTACGAGGGCTATGACGAACGAATTCTGACTCTTGTAGACTACAAAATTAGCCTTGGTCATTATGTGCTAACCGGTGGTGAACTACCAGCCCTCATCATTGTAGATTCAATCACGCGTTTGCTACCAGGTGTTCTCGGTGGAGAAACCTCTGCCGCAATCGAGTCATTTTCGGATGGGGATAACATCGAGTACCCACAATATACCAAACCGGCCGACTTCCGCGGTATGAAGGTGCCAGATATACTCCTTTCCGGCAACCATGGCGAAATCGCTAGATGGCGTGAGGAACACTCCGGCCATGCCAATTAATTTAGCGAGCTCTATTCTATCGATTCGCGGTGTTGGCCCAAAGACAGAGAAGATTTTAAATAAAGCCGGGATCAGAACCATTCGTGACTTGCTTTACTACCTGCCACGCACGTACGAGAACTACACAGAAACAACTAAACTTTCTGAGATTAAGCCCGGCAAAGTTATTATCCGTGGTAAGATTTCAGACCTCAAGACCTCCCATACGCGCCGACGTAATCTGACAATCACGGAAGGAGTAATCCGAGACGCCACAGATGCAATTCGTGTTGTTTGGTTTAATCAACCATATCGTGCTAAACAATTTGATGAGACAAAGGATTACTATTTTGTTGGTAACTATGACTTCAGCCATGGACGTTACCAACTTACTTCTCCGAAAGCAGAGTTAGCCCAAGACATTGATCGGATAAAAAAACAAAACTCTACCTATCGACCTATTTATCCCGTACGAGGCGCTTTTAAATCGGAAGGATTTCATAAGATTATCGAATCGATACGACCGGAATTCGCTTCAATCCCAGACCTACTGCCAGAAACGACCTACTCTCGTTCTGGAGCTCGCGCTGATGCACTATTTAAAGCGCACTTTGCCGAAAGCGATGCGGATGTTGCATTCGCTCGCGAATATCTTGCCTATGAGGAGCTCTTCGAATTGATTCTGGCGAGTAACCTTAACAAACAAGAGAACCAAAAGCTACGTGCGACGAGTATTCCATTTATTCCAAAAGATATCAAACAACTAGTCGAGCACCTCAAATTCAAACTCACCAACGCCCAGCGCCTGGCCATCTTCGAGATTTTGAAAGATTTAGAAAAGGCTACGCCAATGAACCGGCTCCTTCAAGGCGATGTCGGTTCCGGCAAAACTGTTGTTGCAGCTATCTCAGCCTATTCCGCCATCCGGGCCGGTCATCAAGTAGCGCTACTTGCCCCGACGGCTATTTTGGCATCTCAACACGCTGACTCCCTGAGAGAACTCCTTGAGCCGTTTGGTGTCAAAGTCACACTTCTAATTGGAGCAACTAAACATAAAGAGACAATTAAGAAAGAAATAGAATCAGGAGAAGTAGATCTTATAGTTGGGACACATGCTTTGCTCACTGATGACACTAGGTTCAAATCACTTGCTTTTACCATCATTGACGAGCAGCATCGTTTCGGCGTCGATCAGCGCCAAAAGCTACTTGAGAAGACAGTTGTATCTACCGGACTTGCTCCGCATCTCCTTATGATGACCGCTACACCTATTCCACGTTCTCTCCAGTTAGCTGTGTTTGGCGACCTCGACGTGTCCATTTTGAACGAACTTCCAGCCGGACGACAGCCGGTTACGACCAGAATTATTTCCGAACTCAACTTCAAAGACGCGCTCTATCCCACGGTCCGCTCCTACCTTGCTAAAAAACAACAAGTGTATTGGATCTGTAAAAAAATTGAAGAGAGCAACTCCAGCGAAACCGCCTCAGTCAAGAAACAAGCTCAAAAGCTAGAAACGATTTTCAAAGACGCAAAGATAGCGTTTCTTCACGGCCGCATGAAGCCAGACGAAAAGGATTCAATCATGGAACAATTTGCTTCTGGTAAAGTTGATATCCTTGTTTCTACTACAGTCGTTGAGGTTGGGGTTAACGTTCCAAACGCTAATCTCATGGTTATCATGGACGCCGATAATTACGGGCTGGCTCAGCTCCATCAATTACGAGGTCGTATCGGACGAGGCCATGAAGCTGCTGAATGCTACCTTGTTACTACAAACGATAGGCCATCCCGCCGCTTGAAAGAACTGGAAAAATCAACGGACGGTTTCTATCTCGCGGAAGTCGATCTGAAACTACGCGGACCAGGCGAAATATACGGGTCGCTTCAGCACGGAGCATTAAACTTGCAGTTTGCCTCGTTGACGGATTCGCGACTAATTTCTGTCGCATCGAAAGATGCGAAGCGGTTCGCATCCGCCTGCGCCAATAACCACGAAACCCTTAGCCAATATCCAGAGCTCATGAAATGCATTAAACAATATCAACAACTAACAACATTAAACTAATAACGGAGCGAATATATCACCATGCGCATAATTTCAGGTATTTATAAAAACCACAAACTAGTCAGTCCAAATTCTGACGTCACCCACCCAATGGGCGAAAGGGAACGACTAGCTATCTTCAATATGATCGGTGATTGCAACGGCAAAACAGTGCTGGATCTATTCGCTGGCACCGGTGCACTTGGTATTGAGGCGCTTTCGAGGGGAGCTGCCAAAGCGACCTTTGTCGAAATGAATCCAAAAGCGCTCCTTTGCTTAAAAGATAACTTGTCTGATATAGACGGTGCCAGGATTATTAAGCTAGATGCTTATAAGTATGATGAAACTGTAAGTTACGACATTATATTTGTAGACCCACCATACGACAAGTTTGATAAAGAGGCTGTAAATTTTCAAAGGTTTCTCTCCGAAAGTGGAGTGATGGTCTTGTCGTCGCCAGAACCAATTGGCCCCAATTCTAGAAAGTATGCTGGGTGTTACATTACGCTCATCCGTAAAAACAAATAGATATTGCTTATACTTATAATATATGTGATAATACTTGCACACAAATTACAATAGTGTTATAATAGCTTCAAACTAATACGGTGGGCTAGTATAGGAGTTATTATGTACGGTCAAACCGGAGACCAAGATAAACAAAAGAAGAAGATTATCATTGCGGCTCTCGTAATGGGCATCATCATTATTATCCTGATTGGCGTCTTGATTAATGCTATTACTAGCAAGAATCGCGCCAAACTTGCAAATAATGATCAAGGATCTACTGCAATAGTACGTGAAGACGAAAAAAACGAGCCTAAGAAAATCAACGAAGACAAAAAAGAAGATGATGCAAAAGCCGAAGATATGAAGCTTGAGCCAGTTTCAAACGAGTCAACAGACAACAAAACCGTCACGCCAAGCTCTAATGTCGTAGAAGACAAACCCACTACCTCTGCGGGCAATAACAATCTTCCGTCTACCGGACCAGCTGGCGCTCTTGGCCTAGCTCTAATTGCTGGATCGGCAACATCCTACGTATTCTCTAAGAAGCGCAAATAATACTCCTATATAGCCTTCTTTACACTACATTCTTTTTCAAGTATAATCTTCTTATGGCTTCAAAACCTGAAGAAAAAACTGCGACAAAACCTAGTTTTTTTAAGAAAAAGCGCGTAAAGCAGCTCACTGTTCTTGTATTTGTCATTTTTAATATCTTAATCATTTATTGGACTGCCTCCAAAGAGCTTTCTCGCGAAAAAACCGCGAACCTAGAAGGACCCACATTCACTTGGTGGCTCCTCGTTTTGGCGGTCGCGGCGTTTATTTGCGCTATGGCTGCAGATATCTATAGGTACTATATCCTGATACAGCATTTTACAAAAAAGAAGGATATAAAGCTTGCTGCCCAGACGGTATTTCTTGGTCGTTATTACGACAATATTACCCCATCCGCTGTCGGCGGCCAACCTTTTCAAATTCACCATATGCATCGGCATGGCAACATCGATAACGAACACGCTGCCATGATCCCCATTATCGCCTTTGTTTCGCTTCAAGCGGCGTTCGTAGTATTATGTTTCCTAACCATTGTATTTGGATCCGGTTTAGTGCTTTCCGATGTTACTTATGCAGCTAGCTTCGTAGGCATCTTGCTCATGGCTTTCGCTCCAGGTACTATTCTTTTCTTTGCGCTTAAACCAAGAGTAGCCAAAAAGATCGCTTCAGCTGTCCTGAAATTTTTCTATAAACTACACATTATTAGAAATATTGATAGCACCGAAGAAAAAACACTGGGCGAGATTGAGAAGTACGCTCAGACAGTTCGTCGTTTCATCAAAAACAGAAAGTTGCTAGCAAAGATCCTAGCACTTTCCTTCGCCTATCAGGGGCTACTGTATAGCATTCCATTTCTCGTTGTGCGCGCCTTTGGCGGTGATGTTGGCTATTTGCCAGCTACAATGACAGCCTTTACCATCCAAGCCGCAATTACCTTCGTGCCAACACCAGGTAACGCTGGCGCCGCTGAGGGATCATTCTATCTTGTATTCGCACATCTTGGTTCGGGCAACACCTTCTGGGCCATGCTAACTTGGCGTTTCTTCACTTATTATGCATTCATTGCGCTAGGCGGTCTCGTATACCTCGATATGGCATATCACAGGCGTAAGAACAGTCTCAACGCCGGACACCCAGCCAACTCGACAAATTAAAAATAATCATATATAATACATGCTATGCCCGGGTGGTGGAATTGGTAGACACGCTAGCCTTAGGAGCTAGTGCCTCACGGCTTGCAAGTTCGATTCTTGTCCCGGGCACCATAAACTATATTTACAACTATGGCATTATCTGCTACAATACACTTGACAGTTTCGTAAAGAAACTTTTTTTATAGGAAAGAAAGGAATTTATGGCGCACGTCACACGCATTAAAGCCCACGACTCTGCGAAGTCCAAGGATTCTAAACCTACACCGGTCGAAAAAACAGAAAAGATCAAATTGGTTTCCAAAAAAGAAAAGAAAGTCAAGAAACAAGATAAAGCCAAAGACGATGGCAAGAAACCGTTTATACTACTTCGCCCATTTGTGGCTTTCGGTCGCTATCTGAGAGATTCGTGGCGCGAACTTCGCCAAGTTCGTTGGCCCAATCGTAAAGTCACTTGGAAAATGGTTCTCGCTGTGTTTGTCTACACTGCGCTCTTCGTCACCTTCCTAGTAGTCGTAGACCTCTTGTTTGATTGGTTATTTAATATAATACTAAAGTAAAAGGAGAGATATAACATATGGCAGTAAACCGCTATGATGATACCCGTGCATGGTACGCAATTAGTACCTACGGCGGATATGAGGACAAAGTTGCAGACTCGATTAAACAACGTGCTAATTCTGTGGATTTTGCCGACAAAATCTTTGACGCGATCGTTCCCAAAGAAAAACAGATTGAAATCAAAAACGGTAAGCGCAAAGTAGTTGATAAGAAAATTTTCCAGGGCTATGTACTCGTCGAAATGAAACTTTCGGACGAAACTTGGTATATTATTCGTAACACCCCTGGTGTTACTGGCTTTATTGGTACTGGTACTCAGCCTACCCCAGTTTCAGAAAAAGAGATCGCTAAGATCAAGAAGCGCATGGGTGTTGAAGATCCTAAGTACTCTGTCAACTATGAAATTGGTGAAGTTGTTTCTGTCACTGATGGTCCATTCAAAGGATTTGAAGGCACAATCTCTGAAATTGATGCTGACAAAGGCAAGCTCAAAGTTATGGTCTCTATGTTCGGCCGCGAAACCCCGGTTGAGCTAGACGCCCTTCAGGTTGCAAAAATTTAACTAATTTGGTATAATAGCACGCGTTACGCGCTCTACAAAGGAGTATATATAATATGGCAAACAAACAAGTTATCGGGAACCTGAAGCTCAGGATCCCAGGTGGCCGCGCCACCGCTGGGCCTCCAGTCGGTTCTACCCTCGGTCAATGGGGTCTTAATATGATGGACTTCATTAATCCATTTAACGAAGCGACCAAAGAGTTCATGGGCAAGAACGTTATCGTCCACATCAAGGTCTATGAAGATCGTACGTTTGATTGGGTCTGTCTTGGTCAGCCAGTCGATGACCTTATCCGTGAAACTATTAAGCTCGAGAAGGGATCTGGCCGCCCAAACACTGAGAAAGTCGGTAAAATCACACGTGCTCAGCTCGAAGAGATTGCGAATAAGAAGATGAAACAAATGAATGCAATCGATCTAGATGGTGCCGTAAAGGTTGTCGCCGGAACCGCTCGCTCTATGGGCGTTGAAGTCGTCGATTAACTACCGCAAAAATAGAGAATCTCCCGTGAAAACGGGAGATTTTTCATAAAAAAGAAATCCCCGTCAATCGACGGGGAAAGGAGGTTAGAGGACTGCAGAAAGGATAAATTGGATTGCAAGCACGAGAGAGAGCGAGTCAAGCCGATCGAAGAATCCGCCATGGCCATTTCGTCCACCAAGTAAACCTTCAATCTGCTTCAGAACGGGTATCTCCAATTGAATAATGTAATCATTTGAATCCTTAACGTGAAAGCGTCTCTTGAATAGGCTCTCAAGTAGGTCGCCAAGGAATGCCACAGGTACCATCCAGAAAAAGCGAGTTTCCCCATTTGTCCAGAAGAAAACGGCCAACATTCCAGCACCTATTCCAAAAAAGCACCCCTCCCAAGTCTTTTTCGGAGAAATAGTCGGAAAAGGACGTTCTTCAATTAGTTTCGTACCCAGAAGACTGCCGAACATGTATGCGCCGATATCAGTCGTGACGCTTGCAATGACCGCTGTCCCAAGTATCTTCGAATCGACACAGAGTAGACAGAGAGTGGCCATGATGAGAGTAAGCGACAGCCCGCCAGCCAGTACGAAATCGTTTCCATCAGGGAAAACGTTAGAACAGGATGCTACGTTCCAGAGTTCAATGAGAGCTATGATCAATCCGAGCCCAAGGACAATCTTAAGAGGGATTCCGTCAAACAGGAAGTATGCTGGCAGTAGCATGACCGCTATTAAGACAGAAACCCAAAGCCTTGTTTTGAACCCTCTGGAATTCAGAAACTTCTGCACCTCAATCCCTCCTTGTAAAGTTGCTGGTCCCCAACCTCGAAGTTGATTATAGCGGTAGCTCTCTGTTTTTTCAAACTTAAGCTCTTACAAACTTGATTAAACAGCTGACTTTTGATATAATATACATATATTATAAATTCATGCTGGGAGGGCCAAAGCCCGCTAATACCACAGAAAGGATATTATACTTATGGCCAAAGATGCCAAAGAAGTTAAAGATACCGCTCCAGTAGAAACTGAAGAGGTCAAAGTTGAAGCTACCGATGAAGTAGTCGAAGAAAAATTTGCCAAATCGGGCAAAAAATCCAAAAAACACCTTGAAGAGGTCAAGGCCGAAGAAGAGCGTCAAGCTAAGAAAGTAGAGCGCGCTAAAGAAGAGGCTGAAGCCGAGAAGAAGCCAAAAGGCGCTAAGCCAGTAACACGTCCATTGATCGAGCGCCGTGGCAAGAACTATCGCAAAGTTGCTGAAAAGATCGAGAAAGGCAAAATCTACCCACTAGCCGAGGCTATTAAACTTGCCATCGAAACCAATCCTGCAAAATTTGATGCTACTGTTGAAGCTCATGTTCGTCTTGGTGTTGACCCACGTCAAGCCGATCAGAACATCCGTACTACTGTTGTTCTACCAAACGGTAACGGTAAGACCGTCCATGTAGCTGTTTTTGCTCCGCTTGACGAAGCCAAAAAAGCCAAAGAAGTAGGCGCAGACATCGCAGAAGACGTTGAATTTCTAAAACGACTAGACAAAGGCGAGATTGCCTTCGACGTTCTCATCTCTACCCCGGCCTATATGCCTAAACTAGGTAAATATGCTCGTATGCTTGGGCCGAAAGGCTTAATGCCAAACCCGAAAGCTGGCACAGTCACTACTGATATCGAAAAAGCTGTTAAGGAAGCCAAAGCCGGTAAAGTTGAATACCGTGTTGATAAACAATCCATCGTCCATATCGGTCTAGGCAAGACATCATTTGGTGCCGAGAAATTACTTGAGAACGCCAATACCTTCTTTGACTCCTTGAAAACCCAGAAACCAGCTTCTCTTAAAGGCAATTATGTCAAGTCGGTATATATTACAACAACTATGGGTCCATCCATCGCTGTAGAAAATCTATACAGCTAAAACAGACAATAAAACTAGCGAGCCAGAGATGGCTCGCTTTTTATGATATATTATAAGTATGCCACCGAAGAAGAGAATAAGCTACAAAACGAGGCGTATTATTGGTACTCTTTCTCTTCTTTTAGCGATTGCTGGAGTTGTCGTCTTGAATCCAGCATCATACGAATCAGTTTGGACACGATTGGACAATCCAGAATCCGAGAATGTAGCCCCTCTAGGTGCCTCAGTTACCAATTCTGACACTAACTCCCCAACTACAAAAGCGGTGGATGTTCTTGAGCAGCTTGCAGTTAAAGGGCGAGCTCCCAAGACAGGCTACTCACGCGACCAGTTTTATGAAACGTGGCCAACAATAGACGGCTGTTCTTTGCGCCAACATATTATCAAGCGCGAGATGGGCGATAGTGCGACCATTTCGAGCATTGATAATTGCGCGGTTATATCTGGAGAATACGATGATCCATATACGGGTTCTCATATTATTTTTCATGAAAAGGCCGATTTCACTTCTGGAATTCAGATAGACCATATCGTAGCTCTTTCTGACGCGTGGCAGAAGGGCGCACAGCAACTTACGGCAGAGGATCGATATCAACTAGCTACTGACCCTCTTAACCTTATTGCTGTCGATAGCCAAGCAAACCAAAACAAATCTGATGGTGATGCTGCTACATGGCTCCCGCCCAATAAAGCATTTCGCTGTGAGTATGTCGCACGTCAAGTATCGGTAAAACATAAATATCATCTCTGGGTTACAGAAGCCGAGAAAGCAGCTATTCAAAATGTCTTAAATAAGTGTCCAGATGAACCGGCGATCGGCATCTAATCTGTACGCTATCGACTGCAAGTGAGCTGTGCTATAATACAATCATGAACAAGAAGCCTACCAATTCGGTGACTGTCAACCGGCGCGCTCACTTCGACTACGTGCTTGGAGATGAGCTTACTGTTGGTATGTCTCTTACCGGATCAGAGGTCCGGCTCATACGAGATCATCATGTTCAATTAAAAGGCTCATTCGTTACAATTAGAAACGGCGAGCTTTGGTTAAACAACCTAACACTAGGCGCGGAAGTCGCCCCGAACATTAGACTTCTTGCCACTAAGAAGCAAATTATCGGTTTAGAGCGCGAAAAGGTTGCTGGCTCTACCATCGTCCCAGTGAAATTACTCGGGGGCGGTCGCCACATCAAACTTGTAATTGCAATTGGTCGAGGCAAAAAGAAATACGACAAACGTGAAACAATAAAGAAGAGGGATATCGATCGTGGCAGATTTTAGGATATTCTCATGGAACGTTAACGGCCTCCGGGCAGTGCTTCGCAAGGGCTCATTGAAAGAATTTATAGAAAAAGAACAACCGGACGTATTATGCCTGCAAGAAATTAAATGCAACCCAAACCAACTAGATCTTTTCGAGCTAAATACACTAAAAGGCTATAACGTCTTTTGGCATCCAGCCAAGAGGCCAGGCTACTCAGGGACAGCAACACTAGTGCATAAGTCATGCCAATACCAAGTGCAAACCGAAGCGCCGTCTTTATCAGAAGGCATTAATAAGCTTGCCACCGATGAAGGACGTATTTTATGTCTCGATTTCGGCAAATTTTATTTGGTAAATGTTTATACTCCAAATTCGAAGCCCGATCTATCTCGCCTGCAATTGCGCTACGAGTCGTGGGATCCAGAATATAGAAACTATCTCAAGGAACTAGAAAAGGAGAAACCCGTTGTCACTTGCGGCGACTTTAATTGCGCGCATCAAGAAATCGACCTAGCTAGGCCTAAAACTAATCATAGGAATGCTGGCTTTACGGACGAAGAGCGTGAAGGTATCGACAACCTTATAGGTGCCTGCTTCACCGACTCTTTTAGGAAGCTCCATCCAAAAGCAAAACGCTATACTTGGTGGTCGCATTGGGGGAATGCCCGCGCGAATAATGTTGGCTGGCGCATCGATTATTTCTTTGTCTCGAATAGCCTTCTAGCCAAGCTAAAAGATGCAGAAATATACGAGCTTCAGCAAGGTTCAGACCATTGCCCTATTTCCATAACCCTGGAGACAGATTGATGCAAGAGCCAGCTCCTTACTGGGAAAAAGGCATAGACTACACCAAACTGTCCACCGATCTTGCGTGGAATTTCCCAGAGCAACACAAAGGTGTTATCAAAATTCTTGGTGGAAATTCTTCTTCATTTTCTGTTGAAGTAAAAGCTGCCGAATATATCAATAGAACTTTCCCGTTCGTGAAGTCAATCAAGAATATTTTTCCAGATGTTTTAAAGTCTAAATTTCCACCGCTAGACAATCTGGAGTTTTATAAATCTACAGACTCTGGCTCGTTTGCAGACTCGGTCGAGCTGTCTCACGCATTTGAAGATATTGATTGCGGTATTATTATGGGTGATTTGTCTAAAAACTCGGTAACGTCGATTGCAGTATCAAAACTAGTCCAAAACAATCCAAGCACGCCACTCGTATTGACACGAGATGCAGTAGACCTTGTGTCCAATTCCGCTGGCGATTTTATCAACCGTGATCAATTATATATCATAGCTTCAATGGCGAGCTTTCAGAAACTACTTCGTGCACTCTATTACCCAAGGCCACTTATGCTTTCGCAACCGATTTTTCCAGTCGTCGAGACTTTCCATAAATTTACCCTAAGCTACCCAGTTTCCATCCTAACTTTTCACGATGGCAAGATTATATGTGCAAATAACGGTAAAGTTTCAACTATTGAAATTGAAAAAACAGACTATACGCCACTCTCGCTATGGTCAGGTGAGCTCGCCGCCAATATCGCAGTGTATGCCATGTTTAATCCGTCTACGCCACTCGAATCCATGCTTGCGGCCATTAACCATAAATGCTAAAATAGATAGGTTAATATCAAGAAGGGGCGAGAGAACGGCTCGATGACCCCCTACCAACCTGTTCTATAAGGTGGTAAATCCGACCAAGAAAGGAAAGATATGTTCTACCGAACCGCAGAAAGCGTTTCTCCGAAACATCCAGACAAACTTTGTGATCAAATTTCAGATGCAATTTTGGATGCATATTTAAGTAAAGATCCAACCGCGCGCGTTGCTGCTGAGGCTTGCGGTGGCCATGGTGTCGTATTCGTAACAGGGGAAATTACGAGTACCGCTGACGCCGTAGATGTGGAAGAGATCGTTAAAAGAGTTACTGGTGACCCCAAAATCGAGGTTCACACTAAAATCGTCAAACAGTCTCCAGAGATCGCCCAGGGTGTTGATGTGGGCGGCGCTGGCGACCAAGGCATCATGATTGGCTATGCTACTGACGAAACTCCGGAAATGCTTCCACTTGAAGTAGTATTGTCACGTAGACTCAACCAATTTATCTATGCACATTTCCCATATGATGGTAAAACTCAAGTCACGCTAGACCCATCCGGCAAAGTTGACTCGATTGTCGTCTCCTTCCAGAACGCATCTAAATCTGAACTAGAGGGCCTTGTCAAGGAGTTCGTCGCAAAGCACGGGCTCAATCCAGAGGCCAAGCTTCATCTCAACCCAGCCGGTGATTGGTCCCAGGGCGGCTTTGAAGCCGACACTGGCCTCACTGGGCGCAAGCTGATTGTTGACAATTATGGTCCGCGCATCCCAATTGGTGGCGGTTGCTTCTCGGGTAAAGACGCCACTAAGGTTGACCGCTCTGCCGCATACATGGCTCGACGCGTCGCCGTTGACTATCTACGTAAGAGAAACGCCCATGAAGTGTTCGTCCGCTTAGCCTATGCAATTGGTCTAGCCGAGCCACTAGAAAAAACCGTCATTATCGACGGCAAACCGGAAGAGATCGAAGGTTACGATTTGACTCCAGCCGGTATTATCGAAACTCTCAATCTTCGACGCCCAATTTACGAACCAACTGCTCGCTATGGCCATTTTGGTGAAGGCTTCGACTGGGACAAGTAATAAAAAATACTTGCATTCTCCCACCCACAATATATAATAAAGTCATAAGCATAATGGGAGATAACAGATATATGGCTTTTTCTAGATCGCTAAGTGTGATTGGAGTTCTTTTTGCTGCCACTTTTCTCTCCGCTATAATCCTAACCTCTCCTCATACTTCTG
>JAFZQB010000011.1 GCA_017552385.1 Candidatus Saccharimonadota bacterium
GAATTGGAGTGGATGTAGCTCTATGCAGACTAATCAAGTTACTGCCCTTACCGATACTCGTGATGGGAACACTTATGCTGTAGCTAAGTTTGCAGATGGCAAATGCTGGATGATGGAGAACTTAAGATTAGACTTAGCGGACGCGAATACTACTATAAATGCTAGCAATACCAATAACCCGACTAGTACTTTCCTTACTGAGAGAACTGCGGTAGTTGGTACCTCTAGCCCGAGAAACGACTGTTATGCTTCTAATGGTGCACAGTGCGTAAATCAAATTTCTTTCGATAATGCGAGAATAGACGGTTCGCTAACGCCGAGTCCGTATGCGGGCGATTCTGCGTGGCTTTCGGGTGGTGTGGCGTACAACTGGTATACTGCTACGGCCGGAAATGGCATATATGCAACGACGAAAGTAGATGTTTTAGCTGGAGATATTTGTCCTTCCGGTTGGCATGTTCCGACTGGTGTCGTAAATGGTGATATGTACGGCTTGATGAGTTCGATAGGGAGTGTTACAAAGAACCAATATGGCGGATTATATTATGAATTGGAAAGTGACCTTGGGGCGTTTCCTAATAACTTTGTAAAGATTACTACTAGACAGTGGCGAAATACTAATACAGACGGTGCCTACTATCTCTCCACGGCTATTAACAAATCTCAAGCCAGCGAAGTGGTTTTTATGAGATTTGTTTATATCAGTTATGATCAAATTGATGGTAAGGTGTACATGGTAGACGTAGATGAATATGCTAATGCTCCAGATAAGTCCGTAACGTTGCCGATTCGCTGTCTTGTTAATTAACTAGCTTTGGCGATGCAATAGTTTACTCTTGTTTTATGAGCGCTGTGGTATAATGAAACTAATATGACCGAGGAGAAGAAGAAAAGTCTTAAACTGGTGTTGATGGATAATCTGCCAGGATATAATACTTTAGTTAAGCCACTGCATTTGGCGAAAGCAACGGTAGCCGGAGTGAGATATAGATTTCCGGCTAGGAAACTACGAGTAATTGGGGTGACGGGTACGAATGGAAAGACGTCGACGTGCTTTATGATCTGGAAGATGCTGAATGAAAGTGGACGTAAGGCCGGAATAATAACCACCGTATCTTGGGGTGTTAATAGACTACACCCAGAGCTTAACCATATGACGACAGTTGATCCGATGGTTTTGAACAAAAGGATTGAAGAGATTCGTAATCAGGGCGCTGAATTCTTGGTGCTAGAAGTAACCTCGCACGCGATGAGCCAGTTTAGGACGCTAGGCGTGCCGGTAGAGATTGCCGTATTCACGAACCTTACACACGAGCATTTAGACTATCATAAGACGATTGAAAATTATCGTAATGCGAAGTGTAAATTGTTTAAGAAAGCGAAGTTTGGTGTGGTGAATGCAGATGATGGTAGCGCAAAGGCATTTATGAAAGCATCGAAAGAATATATCACTTATGGTATAAAAAATGGAAAGTTACGTGCTAGGAAGATTAAATTGAGCCCTGATGGTGTGCAATATGCATGTGGTGATATGAAGATTAGGACTCAAATACCAGGAGAGTTCAACGTTTATAATTCCCTTGCAACGGTGGCGGTGGGACAAAAGCTCGGGCTGAAGGATGAAGAAATAGAAAATGGAGTTGCTGCGCTGGAGAGTGTGGAGGGCAGAATGACGAGAGTGAATGAAGGCCAAGACTTTACAGTGATTGTGGACTACGCACATACGCCAGACGCGCTGGAGAAGGCGTTTAAGGCGATTGGCGAAGTGAAAGGGCGTGTGATTAGTATCCATGGCGGAGCGGGGCGTAGAGACGAATCTACGCGGTCAGAACGCGGTGAAATCTTGGCTAAATATAGTGATTTTGTAATTATCACGGAAGACGATTCACGTGACGAGGACCCGAGCAAGATTGCACAACAGTTCGTTGAAGGGGCAGAAAAGATGGGTAAGAAAGAAGGACATGATCTTGCGGTGAATTTAGATAGAGAGGAAGCCATACGAGCGGCAATAAAGTTAGCAAAAAAAGGAGATGTAGTGATGCTTCTGGGCAAGGGGCATGAGAAGACAATTTTAAGAGCAGATGGACCACACGAATTTGAGGACATAAAAGTAGCGCAGAAGTATTTGAGAGAAAAGGTGAAAGAAATAAACGAGCAGCGAGAGATGGAAGAGAAAATACGTAAGATTAAGGAAGAAGCGAAGAAGAAAGAAGAAGAGAGAAAGCGAAAAGAAGAAGAAAAATACGGAAATATAGTTGATTAAAATAAACCCCGGCGAGAGACCGGGGTTTTTGATGTTTGAGAGCGGAGCTATTTAGCGTATTCGACGGCACGAGTCTCGCGGATAACGTTGACTTTGATGACGCCTGGATAGGACATGGTTGCTTCGATTTTGTTGGCGATATCGCGAGCAAGTTTTAGAGCAGTTAAATCGTCGATCTGCTTTGGCTCGACGATGACGCGGATTTCGCGGCCCGCAGAGATGGCATAAGCCTTGTCGATGCCTTGGAAGCTGGTGGCGATATTCTCGAGGTCACGCATGCGTTCAGCAAAGTTCTCAGCGGAAATGTTGCGAGCGCCTGGACGAGCGGCGGAGATAGCGTCACAGATTTTGACGATGATAGCTTCTGGGGTGGTAGGCTCGATGTCGTCGTGGTGGGCGGCGATAGCATGGACTACTTCGTCTGGCATGCCATATTTTTTAGCTAGTTCTGCGCCAATATCGGCGTGCTTGCCTTCAATTTTATGGGTAACGGCTTTGCCGATGTCGTGGAGGAGGGTAGCGGTCTTGGTGATGCGCTTGTCGGCACCAATTTCTTCAGCAATCATGCCGGCCATGTGGGCCATTTCGATAGAATGAAGAAGAACGTTTTGACCATAGCTAGTACGGAACTTGAGCTCGCCTAAGAGGTGAAGAATTTCGCGTGGGATACCGACGACGCCGACTTCGCGGGCAGCATCTTCGCCGGCGCGAACGACTTCTTTTTCGATTTCTTTCTCGCCTTTAGCGACAGCTTCTTCGATGGAAGCAGGATTGATGCGCCCATCTTTCATGAGGCGCTCGAGAGCGTAGCGAGCAACTTGGCGACGAATTGGGTCAAAGCTGGAGAGAACAACCATACCTGGAGCATCGTCGACGACGATATCGACACCAGTGGCGCGTTGGAGGGCCTGAATGTTACGACCTTCCTTGCCAATGATACGGCCTTTCATTTCGTCATCAGGAAGCTTTAAGGCAGTGATGGTGCGGTCGGCGGTGACTTCTGAAGACATACGTTCCATAGCGGTGAGGAGGATGCTCTGAGCGGTCTCATCGATGTCATGCTTGATTTCCTTCTGCTCTTTGGCGACGAGCGAGACGAGATCTTGTCGGATGTCATTCTCGGTCATTTTCATGAGCTTGTCGCGCGCTTCAGCTTTAGAGAGGCTAGCGATTTTCTCGAGCTTTTCGTGTTGCTTGACGCGAATGTCGCGGATCTCGGTCTTGAGATCTTCGATTTCTTTCTCGGATTTGCTGAGCTTCTCAGATTTTTTCTCGAGCTGATCGAGCTTGTTATCGAGAGAAGTTTCGCGTTCGAGGAGGCGATTTTCGGTACGCTTCCATTCTTTACGACGTTCGGCTTCTTCGGCCTGAGATTTGGAAGCAATGCGGGAAGCTTCTTTTTTGGCTTCGAGGACGATGTCGCCAGCTTCATGCTTGGCTTTGCGGATGAGATCGTCGGCTTTGTTTTTGCCACCGTTCTCTTTTTTCTTGTTATATGCGTAAATACCACCTGCGCCGGCACCTATGCCAACAACGGCGGCGATCACAATGGAGATTATATCCATGGTTTCTCTTTCTAATTGTTTTTTATCTAGGTTTTGACTGTCCTAGATGGGCTAACAAATTAATACCAAATTTAATATTCCGTATCTAGTATAACATGATGATGGAGTTTTTTCTAGCATAAGTCTATTTATAAAAATGAAAAACCGCCACTTTTGGTGGCGGTTTGAAGTAACGGGGTGAGTAATGGTTTAGGCTCTGTATTCGCCGAAAGTCATGATCCCGGTGTCCCAGTCGAACGTGGAACGAACATTTACTGTCTCCCAGGCTTCAAGGTCTTCTTTGGATAACCCAAGTTGTTTTGCAAATATTTCGTTGTTAGGCTGGGGGATTGTAGATACACCGCAATTGTCTTCGGTCGGTATACCGTCTTTGTGGATTGAACCGACGCATATTGCGCATTCTTCTCTATAAACGAAGTAGTGCATGCGACCGAATTTGGGGCTATCCTCTTCCTTGTCCCATTCGAGTTCGGCTAACAGCCCTGAGCGGTATGCTTTACCGCCTATTGTCTGGGAATTCTTACTGGTGATAAGGAAATACTGATTTTCCAGGTTCATGATGTAAGGGATCTTTCCGACGAGCCAGGTGCGATCATACTGTCGTACTGGAAGTACCTTGAGTGCTTCCAACAGGTTCTCGTTTACAGATTTGTTGCGGTCGCCATTAGCGATGGCAATGTATACTTCGAGCTCTTCAGGTGTCATTTTACTTCCCTCCCGTTTTTTAAATGTACAATTCAGTATGCCGATAACAGCATACTGTGTTATTATAGCATATATGCTTATCATTGTCAATGATTAACAGAGAAGGGTTGGAAATGGCTTAATTAGCTGGAGGGGTGTCGGACCGCTGCTCGGCTTGTCCTTGTTGGTCTTGCGATTGCTCGTCAGCCCCCTCTTCGGTTTCTTCACCGTGCTTGAGGGCATCTAATTCGGCTTGGAGGGCGGTGTTTTGAGTCTTGAGAACTGCCTTGTCTTTTTCTATCTTATCGATGAATTCTTGAGATTCGGAATACAGGCTCTTGGTGTTTTCGAGCTCAGCTTTGAGCTTGTCGTTTTCGGTGTATTGATAGATGGCAAAACCTATAGCAGCTGCAGCGAGGAAGCCAAAAACAAGAGCAAAGATGAGGCTAATAGGAGATTTTTTATTGGCTTTTTCCTCGAGGGCGGCTAAAGCGGCGGCTTGAGCAGCCTGCTCAGCACGGGCGCGTGCCGCAATCTCAACTCTAGTCTCGGCATGAGTATTGCCGACGACGTTTTTCATGGGCGGAACTACAGGTTTAGAACCAAACATGGTTTTATTATAGCATAAAAAGTGCTTATGGTTAAACTCGAATTTGTGTTTTATTTTCTTGGGGTGGAAATGTTGGCAGGACGGCCGTAGTCGGGGATGACGATGACGTGTTTTTCGCCGTGATGGTCAAAAAGCGGGATGTTTAGATCATGCGAGAGCGTGTTGGCGATGGCGGCGCCGATGCGGAGGCCGGTGAAAGAGCCAGGTCCGGACATGAAAGTGATTTTGGTGAGGTCGTGGAAGGATTTATTATGTTCGGCTAGCTTGTCTCTCAGAGTGCCGAGAAGTTTTTCGGCCATTTCGCGCCCGAGGTCTTCTACATACTCGAAAGTCTCACCGGTTTGTGTATTCGTAAGACGAAAATTGGCGACGAAAGTGGAGGTGTCGAGATAGAGTTCCATTATTTTGTCTCCCTAAGCTGCTCTAGGAGAGACTGCATGGGCGCGTTGAAAGAGAGATGGCGAGTACCATCTTCCTGGACTTTGAAAGCAATGCGTAGGTGATCTTTTGGCAGGAGATCCTTGACCGAGTCGGCCCATTCGAGGACAGTGAGAGTGTTTTTCTGGGAGAGGGATTCGGCTAGATCGTCGGCCATGAGGCCTGGGTCGTCGAGGCGATAAAAATCGTAATGAACAAGCTCGAAATCGGTTTTTTCGTCTATAGAGGTGTCGCCTCTGTGACTGTCGCATTTTCTACGCGCGCTTCGTTCGTGCAGTTTTGGGGCAAAAAAGTAGTGCTTACTGATAGTAAATGACGGAGAGGTGATAGGCGCTTTGACGCCGAGACCTTTGGCAAGGTAGCGCGTGAACGTGGTTTTGCCAGCGCCAACGTTGCCGACAAGCTCGATGCAAAGTGGTAGGTGCTTAGAGTCGCTCAAAAAGACGCCGAGTGATTCGGCGAAGTCTGCGAGAGCGGGCTCAGAAGTGAAATTCATTGTTATATTATATCATGATTTAATGTGATATCATAGGGGTATGAGCATAGACGGTTTGAATGACCCAGGAAGAAAAAGTAAGGAAGATGGGGCAGTGCCAACGATAAGAATTCCAGCTGAAAAAGGTGGTAGATATATGCACGAACGGCCATCTGGCGGCCTTTATGGCGAAAGACCAAAGCAAGAAGAAGCTGGTAGTGACAGGGCAGGATTGCAAGCTTATGGCAGAAGAATGCGTCGGAGGATGCTGGCAGAAGTTCCGAAAATCCGCCTTGTTGGAGAAGGTGTACTACCACCTGAAGAAGGCGAAATGATTGTAGAACAGGCCGATATTGAAGGAGACCCTTTGCTCGTCTCAAACGGCGAGAAGCTTGAGCCACAGATGCTTACGCGAGAAAAGCTGCTAGAGGCAGAATTGGAACCGAAGTACGGAATGGAGCTTGAGGGAGTGGAGTTTGGGTTTTCGGAAGTGTTTTTGATAGATGGTATGCGCGAAGCGGTGGTGGCGTATGTTGAGAAAGACGAGCAGATCTATGTAAGAGGATATTATCGATCGGGGAATTCAGCGATGTGGCGATACCTACCAGATCGATTGCAAGACGAAGAATCTGGCGAAGTGACGTGGTATGGTGTGGGTCATAGCGAAGAGGCGCTGACACTTCCGTCTGGGATACAAGCTGCTTTGAATGAACAGTCTTTGAAAATGGAGAAAGTGCCGGAAGAAGAAATGACGGAGCGAGAAAGGTACGTGAACGGTTTGAGAAGAAACGCATTTTATGGGACGGCAAAAGCTTTGTCGAAGAGGATGATTCGGGAGAACGCACCAGGTGAACATGATGACGCGCTGGAGAAGGAGGTTGACGATAAACCGGTGTATGCTTTTCGTGACGGAGTGCCGCCAGAGCATCTTTTGCCGATAAGCGATGGGCCGTGGCCGGATTATGAGAGTGAACGAATTAGCTCGGAAGGTGAATCGCCGATATATGGGCATTTTACTGCGCGGACGTATGATAGTATCGATAAGAGAGTGAAGTGGACAATTATGGAGGATGGTCGTGGGCAAGCTTGGGTTGGCCAAATAGAGACGAAATCACCGATTACTTCAACTGGACTGAGGAAGAGTTGGATGAACCCGGGAGGGTTTAGGAAGTCGCTTTATGAATATCCGGCGAGGGCTGGGTCATATGGCGATTATGAAGATGTGAAGTTAGGGACTGGTGCTGATGGTGCTCCTCATCCGCGTTATGTATCTATGTGGAAGAATTATTTGTCAAAGATTGCTCTGATTCGAGAGTATGGCGCGAGGCGTGCTGATGGTTCAATAAGGAATGCGGATAGGCCAATTTTAGAAGTTCCTGACGCTAAAGAAGAAAGTGACATGCTTGACGATTTAGAGTAATGAGGGTAAAATAAAGGGGCTGTTTTGGTGGACCGTCGCCAAGCGGTAAGGCACTGGGTTTTGGTCCCAGCATTCGCAGGTTCGAATCCTGCCGGTCCAGCCATTTTGAATTGGAAATGCGCCATCTTGGTGCTTTTTTGTATGTTAGCGCTTTTATTGGTTTGTGGTATGATATAGTTATGGAAAGTCTTAAGTATTATCCTGGGGAAGATGGGGCGGTCGATGCACTAGAAAGGAAAGATGTACGGCGTGTTTGGCGAGGGCCGGAAGTACATGGTGATCCGTTTGCGGTGAAGCCTGGTGAAAGATTTGTGGACTTGGGAGGAAAAGAAGGTGAGATTAGGCCGGAGAATATAAGGGACTATGGAGAGGATAGAATTGAAGAAAACGTGGAAATGTTGGAGGAGATTGGTAGTACGCAGTTGGTAGACTTATATAAAAAGGTTGTAGAGGATAATCCGCAGCTTTGCGTGGTGAAGCTAGTAGATGAAGGTGCTGAGAGAAAGGCTTCTTTTGACCAAGCAATGAAAGACACAACGACTGGGCAAATCATACCGGTTGTTCGATTTAATTTTTCTAACCCAGATGCATATAGCTTAAGTTTGGTTGACACAATGTCTCCGGAAAAGGACGACTCGGATGCGCGAACGAGTATTGAATATGAGATGAAGATGTTGGCGGTTCGAACTGGCGCGGATTGGCAGAAATGCGCGCGGAGCAAGAAGCTGGCAGCAGGAATGGCTTTTCTACGTGAAATGGGGCGCGCAGAGGAATTCATTGACGATTTTCTAGTACCTGAGTATACGGCTAGAGAGGGGATATCCTCAAGAGAGCGTATGGCGGATAGTGTAGCGGTCGCATCTAGCAAGTTGGAGACTGCTAAGTCGGATGAAGCTAAAGAGAGCGCTCGACTACAAGAGCCAATGAATCCAGAGTATAGAGTGCGTCATGATTTGCCACACGAAAAGCATGCTGATGAGTTTGCACTTAACTTTATGACGGAGCATTACGACGATTTCTTTATTGTTGATAAGCAGCCTGCCGATACAAAAGAGGCGGTAGGTATGAAAGTGAAGGGGTCTTTGGAAAAGTATGCTTATGGTGAGGATAGGATACATGTGCAATTCGGAAGCGAAGTGCCGATTGATGAAGATCTGGCTCATATTCTAGGCGTGTCGAGGGGCAATAAAATAAGAGTGGAGCCAGTCTTGGTGAAAGAAAAGGAGTCTTCGGAATATGATATGAAAGAAGGCGATTACGGGATATATGGATATGAAGCGTCGAAACGATTTGATGAGGATGGGAACTATGTAGCACCTAAACACGCGAGAGGCCCTGTTGGCGATCATGAGAGAATTGCCGGTGAAGGGGTGGCGTCAACAACCTTGAGAGAAGGTGCGCCGTTATATATACGCAAAGATCCAAATGAAGAGGCGAAGATGGTTTGCGATAAGACTGTGGGGGTACGATATATACCTTCTCGAGACGCCGAAAGTGGGGAGATAACTACGGAAATTTTATACAACAATACTTCGGGGCTGACATTTAGTGTTGAAAGCTTGTCAGATTGACTTTTTGACATAAGTGTGATATAATATGAGTATAAGCACTTGCTTTTTGGGAGGGGCCAAAAGAGCGAGTAGAACTTTTATAAGAAGGAGTGTTAGGTTATGAAGGACAGAGAGATCTATGATCCAGTTTTGGAGCGATTGTACGATGAGTATGGTGGGCTCGATAAGGAGACGAGTAGTATTTGTGCCGAATGTCAGTGGATATACCAGACGTGGACAGTCGAAAAGCTGAACGCAAAAGTGAAAGAGTATGGAAGTACGGAGTACAGGATTATTGCTTTTAGGGAATCTATTGAGGGAAAGATTGCGCATTTGCTCGATACTGAGGAAAAAGAGCAAGAATTCTCGGATGCTGATACGCTGGCGATACTTAGGGAGCTGTCTGCATTGCAGATTAAGTTTCGTGAACACATTGATAGCCCGTTTAACACGCAGATGCGTATTTTGCGCTTGCGTCAGGCTACGCTGCTTTTGCAGTACGCAAAAGACAAGGATGACTTACAGCTACAGCTGAATACGACTCAGGATCTTTTAAGTAAAGCACGGCGGAGAAATTATTCTGGTGGCGCTACATCATGTGAGGAGGAAGGTTAAATGGCTGCGAACGAAATGATGGCTTGTGACATTGATGTTTTTAAGGATCCAACGATTTCCGACTATGATTTGGAATGGCTGTATGGAGTATACGAGAAGAACCAGAAGAGCCTGTACACTGTAAACGGTGACGATGTGCGTCAATTTGATGCTTTCGGAACAAGACTCCTTTAATAATTATGAACAAACAAAAGACCCCGCGTGAGCGGGGTCGTTTCTTTTCCAATTATTCGATGACGGAAAGCTCCAGTTTGAGGCGTTCGATGAGAACTTTCTTTTCCTCAATGCCTTTTTGGGTTTCTTCTACAAGGTGAGCAGGAGCCTTCTTGACGTAGTTTGGGTTGAACATGCGAGCGTTGAGGGCGTCTAATTCCCTACCAACGGCAAGGATACGTTCGGTGAGCTGGTTCTTGTAAGTCTTGACGATTTCGGCAGGGACGTCTAGATAGACTTCGCGTCCAGCGACGGCCAATCTAATTCCCTTTGGCGTGCCGTCGGTTGGTTTGATGTAATCGGTTCTGGTGAGGAAGCGGATGAGCTCAGCATTATCGGCAGCGAGGGCATCATCGCCGTAAAGCAATCCAACTGAAATGCCCTTTACAGTGTCTTTAAGGCCCGCTAAGACCTTTCTGGCTTCCGAGACGACAAGCATAAGCCTTTCGAACTGCTCGGCGCTTATCGGGTCAAATTTGAGCTCAGAAGGCCATTTTTGATTAATGATGAGTCCGTTAGTCCAGCTGAGGGATTGCCAAATGGTCTCGGTAAGGAATGGCATGAATGGGTGAGCCATAATGAGGAGATCTTCTAGTGTGCGCTTGAGTAGTGGGACGTTCTTTAGAAGCTTTTGGGACTCGAGGAACCAATCAGCGTATTTGTCCCAAATGGTACTATAGAGGACTTCAACTCCTTCGGCAAAACGGTACTTTGCAAAATCTTTTTCTAGATGGGTGCGAAGCGCGTTGATCTCGCGACAAATCCAGTCTTCGCCCATGCTATCGGTGTCATAGGTGGAGCTTGGAGTAACATCATCAGCTACGTCTTCGGTCTCATCGATCCATGATTGGATGAGACGAGAGATATTCCAGAGCTTGTTGGCAAGGTTGCGGCCGGCAATGACGGACTCTTCGGAAAAGGCTTGTGGTAAGCCAGCGGAACGTCCACGAAGAATGCCTAGGCGGAAGGCGTCGGAGCCATATTTCCCTACCAGGTCCATTGGGTTAATGACGTTGCCTTTGCTTTTGCTCATTTTCTTGCCATGAGCGTCGAGTACGAGGCCGTGGAGATAGACTTCTTTGAATGGTACTTCGCCGGTGACATATAGTCCCATCATGATCATGCGGGCGACCCAAGCGAAGAGAATGTCGGCACCGGTCTCCATGACATTCAATGGATAGAATGGAGAGCCGTGTTCGGAAGTCCAGTCGGTGGTGATGATTGGCCAGTGTGAAGACGAGAACCAGGTATCAAACGTATCTTCATCGCGGATATAGCGGACGCCGCCGACTTCGATTTCGGTGAGATAGACACGAACATCATATATCCAGTCAGGCGCTTCGGCATAATTGGATGCGCCGGTGGCTGCGGACGATGGAGCTTCGACTTTGTGGAACATCGGAATTGGAATGCCCCATGGAATCTGGCGGGAAATGTTCCAGTCTTTGAGACCTTTTAAGTAGTTAATGATGACCTGCTTTTTGGAGGCGGGGTAGAATTTGATTTCGTCTTTTTCTAGGTGTTCGATCGCGGTTTTAGCGAGTTTTTCGGTATCGACGAACCATTGCTCTTTTAGAGTTGGTTCGATAACAGTGCCGCATTTGTAGCAGTGAGATACAGCGTGGGATATGTTTTTGACGCCGAGAAGTAAGCCTTGTTCGTTTAGATCATTGAGCACTTTCGTGCGGCAGTCTGCAGTCGTGAGCCCTGAGTAGCTTTCACCTGCGGTCGTAAGCATGCGTCCGTTGTCACCGATGACGCGGAGGTTTTCGAGATTATGGCGTTTCCCTACTTCGAAATCATCAAAGTCGTGAGCTGGGGTGATTTTGACTGCACCAGTACCGTATTCTGGATCGGCGTGTTCATCGCCAATAATTGGGATAGTACGGTGAGTGAGCGGGAGTTTTACTTCTTTGCCGATGAGATCTTTGTAACGTCCATCGGCGGGATTAACGGCTACGGCTTGGTCGCCAAAGAGGGTTTCTGGACGCGTGGTAGATACAACGATAAATTGATCAGGGTCGTCTGCTAGAGGATATTTGATATCCCATAGGTGCCCTGGCTCTTCGGTGTGCTCTACTTCGATGTCGGCAAAAGCAGTCTGGTGTTTTGGACAGTAATTAACAAGTTTTTCACCACGATAAATTAGGCCATCGTTCCACATCTTCTTAAATGTCTGATAGACGAGTGCAACAACATTCTCATCAAGGGTAAACGTGAGGTCGTTCCAGGCGCAGGATGCGCCGAGCGCGCGAACCTGAAGTTCCATATTGCCCCTTTGTTCGGCTACGAAATCCCAGACTTTGGCGTAAAGTTCGTCGCGTGAATATTCAAATCGAGTATGGCCTACTGCTTCGAGGGCACGTTCGAAAACAACCCATGTTTCGAAGCCGGCGTGATCTGCTCCTGGGATATACCAAGTGCTTTTCCCTTTTAATCTGTTGTAACGAGTGAGTGAGTCCTCAATTGCTATGGTTAGACCGTGGCCAATATGTAAGTTGCCGTTAGCATTTGGCGGAGGCATGACAATTGAATATGTGTTTTTGTCTTCGGATGTTTGTGGGTTAAAATAGCCAGATTGTTCCCAGGCTTTATAAATGTCTGGTTCGAATAATTGTGGCTCATAAGAAGATGCAAATTTCATGTAGTTTATTATAGCATATGCTCACCAGATTGACAAAGAAGCTTAAGCGTGGTATAATGAAAGTAGAAGTGGTGGCTTGTAAGAGCACCATTTACTATTTTAAGAAGGGAGGACAAACTAGTCATGAAAAGAAGTTTGTCCAAAGAGTCTCGCGTGAACGTCGGTAAGCTTTACCCGGTGGCAGATACGGGGGAGATTCTGTCTCCGCAGGGTGAAGAAATGGAAAGCAGCGCTGAGGGTACCCCTAGGCGGGATAAGCCGAAATACGTTGGAGGGCATTCGCCCGCTAGGTCCAGCGGAGGGCAGTCTAGCCGCAGGTGCTGATCCTGATACGAACGTTGGTGAAACCTCCCTTTGAACTTTGGCCTTCGGGCCGTAACCATAATAAGGTCCCGCGTCATGCGGGGCTTTTTCACTATAAATTATATTTCCCTATTATATAGCTATAGCGTTTTCAAGAAATTTGTTGACAACAAAACGTAAACGGTTTATTGCTTTTGACATTTTCAAAATTTATTGCCGTTTATGGTTTTACTGTTTCGAATTGTTTCTACACTCACCCAAAAGCTTTTTTTCGCAGTTTCGCTTTTGGTTAATTTCATTATATACAAATAGGGGATGCTAAGTCAAGCGCGTGCTAAATACCGGTGTATATGTAAATATTACTTTGTGGAAAATATATAATAACCTGCTTATTTTGAATTTTTGTAGGTTAAAAAAAGTGGATATACCCCAACGCCGGCCTGCGGCCGGCGTACGGCTCCAGAAATGTAGAAGGGAAAAAGTGGATATACCCCAAGGCGCTCGCTTCGCTCGCGCCTGTTTACCGCATGGTTTTGTGGTATTATAAGGTTATGGCATTTATTCGGAAGTTTAAGACTGGATCTGGAAAAACTGGTGTACAAGTATGCTATAAAGACCAGGGAAAAGTTGTGAAAACTATTCACATTGGTTCGGCTGAAAGCGAAGCGGGGATTATGAGGTTGGTGAAAAAGGCGCAGGGAATTATTGATAAAGATAAGCGATCTTTGTTTGATTTGTCCGAATTCGATAAGTCTTGACTTTGTTTAGGACGGGGGTAGAATTTTCTTATAGAGATTTTCCTCTCGTAATTTTATGTGATTGAAAGGTGGTGAGGTGATGCTGTCTATTTCTGTTAAGGCTTTTTCTGACGATGTGCAACGCGTTTGGGCTGAGGTTAATTCGCGTAGGGAAGAAGTGCTTGAAAGAGAAGAGAAGGTTTTGGCTGGTCGTTCCAGTGAATGGATTCATGGTTTTTGGAGAAACGCGCAGAAGACGCTATTGAGAAAGAGCCGGTGCTTGCCTTTTGTATCTTTTCTAATCAATCTTCTGTATGGTTGTCTTCAGAAACTGGTATGTCTTTCAATGTTGTTGGTTCTTGTTACGATGATTGTGTATATGTTCGACGATGCACCTGGTTTTATGGAGATAATTGGTAAGGTTGCTATTATTTTTCTTAAAATTGGCCTATATATCGTGGCTTTGTCGGTGATTTGTTGGTTTTGTCGCAAGATGTATGAAGGAAATATTAAGGGAAATATCGCTGTCCAGCAGATTTTAACAAAAAGATATAACCTTATCAGTCAATATTCAGATGACGTCATTTGCTATGCCGTGGTGATGTTGGCGGCAAGTGAATTAAAGTTGTCGATTCGGGGAAGAACGAAACGGGATCTCAAGAATATGACTCAGAACATGAAGAATGGTGTGTTCATGTTGAATACGAATGATGACATCCCGCGAGATGACGAATACGGTGAAGAAGACGGCTCTGAGTAACATAGCCCCGCTTCGTAGCGGGGTCTTTTTATAGTTTGTGGAGTTTTCGATTGATAGTTCGGAGTTTTTTATAGAGGCCGTATTTAGTCTTGTTGAACGGTAGATCCCAAGTGCCTGCGTAGCTTCTAGCGAAGCCACCGAAAGATTTCTTGAAGCGGGTAAATCCGGCCCATGGGTGGTTTGATGGTGCGTCGTCGGGTGCGATACCCCAGAAGTCGAAATACTTGAGACCTTTTTCTTTTGCGTCAAAGATTGAGGAACAGAGTAGGCCGACCGTGGTAGGCAAGTTTTTATAGGTGGGGTCAGAAGCGGATTGCATATAGAAGCGGGTGGAGTTTTCCTCGTCATCGAAGAACAGGGAAGCGGCGACGATTTTATCGGTGTTGTCTTCAGGATTTTTGAGGTGGACAAGGTAGAGGGAAGCAAATGGCTGTTCGAGCTCTTTTCTTAGATGTGTCTCCTTGTAGGCGGTGATGCCTTTGCGTTTGGCGAGTGCTTGCTGTAAACTGACTAGGTGTTTAATATCGTTTGGATTGTGTGAGACTTCGATAGATAGGTTTTTACGAGGGAATTGATTGTGGCCGAGACGTGTGCCGTGAGAGAAGCCGAGAATAAGATCTTCTTTGGACTGGGTTAGATCAAGGAGCCAAGTATGCGCTGGCTCAATGTCCTTGGTCTTTTTGAACCCGCTAGAGGTTAAAAATTCGTTCGTAAAGGCCTCCGTTGGTTCAATACGGATAAAGATGCAATGCTCGCGTTTACCTAGGCTTATGAGCGATTCTATAGCCTTCTGGAATGACTTCTCTGCGATGCTTGGATCAGTTTCTGAACTTTTGACGGACGGGCCGTAGGGAACGGATAAATATGGGCCGAGTTTGGTGCTTATCTTGATAGCAAGATATTCAAAATCAGTCGTAGCTTCGCGAAATGTCTGGTGCCCGGCGGATTGTTCGTAGGCTTCCCATGCGGGAGACTGGAGGAAGTGTTTAAACATGAGTCTATTATAGCACAATATGAGAAAGGCCCCGTGCGAAGCGGGGCCCCGGGAAAGATAGAGGGCTAGATAAATATGTAAGTGCAGGCTCAAAAGTAAAAGTGATCTAACTCTCTTAGTGGCGCGAATCAAAGCGCTCACGCTTCTTTCCCTGAATGTGCAAAAATCGCTTCCGCTAAGCTGCCGATGCTTTGTTGCGGCGCGATAGGTGAATTATAACATTTTTTGACGGTCGACCCAAGCAAAAACGGTATAAGTGATTTTTATAGAAATAAGAAAGGCCCCGCGGTGCGGTGCGGGGCCTGGAAAAGATGAGAGGGCTATTTAGGGAGTTTGGCGTGAAGCCAAAGGGCGGTGAACCGCTTAATAGCCCAGGGGAGAGATTTCATCTTCTCCTCGTCTTTTCCATTTTCAAGGTGCGACAGTCGCGTATATGGACGCGGCTTTGAAATTATAGCATGCTTAAGAGGTGTAGTCAAACAGAAGCACTTTTATACTTTTGGGAAAAAGAGAGGGCCACGCTGGAATGCGTAGCCCGTCAAGATAACTAGGAGTTTTACGAAATGGAAGACCTTCCATGTACATTGGGGTGTGGCTCATTTAGGGATGTAGGTACCCTGTTCAGCGTCGCGACTGAGTTTTTCTGTGGATTTCGGTAAACGAATCAACTAGGAATGGTCGGTCGTTAGGTTTGTCCCGCTGTGAGTAATAAGTGACATAGGTACGCATGTATGGTTTGAGCTGGTGGCCTTAGCGCTATAGGTCCACCGTAGAAACTTGGCGGAGCACAAGCAAATCAGCCCTCAAGGGGTTTGAGAAAGGAATTCGTATTTGTCCGGAACACGATACCTGCCTCAAAGACTGAGCGATGCATGGCGGTCAAATTGATTGCCGAGCTCTGACTCTCTCGGTCAATATATGACGACCTTCAACCATGGTGACGCCAAGTTAAGATGCATACCAAAGGGTTAGCGATTCTGCTTTTTTGAACGGCAGTCTTAATAGCCCAATGGACTTCCTCCTCCTAACTATTTGAATGTAAAGAACTACCGTGAACCCCCTTTCCCGATTGATAAGAGGATTTTAGCACGGCAAAAAGAGGTTGTCAAGAGATAGCTGAGCGAGGAGAAATGTCGAGCGTGTATGGATCTGTAGGTTTAACGCCGGATTGGATTTCGTAGTACGCGGCCATTGTAACCATGGCGGCATTGTCGCCGGAGTATTTTGGAGAAGGGAAATAGACGGTTAGATCGGTTTGCTCGGAGTCTTTGATATCTTGGATGGTCGATGCTGCTTCACGTAGTGCATTATTTGCACTAACTCCCCCAGCGAAGACAATAGACTTAACGTCTGGGTGCTCTTTTCTGGCGAGCTCAAGCTTTTCGAGTAGAATATCGACAGCGGTTTTTTGGAAGCTAGCGGCAAAGTCGGCGATTTGTTTTTCACTCAGCAATTTTTTTAAGTCATGCGATGGATAATCAAGCTCGACGCCACATTCTTTTTGTACGGTGCGTAGCACTGCTGTCTTGAGACCGGAGAAAGAGAAGTCGAGATCGTTGATTTTTGGGTGGGGGAACCTATATTTTTCGGGATCACCGGCCTCGGCGGCTTTGGCAATGGATGGGCCACCTGGGTAGGGAAGGCCAAGGATTTTGGCGACTTTGTCAAAACATTCGCCGATGGCGTCATCGAGCGTGGTGCCAATGATTTCGAAAGAGTTGTGCTCTTTCATATAGATGATTTGAGTGTGCCCGCCAGAGATTACAAGAGCTAATAGCGGAAAAGTAGGTGTGGCTGTTTCATTTGCTCGTTTTTGGTCGACAGTTCGTTCCGTCGAACGCAAGTCACATCCGCCTGCCGTTGCGGGGGCCGCGCTTGCTCTTCCTTCAGACTTCGTCCTCGCCGTGTCCCATGGGTCCGGACGGTCGTAACCTGCGGAGACCGCCGGAGACGGAACTGTCTCCCCGCTCGCGGGCAACCAGTTACTATAAATATGACTTTTGAGATGATGGACGGCATAGAGAGGTTTGTTGTGAAGAATGGCTAGCGTACGAGCGGTGAGAGTGCCAATTAAGAGACTGCCAAGTAATCCTGGGGTATGAGTGACGGCGATAGCGTCGATATCGTCCCACGTGACATTGGCCTCATCAAAGGCTTGGTCGATAACTGGAAGTATAGCTTCTAGGTGGGATCTTGCGGCAACTTCAGGGATGACGCCACCGTAGCTCTTGAAAATGTCGATTTGAGAAACAACGACGTTTGATAATAACGTCGTATCATCCAATATTGCCGCTGCTGTTTCGTCGCAGCTAGACTCAATACCTAGGATTTTCATCCTAGGTATTATAGCATAAGAGAACTGTTAGGCCCAGTATTTAAGAGAATAGATAGGATTCTTGTGAGCGGCTTTGAGCGCTGGGTAGAGGCCAAAGATGAGGCCGGTGAGCAAGCTGACGCCGAAGGTGATAGCTAGAATTTGCCATGACACGAATGGATTAAACGGTGTGACGAGACAGAGTAGGAAGGAAAGGGCATAGCCAAGGATGAGACCCATAAAGCCGCCGGCGAGAGAAAGGATGAGGGCTTCGATGAGGAATTGTAAGAGAATGTTGCCGGTGGAAGCACCGATGGCTTTGCGGACGCCGATTTCGTGTGTGCGCTCAGCTACGGAGACAAGCATGATGTTCATAATACCGATGCCTCCGACGATAAGGGAAATTCCTGCTACGATAGCAAGGATGCCGGAGATGATGGAGAGTAATGAGCCAGCTGGGTGAGTGATTTCATCGCCAGATAAGACGGTAAAGTTAGTGTCGCCAGATTTGGCAGCGACGAGGGATTCTTTGATTTTTTCGGCCGTGTCGGTGAGAGTATCGGTATTTTCAGTACGAACGTTGATTTGCTGGATTTGGAGAGAGTTGTCGATTTTATTGAGTGCAGAAGCGCAAACAAAGAACGAATCATCGAGATCAACGTTATTGAAATTAATAGGATCGTCGACTTCGGCTAGTGTGCCAATAATGATGAATCTCTGACCGAGAAGAGTGATAGTCTTACCAATTGGCTCTGCGGTGCCGAATAGAGAATTGGCTAGTTTGGTGCCGATGACGGCGGTAGGCGTTTCAGAATCTTCGCGGAGGAAAACGCCGTTTTTGAGGCTGAGATTTTGGATTTTAAGGAAATCCGGATTAGTACCGATGACAGTAGCGGAAGGAACTGTAGTATCGGTTTCGCCTTTGAGCGAATTAACAGATATAGCTAGTGGAGAGACAGCGGCAACCCCCTCGATTTTCTTGATGGTATCGACGTCTTTTAAAGTTAAGTTGGACTTGAGATATTGTGTGGAGGTAGTGAGCTCTGAGACGATAGAATCGACGGTGGAACGGGTAGAAGTTGGACGGACGACGACGAGGCTAGAGCCGACTTTAGAGACTTGTTCGGAGACGAGATTGGTAATACTCCCCATGAGTGATAGTATCAAGATGATTGAAGCAACACCGATAGAAATGCCGAGACAAGTGAGGAAAGAGCGAGTTCGATTGCGCTTGAGCGAAGATTTCGCTAGTTCATAGTGAGTGCGTAAAAGTAAGGCCATGACTATTTTTTACCTTTTTTCTTTTTAAAGTTGCTTTTTTTGCGACTCTTGAAGATTTTGCGAGGGGTTTTGCGTTCGATTGGGACTGGGAGGTCACTATCTTTGACGGTCTTGATATCAGTATCGATGGTGCCGTCGAGCATATTGATGACGCGGGTAGCGTAGGAAGTGAGAGCGGGGTTGTGAGTGACCATGATGATAGTGTTGCCTTCGCTGTGGATGCGCCTTAGCTCTTCCATGACGGTCGCAGAGGAGCGAGAGTCGAGATTGCCAGTAGGCTCATCGGCGAGGATGATTTCTGGGTGAGAGACGATGGCGCGGGCGATAGCGGCACGTTGCTGCTGGCCACCAGAGAGTTGGAAGGGAAGATAGTATTCTTTATCTTTTAAGTTGAAACGGTCGAGTGCTTCGGAGGCTTTGATGAGGCGGCGAGTTTTATGATAGCCAGAATAAACTAGCGGTAGGGAAACATTTTCAATTATCGAAAGATTAGGAATGAGGTTGAAGTTTTGGAAGATGAAGCCGATTTTCTTGGCGCGAAGGCGAGCTTGGCGACGAGCGGAGATACGGCTGGCTGGCTCGTCATTTAAAATATAGGTGCCGCTAGTGGGCGTATCGAGCAGGCCGATGATATTTAAGAGAGTGGTTTTGCCACAGCCCGAAGGGCCCATGATCATAATAAATTCACCACGTTTGACTTCAAGGTTAAAATTCTTAAGCGCGTAGGATGCGGCGTCGCCGTAGCCGAAGCGTTTGGAAAGCCCTTTGAGCTCTATGATGACTTCATTGGTGTTGGATTCTTTTTGTTCCTCATTC
This sequence comes from Candidatus Saccharimonadota bacterium, assembly GCA_017552385.1. Taxonomy (GTDB): domain Bacteria; phylum Patescibacteriota; class Saccharimonadia; order Saccharimonadales; family Saccharimonadaceae; genus Nanosyncoccus. The sequence goes on from JAFZQB010000011.1 coordinate 19,683, forward strand.
ATTATCATTAATTATAAACATCCATTTATGATTTTTAAAGGGGTATTTTTAAGATTTTTTGCAAAATTGTTGTAAAAAATATGTTAATATTTCTATAGAAGTGGGTGACCTTTAAAAATTGGAGGTGTTTTAGATGAGTTGGTGGGGACGCGGCGTTATGAAACTTACTATGGCTGGGATTCTGGTGGCGCTGTCGATTGTGCTAGGCAAGGTTCTGAGCGTGACTGTCGGTGCCTTCAGGGTAAGCTTCGAGAATCTGCCAGTGATTCTGGCGGGTATTTGGCTTGGGCCGATTGTAGGTATGGCTGTAGGCGTGGTCGCGGACCTACTGGGGAGCATCCTCGTTGGTTTTGCGATTAACCCATTGATTACTGTCGGCGCTGGCATAATTGGCTTCGTGGCTGGCTTTGTGTTCCATTTGCCTTCGGGTGTGAAGCTGGACAGGAAATTGGCGCTTTCGGTGGCAATGGCACATTTGCTGGGCTCCGTGATCATGAAGAGCATTGGATTGGGAGTCTATTACGGTTATCCGCTACCTGTACTTCTGGTCAGAATCCCGATTTACCTCGTGACTGGCTTTATTGAGTTCTTGATTATCCGTGCGATCGTGAAAAGAGTCAAACACTTCTGAGCTCCGCCCTTTAAGGGCGGTTTTTTATGCTATAATTTTGGCATGAAAAAATTGGATATGAACTCGGATTTTGATTTACCAGAAGTTGAAGAGTGGCTAAAGGATTATAGAAATTTTGAGAAAAGGCCTGAGGCGAGCATGCTCAATCTTGAACGGATGGAGGTTCTGGTAGAGTACTTTGGACATCCAGAGAGATTTTGTCCATGTTTTCATGTGGCAGGCTCGAAAGGTAAGGGAACAATTGCGACAAGTGTCGCTGCGATTCTGACTGAAGCAGGTAAGACAGTTGGTATTTATACTTCACCGCATATCCTGCATTTCACGGAGCGGGTGCGGTCTGGAGATGGGCCGTTTGAACAAAAGATTTATCACGATGCGTTAGAAGAATTAAAGGCCGGCATGAATGAATTGATTCAGAGCGGCGCTCTTGATAAGAGTTTGGTGACTTGGTACGAAGCCGTGACAATCTATGCGATGTTGGTGTTTAGGAGAGCTGGAGTGGACTATGCAGTTTATGAAGTAGGAATGGGTGGTCGGTTGGATGCTACGAATGTGATTTTGCCTGAAGCAATTGGAATGGGGCTGATTGAGTTAGAACATACAGAATTCTTGGGCGACACGATTAAAAAAATTGCTTTTGAAAAAGCAGGGGTTTTTAAGAAAAAAGTGCCAATTACCTCTGTTCCGCAGGTTATTGAAGCGCGTACGGTTTTTGCGAAAAAAGCGTGCGAAAAACATGCAAAAGTAGAATATGTTCCGGCATCAACAGGGAATTATCTTGAGATAGACCAAGAGGTGGCACGACGGATGGTCAAGAAGGTTTGTCCAGACATTAGCGATGAACTTGCTAAGAAAGCTCTCTTGAGTGTTTCGCTTCCGGGTAGATACGAGAAAGTTTTGGATATAGACGGGTTTTCTAAAATTCCATATTTGTTGATGGATGGTGCACACACAGAGCAGAGCATTGCTGAAGTGATAAAGAGAATGAAGGTTGAAGGTGATGGTGGGATTTTGATTTTTGCTTGTGCGAAGGATAAAAGGGTTGAATTAATTGCAAAAGAGATTTTTGATTCCGGACTCTTTTCTAGAGTCTATCTGACGCGACCAGGGGAATGGAAAGAAGCGGATTTGCCAAGAGCAGAGAAAGCTTTCAGTGGGGCTGGTTATGAAGGCATTACGGCGAGGAAAGATTATGTGCAGGTGATTAAGGACGCATTTGAGTTTGCGGATGAAAATAAGAGGCCTGTGGTAGTTTTGGGGTCGTTTTATATTTTGGCTGAAGTAAAGAAGGTGATCGGTCAGGGCTAGGGTGGTCAAAACTAAAGTTTCATGCTATAATGGTGCACACGCGGAAGTGTGTCCGAGTGGTTTAAGGAGCACGCTTGGAAAGCGTGTGAGCGGGCAACCGTTCCGGAGGTTCGAATCCTCTCGCTTCCGCCAGGAAGATTTTGAAAATGACCCCGAGAGGGCCATTTTTTAAAGCCTTCTTCACCTGAAGAGGGAAGAGAATCGAGCCCAGGTTCGTTATCGAGGCAAAGCCTCGATCAAGAGATCCTCTCGTTTCCGCTAGGCTTTACATTTTAAAAGAGCTGATATATTATAGTGAACATAGCCGATCGGTGTACCTTTACTTGCAAGATATTTTGACGAAAGGAGACGATGCGTTTGCGCACGGTATTCATGAATGCATTTTCGGAATCGGAACGGCGGATCGCAGTGGCGATCAATAATTCTAAGTGATGGCGCAGGGAAGTGGTGCTATCACGATCCAAGCATTTCTATCGTAGTTACCCTTAAGTAAAACGTTTTCTCAGTTTTGTTCATTAATCCTTGCAACCTGGCGCCCTTGGAGGGGCGCCTTTTTCATGAGTTTGTCAAAGGCTTGTTTGATGGATTTTCGACTCTAATTAAAAGAGTATGTTATACTGTAAGAATCTTGCTACAAGAGTTCTTTAAAACAGGATTTAGATAAGGAGTTGGTATTCTTGAAGAAGAAGCCCCACGTCAATATTGGTACCATCGGACATGTTGATCATGGCAAGACGACACTTACGGCTGTAATTAAGATGATTTTGGCCAACAAAGACCTACTGCGGCTTGCAGAACATGCAGATGATGTGCCGCACCTTTCCGGATCTTCGATAATTGTTGTTGGAAATGATGATCTAAAACGAGAAATTTTAAAGATGGAGGGTATGGATGGATGAATGTAAACTTGAATGATTCGGGATCAATTATTCTTGGGCTCGGCGATCTGAAAGTGTCCGATACATATGATGTTTTTGGCAAAAGAGCAGAGGTTAACGGTATTTTATACCAACCGCTCGTTAACCCGGGTTCGTCAATGTCTCAACCTATCGGAGTTCATCTTGCTCTTGGTGATGCTATGGAGGGTGTGCTTATTAAGCAGAGAGATAACGAGATCTATTTTACGTATGGTGCTAATCGGCCGACTTCCCATGCGCAAAGTATGGCTATTGGATTCCATGACAAAGAAGGGTTTTTCTTTATAGTCGAGTATTTTACGATGGCAGAAATCTATACTTCATCCAAGCCTAAAGTATGCAGAAGGACTATTGTGAGATGCGCTTCTTTGTGCGAGCGGCGTGCCGACACGACTATCACGACGACATTTAATAAGGATTCTGATTGTAAGTTCGAAATTGGCAAGGCGGATAAAGTGTCGATCAAAGAGCTTATGTCCAGAGTTCAGGCCGTGAGTAAGGCATTCAGCAAAGGATGTTTGGATGGCTTGTGGGCTGGTAGAAAGTCGGCATAGCGATACTCCTACTTCGCGTAATCCTGCATAATTTAGCGTCCCTGGGGGACGCTTTTTTAATGCGTGTGAAATATTCCGAATTCTGGACAAGAGGTAACATTGTTGATATAAAAAAAGTATATACATTATAGAAAGGGTGTAAATGAACGGATTTGGGATACTGATGTTAATATTTGCGGTCTGCGTGTTGCTGACTGGGTTATATATGTTTACTGGACATAAGCTTGGGATAATGACTGGTCGGCCAGCATTTAAGAATCTTTCTAAGGCCGAGTGGAAGAATATTGGTAAATGGACGATGATAGTGAGCTTCTTTATTTTTGCTTTGGCGATTGCAGGGTTTGTGCTTGAGTGGTAAATTTTAATCTTAAATGAAAAGCTCCCCGATGCTGGGGAGTTTTTTGAAATAATAGTTCAGGATTGGTTGTATTCTGGTGTTCCTTGACTCAGTTTTTCTGGCTGCTTTCTCGTCTGATTTCTTCCAGGTGCTTACCTATGTTGCGTCCTAGGGCTTCACCCCACCGTTTATCCAGTTCAACGGTAAAGCCGACTGGTTCGAGATCGTCTGCCGGTAATTCGTTTAGTACAGCCGTTGCTTTTCTTTTGGATATCCGTTTTAATAGTCCGAACAATTGTATCACCCTTTCTTCGAATCCTGATGGTAAAGAGCTTCAAATATTATACCATTTTTTGGTTATTTTGTCTATTTTGAACAGGTCGTAGACGTTTCTTTGGTTTTGTTTTGGCGATTGCTGGTTTTGTGTTTGATTTGTAAGGTGAAAAGAAAAGCCCGCTTCTAGGCGGGCATTTGAACAGGTTTATTTTTGGATTTGTGCGAGGTATTCCTCGATGGTGAGCTTGTTTTCGAAAATTTCTTTGGCGACGTCCTCGCCGACGAAGCGGAAGTGCCAGGGTTCGTAGTTGTAGCCGGTAATGTCTTCTTTGCCTTCAGGATAGCGGAGAATAAAGCCGAACATGGCGAGTTTCTCGTGGATTCTAGCGAAGGTTTCGCGGTCGGCGATCATCTCGTCGTTTTCGCGCTCAATGGTGCCGTCAGGTTTGACGATGAAGATGTCGATGGCGAGTCCCGTGTGATGTTCGGAATAGCCGACCTTTGCGAGGTATTTTTCGCAATATTCGGGTCCGAGCTCCGGATCTGCTAACCATTCATCCCAGATTTCCTGTTGTTCTTCGAGGGAACGGTAGGTGCTGTCGAGCTCGATTTGGATGCCTTCTTTCAAAAGCTTTTCGCGGAGCATGTTAAAATGTCCCAGTGTAATTTCTTCGACGAGGAAATCTTCTCCGAGTGAGTTTTGAGCAGGTTTCAGGACGATAAGATCAAGCCAGTTGTCAGGGAGTTTGTTTTCCTTGTTGACCAGAACGAGGTACGGATTGGGTCCGAACTTGCCTTCGATGGTGGGGGAAGGGACATAGCTTTCGGCAAACGCGGTCATGGAAATTGTGGTAAGCAGCAGACAGATGACCAGGGAAATAAACCGTTTCATGTAAGGAACACCCCCTATAATATAGTTGTATTATTATATCATAAGTTTAATGTAAAATCAAGGAATAGGGCTTTTTCGTATCTGTTGTTTGTCTTCAAGATTTGAGTTATATCTGTTATAATATAGAAACATCTCGTATCGTTCTTTAAAAGAGACAGAGCATGCTATGAAAGGAGTGCGGATTACCATGGATGCGACGATTATTTTCATTGCCGTGATTGCTGTGATTATTATCGGCATAACTGTTGTTCACTTCATGTTTAGGAAGTAGCTGACCAAGACTATGATGGTAAAAAGATGGTTGAGATAATGAAAGGTTGGGGATTATGAGCGACTCAAAAGCTGGGTATTCTTTTACCTGTAAAGTGTGTGGAAACATACACATCATGGACGAAGGCAAACCTCGTAAGGGAATTTGTGTACCATGCGCGATAGACCGGACCAAAGTGAGAAAATATGGTAGGAATGATTTTACTTTTTGGTACGGCACAGCTTCTTTATTTGCATCTTTTGTACAAGAAAGAAAATGATTAGGAGGAATGAATTACAATGAGTGAACGGACAGAAAGAACTGGTTACAGCTTCCAATGTAGGGCATGTGGTGATATGCATATATTGGAGTCGTCATGCAAGCCCCACGATGGCATTCTTGTGCCTTGTGCGTTTGACGATAGGGAACTGAAAGAATACAATCTCCATGATTTCCAGCCATGGCGTGGCGTCGCTTCTCTGTTTACACTGTTTGTCCGAGAGAAAAAATAAATATTCTGTTTAATTCTATAGGCGTCCCTAAGGGGGCGCTTTTTACAACTCTTCAATTGCTTTGAGAAATTCGTGGATGCGGTCATCTTTGAAGCTCTCTACGGTAACGAGCTGAGGATTGTAGTTTACTTCGAGTACATAGGCGCGTTTGGAGTGTTTGTCGATGATGACATCAACGCCAGAGATATCGCGTTTGAGGACTCTTGAGGCGCGAGAAGCTGCGAGGCGTACGGGGCGAGGAATGTCCTGTGTTTCTAGAAATGTAGCATTGCCCCCACCGGCTGGTTTATATATATGGGAAAGATGACGTTCATGGTCTTCCGGGGCATCATCGAGAGAGCGGAAAACGCCGTAGGCCGGTCTTCCATAGAAGCAGTTGATGCGATAAAAACCGGTGCTCTCTATATACTTCTGTAGGATCCAAATTGATGAGTCTTCTTTGCCGTCAAGAAGGTCAAAGACTTCGTTCTTGTTGAAGATGGTGTAGTTTTCTGATCCACGCATGCCATCTGCGAGCTTCATGATTAGTGGAAAATCCAAGGTGACTTTTCCAGAGGTGAGTGCGCGAATAATAGCAGTTTTAGTGCCGGCATAGCTTTTCGGCATGAGAATATTATGGCTGACGAGCTTGGCTGCTTCGGATATTTTGGAAAGGGAAGGCGCGTTGATGAGTTCACGGTCGACGACGTGGATGCCTTCAAAATCTAGGATAGTCGCTGCAGTGAAAGCTAGGTCTGGGCAGCTGAGATAGCCAGTGAGATAGACTCCGGAATAATGATAGGAAAGACGGTTGGTATCCAAGTTTAAGAACTGGATGGAATGGATCAAGGTATTATCGAATTTAAATAGTAAATCGTGATAGCCGCTATAATCAAACAATTCTTTTCCGTTTTGGATTTTCGTAAAAAAATCGTTAAACTCCATGGATTGATTATGGGAGAGTATTAACTTCATGCGCGCCTTTCATCTTCGTAAAATATGGGTATGGCTTTATTATACGATAAAAGCTTATGTTTGTAGAAAAATAGGTCAAAAACTAGTTGCATATTAAGTGCTTGTGCTATAATTAAGAAAACTAGCGTGGGCAAATAAGGAGGTGTCCCGATGCAGAAAAATAAAAAACTAAAACAAACTAAATATATCTTTGTGACGGGTGGTGTTTTGTCTGGCGTAGGCAAGGGAATTACCGCTGCGAGCATGGGCGCAATTTTGAAAGCAAAAGGTTACCATGTGACGATGCAAAAGTGTGACCCATATTTGAACGTTGATGCGGGTTTGCTGAATCCAGTAGAGCATGGCGAGTGCTTTGTAACGGCGGATGGAGTTGAGACAGATCTTGATTTGGGACACTATGAGAGATTTCTGGACTTCGAAACTTCGAAATATTCGATTACGCTTTCTGGCTCGATCTTTAAAGAGCTAATCGATAAAGAGCGAAGCGGCGGGTTTAATGGTAAGACGGTGCAGTTGGTACCACATTTTACGAATTTAGTACAGGAAAAGATCGAACGAGCGTCTGCCGATTCGGACATTCACATTGTTGAGATTGGTGGTACGATTGGTGATTATGAAGGTCTGTCGTTTGTTGAGGCGATTAGGCTGTTCGCGAATAAGGTTGGCAGAAGGAACTGTCTATATATATCAGTAGTGTATGTGCCATGGATTAACACTAGCAAAGAATTCAAGACAAAGCCGGCGCAGAATGCACTGAAAGATTTGCGCGGATTTGGTATTATTCCTGACATTGTATGTACGCGTACAGAAAGGCCCGCACCAAAAGAAATTCAAGAAAAGATTGCCGCCTTTGCTGGTATCGATAAAGATGCTGTGGTGAATCTACCGGACATTAAATCGGTCTATGATGTGCCGTTTAATGTGCTCAAATCTGGAGTGCTTAATATATTGAATGATTTTGTGGGTGATGACACCAGGCCAGACATGAGCCGTTGGGAGAAATTCTCAAAGCTGAGGAATAAAGAGTTTAAGAAGACGGTGAAGATTGGTCTAGTTGCTAAATATGTAGGTAATAATGATACGTATATGTGCGTGACTGAAGCTTTGAAGGCGTCTGCGGCTTGGAATGAGGTGAATTTGGACCTAGTGTGGAAGAATGCAGAGGAAGTTACCGAGAAAGACCTGGAAGGATTAGATGGAATTGTGGTGCCTGGTGGATTTGGCGTTAGAGGCGTAGAGGGGAAGATCTTGGCCGCTAAGTACGCTCTCGAGCACAACGTCCCTTATCTTGGGCTTTGTTTAGGATTGCAGGTTGCTTGTATAGCATCAGCGAGGCTTGGTGGCGTGAAGAATGCGAACTCTGAAGAGTTTGGGGCAAGTGCGAAAGCGAAGAACAATGTGATATATATTATGGAAGGCCAAAAAGGTAAGGAGTCGACTGGTGGTACGATGAGGCTTGGCGACTATCCAGCAAAACTCGTAAAAGGATCTAAGACCGCAGAAATATATGGTTCGGCAAAGGTAGTTGAACGCCATAGGCATCGTTATGAAGTAAACCAGAAGTTTTTGCCAGAGATTGAAAAGGGCGGGCTTAAGGTGTCTGGAACTAGTCCAGACGGAACATTGGTTGAATTTGTGGAAGCACCTGGAAAGAAATTCTTTGAAGCCACTCAGGCGCACCCAGAGTTTAAAAGTAGACCACTGCATCCACACCCACTATTTCTCGAATTCGTCAAAGCTTGTAAATAACCTAGTCGCCATAAGGGTTGTGGTAGCTATGCCGAGATAATATGGTATAATTTAAGGTAATGGAAGAGATAAGAAGTACAATTTGTGAAACTATAAAGCGAGTCTTTGAGATTGCCGATGATTTTGATATAGAATTGACGCCGGCACCGGAATTAGAAGGGAACGGAAGTGATTTTAGGGCGGATCTTGCAACGAATGTAGCGATGAGACTGGCTGGGAAGCTACACAAGAATCCACGCGAGGTGGCTGAAACTCTGAGAACCGAGCTCCTGAATGCGTTTTCAGATAAGATGCCGGTAAGAATTGAGATTGCTGGCCCCGGGTTCATGAATTTTATGCTGCCGGATGAATATTTTAAAGAAGTATTAGCCAAATTTACAACTGGGTTCGATAAAAATATATCATGTGATGAATATTCTGGTAAGGAAGTGGTGACGGAATTTTCTGATCCGAACCCATTTAAGGTTCTGCATATAGGCCATCTTTATACGTCCATTATGGGAGAGAGTATTTCTAGGTTGATTGAATATGCAGGAGGAAAAGTCCATCGTGTAAACTTTGGCGGGGATGTTGGGTTACATGTTGCAAAAACGTTATACAGCTTAAACTTTAGTAAAGAGTTTACTATTGAGGATATTGCGCAGGCTTACGTGGAGGGAACAAGGGCGTATGAAGAGGACGAAGAAGCGAAGAACAAAATTGTTGCATTAAACAAGCAGATTTATGAAATTGCTGAGAAAGATTTGCACGATTCGGACTTAGCGAATGCATACTGGAAGGGAAGAGAACTAAGTTATAAATACTTTGATGATTTTTACGATCGAATCGGCGTGAAGTTTGAGAGATATTATCCAGAGTCAACAGTAGCCCGCAAAGGTCTTATGACCGTGCGTGAGCATATACCGGTAGTGTATCAGGAGAGCGATGGTGCGATTGTGTTTAGAGGGGAAGATTATGGATTACATACACGTGTGTTTATTAACAAAGAAGGCCTGCCAACCTATGAAACAAAGGATGTTGGGCTACTCTTCACGAAGAACGATGATTATCATTTTGATGAGTCGGTGGTAATCACGGGGAATGACATAGTTGATTATATGAAGGTGGTTTTAAGGAGTATTGAACAATATGCGCCTGAGCTAGTGGAGAAGACGCAGCATATCACGCATGGCAATGTGAGGTTGCCCGGTAACGAGAAGATGTCGTCAAGAAAAGGGAACTTTATCAAAGCCGTAGATATTCTCAACGAGGTAGAACAAAGAGTTAACTCTAACTCGATGTTGGCGTTGGGTGCGATTAAGTATTCTTTGCTTAGATACCGCATTGGTGGAGATATCATTTTCGATATTGATGAGTCTGTGTCTATGACTGGCAACTCAGGGTTGTATTTGCAATATTCAGCTGTGCGTGCGAATAAAATTTTGAGCAACCTGGCTGGCGCCGAACATGAAATGAACATAAATTGGAAACTGAATGCATATGAAATAAAGATTTGCAAGAAACTTGTTCAGTACGGCGATGTATTAAGAGATGCAGTACGAGGGAAAGCTCCACACATTGTATGTAACTATTTGTTCGAGTTAGCACAAGAATTTAGTCGATTCTATGAAGAATGTAAAGTTGCGGGTGACGAATTTGAACAAGAGCGTAAGAAAATTGTTCAAAGTTTTGCGAACGTCATGACGCACGGTCTAAATATATTAGGCATCGATGTGCCGGAAAGTATGTAATATGAAAAAAGCAAAACTACTTTGGATTGATTTAGAAATGACTGGTCTTGAGCCTGAGAAAGACAGGATTCTTGAAGTGGCCGCGATTGCGACTGGATGGGATTTAGAGCCTATTGCAGAATATCAAGCCGTAGTGCGTCAGGAGCCATCATTACTTGAGGCGCGCATGGTAGGTGAGTTTTGGGACAAGAATAAAGCTTCGCATGATAGCTTGGTGGCTCAGAACGCGGGAGGGAAGGATGAGAAGACAGCTGAGGACGAACTAGTTGAATTTATGAGTAAGTATTTCGGAGATGAGATTATCCTTGCTGGCAACTCAATCCATCAAGATAGGAAATTTATTGACCGTGAGATGCCGAGAGTAGCTGAGAAGCTGCACTATAGAATGCTTGATGTAAGCGCGTGGAAAGTATACTTTGAAGGTGCGCTTGGCAAGAAGTTCATAAAGCCAGAGAACCACCGTGCATTTGACGACATTAAGGGTTCGATGGATGAGTTAAAGTATTATTTAGGGTTTTTGAAAAATGGACGTTAAACAAATATCTGGAGTAGAAAAGTTTGAAAAAGTCGAGGAGGTGATCGACGAGAATAATACGCGTGAAGTGTATAAGGTGCCAGAGGGGAAGGCTTTCTTTGTCGAGAATAAACATACGATAGAAATGCGCTGCGATCAGAAGTTAAAGGATTTGCTAGTTGATAAATATGAGAGCGTGATGGAAAGTCGGTACTTTGGCCGTGGTGGGATAGAAATCGTGACTGAGGGGAAACAACTCGAAGAACCTGAAATAGAAGACTTAGTGAGATTATCATATAACCTTACGAAAGAGCTGAAATAAAATCTCCCCGAGAGGGGAGATTTTATGTGTGTGAGGTGGGTATGGGAATTATTTCTTATTTTGTTTTTTCAGAAGATCACGGATTTCTTTAAGAACGGCGGTCTGATCTTCTTCGGCCTTGGCGTTGGCTTTGTCTTCAACTGGAGCAGGAGTGGCTTTCTTCTTCATGCGATTGAGGCCACGGACCATGAGAAAGATAACGAAGCCGATAATGAGGAAGTTAACAACGGCTTGGATAAAGTTGCCGTAGTTGATAGTGGCTGGTTCGATGCCTTCAATGTAAGCTGGGATAGTAAGTTTGAGTGACGAAAAGTCGAAGCCACCGATAATCATAGACACAACTGGCATGACGACATCATTGACCAGGGAAGTGACGATGGCGGTGAATGCGCCACCAATGATGATACCTACGGCTAGGTCGGTAACTGATCCGCGATTAATGAATTCTTTGAATTCTTTGAACATTTTTGGCTCCTTTTGCTTAATTGTATTAGTGAAGTCAGCCCCTTTTTTACGGGCTGCTTCGGCTTTAGCTTTTAGGTTTGTTTCTTTGTTCATACAGGGATATTATATCACACCGCAAAAGGATTAGTCGGATTCGGAAAAGTTGCGGAATGATTCTTCGAGAATGGAAAGGGAATTGCCTGAAGAGTCGATGGACGCTTTGAGGGTGGCGTCTTTGGTTTTGGTGTAGACGGACTGTTCTATGGTAAGAAGATAGCGAATCTGGTAGTACATTTCCGACGCGAACTTGCGGTCTAGGATACCGTTTAAGCGTGCAGTTTCGAGGTCTTTATTGAGATTTTCAATGTCAAGTGCATCCTCGGCGGTCATTACAACACCTTTAAGATCGATGCCTAAAGTTGCAGTAAGGTAATTTGACGATGAAGACGAGACTTCTGTGAGAATCGTAGAAAGCTGCGCCGCATTGGAACGAAGCGAAGAAGAGCGGACGTTAGAGTTGTATTTGGCAATGGTTTTGTTGACTTCGGTTGAGCGGGTATAGAGACGTCCTAACTCAGAGGGGACTGTAGACTCGGTCTTCGAGGAACCGCCGGCGGCAACGGCTATAATGATGAACAGAATAACAATGCCAACAAGTGCGCCAAGAACGATCTTCATCTTCTTGTCGAAAAAACCTGTTTGTGCTGGTTGATTAACTTTTGCTGAGATTTGATTTAAGTATTCCAAATCGTTCATGGTTTAAGTGTACCATAAAAAGGTGATATACTGAAGATATGAATGACGCAAAGGAGGAGATAAGGGCACGACTTCCGGTTGAGGATGTTATTTCGCAGTATATTGAATTGAAGCGTGCAGGACGAACGTTGAAGGGAAGATCGCCATGGGGAGTGGATAAGACACCTTCATTTATGGTTAGTCCAGAAAAAGGGATTTGGCATGATTTTTCAGCAAATAAAGGTGGCGATATTTTTACCTTCGTGATGGAAGTTGAGGGGATAAGCTTCAAGGAGGCTTTGGAAAAGCTAGCTGCACAAGCTGGAGTGGATATTTCCAGATATGCAGGCGGAGATGCCAAGCTTGCCAAACGCAAGGCAAGAGCGCGAGAGGCTTTGGAACTCGCAACAAAATATTATCAGTACTGTTTGTCAAAGAGCCGACGAGTTTCGGAATATGTTTTCTATAAGCGGAACTTGAATCGAGCGATAGTGAAAGAATTTAGGATAGGCTATGCGCCAAAAGAAGGGCAGGCTTGCAAGAAGTTTCTTCAGAGTCGTGGGTTTTCTGAGAGCGAATTAATTGACGCTGGGTTACTTAATAGGTTTAATGGCGATATGTTTCGCGGGAGAATGATTGTACCGTTTATCGACACGACTGGTAATGTAATTGGTTATACGGCTAGAGTTTTGGATAAGAGTGAACCGAAATATTTGAATACTCAAGATACGCTATTATTTAATAAGAGTCGATTTATTTTTGGGCTAGCACAAGCAAAGGAAGCAATTCGGAAAAGTGGCTTTGTGGTGATTGTAGAAGGGAACATGGATGTAATTTCCAGCCATCAAGCTGGTGTGAAGGAAGCGGTGGCTACCAGTGGCACGGCGATGACGGAACAACATTTGAAGGCATTATCTAGGCTTACGGCCGATATACGTTTAGCATACGACGGTGACGAGGCTGGCGTGAAAGCAGCAGAGCGCGCAATTATGATGGCCGGAGATTTGGGGATTAATTTGACTGTAATATCGGACTATCAAGGCGCGAAGGATCCTGACGAGCTGATTCAGCGTGGAGCAAGGTTGTGGCAAAAAGCAGTGGAAGAACGAAAGCCAGCGGTAGAGTGGCTACTTGAGAAGTATGAAGAAAAGGTTGATTTGAAGACTGGGTTTGGGAAGCGAGAGTATTCGGATATTGCTTTGAGATTGCTTGGTTTTGTGAAAGATAAAGTTGAACGCGCACATTATGAAGAAGAAGTGGCAAAAAAGCTAGATGTGAGCAGGGAAGATTTGCATGGTAAGGCAGACGATTTAGCGCGAAAGATGTCGGAAAGGCCGAAAAAGAGACTGAAGAAGGCCAAGACAGAAATGAAATCTGATCGGATTATTGGTCTTGAAGACAATCTTCTATCAATAATGGTTTATGGTGGCGTTGATGGGCCGGAAGAACTGGAGGTGCCAGAAGACGAAACAAAGCTTAGTGAGCTGGAATTGATTTTTGATAATACATATAAGAATTACAGTAAGTCAGATTTGGAAAAGGAAGTGGAAGATTTATATAAGGCACTGAAGAATGAAATGGCAAAGAATGAGATAGAACAACTGACGGCGGAGCTGGAGAATGAGGATATTGAGCCTGAAAGAGAAAAAGAGGTCCTCAAGAAGATAAACGAGTTGCAAAAATCAAAAAAGTAGCTTATAATGCTAAAAATGGATCAAGACAAAGACGACTTATTGTTGGAGCCGATGGAGCCAGACGCTCTTGATTTGGCAGACGAAGAAGAGCTTTCTGATGAAGATCTTGAGATTACTGTGGACAACGTAGATGCGTTTGCGGATGACTCTGTAAGGTTGTATTTGCGTGAGATTGGTAAAATCCCACTACTTTCTTCTGATGAAGAAACTGAACTAGCAAAAAGAATTGTTGAAGGTGATAAAAAAGCAAAAGACAAAATGGTCGAGGCAAACATGCGCCTTGTTGTCTCGATTGCGAAAAGATATTCTGGGCGTGGCCTAGATTTTCTTGATCTTATTCAGGAGGGGAACACCGGACTTTTGCGTGCGGTAGAAAAGTTCGATCCAGAAAAGGGCTTTAAATTTTCGACTTATGCAACTTGGTGGATTAGACAAGCTATTACGCGTGCGATTGCCGACCAGGCAAGAACAATTCGTATTCCAGTCCATATGGTGGAAACGATTAATAAAGTTTTGCGCACAACAAGAAAGCTGACTACTGAACTTAATCGCGAACCAACTATCGAGGAAATCGCTAAAGAACTTGACATGGAAGTCGATAAAGTGGAATATGTGATGCGCATTAAACAAGATATCGCTTCGCTTGATGCTTCCGTAGGACGTGATGGAGATGATGAGGATTCAGTATTAGGCGATTTTGTCGAGGACGAGGAGCGGGCTTCACCGGAGGATTCTGCGGCAAATCAAATACTCAAGGAACAATTAGCTTCAATTATTTCGACACTTTCCGATCGTGAGCAAAAGATTATTAAGATGCGTTTTGGTATCGGTGGAGAACGACCACATACTTTGGAAGAAGTTGGTTATGAGTTTTCTGTAACTAGAGAGCGTATTCGCCAGATTGAGGCGAAAGCGCTTTCTAAGCTCAGGAAACATAAAGACACGAAAAAATTACATGAATACCTAAGATAAGGAGGTTTATGTATAACATTCTAAGAATAATTGCGGCCAATACTTGCGGGGAAGGATCGGTTAGCACGGCTTTAATTGGATCTGGTGGTTGTTATAGTGAGGGTATTTACGGGTTGTTAGGCCTTGGTATAGATGTTTTGACCATACTTATTGGTGCGGCTTCAGTGATTGGTCTTATTATTTCTGGTATTCAATATGCGACGTCGAGCGGAGAACCAGCTACAGTAACAAAAGCGAAACGCCGTATTATTGAGATTGTGATTGGGATAGCACTTTATGGCTTGTTCTATGCTATAATGCGCTTCTTGATTCCGGGTTGGAGTTAAACAACGAAGGGGGAGGTTGAAGTTTGAAACGGTTGATAATTGTCTACAGCCAGTACTCGACTCTTTTTGCTGAAGCGAATATAAAAGTGATTGCAGAATCACGAAAATTAAAAGGTTGGATGGTGGCAAAATTCGAGGTGAAGGAGCTTTCGGATTACAAAGAGACATTAAGAAACCTGGCGAGAATTATTCGCAAGGGTGATTTGGTGCTGGCTGCAGGTGGAGATGGTTTAGCAACAATGGCGATGAATGCAGTTATCCAGTCTGGTGTAATTGCTACGCTCGCGGTAATGCCGTTTGGAAATTTCAATGATTTTGCTAGCACGCTTGGCAGGATGGATTTTGAAACAATAATCAGAAAATTTGAGGAGGGCAGATATGAAGAATTTTACCCGCTTGAAGTGAGAGTGAATGATCGTCATTACACTTATTCTGGGGTATATTTTACTGTTGGAATGATGGCAGAAGCGGCGGAAGTCCTGGAAGATTTAAAAGTGCGAAAGAAATTGACGCGTGCGAAGAATCGAATGAAATATTCTGCGAAGAAATTATTTAGATGGTATAGGAAAAATAAACATCGAAAAGATTTATTGCCTGAGGCGATGAGATTAAATGACACTAAAGTCATGAAGTACACTACGGATTATGTTGCGATGAATGGCGCGAGTTTAGCAGGGGTGGTGCCTGGTGGAACGTGGTATAAGGATGCGGAGAAGTTTTGGAGCGGGACGATGCGGAATCGTAGTATTGTAAGAATGTTTAGGAAATTCGTGAAAGCCCTAGAGGGGGAACTTCCTGGAAAAGAAAGTAGGAGAGATGTATTAACGTTTGACAAGCCAAGTGGCGTGTTTGTTTGTGCTGAGGGAGATGGATATAAACTCGATGACGTCAGTAAAATTGAAATTAAAAAGAGCGATAAATCTCTTCGCGTAATTCAAAACAACTGATATGATTTTTGTCTAGAGTCTCGGGTGTTTTTGGTTCTATTAAGAGAAGTATTGTGATATAATAATAAAAATTAAGGAGGTCGTCGTGGCGAAAGAAGATAGAGGCGTAAAAATTCTTGCAGTAGTGGGGATGAGTGGAAGTGGCAAGAGCGTCGCTGTGGATTATTTGACGGGGCTTGGTTACCCAAAGGTTTATTTTGGTGGAATGATCTATCGCGAGATGGAACGACGCGGGATTGAGCGTACGCCGGATGGTGAAAGCGAAAAGAAGTTCCGCGAGATGATCCGTGAGACTGAGGGGAAAGATTGGGTTGTGAAACAAGTAATAAATGACGTGCATAAGTTAATCGAAGCGGGGCAAAAGCGGATTGTGCTTGACGGCGTGTACTCGTGGACTGAGTATGTGACTTTGAAGAAAGAATTTCCTGGAGAAATGATTTTCGTAGCTGTCGTGGTAAAGAAGAAGCTTAGGTATAAGCGTGTAGCGGAACGCCCAGATAGGCCATTTAACCGTGCGGAGATTATGGAAAGAGACCGTAGCGAGATAGAGAACCTTGAAAAAGGAGGTCCGATAGCTGCAGCGGATTATTATATTTTGAACGATGGCACAATTGCGGAAGCAAATGAGCAATTAGCAACGATCCTAAAGGAAATTGAGTTTTAAATGAAGAGAATAGTCGTCATTGATGGTAAGTCGGTATTCTACCGAGGGTACTATGCAATGGGGGCTTTATCGACAAGTGATGGTACCCCAACTGGTGGTATATATGGATTTGCCGCTATTGCGATGGAGCTTGTAAAAAAGTTAAGCCCAGATAAAGTAATTGTAGCTTGGGATAAAGCGGGCGGCACAGCTATAGCTAAGCGTAAAGAGATTTATAGTGAGTACAAAGCGGGTCGGACGAAACCACCGGAAGATTTTTATACACAAATTCCGCTACTTCGGAATTTGATTGACGCGTTGGGATGGGAGTTCGTTGAGCTTGATGGTTATGAGGCAGATGATATCATTGGTACGCTGGCCAATCAGGTATCAGAAGCATGGAAGAAGAATGTCCAAGCTTCTCAACTATATGAAATGAGCATTATTTCTTCTGATCTAGATATGCTGCAAGTAGTGGGGGAGCACGTGAAAATGTATCGGCTCCTGAAAGGTTTTTCTGAGCTTGAAGAACTTGATGTGCCGGCGGTCGAAGCTAAGTATGGTATCCGCCAAGCGCAGTTTTTGGATCTTAAGGCGTTGAAGGGCGATGCGTCGGACAATATTCCTGGCGTGCCCGGGATTGGCGAAAAGGGAGCTGTTAAGCTATTGAATGAATACGGTAGCTTAGATGGTATATATGACAATATAGATAATATTTCCGGTTCTACGCAGCAGAAATTGATTAACGGTAAAGAATCGGCTTATATGAGCTATAAATTAGCGAAGATGATGCTAGATGCCCCGGTTAACCTTGAAGAAATGCCAGACTTGGTGATTGACAAGGGCAGAATTGTTGATGCGTTGAGGAACTTGGAATTTAGGAGTCTAGAAAGGCGTTTTATGAAAGATTTAAGTGAAGCTGAGATGGAGCCGAACCTAGAAGAGAAAACGGGAGTTAGCGACGAGGCTTTGCCGGATGATATCATTTTCAGTTTTGATGTTAAGGCCTTGATGCATCGTGACGAAAAGATTGCTAAAAAGATTCTTAGTGGTGCAGAATTTTATGATTTGGGTCAGGGAAGATTCTTGTTAAATCCATTGGAGCGTAAATCGGACGAGCAGACGAGCTTGTTTACGGATGATCCTGAAGGAATGCGCGTTGAGTATAATCAGCAAAAACAAGAATTTTCGAAAAACCCGAAACTATACAAGGTATTAGCTGAACTGGATTTTCCGATGATTCCAGTACTTTATAAAATAGAAAAGCGCGGAATGAAGATTGATCGAGAATATTTTGAGAAAATGCGCGTAGAGTATGAGGGATATGTTGACAGACTAGCGACTGAAGTATATATGGCGGCTGGCACTGAGTTCAATATTAACTCGCCTGTACAACTTTCTGATATTTTATTTGGCAAATTGGGTTTGCCCGTAAAGGGTGTCAAAAAGACTCAGCGTGGGTATTCGACTGGCGCGAAAGAGTTAGATAAGTTGAAAGATTTGCATCCAGTAATTCCGAAATTGATGGAGTATCGTGAAGCAGCAAAATTACTTTCTACTTATATTTTACCTTTACCGCAGCTAGCAGACGAACATGATAGAATACACACTACTTTCACACAGAATGTGACGGCGACAGGACGACTCTCGAGTCTTAATCCTAATTTACAGAATATCCCAACGCGCACTGAGGAAGGGAAGAAGATACGTGGTGGGTTTGTGGTGGATGAGGATAAAATATTGATCTCAGCGGATTATGCGCAGTTTGAGCTGCGTCTTGCGGCTGTATTGTCCGGAGACGAAAAGCTCATTGAAGATTTTAATAATGGCGTGGATATTCACACTAAAACCGCTGCAGAAGTGTATCACGTGCCAATGAGCGAAGTGACAAAAGATCAACGCCGATTAGCTAAGGTTGTGAATTTCGGGATTATTTACGGGATGAGCGCGAAAGGTCTGGCAGACGCAACGGGCATGTCGATACAAGAAGCGAAAGAATTTGAAGATCGGTATTTTACGTTAAGAAAGCCGATTGCGGATAAGTTGAAAGTATATCTTGATCAGGCTAGAAAGCAAGGCTATGTGGAGACATATTTTGGTAGACGTAGACCGACCCCAGACGTGAAGAGTTCGAACTTTATTGTGCGAATGGGCGCAGAAAGAGCGGCACAAAATATGCCAATTCAGGGCACGGAAGCCGACTTAATGAAGGTTGCGATGATAAGGCTTGATAGCAAGTTGCCGGAGGGGGCGGAGATGATTATGCAGGTGCACGATTCGATTATGGTTGAGTGCAGACCGGATGTGGTAGAGGAAACAAAGAAGGTCTTGAAAGAAGTGATGGAAGGTGTGGCGCCAGAGCTAGGAGTGAAGTTGGAAGTGGATGTTAAAGATGGCCACAGGTGGAGCGAAGTGTAGTTTGAGCGAATACACATTTGATCAATTATTTTATACAACGTAAAGCGGAGGCGCGATGGAAAGAGGTTTAGAGATATATCGAGTGGAAGAGGGCGAGGTCATTTTTGATATAGACAAAGAAAAAGAAACAATTTGGGCGACTCAGGAAGAGATATCGAAGCTATTTAATGTAGACAGAACGGTAATAGGGCGTCATTTAAGGAATATCTTTAAAGACGGGGAACTAGAGGAAGTTCGAGTATGTGCAAAAAATGCACATACTGCCGCAGATGGGAAGACTTATCTGACTAAGTTTTATAATCTTGATGCGATTATATCAGTAGGCTATAGGGTCAACTCGAAAAAAGCGACTAAGTTTAGAGTCTGGGCGACTACTGTACTGAAAAAATATATTGTCGATGGGGCTGCGGTGAATGAGCGCAGAGTGCGCGAACTTCCGAGCGCAAAATTGGAGCAGCTTGAGGGGGCGCTTTCAATGGTACGAAGACTAATGTCTAAGACTGAACTTGAGGAGGGAGAGGCAAAAGGCATTTTGGAAGTTATTTCTCGCTATGGGAAAACTGTGGAGATAATTCAAGATTATGATGCGGGCGAGATCCCGGTGTTCAAGAAAGCTAGCGGATTAAGAAGGAATGTGAGTCTTGCCGAGGTAGAGAACTTAGCGGATAATTTGCGAGAGAAGCTTCACGAAAGTAGCGAGTTCGGTGAACCAAAAGACGAAGTGAAAATCGAGAAGACGTTGAATAATCTGGCATTAGATGAAACGGGTAAGACCGTTGCAGAAAAAGCAGCAAGACTGTTGTATTATGTCGTGAAGGAAAGGCCATTTGTAGAAGGCAACCGACAAATAGGCGCGTTGGTATTTATATATTTCTTGACTATTAATGATTGCCACCTATCGGATGACGGAGAAACAAAAATATCCGATCGTGCTTTGACTGCGATTGTGCTACTTATCTCTGAGAGCAAGCCAAACGAAAAAGAGTTAATTATTGATTTGATTACGAAGTTGCTCGGCTAACCATTAAGATTTTAGCGGGTTTGTGCTAATATATATATTATATATGGAAGAGGTGAAGAAATCTAAAAAACAAAAAGTGCAGAAATATAGCAAGCCTCATAAATCAGAGGATGTTAAGCTTGCAAAAAAGGATGAGCAGGAAGATTTAAAGGAGCCAAAAAAGAAGAATGCTAAGACCTGGATTATACTACTGGTGCTCGTGATTTTGATTGGCGGTGGAGGATTTGCTGCAAAAACAATTCTGACAAGGACGACAGTGGGGGAAGAATCGGCAAAACTTGCTGATGATGCACGAGGTTTTTCAAATTATTTTAAAATATATTTGACGAATCGCGTCCGCGCGGAAGAGTTACTAAAATATAGTTTT
Organism: Candidatus Saccharimonadota bacterium; assembly: GCA_017552385.1. Taxonomy (GTDB): domain Bacteria; phylum Patescibacteriota; class Saccharimonadia; order Saccharimonadales; family Saccharimonadaceae; genus Nanosyncoccus. The sequence continues at coordinate 40,196 of JAFZQB010000011.1, forward strand.
AAAGAGCTTGCGAACGAGCAGATCGTAGCAGAGCTATCTGATTTGAAGGAAGGTTTTTCTAAGGTACTAAATGGCCTGAGTGGTAATTACGGAACCAGTGAGTATAAAGAACTTGCCGAAGTGCTAGAAGCGGATGCTCAAACCTATCTTACGGCGGTGAGAGAGTTGAGGTCGGTTATGACTTCGGGATTTGGCAGCGAGGATGAATGTAGGGCTGCGTTTGCTAAAAAAGTTGAGGAGACAACCGGAGAACTACGTAGTGCATTATATATCGCGACAAGGGCGTTTGATGGAGATGTCGCAGGGTTTAGTTCAAAGAGCGTGCTAATATTCCATGGTTCGGTGTTGGTGGAAGTCGGTGGTGGTGTGATGAATATTCTTCTTGGTGATTTTGATGGCCTATATGTGAGTATTTCTAGCGTACAGATGAGCGAGAATATAAAACTTATCGATGCGCAGAAACTGTATGGTTATGCATCGACAAGGCTGTTCAGAATTGGAACGAGCTTGAACGGAATATTAGAGTCTGGTTGGCTGAAAGATATACGAGCGGACGTGAGCAGGACTGACGTGAAACTGACAACGACAAGAATAAGTATGGTTATGAAGAACGTTCGGGGGTTAGATGAAGAATTGCAGGAGCAGGGGATAAAAGGCTTGATTGATACTAGCGAAGTGGTAGAGAGCGAGCAGCTGAACAAGGTGGTGAAGGGTTTGGCTGGTAAATAATAATGCCAGAATTACCAGAGGTTGAAACTATTCGTCGTGGGCTTGAAGAGTGTTTGACGCGAAAAAGAAGCGGAAGGGTTTTGAGTGTCGAAATTCTGGAGACGAAGAGCTTTATTGGAGAGCCAGAGGAAATAATAAGTGCTGACGTGATTGCTATGCGACGGCGTGGTAAGGCGTTAATTTTTGATTTGTCGAACGGGAAGAGCTTAATTTGCCACTTAAGGATGACTGGTCAGATGATATGGTCTAATGGTAAAGAAAGATTTGCTGGTGGACACCCGAACGATAATTTTATAGCGGAATTGCCAAATAAACAGACGCGTGTGGTTATAGATTTTGAAAATGGAAGATTATTCTTTAATGACCAGCGTAAATTTGGTTTTATGAAGGTCGTGCCAACAAATGGGGTTGAGAAAGACGCTTTTATACGCAAATTAGCTAAAGAGCCTTGGGAAATGTCTGGGGAAGAGCTATATGCAAAGCTGCAAAAACATAAGGGCGCACCGATTAAGAGCGTGATCCTTGATCAGACGATTATAGCTGGGTTAGGAAATATTTACGCTGACGAGGCATTACACTATGCGATGGTTAACCCTAAGAGGAAGGCGGGATTGGTTTCAAAAGAGGATGCAGAGAAAATAATCGCTGGCGCGCGGACGGTAATGGAGAAAAGTTTGGATGCCGGCGGTTCGACAATCCGGAATTATGTGAAGAGTGACGGAACGAGAGGGGATTATCTGGAACTTTTCGCGGAGGTTTTCAATCGGCAAGGGAAGGAATGTCGTCGGTGCGGAGAGAAGATAGTAAAAACGAAAGTTGGTGGAAGGGGAACGCATTATTGCCCGAGGTGTCAAAAAACGTAAAGTTTGGTACAATGAAGAAAAGGAGGAGCATGGACGAGAGAACAGAAGCTGAGATGGAAGAAGATAAGGATATTGAGCTTTTGGAGAGTGAACGCGAGGATAATTACGATACGGACGAAGAAAAGGGCGATTGTGGGGATTAAGATTTTTACTGGAGATGATCGAGTAAAAATCGGCGAACAAGTAGTTAGAGAATTAGGTGAGGGGTACGAGGTATTTGAGGGCGAAAGTCTAACTAGAGAGAGTTTGCCGAGTTTGTTTTTGGGCGGCTCATTATTTTCGGTGGGCGAGAGGAAGATCTTAATAAAAGATTTTGGTGAGAATAGTGAAGTTTGGAATGATTTTGCCGAGAAGATAAATGATTATTTGAAGACTGATTCCGAGATTGTTATTTGGGAGACGAAAATCGATAAGAGATTATCATCAACAAAGAATATTGTAAAATCCGGCGTGGAGATTATTGAGTTTAAATTAGCACCATCAATCGATATGAAGGCAGTATTCAATATATATGATATGGCGTTAAAGGATGGCATGCAGGCGATACGAGAGCTTGAGAAAATTGAGAGCGCCCAAGATCCATATATGTTCTTTGGGTTAATGGTGTCACAGGCGTTGAAGAAGCTGGAATGGCGGCCGCGAGGAATAAAAGAAAAACGAATATTAAAAGAATTAGCAGTAGTTGATATGCAAATGAAATCCACGGCTGTTGAGCCGTGGACATTGGTGAAATCTTTTCTTTTGAGATTAGCGACTATTTAGTAGCTTTAGCGACTTTTTTGGCGGTCTTGTTGACTGCCTTTTTGGCTTTTTTCTCAACTTTGTTTAATTCTTTAGAAAGCTTAGCGAGGCGAGATTTGCGGCGAGAAGCTGTGTTCTTCTTGAGCAAACCTTTTTTGACGGCTTTGTCGTACTCGCTCTGAATTTTCTTCATATTCTCAGCAGTTGGGTTGTTCTTGAAGTTCTTCAATGCTGCTTTGATGTTCTTCTTGATTTCTTGGTTTTTGGCGGTACGCTTAGTTGCCTGACGGGCAGCTTTCTTAGCGGATTTAATAATTGGCATTAGGAATTCCTGTTAAATTTATATAACTTTTGTGATATTATACCCTATTACTAAAAAAACTGCAAGGTGGAACCAAGATAATTGCAAAGGTGCGGTTTCGAATCGAATTTATCAGGAAAATAGATTTATAGATTGCTTAATATGGTTATGTTATAATAGTGATAAAGGAGATTTTTGAGCATGAAAATAAGTAGTGTCTACGTAGGTGGGTGGTTCCAACGAACAATGTTGCAGCTTTCTGAGGTGTATGATTTTTTGCGTGGAACCGGTGGTGTGATTAACCTTAATGAGAAGAAGTTACAAGAGCATCGAGATGCGCTCGAAATCGAAGAGCTGGACTATGGCGTGAGCGGCGAGGAGTATTTAGAGTTTACTTCAAAACAGGGAATTAGAGTGAAGATTTTTGAAGATGGCCTTATCACTTTGAGAAATAGTAACGTGACGACTGATACGCTGAGTTTAGACATTAAGAAAGTTCAAGATTATTACGAGACGAAACTATCCCCGGCGATTAACTATTTGTTTAGCTTGGGCGCGCCAGTGCCAAAAGAATTGGCAAATATCGAGAATGTATATCCGTATTTTATTGTGCTCGATAAAGCGGCTAAAAAAGAGATGGAAGCACTTTTGGAACAAACCGATAAGCAGAAATATTTCGAGTTTGATAACGATAAGTATGATGTTCTGCGTGGAGATAAGTACTATTTCATCAATAATAAATCTAAAAAGTTGGATGAAATAGAACGATACATCGAAGAGCAGGTGTTTATACGGGAGTTCAAAGGGCAGATGCATAGATATCTAAACATTCACCGCATTTTGTGGGAAAGAATTGATGATGTAAAAGCCCATAAGATGGTGAAAGGATCGGAAATTGTGAAGTTTGCGACGAAGCTAGAAGCCTATGCTAAAACGATTACATTGATTGATGGGCGCATCAAGCAGATGTCTACTTATCTTCCTACGCGCGAGAAGATTGCTAAGAGCGACAAAGAGCTTGCAGAATTCTTGGTGATTTCTGGTTATAGGTACGAGACGCTTGCGGATACGCTGAAGTATGTTACATATCTTTGGGAAATGACAAAGAACTATGTTGGTTCGGCCCAAAAGCAGTTTGACGAACTAAAGTCGGACGTAACGAGCAAGTCGGTGAATACTTTGACTATCGTTACTTCCATGAGCGCGGGCGCTGCGATCTTGGGCTTATTCCAACAATCGGCGCCAAAGTTTACGTGGTTTGGCGCAGTATACTTCTTTGTATTAGCACTTATTGGGTGGGGTTCCAATAAGTTGCTCAGAGCTATATCCAAGAGACAAAAGTATGATGTGACGGATGTGGAGTACGAAAAGAATATTAGATGAAGCAATATGTAGAGATTATTCGGAACTTGAGAAGGGTGGCAGGGCGCCGACGGCATTTGGATTACCTAATGCTTTTCTCTTCAGCTGCGTATAACCTTGCAGGACTATTGCCGCCGTTGGCGACATCTGGGATTATCCGGATGATCACAGAGGATAATTATTCTGGGATTTGGGTGTATGTTGGCATGTACGTGGGGTTTTATGCTTTGTATTTTGGGTTTTTGAGGATAAACCATTATGCGTATATGAGAATGGCTGAGTTCTACCACGTAAGTTTACAAGAACGAATGTTCAAAAATGTTGAACAGCATCCGGAGCTATTAGAAAAGATGCCAGAAGGGCGAGTAATAGATACTTTTGCGGATGACATACGTTGGGTAGTTGATGGTGTGAATGTAGCGTATGAAGCACTATTGCTATTGATAAGATTATTGATTATCTTTGTGATTTTCTTGACTCAGGACTTGCTGATCGGCTTGATTGCGGTTTTTGTAGATTTGATATATTTGTGGTTGCTTAATGGTAACGCAAAGGAAGAAGCAAAGCGATATGGTAATGCAAGGAAGGTCGAAGATCGCGTGATTAGCGCTTTTACAGAAATGATTAACGTCAAAGCGGAAGTATCGCGAGAGAAGCGTGAGGAATTGGGGATAATAGGTGTTGCGAGCGAAGAACGAATAGAGGCCGCAGAAAGCACGGAAATAAATGAGCAATGGGCTAAGATGGAGAAGAGCTTTCCTGGCTGGGTGAGAGAATATCGTAAACGAAGACGTGCGATTGCGCGCAGAAATACGATATGGGCTTCATTGCCTTACTTTGGGAAGATAATGCTTTATATTATGCTCGCAAAGATGGTGATAGATGGATCTATAGGAATTGATGTGCTGGTGCTGCTTATAGGCTACTTTGAGATGACTATTACTTGTATGGATAAGATGACAGATCACTTGCTATCGCTTTCGAACTATGGCGTGAGGGTGGATAGAATAAAGAAGCTTTTGTAAAAAGTGGCCTTGCATTTTTGTTTTTCTATTTTTCTATTTTAAAACCATAAGTTTTATGATACACTGGATTTGAGAATTGTTTTTATTATGGAAAATAACGGCGAAGATCGAAAAAATACTAAATCGGGTGGCGGAAATGCCGGCACTAATACAAAAACAAACGCAGATCCAAAGCTTGACGAAGTATTAGACAAAATTCAAGATGCTGAGAGCGTGTTAGTTGCGCTATCTAATGATCCGACTGTTGATGAAATCGCGGCTGCGATGGGCCTTTCGATGGCACTTGATAACATTGGCAAGCATGTCACAGCTATTTATTCTGGTAAAACGCCGAATGTATTGGAATTTTTGAAACCGAGGGAAAGATTCGAAACTGGTACAGAAAGTTTGCAAGATTTTGTGATTGCTCTAAATAAAGACAAGGCGGATCATCTAAGATATAAGATTGATGGCGATTTCGTAAAGGTCTATGTCACGCCATATAAGACGACGATTTCTGGCGATGATTTGGAGTTCTCACGTGGCGATTACAATGTGGATCTTGTAATTGCTTTGAATGTGCCGGCGGCAACAGAACTTGATGCTGCATTGAAAGAGCACGGTCGAATTATGCACGACGCTTCATCGATTAATATTACGAACGGGGCAGAAGGAAAGTTTGGTGATGTAGAGTGGGTTGATGCGAGCGCGAGTTCGATTTCTGAAATGGTATCTAAACTTGCTTTTGCGATTAACCCTGATATGGATGCTAGTACTGCAACTGCTTTGCTAACGGGACTTGTGGCGGCGACAGATAGGTTTAAGAACCCTGAGACGACTCCAGATGCGATGGCGCTTGCGGCTAAGTTGATGGGCGCTGGCGCTGATCAACAGCTAGTAGTACAGAATGTTCAAGGTGAAGTGGTATTTAATGGGGAAGACGAAGGTGAAAAGAACGTTGTTGTTCCTGGAGCGGATGGCGAGGGCAGTGCAAATCCTGAAGATGCAACAAAGTTAGAAATAAACCATGGGGAAGGTTCGGAGGAACAGAATGACGAAGTAACTCTTCCTGGTATAGCCGGTGCGGATACACCTGAAATACGTACTAGCAGCGGCGCACTGATAGAGCCGAATGTTGCAGAAGTTTCGGAAGAAAGCTCGGATGATGCAACGGTGCAAACGACTGGTGTTGATAGTACTGATGCTCTAGCGAGTAAGGCTATGATTAGTACTGATGAGGCTAGCTCGGAGGTTAGCACACAAGAAACCACCGAGGCTGAAACTGCGACTGGAGGACTAGCCGACACGATTTCTGTTCCGCAGGAGGAGAGCAACCAGGAAGTTGAAGCCGCTTTACCTGCTGTGAATGAAGCAGAAGAGCAGAGCTCTACGGATGACAATACTCCGGCTGGATCTCCTACTTCGGATAATCCGTTGGTGTCGGTGGACGAGAATTCTTCTGAGGCTAATGAGGCGGTACGTGCGGCAATGGCCGAAGCGATGGGCCCTATGGAGGCTACTAATACGCCGACTAACGATGGAACTGTCGCCGGAGTTGATGTAGCTGTTGTACCAGAGAATGCTGATGGTTATGCTGGTGGGGAAATAGCAGACCAGATTTTAAATGGAATTGAAAAAGAAAATTCCAATGTAGGCTCTACTGACTATGGCAAGATGATAGATGATGCGCTGAACGAGCCTCTTCCTGGTGAAGGAGGAATACAAGTTGGAGAGAATGGCCCAAATGGTGCAATGGTTGGTACTCAGGATGTTGATCAGGCAGATGTTCCGGATGGCAATTTGATGGCGATGATGGAAGAAGACAATACTAATGTTGCTAGCGACATTGGTGCGAAGATGATGGCGAATGCTGGGGCTGGTCTTGAGGGACAGCAAACGATGGCGGATATTCCAATAAATAACCCAGTTGCTAATGCTGGAGTTGATTTAAATGCGAGCGTAGATATGGGCGCAAATATGATTCCTCCGCAACCCTCTGGAATGAGCGAAGAAGAAGCTTTGGATTTAATTAAGCAAGGTCAAGCCGAATCCGAGGCGAATCTGCCAGGCATTACAAATGGTGGGGAGATGCCGAAGATTATTACCGGTGGAGGTATGGGGCTTGATGAGTCTCCAGTGGGAATGGATGCTGGGGTTATGGGCGGAGAGCCTAATCCAGCAATGGCACAGGCGCCAGGTATAGAAACAACTGAAGCCGCTGGGGTGCCAGATATGAATTTTCAGGGGGAAGGTGGAGGCAGTGCTAATAATACTATCGAAGCGACCCCCAGTGCGATGCCTTTGCCTGGGCAGGAAATTGCTCCGCCACCAGTAGCGCCAATGCCTGATTTTGGCGCGATGCCACCAGCGAGTCCAGAGGTAGCTCCGGCTGGAGATAATACTGCTATGGATTCTGTTGCAAATGTGCAAACGTCGAGTGCGACTGTGCAACCTGACGCAACTATACCGGAGAGTACGAATGGCTTGGCACAAATGCCACAAGTAGCTGGTGATGGAACGATGTCTACACCTGCTAACCCAAGTAGCTTTCAGGTACCGGGTGCTGTAGGAAGTGGTTTATCGGATCCGGGTGCCTTTAAGATTCCTGGGATTCACACTTAGATTTAGGAATAGACAAAAGGCTCTGTAAGGAGCTATTTTGTTTTGGATGATATAATAGTCGTATGGATGAAGTTTTGTTGATCGATAAGCCTTTTGGAATATCATCATTTGGCGTAGTCGCAAGGGTGCGTCGCGTATTGTCGGCGAAGGCGGGGAAGAAAGTGAAAGTGGGACACACTGGGACGTTGGATCCTTTTGCGACTGGGTTGTTGATTTTGCTTGCAGGCAAAGCAACAAAACGTTCAAATGAATTTTTAAAACTGGATAAAGAATATATTGCCGAAATAAGGCTTGGCGAAACGTCGACAACAGGGGACCCAGAGGGGGAAATAACAAATAGTTATTCAAATGACACGCCCAAGACGGATGGTGAGGTTAAAAAAGTTGTTCAAAGTTTTATTGGTGAGATTGAGCAAAAAGTGCCAGCATTTTCGGCCGTAAAAATAAACGGCCGACGAGCATACGAACTAGCGCGGAAAGGAATGGAAGTCGATACGCCGACGCGAAAAGTACATATATATAATATAGAGATTTTGGAATATAAGTGGCCGAATCTCAGAATAAGAACAGAAGTATCGAGCGGGACGTATATTAGGGCGCTCGGTGAAGATATAGGGAAGAAGTTAGGAACGGGTGCATATTTGACTGCATTGAGAAGGACAAAAATAGATAAGTATAGTATCGAACAGGCTACTCCACTGGAGGATTATCTTAAGATTAATTCTTAAAGTTGGACGAGATAGTATTATAAGGGCTGTTTCACTTGCCTAAACAATACCCCTATGATATAATTGGGCGCATGATTAGCAAAGATAAGAAAGCAGAGGCTATCAAGAAGCTCGCACGTTCTGATAAGGACGTTGGTTCTCCTGAAGTGCAGGTTGCAATTCTCACTGAGAGAATAAAAGAAGTAACTGAGCACGTAAAGGCTAACAAGCACGATTTTATGGCTCGTCGCGGGTTGATGCAGATGGTTGGGAAGCGCAAAAAACTTCTCAAGTATCTCGAGAAGACTGACTTCAATCTCTACAAAGAGACTGTTTCGAAGCTTGGTCTACGTAAGTAACCTCTTAAATACATCTTTTCTCCGGGCTGATTCGCAAAGATTCAGCGCAGGGAAAAGCGAAATCCCCGTCTATAAAAGGCGGGGATTTTTGAGTTATTGAGGGCTATTCGTGGGCGGTTTTTTGGCACGGCGGTGAGGTTGCGCCGTTTTTGCATGCTCGGGATGAGCTTCAATGTAGGCTTGGCGCCGTGCTTCCTTAGAGGGCTGTTCTTCTGGCTGTGGAGGCGTGGGCTTAGATTCTTTGATGCCAATCCCGATGAGATAATTATCGATTGAACTCTTATTCTTATCCCTGAGGAATACGATTAGACCATTGTCGGCCGTGATCCATCCGTCGCAGATTGCAGTAAGCGTTCTTAACATGCTTGGCACCAGCTGGTCAGCTTGGCTCATTAGATCGTCTATCGAGACATTCGATCTTTTGATTGGGCCATATGAAACCTCGTATGTACGAACGATCTCTCCTTCCTCGGACCTTTGATCTGGGCCATGTTTGAATATGCCCAGGTTTAAGTCTGTGTCCTTTCGCAGTTGATGGTTGATGGGGCGCCAGAGTTCTACTATCGGGTCGATAGTGATCTTCGGGTTGGCAAAGCCTGCCCAAGTGACAGAAAATCTTTTCTGTTTCAGAGTGACGTTGCCGAGTTTTGCGTTGGCGTCGAAACACTCACTGATCTTGGGGCAGGGAAGCTTTTCCGCGGCGATTGCAGATTCTGGTGTCCAGGGCATATAAACCACTCCTCTCCCTTGAAATGTACTCTATTTCTACTTTTTGGGTAGAAATAGGCTTATACTTTAATTATATCATAGAGTATCTATAATGTCAATGCTTATAATAGGGAGAGAGTGTGATATAATGTAATTAATATTAGTAATTTGAGAAAACGGCAGAGAAGGGGAACGAAAGAAGGTTTCGAGCTCGCTCTCTGAGGTTTTCTCAAGAAAGGGATCCTTAATGGATATCATTAATCCAGGTGGCAAGAAGACCACTGTGGTAAAGACAAAATGGTTAGGGCGTGAGCTCTCGCTTGAGGTGAATAGAGTTGGTTTTCGTACGACCTCTTCGGTGCTTGTAAAATATGGCGATACAGTGGTACTTGGCTCTGTTGTTGTAGGTACAAAACCTGTAGTGCAGGATTTCTTCCCACTTTCTATTGATTACGAAGAGAAATATTATGCTTCTGGGAAGATTTCTAGCTCAAAGTTTATTAAGAGAGAAGGCAAGCCAAGCGATAATGCAGTGCTCGTTGGTCGTTTGATTGATCGTCCGATTCGTCCTCTATTCCCGAAGGGCTATCGTCAAGAGGTACAGGTTGTGGCAACTGTTCTTTCGATGGACCCAAGTTTCCGCCCAGATGTGATCGGCATGTTGGCTGCTTCTAGCGCATTAATGAATGCGGGCGTACCGTTCGATGGGCCAGTAGCTGGACTTCGTATTGGTAGAATTAACGGTGAATTTAAGGCATTTCTCACTCCAGAAGAGCGCGAACAGTCTGCTCTGGATCTTGTAGTTGCTTGTAAAGATGGCAAGGTGGTGATGGTGGAAGCTGGCGCTAAGGAAGTGCCTGAAGAGATGATTATCGAAGCGATGCATTGGGCTGTAGAAAACGTCCAACCAGCGCTTGATCTTCAGCGCGAGTTGCAGAAAATTGTAAATACCCCAGCACAAGAGTACGAACTAGTGTTACCAGACCCAGAGATTCAGGAACGTGTAGACAAGTGGACTGAAGGTAAATTTGGTGAAAAAGTACGTGGGAACGTACTGGAACGTGCGCGTGTTCTTGATGAAATGAAATATGAGATGCATGATGAATTCGCATTAGAACTTGGGCAAGGTGAGACTGATAACGAAAAAGTTGAATGGTATGACGAAAATTTGCGCGATCAGTATAATCAAGCATTTGAACTTGCGGTACATCATGAAGTACGTCGTTCGATTGTTGAAGATGGCGTACGTCCAGATGGACGAAAAACCACAGAGGTCCGTCCACTTAGCTCTCAAGTTGGTATTTTGCCGAGAACGCATGGTTCAAGCCTCTTTACGCGTGGCGTAACACAGGCTATGAACATTGTGACCCTTGCGCCACTTTCCTTTGCTCAGCTGGTTGATACTATGGAAGTGACGGACGGCAAGCGTCGTTATATGCATCACTATAATGCACCGGCGTATACAGTTGGTGAGATTGGCAGACTTGGTTCTCCTGGACGTCGTGAAGTTGGTCACGGATATCTCGCGGAACGTGCGCTTCTGCCGGTATTGCCAAGTGAAGAAGATTTCCCATATGCTATTCGCTCAGTGACCGAGATTATGTCGCAGAACGGTTCAACTAGTATGGCTGCAACTTGTTCTAGCTGTCTTGCTTTGATGGATGCAGGCGTGCCTCTGAAACGACCCGTCTCCGGTGTGGCCATGGGTCTTATGGTGGATGTTGAGAAGGGTAAAGATATCACGGCTGACGATATCGACAAAGCGTATGTGTTGACTGATTTGATGGATGCTGAGGATTTCGCTGGCGATATGGACTTCAAGGTAACTGGTACGACTGAAGGTGTGACTGCACTTCAAATGGATATGAAAGTACATGGACTTCCGGTTGAGATTCTTGAGAAAGCTATTAAGCAATCTCACGAGGGAAGAATGTTTATTCTAGAACATATGCTTTCGGTTTTGCCTGGCCCTAGAGACAAGATTTCTGATTATGCACCGAGAATTGAGAAGCTGATGGTCAATAAAGATAAAATTGGCGCCATTATTGGTAAGGGTGGTGAGACTATCAATAAGATTACTTCTGAAACTGGTGCGATGATTGACATCGAAGAGTCAGGGTTGGTCACGATTGCCGGCAACGATCCAAAGTCTATCGAGAAAGCTCTTGAATGGATTAAGGGGTTAGTAGAAGAACCGGAGGTAGGGAAGATTTACGATGGTGAAGTCGTAACGATTAAGGATTTCGGAGCGTTCGTAAATATTATGCCTGGTATTGATGGCATGCTTCACGTTTCTCAAATTTCCGATAAACGGGTAGATAAAGTATCCGATGTTCTGAAAGTTGGGCAAAAAGTGAAAGTAAAGCTGGTGGCGATTGATGATAAAGGTCGGCTCAGCTTGACAATGAAGCACCTCGATTAGAAAGGAAAGACGCCCCCTAGGGCGTCTTTTTTTGATAAAATATTTTTATGAAATTGTCAAAAAATCTATATGCTAAGCTTTACTTTTTTGGGTTTTTATGATACGATGAAAAGATACGGTAGTTCTGAAAAGGGCTGCCGAAATTTATTCTGGGGAGGGGATGCACCTATGCTCTTTTGGATTGTTGGTGTTGTGGCTATCGTATGTGTAATCGGTAGGTTTGTAAACAGGAGTGATCGAAGCGGTTTCATGACAGAAAGGCAGTTCTATAGAGATGAATACCGTAACGAGTGGCGAGAAGTGAATGATCCACTGTTGATTGACTTGAAGATGCGCATGCGTCTACCATGACCAACAATATCCAAAATCCTGCCCGGCTTTTAGCGGCCGGGTTTTTCTTTGCGAAAAATATTAAGATGTGTTACTATGGTAAACAGTTATGGCTAATACGAAGAAGAAATCAAGTCGTGGTGGGAGAAGCTCTGGTCGGGGAGGAAGCCGGGGTAGAAGTGGATCTAAACGTAGTACTAGGGAAGTAAGAAAAAAGCAAGAATTACCTGGTGGCTGGGGACAACAGGTATTAGCGCTGATTTTGATTGCGATATCTGTAATTGTGGTTGCGACGTGGTTTTCTGGTGAGCAAAGTAGAGCTTATAAGATTGTATTCTCAATAATTGGTAATGGCATGTATGTGATACCATTCTTGTTTACTTATTTAGCTGTCAAAATCTTTAGAAGTGACGATAATAGATTGCCAACGATTGTATGGATTGTATCTATATTACTCATTGCGTTTGCCGCTGGAGCAAGCGGAGTCTTGAGCTATGGGAATAAAAGCGGAATAGCGCATGGTGGGGCGGTTGGAGAATGGATTAATGAATTAGTAGTGCCGATGTTTGGAGATAGCACAGCAGTGTTTGTATATGTAGTATTAATATTGGTTTGTTTATTGTTTATCCTGCAAAAAACACCAAGCGCAGTAGTCAAAGGCCTAAAGAGTTCATTGAAGGGTAAAGAGAAGGATGTTGCGCCTGAGATGAAAGAAGACAATATTGAAGAAATAGAAGATGATAAGAAGCGCAGGCTGGAATTCCGTGTGAACAAAGGTGTGGCTGTAGAAGAGAAGAAGGAAGAAGAAGCACCAGTGAAGAAGCGTGGGCTCTTTGGGCGTGGGAAGATTGAAGAAGTCGAGACGCCAGTGAAGCCGGAAGCTAAGATTGAAAAGCCAGCAGGCGCATTGACGTCAGTAGCGGATAAAAATTGGAAATTCCCACCAATAGACTTACTCGAGAAGAAGCAAAGTCCAGCAGATGCCGGTAATATTCAACAGAATGCTGTGATTATTAAATCGACACTTGCTGAGTTTGGCATTGATGTGGAGATGGAAGGCGCAAATATTGGACCAAGAGTAACACAATATACTATGCGACCGCCGGCAGGCGTGAATCTGTCTAAAATTTTGGCGCGTGATAAGGAGTTGGCGTTGAATTTGGCTGTAGATAAGATTCGTATTGAAGCGCCGATTCCTGGAACCAGAAGTGTAGGTGTAGAGATCCCGAATGTAAAGTCTGCTAGCGTGATGATGAGAGGGATAATCGATAGTCGTGAGTGGAAGAACGCGAAGGAGCCGCTAACATTTGCTGTAGGTAAAGATATTTCGGGCAAGAACGTAGTGGCAAATCTGGCAAAAATGCCGCACCTTCTTATCGCTGGTACTACCGGTTCTGGTAAGTCCGTGATGACAAACACACTAATAAGTTCGTTGCTTTATCGCAATTCGCCGAGCGATTTGAAGTTGATTATCGTGGATCCAAAACAAGTTGAAATGGCTCAATATGAAGATATTCCGCATCTTTTGACGCCAATTATTACCTCCGTAGAAAAAACGATGTCGGCTATGAAATGGGCAGTAAATGAAATGGAAAAGCGTTATTCGCTCATGGCAGAAAAGAAAGTGAAAAACATTGCAGATTATAATGCGAGAATTGAAGCCGGAGAAGATGAAGTCAAAGTTGAAGATGGTAAGATTGAAGAGGCCGAACAGAAGCCGCAAGAGGGGAAAATGCCATACATTGTTGTCGTGATTGATGAGATGGCAGACTTGATGATGATGGCTGGCAAGGACCTAGAGATGCTGATTGTCAGAATTGCTCAAAAAGGCCGTGCGGCGGGTATACATTTGGTGCTCGCAACTCAGCGTCCAGAAGTCAAAGTTATTACTGGTCTGATCAAAGCAAATATTCCTGGTAGAATTGCATTTGCGGTGGGTAGCCAAATTGATTCTAGAATTATGCTTGACCAAGGTGGTGCTGAAAAATTGCTTGGCAAGGGCGACATGTTGATGCTTACGACTGAGATGATGGGCAAACCTAGAAGAATTCAGGGCGCTTGGGCATATGAAGACGAGCGCGGTAATGGCGACGTAAAAAAACTGACTGACTTTTTAAGAGCTCAAAGAGCACCTGAATATAATCCGGAAGTTGTGGCTCAGCCAGTGCAGATTAAAGGTTTGGGGCCGACTGATGGTGGCGCGTTTGGTGATTTAGGACGTAAGTATGATCCGAATGACCCAGTAGTCAGAAAGGCAGTCGAGATATCTATTTCCAAGGGGAAATTCTCTACGGCGATGCTGCAGACATATTTGGGCAAGGGGCACGGGTTTGTATCTGGTCTTGCGATATGGTTTGAAGAAATTGGCGTGATTGGCCCGCAAAATGGGAACAAACCACGTGATATGCTTATCAAGAGTCTTGAAGAATTTGATCAATTAGCCTCAAATTAGGCAATTATAGCTTGATCGTGTGGTCTCTAGGCAAAACCGTTTGTCTGTGATATAATATTGGCAATATTAACTCAGGGAATGGATTAAGTCGCATTCCCATTAACCAAAGGAGCAAATCGTGAAGCAATACGAACTTACGTTCTTGGTTCATCCAGATCTTGAGATGAATCTTGATACAGTGGTTAGTAAAGTAAAAGAGCTGATTTCTGCCAATGGTGGTAAGGTTACGAAAGAAACCAATGAAGGCAAGAAGAAACTTGCTTATACCATTAAAGGCCAGGATTTTGCTGTTTATTACTACATGGAACTCGATCTGCCGGCGGAAGCGCCTGCAAAGATTTCTAGTACACTAAACATTGTAGACGAAGTGTTGCGTTATCTCTTGGTTACAGTTGACGAGCGTAAACTCAAGCTTGAAGCGAAGAAGGAAGAACGTCAAACAGACCAAGCTGACGAAGCACAAGATGATAAAACTGAGGAGGAATAATAATTATGCGTGGCTTTAGCAAAGCTATTATTACAGGAAACTTAACAAGAGATCCAGAACTAAGGACGACCCCAAATGGCGCAAGCGTTTGTTCGTTCTCAGTAGCCGTTAACCGTGTATTTAGAGATTCGAGCGGGAATCAACAAGAATCCGTGTCATTTATTGACTGTTCGGCTTGGGGTAAGCTTGGCGAGATGATTGGCCAATATGCCAAGAAAGGCTCTGGTGTGCTTGTGTCTGGCCGTCTTGACCAACGCAGTTGGGAAGATAAGAATTCTGGACAAAAACGTAGCCGCGTGGAAATCGTAGTGGAAGATT
Source organism: Candidatus Saccharimonadota bacterium (assembly GCA_017552385.1). Taxonomy (GTDB): domain Bacteria; phylum Patescibacteriota; class Saccharimonadia; order Saccharimonadales; family Saccharimonadaceae; genus Nanosyncoccus. The sequence goes on from JAFZQB010000011.1 coordinate 55,601, forward strand.
TCAACTTCACTGGACCAGCAAACAGTTCTGAAGGTGGAAGTAGGGGTGGCTCCAGAAACGAGGAGCCAGTCGTACAAGAAGAGCCACAAGATGGTGGTGATGAAGAAATCGACCTGTCAGAAATCCCATTTTAATAAATTTTAATAAGAGAAAGAAATATGAGACGAGTTAAAGTTGACCCGAAAATCTATTTTGACTACAAGGATGTAAAAACTTTGCAGAAGTTTCTTGATCCTTATGGTCGTATTGAAGCGGGTGCTAGAACTGGCTTGACGGCAAAGCAACAAAGACAACTTGCAGTTGCAGTTAAGCGTGCGAGACATTTGGCTTTATTGCCATTCGTTAGCGCAAACTAAATTTTATAGAGGTTATATATTATATGTATGGACCTACAGATTTGAAGAAAAACGTACTTATCACGCTTGACGGACAGCCATATAAGGTAGTTGAGTATTCACAGAAAGTAATGGGCCGTGGTGGCTCCATTGTGAACGTGAAAGTAAAAAACTTGGTTACTGGTGCATTGCTCCCAAAGACCTTTAAGGGGCAAGAGAAGATTGAGCCTGCTGAGGTGACTACTCGTAAAGTGCAATATCTTTATAAGGATGATGAAAAATTTTATTTCATGGATCCAGAGACTTTTGAGCAATATGAGTTAGCTGCCGATATGGTTGGTGATGCAAAAGATTTTATGAAAGATGGTGATGAGATGGATATTCAGTTCTATAATGGAACTCCTATTAATCTCGCACTTCCGAAGAATCTTTGGCTCGAAGTGACTTATACTGAGACTGCTGTGAAAGGAGACACTTCGACATCCGTCATGAAAGACGCAACGCTTGAAACTGGCGTAGTCGTGAAAGTGCCGGCGTTTATCAAGGTTGGTGACATTATTAATGTCGATACCGAGACGTACACATATCGCGAAAGAAAAAAGTAACGGTATATAGTTATGAATATTGGATGAGCTACGGTGAGACGTAGCTCATTTTGTTATGTATGAATTTTAAAGATAGGCGTCGAAATGTAATTAGTGTATAATAAGGATATGGTAGTTGGAAGAGCAGAATATAAGATTGAAAATGCGGTAAAGGCATTTAATTTTGATTTTCGAGGTAAGACAGTGCTAGATATTGGTTCAAGTACGGGAGGGTTTACCGAATATGCTCTAGCGCGCGGGGCGCGAAAAGTAGTGGCGGTAGAGAAGGGGACTAATCAGATGAAAGCACCATTACGTTTCGACCCCAGGATCGAGCTACATGAAAAAACTGATATATTTGATTTTGAGACGAAAGAAAAGATAGAGGTGGTGTTGGCCGATGTCTCGTTTATTAGTTTGAGGCCAGTGTTGTTGTATGTAAAAAAAGAGTTAGCCCAGAAGGATACTGAGTTTTTGGTGATGCTAAAGCCGCAATTTGAAGCTGAGCCTAAGCAGCTAGTGAAGGGCGTAGTGAAGAATGAAAAGATGAGAAGAGAGATTATGAAGAGTTTTGAAAGCTGGGCCCAAGAAAATGGATTTATTTTGATTGGTAAGCGCGATAATAGTTTGGCGGGGAAGAGTGGGAATCTGGAAAGATTTTATTATATGTCACTTGCAAAATAAAAAACATAAGCATATAATATAATATATGAAACTATTACAAGGAGTGGGCGATTTCTTCGCGATGGATATCGGGACAACCTCGATTCGCATAGTACAACTCGGAGGGGACCAACACAAAGGTTGGAGTTTGCAGAAGTATGCTTATGTTCCTGTTGATGAAAAGATTCTTCAGGATTCTAGTGATGCTGGAAAAAAGAAATTCCAGGATGTTGTTCTTACCGCTGTAGAACAAGCTGGGATTCACACAAAGAATATTGCCGTAGGTATGCCTGCGGGAAAGACTTTCACTACGGTCGTGGAAGTAGATAGCCAAGATCCGAAAGATTTAGCTAAGACGATTAAGTATCAGCTTGACCAATATATTCCGATGGCAGTTGATGAAGCAAAGGCGGACTATGTCATGCTTGGTCCGTCGCCCAACGATCCAGCAAAGGTTGAGGTACTGGTTTCTTCTACGGCGAATGATTATGCGGAGAATTTTCTCGAGAGAATCGAAGGAATGGGGCTTAATGTAGTAGCGATGGAACCAGAGCCATTGGCGATGGCTAGAGCTTTAACTCCTGTTGGCGTAGTAGATGCACGAATGATTGTTGACCTTGGCGAAAGATCGACGGATCTTGTGGTGGTGTTCCATGGTGCGCCTAGGTTAGTACGTTCAATTCCTGGCGGTTTCGACGCATTAGTGAAGACTGTAGCCGGGTCGCTCTCTGTTCGCGAGGATCAAGCTAGACAGTTTATCTTAAAGTTTGGTTTGGCACAGGATAAGATTGAGGGTCAAGTATTTAAGGCGTTGGATTCAACATTGGAAGCATTTGCTTCCGAGCTTACAAAGTCTGTACTATTCTTCCAGGGTAAATATACAAATGTGAAAGTAGGCGGCATTATTCTATCTGGTTTTGCAGAGATAATTCCATTTATTGCAGAGTATATTGAAGCAAAAACTGACGTGCCAACGATGCAAGGCAACCCATGGCAATTGGTGCGCGTTTCGCCTGAACAACAAAATGCTTTGATAAATGTTGCGAGCGAATTTGCCGTAGCGATTGGCTTGGCAGAGAGGAGCAATGAGTAATGTACGAGATTAACCTAGTTCCTGATATTAAAGCCGATATGATAAAAGCGCAGAAAAAGCGCAATGTTGTGCTTTTTGCATCTGTTGCCGTGTCTGCCGTAGCTGCCGCAATAGTGGTCGTTTTGCTAGGCATTAAGGTTGGTCAGGACATAACATTGAATGATCAAGATTCACGTCTTGAAGCGATGTCCAATACTATTGAGAGGTATGATGGCCTCAGCAATCTCCTAACTGTTCAAAAGCAGTTATCGGATATAAATGCGATTACGGAGAAGAAGACTATGCTTTCGAGAGTGTTCACCGTTTTGCATTCGATTGTACAGCAAGAAAATGGTGATGAGATTAAGATTTCTTCGCTTGATATAAATATGGATTCGGCTGATTTGACATTTGATGGGCAAGCAGATGCAGGCCCAACCACGGATGGTATCGATTATCGTGTCCTCGAATCATTTACAAAATCTATTAAACTCATGAAGTACGACTATGGTAGATATGTTGATAAGAATGGGAAAGAGATTCCAACGATGTGTATTTCTGAGTCGGATACGAATGGCGTGCCATTTACCGATGAGAATGGGAGCGTTTATGCCGTGTGGGCTAAAAGTGCGGAAGGCTGCGACCCTTCGTTAAATACAGACACAGAGGCTTCTACTAGAAGTAATGACTATAGTGATCAGGATAGGGATATTGCTGATACGCCAACTAATTCGACTGGTAGGACGTTGATTCAAGATGTCGATTTCAGCCAAGCGATTGATGGCGAAAATCTTGTGAAGATTTATAGGACTCCACAATTCTCGGACTGGTATAGGAAGGGATATATGGATACGAGTGGTAAGATTGAAAAAGTTGAACACTTTGAGAGCAACTGTATTCAATATTGGGGTACTGAAGTTGGGAATACCGTGAACTGGAGCAGCACAAACTTAGAATGTGATATGGCCCCCGAAGGAATAGAAATTGAGAACTCGACAAATGGTAAACAAACTGGTGGAAAATTGGTTTTGATGTTTAGTGCTGTACTGCATCTAAATCCAGATGTACTTAGCTTCTCTAAGAAACATGTGATTGTTATCTTGCCTTCAGGACACCAAAACGTAACAGATTCATTTATTCAGGTTGGTGACATGTTTGCAGAACGCGCTAAAGCAATTAATCCAGGCGAATAGGAGAAGGATATGAAAAAGAAGAATGCGGGAGTAGGGAAGAAGATAAAGATTAGTAAGTCACAGCAAGTAATGCTTGGTGCAGTTGCTTGTGCGTCTCTGATTCTCGGTGTTTGTTTGGTTTTCTCCGTTTATTTCTTGAGATATATTAAATTCAATAGTAAGGTCATTTCCGAAAAAGGCAAAGCTATTGATGGATATAATTTAGCAATCAAGAATATTGGTATATGCAAGGCGCCTAGCGGGAAGACTTATACGATTTCTGAGCTGGAATCTTGTGAGCCAGACGATATTGATTTGTCTCTTCTTAAGAATACGCTTCGCTATAATGTCATTATGAACTTATCTCGAAATGAAGACCTCGAAAGCGTAGCAAGGCGTGGACTTTCGATTTGTTTTGATTCTTCGACAAACCAAAGAGTTAGTGTAGACGAGTTGATTGAGCGTTATCGTATGCAGACTGATGATGACGAGAAGGCGTCATATTTGGAAAGAATTGCGATGTGTTCGGCATTGCGCGTTATTCCTGATGCTTTGCCTTCTGCAGCAAATCAATTGGCGGTTGGCGCAAGCTTGAACAAATTATTTACGATATCTGGTTATTCGCCTGAATCTATTACTCCAGGTGAAGTTGGCGAAAGTACGATTCCTGGTGTTGGAGCGATTGGCATCAACCTCGAGATTGAGGATTCTGTAGACGTAACGATGCAGGCACTAAGTAATATCGAGAGGTCAATTCGTGAGTTTAATATCAAGAGTGCTAGGATAGAGAGAAGTGGTGGCCGTTTGAAGCTTGAAGCTATGGCTGAAGCTTATTACACTGAGACTGCTATATTGAATGAATCCATCGAGGAGGTTCGGGGCGATGGCAAAGTATTAAAGAATGTAAGTTCGGAGGATGAATAATGAAGACTTCTGATTATGTAACGGTTGGTTTTATAGCTGTTTTCGTAACCATCATTTCATACTTTGCCGTTAATTCATTTCTCGGTGACCCTAAGGAGTTATCTGTTAAGTTTGAATATTTGAATACTACCTCGACTCAACTAGCTGCCCCAAATACGGATATTTTCAATGCTGGCGCAATTAACCCGACCGTTGAGGTGTATGTGGGTTCTTGTGTGGACCAAGATCAGAACGGTATTTTGAGCGAAGAGGAAAAAATAGCTTGTGGCCAGGATGCAATGCGTACTAATACTGGTCAGACTGAGAGTGATTATTTGCAAGAAAATAATGGGCTCAGCAATGACGAGAACGATACTATCAATGCAAATGAAGGTTATGCAAATGGCACGACTGCGCAGCAGCGTGAGGCTGTCGAAAACGATGTAAATCAGTATCGCGAGAACCAAGGAAATACTAACACACAAAATGCTGCGGAGAATGCGGCTAGACAAGAGACCGTCTCGGGGAGCTAGTAATGGCGCTCTTGACCAAGGATATCCAGGAAAGAGTCGTATCGCTACTACAGGATGAGGGGCTGGTTGATGCTGAGAAGGTAGCGGCGGTTAGACAGAATGTAACTGCTTCTAAGCAGCCTATCTTGGCGGCTCTTGTAGCGCAGAAGTTGACGAGCAGCGAAACTATTACACATGCGACCGCAAGTGTAATGAGAGTACCGTATGCAAACTTGAAAAATGTCAAAATTGAACAAGAGATTTTGTTAAATTTACCGCAAGATGTGGCTGAACGCAGTATGGCGGTTCCACTATCTGATGCTGATGGTCGACTTACGGTCGCCATGTTGGACGTGACTAACGTTCAGGCGACTGATTATCTGGCTACATTAGTTAAGAAGCCGATACGGACGGTGATGGCGAGCGAAGATGGCATTAGGGCGATATTGATTCAGTATCGAAGTGATTTCTCTAGTGTAAAAAAAGCTGCCCAGTCTTCTCAGGAAGAGCAAGCTCAGAAGGTACATAGTGCGAATGTAAAAACAATTACCCAGGATTCGCCGATCTCCAAGGCTCTTACATCTATTCTTGACTATGCGGCGAAGTCGAAGGCTTCGGATATCCATATTGAACCGCTGGAGAATTCACTAGTGATTCGTTGTCGTATAGATGGCGTGCTTCGACAAGTAATGGAGTTGCCAAAGGCAATCGAGCCAGCACTTGTATCCCGTATAAAAATTTTGTCCAATCTAAAAATCGATGAACATCGCGTACCGCAGGATGGTCAGTTTACTGTGGCTGTGGATGATAAAGAGATTGATTTACGTATTGCAATTTCTCCAGTTGTATGGGGCGAGCAAGTAGTTATCCGTCTTCTTGATAAAACCGGAACGGCTATGGAAGTCGAAAAGATGGGCATGACCGGACGTGCGCTTCGAGCTGTTACGAAGGGGATCGAAAAGCCAAATGGCATGATTTTAACATCTGGTCCTACTGGTTCTGGTAAGTCGACAACGCTTTACGCTTTGATTAAAAAGATTAAGTCTGAAGCTATTAACATTGTCACGCTTGAGGACCCAGTTGAGTACAAAATGGATGGCGTAAACCAAATTCAGGTAAATGTGGATGCTGGGTTAACCTTTGCGTCCGGCCTTCGTTCTATTTTGCGTCAGGACCCAGACGTAGTGATGGTAGGCGAGATTCGCGATGGAGAAACGGCTAACCTAGCGGTGCAGGCGGCACTTACTGGGCACTTGGTGTTCTCGACACTACACACGAACTCTGCGGCTGGTATTTTGCCTCGTCTTTTGGATATGGGTATCGAACCATTCTTAATTGCATCTACTTTAAATACGGTGATTGGCCAGCGTTTGGTGCGTCGTGTTTCTGATAAAAAAGAGATTTATCAGTCTAATGAAATGGAGACACGTGAGATAAACGATGTACTAGGGAAGGTCCTTCCGCAAAGTCAACAAGAAGTGCCGAGCCTTTCGGAAGACTTGGGTTATCCTGGGCTGCCGGTTGCGAACTCTAAAGGATATGCGATTGCGAGAGGTGTGGAAACGAGAGAGGCTCCTGGAGGCTACGTTGGGCGCGCCGGTCTTTATGAGGCAATTGAAGTGGATGACGATATTCAGAAATTGATTGTGGCTCGTGCAACGGCAGGTGACATTATGAAGGTTGCAAAGGCAAAGGGCTGTATTACGATGAGGCAGGATGGGATGCTGAAGGCACTTTCAGGAATAACAACTATAAAGGAGGTAGACCGCGTAGCATCCGATTTGGCGTAATTTATGCTATTTATCGTCATGTGACGAAAATACCTATAAATTATAAAAAGCTTGTGGTAAAATAGAATTATGGAAAATAGTAGTGGGCCTAGGATTGAAACTTTACTTGAAGAATGTATCCGCAAGAATGCTTCTGATATACATGTGCAGGTGGGCTTACCTCCGATTTTGCGTGTTGATGGGCAATTGATTGCTATTGCTAATCAACCAGTGCTAACGCCACAGATGGTGGAGAGTTTGATTTTTGCGACTCTAGACGAAGCACAACAGAAGATTTTGTTAAAAGATAAGGAATTTGATTATTCATTTGCATTCGGCGAATTAGGACGTTTCCGCGCAAATGCGTTCCACGAACGTGGCAACTTGGCTTGTGCGTTTCGTTTGATTCCGAATAAGATTCAGACGATTGCGGAATTAGGGTTGCCTGGTGTAGTGGAGAATTTTGCGGATTATCCACGTGGATTGGTCCTTGTAACTGGCCCAACTGGTTCTGGTAAGTCGACGACACTTGCGGCAATTGTTGATAAGATTAATCGTGAGAAAGCAGTACATATTTTGACGATTGAGGACCCGATTGAATTTACTCATAAATCTCAGCGCTCTGTGGTTGTGCAGAGGGAAGTACACTATGATACTTTCTCGTTCTCAGCAGCACTCAGAAGCGCACTTCGTGAAGATCCAGATGTGGTGCTTCTAGGTGAGATGCGTGATCTTGAGACGATTTCTTCGGCTATTACAATTGCGGAAACTGGTCACTTGGTGCTTGCGACATTGCATACGAACTCTGCGGCGCAGTCTGTGGACCGCATGATTGATGTGTTCCCAGCACATCAGCAGCCACAAGTACGTTCTCAGCTGTCTAATATTCTGATGGCGATTTGTGCGCAGAGACTTGTGCCAGCAATCGGTGGTGGACGTATTGCGGCAGCAGAGATTATGGTAGCTAATTCAGCAATTCGATCTCTCATACGTGATGGTAAGACGCATCAGATTGATTCAATGATCCAGACTGGTGCGAGCGCTGGAATGCAGACGATGGATGCAACACTGGCCAAACTTGTTAAGAGCGGTACGGTGTCGTTTAATGATGCTCGTGACTTTGCGGTTGATGTAGAAAACTTTGATAGACTAGCAAGAGGGTAGATATGAGAAGATATAATTATAAGGCGACTGAAAAATCAAGTAGGAAGACCGTTACTGGCGTTATTCAAGCAGAAAGCGAGCGAGAAGCTGGTAAGCTGTTGGTTGACCAGGGGTATATTCCTGAGAGGATTGAAGAAGAGGACAAAAAGAGTCTTATTGCAAAGATGAAGAATAAGGTCGGAACAAAGGACCGTATTATCTTCACAAGACAGTTTGCTACTCTTATTGGCGCTGGTTTGCCAATGTCGAGATCACTAAAGACGGCCGCCGAACAAGCGACGTCTGCTTCGATGAAAGCGGTGATTGAAGAAGTGACAGCAAGCGTGGAAGCAGGCAAGTCGTTATCTGAGGCTTTATCACAGCATCCAGATGTATTTAATGACGTTTATTTGTCTTTGGTGGCAGCAGGTGAGATGTCTGGTACGCTCGATACTGCGCTAGCTCGCTTGGCGGCACAGGATGAGAAGGACTCGAACATGATTTCGAAGATTCGTGGCGCTATGGTTTATCCTGGTATCATCTTCGTGGTTATTATCGCAGTGCTTGCGTTCATGATGGTGCTCGTTGTGCCAGAAGTGCGAAAACTGTATTCAGATATGAATAAGGAACTGCCAGATATCACGAAGGTTTTGGTGAACATTTCAGATTTCTTTGCCAACCAATGGTATATTGTAGTTGGTATTATTGGTTTGACTATCTACGGCCTACGTACTTATCGTCGTACTGATGCAGGGAAGAAGACGTTTGCATTGTTTAAGTTGAATGTACCGGTATTCAATTCGTTATTCCAGAGGCTTTACATGAACCGCTTTAGTCGTACGATGGAGATGCTGCTTGGAACAGGCGTTTCGATGCTCGATGCTATACATATTAGCGCAAGGGCGACATCGAACTATTATATGGAAGAACAATTCAATTCCGCGGCTGAGAAAGTTAAATCAGGTAAGGCATTATCTGAGAGCATACAGGATTTGAACTATATCTTGCCTTTGGTGCCACAGATGATCAACATTGGTGAGCAATCTGGTAAAATTGACGAAATGATTGGCAAGGCTGCAGAGGTGTACGAAAATGAGCTTGACGAAAAAATTGCTAATATCTCTACGATGATTGAGCCGTTCTTGATGGTGATTATGGCCGGTCTTATTGGCATAGTGATTGCCGGTACGCTGCTTCCAATCTATTCGCTCGTATCGTCGATTACTTAAGTTGAAAGAATTCAAAATGGAGGAGACGCTAAAAGGCGTCTCCTTTTTTAATATATTTAGATAGTGTTATATAATAGAAGTATGATTAGGATTATGTTAATAATCTTTTCCGCGTTGATTGGTGCAGCTTTTGGTAGCTTTGCGTGTTGCCAAGCGTGGCGAATTCGGCTGAAAGAAGAGAATAAAAAAGATCCAGGCAAGCGCAGCGTTTGTTTAAACTGTGGGGAAAAATTAGCATGGTATGAAAATATCCCAGTAATATCTTGGCTTTTGCAACGAGGTAGGTGCAGAAAGTGTGGGAAGAAGATTGGGGTAGCAGAAATATTGGCGGAGATATTCGGATTAGTTAGTTTTGGCTTGATAACTTGGAGATTTGTGGGCGAAGTATCGTCTGATATTGTTGGGATAACGGAGTTTTTGGCCGCGCTTAATATACCTGGACTTGTGGCCGCGCTAAGCGTAATGGTAGGGATGATTATTCTTATGGTATATGATGGAAAGTGGCAGGAAATGCCGGTGGGAATATTGTTGTATACGATTATTATGGGGTTAGTGTATTGCGGGATAACTATTTGTCAAAATGGACTATCTTGGGAGAATTTGCTACAAATTCTTATTTGCGTGGGTTTGCTTGCGGGTATTTATTATTTGCTGTATTTTCTCTCTAAGGAGAAGCTGGTAGGAGGGGGAGATTGGATGTTGTGCCTTGCTATAGGATTGATGCTTGGGAAATGGCAGCTGGCGCTTATAGAGCTTTTCCTTGCGAATTTTCTTGGCGCGATAGTTATGCTCGGGCTGAAGAAGAAAAAGGCGGCATTTGGGCCATTTTTAGTGATAGCATTCGTGGTGGTTTTCGTATTCGAAAATGCTATTATGCGGTATTTGAGCTTTTGAACTCAGGACGTTTCTGAGTGAAACTTTTCGTGTATTTCACGGAGGTGGGGGTCTGTTACGTGGGTGTAAATCTGTGTAGTACTGATGTTGGCGTGACCGAGCATAGCTTGGACAGAGCGAAGGTCGGCACCGTTCATAAGAAGATCGGTAGCAAAAGAATGACGGAGGGTGTGTGGCGAGACATGTTTAGTAATGCCTGCAGCTTTTGCGTACTTCTCAATAATTCTTTGCACAGAACGTGGGGTGAGTCTGCGGAAATTGCCGGATGTATCTACGGCGTTAAGATTGCGTGAATTGTTCAAAAAGAGAGCAGGAAGGGAATCACTACGAGCGGTGAGATAGTCACGCGTAGCGTTTGCTGCTGCTTCGCTGATGAAGATAGGGCGGTCTTTCTTGCCTTTCCCGCGGACTATAAACTCGCGACGTTCTAGATTGACAGAATCGCGATTGAGGCTAATGAGCTCTGAAACGCGGAGTCCACCAGAGAAGAGTAACTCGATAATTGCGCGATCTCTAAGGCCGGACTCAGTGTCGGTAGGAATGGCTGCGAGAATGTCTTCAATTTCATCGAAATGAAGAAAAGTAACTTGCTTTCTGGTAGCGCGAGGAAGATCAACGAGACTTGGATCCAGCGTTTTGATATTTCGACGAGCAAGATATTTAAGAAAACCTCGGAGAGCGATAAGGTGGTAAGACTGTGTTAGCGCTGATAGACCTTCATCGCGAACATCATTAGTGTAGCGATTGAGTTTGAGGCGATATTTGCGTAAGAGCTCTGAATCTATTTCGGCCGGCTTAATGTCGTCCTTATCTAGGATCTCAGTGCATATTTCGTAAAAACGATAGAGGTAGAGACGATAGTTCTCGATGGTCTTTTTAGAGCGGCCACGTTCAACTTCGAGATGTTCTAGAAAATCGTCGATGAGGGTATTGATATCACTGGTAACGGTGACCATAAGTGTATTATATCATGGTTTTCGATGGTGGCTAGGCCTGTATCTCTAGGTACCTTTTTGTTAGGTTTCTTTAATTGTGTGATATAATTAGTTTGAATAACCATAAACGTAAAGGGGGAAAGGGCATCATAATGGCTACTAAAGCTAAAAAGAAAACAGTAAGAAAAGCAGTGACAAAACCGGCAACAAGAAAGGCCGCGAGCGAGTGTTCACCACGTGAATGTATCCGCGAAAACAGAGAGCTTAAGATGCATATAACTATCATCACGGTTCTGTCTGTCTTGGTTTGTGTATTGGTTGCTGCACTAGTTTTAGTTACTCTTAGAGGTTAATACTATCCCGCAATTAAAGAGGCGTATGACTACGCCTCTTTTTTGAGAGGTTAGTGACGAATATTAGGGGTACTGGAATTTATCTTGGAGTTGTTGTAGAATATCAGAAAGGAGAAAAATATGGGAAAAGAGAAAGATTTAATTCAAAGAAGCTTGGTTGTGTGTAAGCCAGATGCCGTTCAGCGTGGTCTTGTAGGGGAGATTCTTCAGAGATTTGAGCGCGTAGGCCTGAAAATTGTTGGAATGAAGATGGTGATGCCGAGCGAGGATCATTACAGAGCACATTATGAAGATATCGGTAAGATGATTACTCGTCGTGGCGAGCAGGCTTTCCATTATAACGTGGCTTATATGATGACTGGTCCAGTTATTGCGATGGTTCTGGAGGGCGTTGAGTGTGTCCCGTTGGTGCGCAAGATTGTTGGCCCGACTGAGCCTAAATCTGCCGAGATGGGCACGATTCGTGGTGATTATTCACACATGTCGTTTGGCTATAGCGACGCTAAAGGAATTGGCGTGCCAAATTTAATTCATGCATCTGGTAGCACGGATGAAGCAAAGAAGGAAATACGTTTGTGGTTCGATGAAAGCGAACTCTACGACTATTCTGATCTTAACGAAAAGTATACGAGATAGTCTCGTATAGGTATAGGGGCGTATCTGCTATCTGATATGCCCTTATTTTGTATAGGAATGATCCATCGCGCAGTACAGAGGTCAAAATATTAGCATAACCTTGACAAAAAATAGATTTTGTGCTATAATGAAAGTGTTTATATTGGAGCGTGTAACAGAGGTAAATTGCTGTTAGGCCGGTATGAACGCCCTTTAAAACCGGATCATCCCAGACACAAACGCGATGTCTGGGCCATCTAATCACACCTACTACGAATCCTAGAGAAAATTATAGAGGAGGGGAGACTAAATGGAGGGACCACGTAGAAGGAGGAGGGTAACAACCAATCCGGTCGAAGAGAATCCTACGCCAGGAAGAAGGCGCGTGGCAGTAAGTTCGACCACGACCACTTCAGTGTCGCCTACAGAGCAGCCACAACAGCATACTACTCCCAGAAGGGCCCAGAATAGGCCTAATGGACGTAGATGGTCGTTCTGGACCGTATTGCTTTTATTGCTGCTGCTTCTGGCGGTTGTTTTCGGAGCCTGGTTCTTGTCAAAGAACTGGCATGGAAATGACCGGGCGGTGCCGGTAGGTATTGTCACTGAGAAACCAGAGACAACGAAAGTGCCAACGACTGAGGTACCGGTTAAACAGGAGCCTGATGAGACTCCGACAAGTAAGCCGACAGATGAGCTTGAGGGTAATCAAACGGCAGCGCCGAGTAACGAACCTGTGAAGGTAACACCTACGGCGGAGCCAGCTGAAGAGCCTGAAAAAACTAATCCAACGGCAGAACCGACCAAAGAACCCGAGAAGGTAACATCTACACCTGAACCGACCAAAGAACCCGAGAAAGTAACACCTGTACCTGAATCGACCGAAAAGCCCGGAAAAACGATCTCTACAGAGAAGCCAGCTAAGAAAGCGACGCCTGAGCCTGTAAAGACGATAACTTTTTCTCCTATCGGTGAAACTGTTTCGTTCCGGCTCAAAGGTAGTGATGGAACTACTACGGTTACTGTTGAGAAGTTTGTTTACTCCGGTGGTTGGTTGACGGATTTCGATCAGTGGTATGTTGCCGATGTGCTTTCCATAGAAAAGGAAGTTCCTGAAGCATTTGCACAGGGAATTACTGGGGAGACTTGGGCAATTAAGACTGACACTTGGTTGAAATATGCAGTTTCTGACCCTTGGACTCTGACTTGGTTCAGGTTCCAGATGGGGTTGGAAGACTTCAACAGCATGGACGAAGTTAATAGCTATGTCCTGCGAGTGACAGAACTCTCGTCAACTGATTATGATGTGTTGGCAAATGAGACTCTCGGATATTACTTTGAAAAAATCGACGGCGGAAGCGCCAAGGTTTCCTCGGATTGGGGACTCGAAGTAATGCTTCGGTGGAGAGATGCAAAGCGCACGATGCCTGAGCTTTTCTCCAGGAAGTACAGAGACACGAACAATCGCCCGGATACCTTGATTACTTTCTATGATAGAAGCGGAAAGAATTTCGTTTCTGGGAAGAAAGCTTTCGAGGTAGCTTGCAAGTATGCAAAGGTTGACCCGAGCGAGTTCGGAAGTGAAGTATATGTCAATTATGCTGAGGGCGGCACATGGAAGTGGAGGCCTGGAGTAAAAGTAACACCGACTCCAACACCGACTCCAACACCGACTCCAACACCGACGCCGACTCCAACACCAACACCGACTCCAACACCGACTCCAACACCGACTCCAACACCGACGCCGACTCCAACACCAACACCGACTCCAACACCGACTCC
>JAFZQB010000012.1 GCA_017552385.1 Candidatus Saccharimonadota bacterium
ACCGCCCGTCAAACCATGAGAGTCACCAACACCCAAAGTCCGTCTAGGCGGCCTAAGGTGGGGGAGATGATTGGGGTTAAGTCGTAACAAGGCATCGGTACGAGAACGTGTCGATGGATTACCTCCTTTCTTGAGAAGGAATAGATGCGCACGAAAGCGAAAGCTCGCGTGTAGCTAGGTCGGTCGTAATTGTGTAGTTGTTAAGCTTAGTACACAATTTTATCCTTAGGGATGCGACCTCAAGCTTAAAAGTCACGGCTGAAGATGAATTAATTGCACAACTGAATGGTTAACCAGGAAATGGCGCTCGAAAGAGCGCCATTTTCATATATATTTCCTGTTGTAATTATTACAAAAACAGGTTAGAATGAATAGAAATGGATAAGATTCTATGGAAGATACGAGAAATCTAGTAGATGAATATAAAGGGATGACAAACGAACAAGTTTTTGACGCATTGAGCAAAAAAAGAAACGAGCTTGAAGTTGCGATAGAAAATGTGAGCCATGATTTTAATATTGGAACGATAGTAAGGAACGCGAACAGTTTTAATGCAAGCAAAGTGCATATAATTGGGAAGAAAAAATATAATCGTAGAGGCGCGATGTGCACTGATAAATATTTAGAGATTTATCATTGGATTAATTGGGAGGACTTCGTACAGGATCAAAGAAAACGTGGTAGGGAAATGGTCGCTATCGAGAATAATACTCCGCGGGCTAAAGGATTGTTTGACAAGAAATTTATTAGTAAAACTACATTAATATTTGGTAGCGAGAGCGATGGAATTACACCTGAGTTGTTAGAAGCTGTGGATGATGTACGCCTTATAGAAAGTTTTGGTTCGACGAGAAGCGTAAACGTGGGCGTGGCTGGGGGAATAGCGATGTATGAATGGGCAAGACAGTGCGCGATAGGAAGGGGAAGTAAGAACTAGATTTTAGGAAAGATGAGGTGGATTAGCCAACCTAAGATAACGGAGTGGAGATTGGCCATAACGATGAAACCTATGGCAATGGTGATAATACCAAAAAGCTTGACACGGTCATACGAACTGACGCCATGTGCAAAATTATCTGCGATTTTTTGATAGAAAAGGACACAAGCTCCACCGGCTGCGAGAATAATAAACCCAATAATTAAAGCGCCAAGATTGAATGACATACATATATATTATATATAATAATTCGCAGTTGGCCAAGTAGATGGATTTGATATAATGAGATAGAGATATGAATAATCTAAATGATGAGCCATCTGGAGAATCCATAGAGGATGATCGTTCTACTGGTTGGGAAGAAGTTGCCGACTTGGCCGATAAGATGAATTCTGAAGAACAGATGGGTGAGACGCCAAAAGATGAGGGCGGTGTCGATAAGGAACAATCCGTGCAGAGGATGCGCCTGATGAATAAATTACGAGAGAGGGCTAGACGAGCTTCTGAGGGATATGAAATACGAAATACGGGAGGAGACTCTAAAAATGGTGGGGTGGTTATTGAAGCAAGAAAAGGGCTTTTCGGACGAAAGATTGGTGCGGGAGTACTGGACGCAGATCTCAATGATGAGGAAGCTGCGGTTCTTAATGCTGTACATGTGAAACCTAGATATCGCGGAAGAGGTGTAGGCAGCGCGATTACTAGAGAAGCGGTGGCTCAGGCTAGAAGAGAAGGATTGAAAAGAGTCAAGTTGAACTCTACGGACATGGCGATAGAAATGTATAAAAGGCAAGGTTTTGAAACGACAGATGAAAGTAGCGGAGCTATGGTGTTAGATTTAGATAAAGAGGATGAAGAAAAGGAATAGAGTAGAATAAACAAACGTAGAATTATTGAGAAAATAGCATAGAAGATTATATAAAAGAAAACCTCCGATGAAATACTCAGAGGCTTTCTTTGTGTCGCAAAACTTGTGACAATATAATGTGATGGTGGGGATATGTGGACTTGAACCACAGACCTCGTCATTATCAGTGACGCGCTCTAACCAGCTGAGCTATATCCCCAAATAAATTATGGTGGAGTAACAGGGACTCAAACCCTGGACCTCTGCCTTGCAAAGGCAGCGCTCTAATCAACTGAGCTATTACCCCATAAAAAATTATTAAATTGCCTTAGCGTTATTTATTTTACTTGATTTGGCTCAAAAATGCAATACTCTAGGGGAAAAAAGACGGAGCCACTTTCTTTTGGTGGCTCCGAAGGTCATATATTTGAACAACCTCGCAGTGGATGATTTGTTCAAACTACCTCTAGTATATATCATAAGCTGAATAATGTCAAGAAAAATTATACTTGACAAAACTGAAGCGTTATGGTAAAATAAGCATAATCATCCTAAAAGGGTGGGTTAGTTTACAAAATAAGGTGGGCAGAAGGAGAGATCCAGATGGCTGGAACTAAAGCTGGCGGTCTTAAAGCTGCCGCAACTAATAAAGCTAAATATGGTAAAGAATTTTACGCCAATATCGGTCGTAAAGGTGGCCAAAATGGCCACACTGGTGGTTTTGCTGCTAACCCTGCGTTAGCTAAAATCGCTGGCGCCAAAGGCGGTCGTATTTCTCGCCGTGGCCCTGCCAAAAAGCATGCCTAATTAAGAGCATAGAAAAAGTCAGGAATTATCCTGACTTTTTTGTTGCGGTTAAGGTTGCATTCGGAATAACGAGACAGTTATAATGAAGGAAAGTAAGAGAAAGGAGGTAGGCCTTGAACGAGTATCAGGATAGTGCTAAGCAGTATGACTTGTTTAAAGCGACAGGGAACTACAACACAGTGGCTTTCGTTGAGAAGATTTTGGGACTTGCGGGAGAGGCCGGCGAAACAGCTGACAAAATTAAGAAGATTCTTCGCGACAAGGATGGAATAATATGCGAAGAGGACAAGATTGAGATTGTGAAGGAGCTGGGAGATGTACTATGGTACATAGCAAGCATTTCACGCTATTTAGGCGTGCCTTTGGAAGAAGTTGCGAGGACGAACCTTGAAAAGCTTGAGGGTAGGCGAAAGAATAATTTACTTCATGGAGAAGGAGATAATAGATAATGCTATTTAGAATTCCACTATGGTCAGTAAGACTACTTTTCAATCCGTTTAAAAAGACAAACAAATATATTTGGTGTTAAGATTTCTTGTAGAATTTTTGGCAGAAAGGACAATAAAGACTCTCTGATGAGACTTCGAGGCAAGATAGCCCGCAGCGCTTACAGAGAGTTTTTTGGTGAACCCAGTCGCGGTAGGTATTAAGTTCGGTTTCTGCAAGATTATCATCATATGGGATAGAGTGAAGCTGACATAGCTCACGTGTTTTTGCCCAGGCGTCACGCTCAATCTGGAGACGCTCTAGAGAGCGATCGAAGGTATAGTGGCCCAGAAGCGCGTGAGCTAGTTCATGTAGAATTAGAAGGCGGAAGTTTTCATCGGATTCTAGATAATAAATAGACTTAGGTGGTCGGAAGAGAAACTTACGGCCTGGCTTAAAGACATAGTCTGGATAGGATTCCTGAAGCATATTGAGGAAGGCAAGATTTTTCTCGGAGAGAAGGGAAGGTTGTTCTGGCAGCTTAGGTGGAGTTCTGCGAGAGCGGACGTTATCGGAATAAATAGAGGCAGGCATGTATTTATTTCCCGTGGTTCTGTTTAGAATATAAGAATGCTCCGTAGATAACAGACTCGGTGGGGCGACGAGCCTTCTTGAACTCAATATCATATTTTATTTCGCTGCGGAGTCTGCTCATAAGAGGGTTCTTAAACTGATTAAAGAGGAAACACAATGGGCCGCCGATAATGATGGTACTAGGGGACTCTTGCTTAATTATGTCGACAAGACCAAGAGATAAGCGAGCGAGAAGATCTTCTAATGTAGTATTATCTAGGGTGATATCTTGGAGCGTAGAGCATCGGTATGCAGTGATGAGTGCTTTGGCGGAGGCTATGTCTTCCCATTCTAATGATTGACCCTGGAATTTGTATTTGACATGGCCTGGTTCGAAGGTGTCAGAAGCCTTTGACAGGTGTCCATTTTTTGCGATACCTCCGCCGATGCCGGTTGAGAAGGTGAGATAAATTGACTTACCATTTCGGCGGCCTGGTCGGGTAGCTTCATAAAGAGTAGCTAAACTTGCATCGTTAACAAAGAAAATATCACAGCTGAACAAATTTTTTATAGGGGAAACTAGGTCAATGTCTGGCCAGTTTAGATTCCCGAGCCGGAATGAATAAATATTTGATTCGAGTTTAACGATCCCCGGAATAGCAACCGTAATGGCGCGTACGCGGTGGCGTACGGCTTGGCTAGGTAAAAATGTTTGAAGATTTTTAGCGAGCAGTTTCGAAAAAGCAGTAGGGTCTTGAGATGTTGGAAATTTGAAACGTTTCAGACAGATGCCATGAGGCGAGAACAGAGCAAGTAAGGTCTTAGTACCTCCGATATCTATAGACAAATACATATACCATGATTATATCACATGCTTTACTTTAAGGGGAGAATTTGGTATAATCTAGAGATATTCGGGCTTGCTCAAGAGAGGTTTTGTTATAGACACCTGTTGAGTAAGCCTGAAGGAAGGAATAATATAAATGGCTAATGCCAAAAAAATAACTTTTGACGAGCTTCTTGAACAAGAAGAAGGACTTGCCAAAAAGACTGTGGTTGGAGATACACTGAAAGGTGTTGTAACCTCGGTTAAAAAACACGAAATCTTAATTGACCTGGGTGTTCAGGGAACCGGATTGGTTTCAAGAAAAGAGGCAGGCTTTGCGCGCAACCTAAAGGTTGGCGATGAAGTGACGGCTTCTGTTGTTGACACAGAAATGCCAGATGGCACTGTGTTGCTTTCTCTTCGCAAGGCTGTGAAGGATAAGGGTTGGGATGAAATACAGGTTAAATTCGATAATGCGGAGATTGTTGAGATTCAACCGTTCGACGCTAATCGCGGCGGTTTGCTAGTAGAGTACGAAGGAATTCGCGGCTTCTTGCCAGTTTCTCAACTTTCAGCAGAACATTATCCACGTGTCGGATCAGCTGATAAGGATGAAATTCTCCAAAGACTCAACTCTCTTGTTGGGAAAACTATAAAGGCCCGTATTCTTGACGCTAATAAGAAAGAGAATAAATTGATCTTCTCCGAGAAGGAAGCAATAAAGGATGGTCTTGCTGCAAGATTTGCAGAGCTCAAAGTAGGCGATGTTGTAAAAGGCGTTGTAACTGGCGTAGTGGACTTCGGTGTATTCGTGAACGTTGATGGTATCGAGGGGCTGATTCATATCTCCGAGATTTCTTGGGAAAGAGTCAATAACCCAGCGGATTATGTTAAAGTTGGTGATTCTGTCGAGGCGAAGATTATTGCTATTGACAAAGAGCGCTTAAGCCTTTCAATGAAGCAACTTGTAGAAGATCCATGGCTCAATGAAGTTGAGGGTCTAAAGAAGGGTACTAAAGTTGAAGGAACTGTAACTCGTATTACTCCGTTTGGCGCGTTCGTTCAGATTTCTCCAGCCGTAGAGGCACTCGTGCACGTGTCTGAGCTTGGCGAAGGATCCGACGTTGACCCAGAGAAGGTATTTACGTTGAACGAGCGTAAAAGCTTTAAGGTGCTAGACATCGATAAAGAGGGAAGAAAAATCTCTTTATCAGTCGCTAAATAAGAAAAAACAAAAAGCCCCTCGTAAGAGGGGATTTTTGTTGGCTCCCGGGACTGGGCTCGAACCAGCAACCTCGAAGTTAACAGCTTCTTGCTCCACCATTGAGCTACCCGGGAATGTAAGGACCATTATACACTAAATTCAGGTGTTTTTCAATCCGATTTTTTAATTGTCGGCGTTGTGGTAAAATGAAGGAAAAGGAGCGAGAGATGTTTATTGATAACAGATTATTAATTGGCAAAACAGCGGATAAGAAGGAGTTGGTCATTCTGCCACAGATGGCGAATAGGCATGGTGTAATTACTGGTGCGAGTGGCTCTGGCAAGACTATTACTCTCAAAGTAATGGCGGAGAGCTTTTCAGAGGCCGGAATCCCGGTGTTCTTAGCAGATGTAAAAGGAGATTTGGCGGGTACGGCAGTAATTGGGGAAGTAAATGAGGGTATTCAAAAGAGGCTTGATAAGCTAGGGATAAAGAATTTTGAAGCAAAGAACTTTCCGGTACGATTTTGGGATTTGCATGGACAAGCAGGACATCCGTTAAGGGCGACGGTGGAGTCGGTAGGTCCAGAAGTGCTATCGATTATGCTAGGTTTGTCCGAAGCACAAGAAGGGAATTTGGCGATAGCATTTGCTATCGCGAAGGACGAGAATTTAGCACTAGTCGATTTGAAAGATTTGAGAGCTGTACTTTCGTATGTAAGCGAGAATAGAGATCAGTACACGGTTAAATATGGGAATATCACAACGCAGAGTATGGGAGTAATTCAAAGGTCGCTTTTGACGCTCGAGAACCAAGGAGCAAATCATTTCTTTGGGCAGCCAGCATTGAATATTAATGATTTCTTTGCATTGGATGCTGATGGAAGGGGTATAATTAATATTCTACATGCCGTGGAACTGTTTGAGAGCCCAGATATGTATGCGGCGTTTCTGTTATGGCTGCTTTCGACGCTGTTCTCTAGTTCTCCGGAGGTAGGTGATCTTGATAAGCCTAGATTAGTCTTCTTCTTTGATGAGGCGCATTTGTTGTTTAATGGGATGCCGACATATCGACTAAAGAGGATTGCACAGATTGTAAAGTTAATTCGATCAAGAGGAATAGGGCTGTATTTCATTTCACAGAGCCCGGCAGACATACCGGACGAGATTTTGGCGCAGTTGGGGAACAGAGTTCAGCATTCTTTGAGAGCGTATACGCCATCAGAACAGAAAGCAGTGAAGGTGGCTGCGGAGGCGTTTAGGGCAAATCCGCATTTCAAGACAGAACAGGCTATTATGGAGTTAGGGACTGGCGAGGCACTAGTTTCGTTTTTGGATGAGAAGGGCGCCCCTGAAGTCGTAGAAAGAGCGACTATTTTGCCTCCCCAGAGTAAGATGGGCGCGATTGACGATATGACGCGTAATAAAGTAATCAATATGAGCGTGCTAGCAGGGAAATATGATGAGGTTGAGGATCCAGAGTCGGCCTCAGAGATAATTACGCAGAGGGCCGAAACAAAGGCGGCGGAGGCGCAGGCAGAGAAAGAGGCGCTCTTAGCGGAAAAAGCTAAGAAAGAAGCTGAGAAGGCTGAAGAAAAGGCCGAGAAGGAAAGATTAAAACTAGCCGAGAAGGAGCGTGTGGCGGCTGAACGGGAAAGAGTCAGACGTGAAAAAGAAGCTACTTCTCAGACAAAGACGAAAGCAAAAACGTCAACTAAATCAACTGCCGATAGATTCCTAGGTAATGTGATTGGATCGGCTGGCAGCGCGATTGGACGAAAACTCGTGAATAAAGTTCTAAAAGATTTATTGAAGTAGCCTACTGCAAGCTATGGCCTATAAATACACCCGCTATCATGCGGGTGTATTTGTATTGTTGCTTTCTAAGATTTTTTAGTGAGGAATGCTGGAAGAGCGAGGTTGAAATTGATAGCGTTCTTAATGAAAGAGCGAATGGTAGCGTACACGATAAGTATGCTCAATATAGCTACTTCTGCGATTCCAATAAGTAGCTGCGGGGTTGCGAGAGTGCCGAAAGCGCTTCTGAGCATGAGTGCTATAGGTGCTGAGAACGGGAAATAGGTAAGGAATTCTACCATGATGCTGGGGTTTTGAACGAAGAACGACTGCATGAAATAGAGCGGGAACATGGTACCAATCATGACTGGCGCAATAAATTGGGAGGCATCACGAGCAGTTGGGGAGATAGAGCCAATGAAGGTGCAGGCGCCGATGATGAAAAGGATAGAAAAGGCAAATAGGGTGATGGTGAGGAGAAGATTTAGCGGGTCTAACTCAATAAGAGAGAGAATTTGGCTGATAGTGCTATCATCTCTAAATAAGAAGATAAGGACGACGGCTGGAACGACAAAGGCTAGGATTTGGATAATGCCCAGTAAGCACATGGCGATGATTTTGCCGACAATGAGGTGTTTTGCAGAGACGCTCGTAAGAATCATTTCGCTAATACGATTCTCTTTCTCTTCAACAACAGTCATGAGCAGTCGATTGCCGAAAAGGCAAACGAAGAGGAAGAATATGATGAGAAAAGCGAGAGGGATGATGGCTCGTCCAAGAGCGTTTGATGGTTCGCCGGTGCTAGTGAGAGGGTTGTCTGTGACGGCAAAGTTACCGGTAATGGCAGTGACGATGGACTCATCGAGGTTCTGGGATAGATATTGGCTGAGAATAGCTTTGATAGTGCTACTTTCTCTGCCGAAGATATCGATGCCTTCGGAAATATGGTAGAACTCGACGTTCTTAGCGGTAGCGAAGTCGGCCGGGATATAAAAGAATAAGTCGACAGTTTGGTCCTTAACCATTTCGACACCTGTGTCTAAATCCCCGTCAATTAAGAAAGGGGCTTCTTTTGGAAGTAAACTGGCATCATCAACGATGGCTATAGTGGAGTTTTCGCTATATTGTTCGACTATCGATGCTGTATCGCTACTTATAAGATAGGAGAATAAGCCTACGCCGAACATTAGAATAGGTATGAGAATGATAGAAATCCAAAAAGACGGTTTCTTTATTTGGCGAAGGAATTCGAATTTTATAACCGTGCTAGTGGCGCTGTTCTTTATTTTACTCATTTTCTCCTCCGTAAACTTTTACAAATATTTGGTCGAGGGACTTGCCGTTGAATTGTTTTTTAATCTCTGAGATGGTGCCGTAAGCATGGGCTACACCGTCTTTCAGGAGGATAGCTCGGTCGCAAAGCCTCTCTACCTCATCCATATAGTGCGTAATAAGGATAACCGCGGTGCCTTTCTTATGTAGTTCGTCAATGATATCCATAAGCAGACGTCGATTGACTGGGTCAAAACCTTTAGTTGGTTCGTCGAGGATGAGGAGTTTGGGGTTGTTCATAATCGTGACACCAAGTTGGATCTTTTGTTGTTGGCCGCCTGAAAGTTTTTCAAGTTTCTCTTTAGCTTTGTCTAGAAGCCCGACTCGCGAAAGATATTTGGTGGACCATTCGACTGGGTTGTCGATGCCCTTGAGTCTTCCGAAGTATGTTAATGTATCCAAAACGGTTTCCTTGCGGTAAAGGCCGCGCTCTTCTGGCAAATAACCTACGGTGATGGAACTATGTTCTGGGTTATAAGGTTCACCATCGATAAGTAGTTCGCCGGATGTCGGTGTGTAGAAACCGAGGAGGGCACGAAGGGTTGTGGTTTTACCGGAGCCGTTACTCCCGAGGAAACCGAATATTTCTCCAGCATTGACATCGAAGGAGAGATCGCGGATGACGGTCTTGTTCCCGAAGTCCATGCGGAAGTGGTTAATCTCAACAATTTTTTTCATGAGTGTAATTATAACATTATGGGAATGAAGTAGTAAAGATTGTTTTTAGACAGAGTTTGTGGTAAAATTATAAGATATTATAAGAAGAAAGGAGCGTTTTTGATGGCAGATACAGACACGAAAGTGATTCAGATAGCCGGTTCGATTACTGTTGACGAGCTCGCTAAAGCGCTCGGTCTTTCTGTAACTAGCCTAATTGGGGAGTTATTCAAAGAGGGAATAGTTGCGACCATTAATCAGAGATTGGATTTTGATACGGCATCGATTATTCTTGATGAACTTAATATTAAAGGTGTGAAACTGGAGAAGAAGAACACTGCTACCAAAACTTCTGAGCATCGGCATGAGCTGTCGGATAAAGCCGTTGGGCGACCTCCGGTTGTGGCTGTGATGGGACATGTTGACCATGGTAAGACTACACTGCTAGACACCCTGTTGAAGAAGAAGACTGTAGAGGGTGAAGCCGGTGGGATTACGCAACACATTTCAGCTTATCAATTGGAATATGAAGGTAGAAAAATTACATTTCTAGATACGCCTGGACATGAAGCATTTGCTGCAATTCGGCAGCACGGCGCAATGCTAACGGATATCGTAATCATTGTCGTTGCGGCAGATGATGGCGTGAAGCCACAAACGGTAGAGGCCATTAAGTTTGCCCAGAGTGCCAATGCTAAGATCATTGTAGCGATTAACAAGATTGACCGCGAAGGAGCAGATGTTCCACGGACAATGGCGGATCTTTCGCAGCATGGTTTGCAACCAGAAGAATGGGGTGGAGACATTACGATGGTGCCAATTTCTGCTAAAAGAGGTGACAATCTAGATAAATTGCTTGATATGGTTCTTTTGACTTCTGATATTGAAGAATTAAAGGCTGACGTTGATATACCGAGCGAAGGACTTGTGATTGAGAGCCATATGGAAATGGGGAAGGGTTCAGTGGTGAATCTACTTGTAACTGGTGGTGAATTAAAGACGGGCGAATTTATTGTGGCTGGGACAACATACGGTAAGGTACGAACGATGCTTGATTTTCGTGGCAAGCCTAAAGGTAAAGCTACTCCATCGACTCCTGTGACTGTGACTGGATTTAAAGAGTTGCCAAACTTTGGCGATTCGTTTGTCGAGGTATCGGACGAGAAAACCGCGCGTAAAATGGCGCTTCTAAATGCTCAAGCGGCCCAGAATGCTAACGCGAGCGCAAATGTTACATCTACTGATTTGTTACGCATGATGAATGTAGCAGATAATTCAAAAGTGTTTAATGTAATAATCAAAGGTGATGTACTTGGCTCTGTAACGAGTGTTGTCGATTCGCTAAAAATGATTGACACAAAGGGTGAGATTACGCTCAATATTGTAGCAACTGGTGTTGGTGATGTGACCGAAAACGATGTTTATATGGCCGAAGGTGGGGAGACTGTTATATATGGCTTCAATGTGAATGTACCGACGAATATCGCTAAGATGGCAGCGCGAGACAATGTAAGCATTAAGAATTATCGTGTGATTTATGAGCTATTAGACGATGCCAAAGGCGAGATGGAGAATTTGCTTCCATCGGAGATTATCGAAGAAGATAAAGGCGAGATGAAGGTGCTGGGTGTATTTAGAACGGAGCGTACGTCGATAATTGCAGGCGGTGAGGTACTGAAGGGTGAAGTGAAGCCGAAGATGCTAGCTAGAGTTATGCGTGGTAAGGAGTCGATTGGCGAGGTCGAAATTGAAAGTGTGCAAAAAGAGAAGCTAGCAGTGGACTCCTTGATGGCCGGCGAAACTGGTGGGATTGCACTGAAGTTGTCGAAACGACTTACACTAGAAATTGGTGATAGATTGAAATTCTTTACAAGAGAAATGAAAAAGAGAAAATTATAAAAAGATAAAAAGGAGAGGAGGTAAACATGGAGATTAATGAGGACTTTCTTAGGGAAGTAGGACTTTCTGCGATGCCAGAAGCTCAAAAGAAAGCTTTTTTGGAGTATGCGCAAGAGGAGTTGGAAGTTAGGGTGGGAGAAGAAATTGCTGAAGGAATGACGGAAGAGAAGATGCGAGAGTTTGAAGCTGCAGAGACGGATGAAGAGACAGAAAAGTGGTTAAATGAGAACAAGCCTAACTATCGAGAAATTGTAGACAGCACCATTGCAGATCTTAAAGCCGAGATTACAAAAAATAGAGAGAAGATATTAGGCTAGCGCTAGTTTTGTTTGCTCGATAATCCGTTTAAGAATGATTTCGCGTCCATAGGCTTTCGAGAGAGAGGTTGAAGACGGTCGATTACGACATATTGCTCATCGGCGCACTCGATATATAGTGATTTAGGATCTTGTGGACGGTCTTTTTCTGGATGAGCTGAAAGAATGATAACGTCTTGACCGAAAAGGTTGTATTTTGGTTTAGGGTAGTCTTGAAAGGCGATAATTTTGCGGAAGGTGATTTCGGCGGAGTCTATTTCAGGAGTTAAGAGGGCTTGAGTTTTATCGAGCTTTCTAGTGAAAGTGGCTTTGGAGTCGTCTTGTAGGTGATACTCAGGGAAAAGGCTTTGATCGGGGCTGTTGTGGTACTTACAGATTTTTGCTAGATTGTTAGCTAGCCAAGTTGCTCCAGCTATGGCGAGTGTTTTGTAAATCTCTGCTTTATTGAGCGGTAAACTATCAAAGGTTTCTTGATGATAGATCGGTCCAGCATCCATGCCAGGTACGAGTTTCATAATTGATACAGAGAATTTATCATCGCCAGCTAGAATAGCCGACTCGATAGGCGAAGCTCCACGATAGAGCGGAAGTAAGGACGGATGAATATTTAAAATGCCTTCAGGCTCGAAGAGATTTAGACAATCAGATTTGATAAGTACGCCGAAAGAGGCGAGGATGCCGATTGCGTTTGGGTGCGTTTGTTTGGAGAGCTTGACGCTTTCTAGATCTTCCTTGGTCCTAGCATGGAAAATAATATTTGTGGTTTTAGCGAGGACTTCGAATGCGGAATCGGCAAGTGGCCCATTCCCAAAGAATATGATCTCTGGCCTATTCATCTTCGCCCCATAGCTTAGGGTTATTCTTTACTTCTGTTTCGTAGTCGACAGGTTCAAGATCGCCCTTGTCGTTCATACGGAAAAAGGCAGTTTCGTCGTCCTTGATATGATCGATAAAGAGTATACCGTCAAGGTGGTCGATTTCGTGGAGGAGAGTGCGCGCAAGGGAATCATCGGCCTTGATGCGAACAGGTGTACCATCTTCGAGTAAGGCTTTAATTTTTACTTTTGTCGGGCGAGGAACGAGGCCATAGATTGAGGGAACGGAGAGACATCCTTCGTAATCTTTCTTAGTTTTGCCTTCTGTCTTAATAACTTCTGGATCGATGAGGGCAGTGAAACCTGTATTCTTTTTATCGTCAAGGTCGTCGCGAACGATAATAATGCGGCGGTCGAAACCGAGCTGTGGGGCTGCCATGGCAGCGGATAGCTCGTACGGGTGTGACTTTTCCCATTCCAAGGATGCCTCACGCATTTTAGCAATAATATCAGAAATCTCAGGCGTAATTTTGTTGACTTTACGACATTTGGCACGAAGGCGAGGATCAGGAGTTGTAATGATTTTCATGCGCTAATTATATCATATTGACTTTTTGGGTGCGAGGTCAGAGTAGACTAGGTGGGTCTATCGAAATATGACAATCGTCAGTAACTAGATTTAACAGTTGCGATAGGGCACTACGCTTTTTGCTCTTTAATATAAGTTGCCAGGAAAAACCGGAAGGTGTGCGCTCATGGAAACATGGCATTGGTTGAGAAATAGAAATAGAAGCAAGGTGTTGTTGCTTGCTTAGGCGGCTTATTTTGGAAGAAAGGGCGCGAATATTTCTTATTGTAGTCTGTTCGGTTTTATAGGTTATGGTAAGTTTAGCTAAATAGGTGAATGGTGGAAGATGCGCGGAACGACGTTTGCTAAGGATATAGTCGTAGAAGCTAAAATAATCGGATTTTAAAGCGAATTGAATAATTGGTGAGTTTGGTTGATATGTCTGAATGATAACAGATGCGGCGTCGATGTGCCCGCGACCTACGCGCCCAATGACTTGCGTGAGAAGTTCGAAAGTCCTTTCTTCGGCGGAAAAATCAGGTAGAGAGAGGCCAGAGTCGGCTTGGACGATGCCGATAGACGCGAGACGAGGAAGATCGAGGCCACGCGAAACTGTTTGAGTGCCAATGAGGATTTTGATGTTGCCGTTTTTTACGTCGTCGTATAATTTATCTAGCGATTCATCTTTTTTATTGTCCGCATCAAAGCGTGCAATTTTGGTGGTCGGAAATAGTTTTTTTAGTTCTGATTCGAGAAGTTTGGTGCCGAACCCCTTATGGAGAATACTCGGATGGTGGCAGTCTGGACATGATGTGGGGATTTTTTCAGAGTGACCACAAGTGTGGCAAATGAGAGAATAAGAATCAGAGTGCAGGGTAAGCGGTAGATAGCAATTTGGACAGAGTGCTTGCCAGCCACATTTCTCGCAAATAGTGATTGGGGCAGAACCTCGACGATTGTGATAGATTAAGGTCTGGTACCCTTTTTTTAGGTTGATAGAAATATTTTCGATAAGTGCGTCAGAAAAATAGCGGTTCTTAGTAAAGGAATCACGTGAGGTAAAGTCTATGATGCGCAATTTTGGCGTGATGGCCGTGTCTTTGGCTTTTTCCGTTAGCGCAACGAGTGAGCCTTTAGCCTTAGCAAGGTAAAAGTCGGATACGAGCGGCGTAGCGGATCCGAGTAAGCAGGGGATCTTGAGAGTACTTGATAGAAAGGATGCAAGACGAACGGCGGAATATTTAGGTGTGTTCTCTTGATAGTAGGCAGATTCGTGGGCTTCGTCAATGATGATAAGGCCAAGATTGCTGAGCGGTGCAAAAAGAGCGGAGCGAGGCCCGATGATGATTTGAGGATGAGCGGAGTTTAGAATTGATTCCCAGATAAGATGGCGGCTTGCTTCGGTTTGTCTGGAGTGCATTAAAGTAACCTGATGAGGAAAGGATGATTCAAATACCTGAACAAGCTGTGGCGTTAAGGCAATTTCGGGGACGAGCAAAATAACAGATCGTCCCTGTGCGAGAGTGTCTGATGCTAGTTTTAAGTAAATGTTGGTTTTGCCTGATCCGGTGATACCGTAGAGAAGCTTGGTAGGACCAGTTGCTGCCATTATGCCTCTTAGGGCATTTGTCTGAGCTTTGTTTAGAGGAATTCCTTTTGATGATTGAGACTTAATGAAATCCTGCGAGGTATGAACGGTTTTTCGGCGATGTTTGTCGACTCCAATGGGGAGTAAAAGCGAGGCGCAGGATGGAAGAGGGGAAATGTAATATGAGGAAAGCCATTGGGCCGCCTTGACTAGATGCAAAGGAAGAGGAGTATCATAAAGGAGCTTCGAAATTGGTTTACAAGTGAATGTGGGTTTTGAGACCTTTTTAAAGACTATGCCAATGCAGGAGCTACGGCCGAGAGGGATAGTGACAATGTGGCCTGGATATAACTCGGTTTCAGAGAAGTAAGTGAGAACACCGGAACCATTTCGGAAGATCTTTGTAGGCATTACCTCATAGAACATATTAATAGTATAGCATTAAACAAAGGTGATACTATTGTAAAAAAAACTTTTCTAGTCTATAATGGGTTGAGTATGAGAGAGGTAGAGAAATAATGTTAGATGTATTTATTACTTCTAGAGTGCGTCGGAAGATTTTGGTAGTGTTTGCTAAGTATCCTGATTTTAAAACGCATGTCAGAGGATTGGCAAAATTAATTAAAGAGGATCCTGGAAATATTCAAAGAGAACTGAATAGATTGGAAAAAGGCAAATTCTTGATTATGTCTAAGAAGGGAAACACGAAGATTTATCAGACAAATAAGCAATTCCCTATTTTGAAAGAGCTTCAAAGCATGGTTATAAAAAGCCAGCAAATGTCTACGAATAATAAACCAAACAAAACGATAGGATAGTTGTGTCTAGGTTGTTTAAAGAACTCGTGCGGAAGCGAGGTTTTTCTGAGGAATATTTGAACCCTAAATATGAAAGATTGCCTAGTCCATGGTTGATGCCAGATATGGAAGCTGCTATAAAGCGGATTAAAGAGGCTGGAGAAAAGAGAGAAAGAGTAATTATATATGGCGATTATGATGCTGACGGCGTGACGGCGAGCACATTAATGGACGAGGCTTTAAGACAAGCTGGCTTAAGAGTGGTAGAGATAATGTTACCGGATAGATTTAAGGATGGGTATGGAATGAGTGAGAGAATTGCAGAGCGGGCTAAGGAGACTGAGGCTAAGTTGGTGATAACTGTAGATTGCGGAAGTGGAAATAAAGATATTGTAGACAAATTAAACGCAATTGGGGTTGATACGATTATCACTGATCATCATGAGTGCCCGGCGGAGTTGCCAAAGGCAGTAGCGGTGGTTAATCCTAAACGTAAGGATGTTCATCTTGAGAAACTAGAATATAAAGATTATATGGAGAGCGGAATCAAAGACTTGGCTGGTGTCGGGGTAGCATTTATGGTAGCTAGAGGGATGGTGAAGAAAAAATTGATTCCTAAGGGACAAGAAAAATGGTTGTTGGATTTAGTAGTGATTGGGACGATTTGCGATAGTATGTATATGGGATTGACGAACAGGATACTCTGTTACTATGGAATGAAGGTTCTGGAGAAGACCCGGAGAATTGGGCTAAGGGAACTGATGAAGTCGTCGAGGGCGAATAAGATTACGACCGATACGGTCGGCTTCCAAATAGGGCCGAGATTGAATGCAGCTGGACGTATGGCAAATGCGAACATTGCTTTGAAGTTATTAAGGACGAAAAGTCGGGTTGAGGGGGCTAAGCTGGCTGAAGAGCTAGAAAAATTAAATGTTGAGCGGAAAAGCCAGCAGGCAGTCGTAATGCGCGAGTTTAGAGAGCGCGGAGCGTCGAGCGATTCTGTGCTGATAACTGTTGGGGAATGGCATGAAGGTGTCCTTGGTATTGTTGCTGGCAAGCTGGTTGAAGAATATAGGCGTCCTGTTTTTGTGCTTTCTAGGGTTAGTGGTGGGGTTTTGAAGGGATCAGGCCGTAGTTTTGGCGAGTTTAGTTTAGCAGATGCGTTGAAGGTGTGCGAAGGAACGATTGTGGGCGGTGGCGGTCATGCTGGAGCTGCGGGTGTAAAAATTCTGGAAGAGAAGCTAGACGAATTTCGTGAAAAAATAAATGGCTATTACAATTCGCTGGGTTTGGGCAATCAAGAGAAGTTTTTGATGGCGCACGCTGATCTGGAGACGAGTGAGCTTGGCGAATTTACACTGGACTTTTTGGAAGAATTGAAAACTCTAGAGCCTTTTGGTGTAGGTAATGAAGCGCCGGTGTTTGGGATTAGAAATGTGTTTGTGCTAGATAAAAGACTTTTAGGGTCAGACGCTCGGCATTTGAGATTGTTCGTTAGGGGTGAAGATGGCAAAACGATGAAATTGATTGCTTTTTATGCGCCAGAGAGCTGGAGAAGCGTTGAAACTGGAGAAAGGCTAGATATTTTGATAAGGGTAGAAGAGAATGAATGGAATGGACTTAAGAGCGTAGAAGGAAGGATTTTGGATTTGAGGGGTTGTTAAACTAGGGAGAATTTGGTATAATATGGGGCAATATGGCAATAAAAGTTACTAGAAAAGACCAGTCTGAGGCGAACGAGAACATCATTCGTCGTTTTAACCGTAAGGTTCTTCAGAGTGGCGTGATGCCCCAAGCTAAGGCACAACTTCGTTTTTCTAAGCCGATTTCAAAGCGTGAACGCAGAATTAAAGCTATTCTTCGTGAGGCACGTAAGGCAGAGAAGACCGAAAAGATTAAACTTGGACTTCGCTAAAGATAAAACGCCCGAGAGGGCGTTTTTTGATTCCATTGCTCTCTTGATGTATGTGTGCTAGAATGAGCTTATGGTTATATTATTTGGGTTAGCGGGGAGTGGAAAAAGTACACAAGGACAAATATTGGCAGAGAAATATGGTTTAGTATGGCTTTCAGTTGGTCAAGTGCTTAGGGACACTGGAAAGTTTGATAAGATTTTGGAGAAGGGTGAGTTGGTTGACGATGAAGTAGTTGTTAAGATTATGAGCGAAAAGATCAAAGAGATAAGGGACGGTGGTAAAGACATTATTTTAGATGGATTCCCGCGAGACATTGCACAAGCTAAGATGATATCGAAGGACTTGGCTGGAGATATAAAAAAGGCAATAATTTTAGACGTTCCGAAAGACGAGCTATTGGTTAGGATAATGGCGCGAGGAAGAGAAGATGATACTAGAGAGGCGGTAGAGAGACGATTCGAGATTGTCGAAAAGAACCTCAGGGGCATTTTGAGGGAGCTTGAGAAGAAGGGTGTTAAAGCTAGACGTGTGTCAGGAGTTGGTAGTATCGAAATTGTAACGAGACGGTTGGAACGTGAGCTGTTTCGCGGAAAGGTGCCGGCGCGCCAAACGCAGCGACAACGAACATTGCGGCATGCTGAACATGTTAAATAAAGCGACTTTGGTTGAACAAAGATTATAATGAGTATATAATATATTTTTGTTATGGATGAGCAAAAAATTAGTGCAATGAGAGAAGGTGGGAAGATCCTTGGTAATTTGCTTCGTGATTTAAAAGCGTATGTGAAGCCTGGTATGACAGGATTAGAAATAGATGCTTGGGTTAGGAAGGAAATTAGAAAACGTGGAGCCGAGGTAGCTTATGATATGCTCCCGAAAGGTGAGGAATTTCCTGGAGCTATATGTATTTCGGTGAATGATGCTTTAGTGCACGGTGCGCCGAACGATGAGCCATTAGAAGAGGGCGATAAAGTATCTTTTGATTTAGACATATATTTTAAAGGTTATTTCACTGACTCGGCGTTTACTATGATCGTAGGGGGAAAGGGGAACGCTGCGGTAAAGAGGATGATTTCTGTTACGGAATCGGCGATGTGGGAAGGTATAGAGCAAGTAAAGCCAGGAGCTCATATGGGTGATATCGGTGCGGCCGTGGAGAAAGTGCTTCGTGCCGGTAAGTTAGGTGTAATCGAAAATTATGTTGGGCATGGGATTGGAAAAGGAATGCATGAAGACCCGGAGGTGCCGAATTTCGGTAAAAAAGGACATGGATATAGATTGAAGGCCGGAGATACAATTTGTATTGAGCCGATGAGTTGTCTTGGCAAGCCAAAGAACTACGTAGATAGGACAGACGGGTGGACTGCTCGTCTTAGAGATGGCAGTATTGGCTGTCATTGTGAGCATACGATACTCGTCACTGAAGATAGCTACGAAGTGCTAACACTCCCAGATTAAGGTTTTAGTTTTTTGTTGAAAAGCTAAGCTAAAGCTTGAATTTTTTGAACAAATTTTTTAATAATCCGCCAGAACCTTTGGATTTCTTAGAGGATGCAGCAGATGAACGACCTTCGTTTTCGACGGCGAGAAGCATAAGTCCGACTGCGGCTGAGTACTCAGGTTTTTCTATAGAGGCACCAACGCCGCTGAGGCCTTTCGGTGAGCCAATACGTACGCTCATTTCGAGAGATTCTTTGGCGAAAAGTTCAATATCGCGCATTTTAGCTCCACCGCCTACGAGGACAGCACCTTCAGGTAGACGTTTTTCGTAGCCGGCGTTACGGAGTTCCTTTTTGACTTTTTCGAAGATTTCGGCAAGGCGAGCTTTAACTACTTCATTAACGCGTTCACGCTTAAAAGTGTATTCTTCGCGGTTAATCTTTAAAGTGATATCTTTTTCGACAGAGAAAGCCCCGGTAATATGACGCTTCTTGATCTCTTCAGCTACTTCTGTATTGATCTCTAGACATATAGCGAGGTCATTAGTGATGTTATTGGAGCCAGCGGGGACAACGCCGACATATTGGAGATCACCTTCTTCATAGATAGCTACAGATGTGGTGGCGGCTCCTAAGTCAATGATTACAACACCGTTTTCTTTTTGACGTTCGTTCAAGACGGCGTGGGCGGATGCGACGGCTGAGGGAACCAATCGCTCGACGTTTACCTTGGCTCCTTCTAGAGAGCGGCGGAGGTTGTCGCAATTAGGCTGTAAGGCGGATATGACACTAGCTTTCATTTCGAGGCGAGCGCCGGTCATACCAAGAGGGTCACGGACTGCTTCGCCACCATCGATAGAGTAGCCAAAGGGAATTACATCAAGTATCTCGCGATTGGCTGGCACGCGACCGGTAACGGCGACGTCTTCGACTCGGTAGAGATCTTCTTCGTTTATTTCGTGGTCTTGGGCTCCGACAGCAATCATACCTTCTGTCTTGGTGGTCAAGAGCTGAGAACCATTGACGGAGACGACTGCGGAATGAATTTCATATCCGGACATGCGCTCGACTTCCCCAAGCATACGATCAACGGCATCAGCGGGGCCGGCAAGATTAGCTAGAATACCTTTGCGCATGCCGGCATTCTTGGCTTCGTTGTAGCCTACGACGGATACTTTACCGTCCTTAGAAACGCTTGCAACTACCGCTCTTACATTTTCTGTTCCTATATCGAGCCCTACGGCATATCTAACAGTTTCATCCATGTTTTCATCTTAGCATAATAGGAATGTAAAGTAAATAATCTATACGTAGAAGGTTTTGACTTTAAACATTTCCTAAAGGTTTTATCTCTGTTGATTTGACAAAATAGCAAAAATAAAGCATAAGAAGTGTTGACAAAATCGCGAAAGTGTGCTAGACTTAAAACTAGTTAGGAAATAAAATAAAAATCCTAGCAAACAAAAATAAAAAATAACAAAAATAAAAAAGGCAGACACATGAGCAAAAACATTATTAACATTAACGAAAGGAGAGTAGAAGGGGAGAATGAAGTCCCTGATGTAGAAATGATTTTGCCGGACGGAGTGTATGAAGACGCGAATTGGCGTGACGACATCGACGTGGCTGAAGATGAAACAGAGGAAGCAACCAGCCAAATAGAAACCGACTATCTAACTTTTGATAACGAGGAAGGGTATAAGTCGAAGAGTGATATATCGCCAGAAGCGAAAAATAAGATTATAGCTTTTGACCGTGCGAGATTGGAAGATGCCGGAAAGAAGTTCTTGGGTTTTGTCGAAAGAAAGGCGGCCTAGACCAATGTAATATTTGATCTGAGACAAGCAGATTATTTAGGTAAAGAAAGAGAGTAGAAGTATAAGAAGAGAAAAAGTCCCCGTGTAGACGGGGGCTTTTTGAGGTTTACTTTCTATAATGGTTGTGGTAAAGTATTAGAGAATAGGGTCATAAAATTTTAAAATAAATAGGCGGGAAAAGGAGAAGCATAAAAATATGGAGGAAGATAAACAATCAATACCGTTGCCGGAGGACTATGCTCCATCATCGGAGGGTGAGGTTGAGCATCTTAATGAACTTCTGATGCAGAGATATAGGAGTCGAGAAATTGGGAGTAGAGTCGGCAGGGCTATGAGCAAGGAAGGCTGGGAAGCGAAATGGGAATCTGAGGAAGAGCGAAGTAAAGATTTAATGAGTCCGAAGATGGGGTCTTTGAGCGAAGAATATAGTGCTCGTCGAAAAGAAGAACTTAGAAAAGAACAAGCTGAGCATGCGGAAGATATACAGATGAGTGTAAAACCGGAGTTGCCGCCGGCATTTTTGAATCCAGAGACAAGAGAAAGCTGGGCCCCGTTTGAAGATGGCAAGAGCGGTGTTTATTTCAAAGGTGATACGGGAACAATAATTAGGCGAGGTGATAAATTCCCAAATAGCGACTATCCGATCAAAGAAGATGCTGAGGCGGAGGCTCTGCGCAGAGAAGAAACCGAAGTAGAGGCAGCTAGAAATGCGGAGATGAAAGAACAAGTAGGTAGTATGGAATGGGACGAAGAAGATGAATTGAAGGCTAGAAGGCGAGAAGAGCGAAGAGATAATGGTTTCTGGAGAAGAATGAGAAAAGTGGGCGCAGTTGGCGCAGCGGGATTAGCAGCTGGAGCGGTAGCTCCAGCTATGGCTGAACAGCCACCGGAAGTACCAGCGATTGTAGAGAAATGGCAAGACGCCGATGATGAGGATTTTAGTATAGAGGAATTGCTGGAAGAAGAAAAGGATGCGGCGGCGTACGAGCAGGTTGGGGAAATACAGACTAACTTTGGGACAATTAGGCAATATCATTACAGCGGGGGATTCCAGCCGAGAAAAGAGCCGTATTATATGTTTAACGATGCGGATCCGAAGGATCATCAGACTTCATGGGGGCCGAACTACGAAAGGGAAGTGACGAAGACGGACGATAGTGGTGAGATTTTAGAAACAAGGGATCGTACTCCAGCCGAGATACTGGAGCTAGACCTTAAGATGATGATGGGGAGTCCTTATCAAATCGTTATGCAGAGATGGGAGATGGGGCTCGAATCGTTTGATTCTTGGGCTGCATTCAATGCTAGAGCGAGAGAGCTCATGAAGATGTCCGCAGGAGAATATGATGCACTGGCGAACGAGACATCGGATGAGGCGTTTAGACGAATAAGAGAGAAAGTTAATGATGGAACATTTGAAATAAATGTATCCAATAATTGGGGTTTGGAAGTGCCGCAAGGGCAGGAAGATGTGATGGAAAGTTATGAGCCGGATATGTGGTCGAGAGAAGGTGTTGATGATGATAAAAAACCGCATGCGGATATATTAATAGATTGCGGTGATGAGCTATTCCAAAATCCGGAAGTATGCGCCGTAGCAGAAAGAGAAGCAGGAGTAAAGCCTGGTACATACGGCCGAAAAATTTATCGCGATGCAAAGGAAGGGGCGGCGAGAAAGTTTAAACCTGGAACGGTAGTTACGACGACCCCGCCACCAACGGAGAAGCCAACTCCTGAACCGACCGAAAAACCGACCGAAAAGCCAACTCCTGAACCAACGGAGAAGCCAACTCCTGAACCGACCGAAAAACCGACCGAAAAACCAACTCCCGAACCGACCGAAAAACCGACCGAAAAACCAACTCCCGAACCGACGGAGAAGCCTAAGAGCGAAGAGAACGAGAATGCGGGCGCCAATGCTGGAGATAATAGTGGTAATGTAACGCAAACAACGGTAGATCCCGGAGGTGTAACTGATAAGCCGGATATGCCTGCGGGTGGAGGAGAGACGGCTGAGCCGCCTAAGGTGACAGACGCGCCACAAGCCGTTCCGACGCTATCTCCAGATGAGATTGCCCAGATGGAACAAGATGGTATATAAGGAGAAAAAAATGAGAGATAAAAGGGATAATAAAAAGAAGGTAATAGTTAGCGCTTTAACATTATGTATACTGGGTGGGGTTGGGCTAACCGGTGAGGTAAGCGCGTGGGGGCCGGAACGTGATACGTACACCAACGAAAATCCGGCACCGCAAGCCGTATTCAACTCGATTACTAATAATGTTGCTGTGGGCGACGAAAGAGATTTTGTGCGCATAGTTGAAATTCGCAACGATGGTCAAAAGGATGATTATACTAGCGATTTGACGATTCGTGCTGGTCATGATTATGAGGTGTATATTTACTATCACAATAATGCAAGTGCGACGTATAATGCGGTAGAATATGGCTATAAAGGTGTTGCGAGAAACGTGCGTGTATCGGCAACATTTCCGCAAAGTTTGAAAGCGGGCGAGACTGGGACGGTCGCGGCTATTCTTTCGGCTGAACGAACATTGGTTGATGAAGTTTGGGACGAAGCTAATATAACCGCCGAGGAAGATGTGACGTTGGCATATATCGCTGACAGTGCAAAGCTGTATAATCTCGGTAGGGCAAATGGGACAGTACTTTTAGCAGATGATTTATTTACAGATACTGGGGCATTACTTGGCTATAATACTCTAAATGGCGTGGTATATGGTTGTGATGAGTATTCTGGACATATTGTTTTTCAAATTAGAGCGACTGCGGTCGTAGAGCCTAGCTCGACTTTTGAAATTGACAAAAAGATTAGCATAGATAATGGGGCGACCTGGCTGGACGACGCAGAAATGAAGCCGGGACAGGAGGCAGAATTCAGAATTACTTATAAGAACACTGGCACTTTAGCTCAAGATGTAACCGCGTTTGATACACTAGAGAGTGGACAGGGGATGGAATACGTGATAGGAAGCACTAGGATTGTCGCAAATGGGACGGAGCAAATAATACACGACGAGAATGGTGGCGGGTTGTTCGATGGTGGCGTTGAGATTGGAAGAATCCAGCCTGGAGAAGTAGCAGAGATTTACTATAAGATTAAGCTAGATGAAGCAACAAAATTCGAGTGCGGGAAAACAGTACTTTATAATCTTGCTGGCGTGAGTTCAAAGGCGGTCGGGGGGAATGATGAAGCTGCTGGCGTAGCGACGTCGCATGACAAGGTAAAAATTGAGGTTACGCGTGACGATAGCGGATGTTTGCCAACGGAGCTTCCGAGCACAGGCCCAGCAGAAATCGTACTTTCTGGCGTCATCCTTGCTGGATTGGCGGTTGGTATATTCTATTATGTAAATAGTCAAAGAACATTGAAGAGATTAGAGAATGAGGCTAAGGGTGAGGGTTATAATCTTGATAAACCCGAACAGATGTGATAAAATAGTTCGGATATAAACAAAGGATATTATGAAACAAGCAGTCATTTTAGTAGGTGGCAAGCAATACGTTGCTACTGAAGGTGAGACCCTACGGGTGGACCTCCTCCCGGAAGGAACAAAAGAGCTCGAGACTGACGCTTTGCTCGTAATTGACGGCGATAAAACTGCCGTTGGTACGCCAACCGTCAAGGGAGTGAAAGTGAAAGCTAAGGTCGTTGAGCCAGAAGTTAAAGGCGACAAAGTCCGCGTGATTCGCTATCATTCCAAGAAACGCGTTCATAAAGAGAATGGTCATCGCCAACGCTATTCTGAAATCAAAATTGAAAAAATAGCTTAAAAGAAAAGGACTGGAAACAGTCCTTTTCTGATAGTCGAATAAAACTATTTGTCGAGTTTGTTCAAGAGTTGCTCTAGTTCTTTGTTGTTCTTGAAGGTAATTGTTATAGACTTGCTGGTGATTTTAACTTGACGTGCGTGGAACTTTTTGGCGAAGACTTGTTCGCGATCGTAATTTAGGCTTGCTTTGACGGCGGTAGCGGACGACTGGGGCTTCTTAGCTTTGAGGTAGTCTTCGACTTTCTTCACTGTCCAGGCTTCCTCGATGATTTTTGGAAGGATTTTTTGGATTTTATCTTCAGGTAAAACTATAAGCGGTCGCATTACGGCTTCTGGAAGATTATGTTCAATCATAGCTTTTTTTGCCGAATCAGGGAGATTTAAGAGACGCATGGTGTTGGTGACGGAAGCTTCACTTTTGCCAATGCGGTCGCCGATTTCTTTAGGGCTGAGATTAAATTGGCTTTTAAGCTTGGCGTAAGCTGTAGCTAATTCGATAGCGTTTAAATCTTCGCGCTGGGCATTCTCGATAACAGAAAGCTCGAGCCGATTTTGCGCGGCTAGCGTTCGGACAATGGCGGGTATAGTTTTGAGACCAGCAAGTTTAGCGGCACGATAGCGGCGCTCGCCCGCAACGATCTGATAGCGATTGTCTTCGCGAACGACTACGATGGGTTGTAAGACCCCATTGAACCTGATAGAGCTAGCGAGGGCTTCGAGAGCTTCTGGTTCGAAGTTCTTACGTGGCTGATCTTTGTCGCGAGAGATTTTGTCAAGCGGGATCTCTAAGAGTTCAGATACTTTCTCATCTTCGAGCGATGTGGGATCAAATTCTTCGTCAACTAAGTCGGTAGGTATTAAGCTTTCAAAACTGCGGCCTAGACCTTTCATTTTTTACCTCCTCTGGTTCTTAATTCTACTTCGTGAGCAAGTTCCTTGTAGGCACGCGCACCTTTACTGAATTTGTCATATTCACCAACAGGAGCGCCGTGGCTAGGAGCTTCAGCAATACGAACATTGCGTGGGATGGTGGTATCGAAGGTACGGTCTTTGAAGTATTTGCGGATTTCTGCAAGGACCTGCGCGGAGAGGGAAGTGCGTTTATCGTACATAGTAGCGAGGACGCCGAGAAGTTGTAAGCGTGGGTTCATAGCTTTTCGTACTAATTTCATGCTTTCCAATAATTGGGCGACGCCTTCGAGCGCATAGAATTCAGTCTGAACAGGGAGAAGAAGATAATTGGAGGCAATCATGCCATTGACGGTAAGAAGCGAAAGGGAGGGTGGGGAATCGATGATGATGTAATCGTAGTGATCAGCGATGCGAGCGAGAGCGTTCTTGAGAATACTGAAGCGGTTTTTCTTAGAAACGAGCTCGACTTCGGTATTTGCGAGCTCAGGCGTGGTAGGTAAGATATCAAGATGCTTATATTTGGTTTTTAGAATAGCTTTTTCAAGAGTGGTAGAACCAAGCATTACTTCGACCATGCCGCTATTTAAACTAGACTTATCAATCCCGAGACCGGATGTGGCATTACCTTGGGGATCGATGTCTACGATGAGGGTGCGATATCTGTCCTTAGCTAGGTAGTAGCCAAGATTAACCGCCGTAGTGGTTTTGCCGACACCTCCCTTTTGATTCGTGATACATATCACAATAGCCATATACGTTATTATAACACAAAGTTATTCTTTTGGGAGCATTTGGCGGAGCTTTTGCCTAGCATGAGAGGTGAAGATTTTGTCGAACCAAGATGTCTTGGCGGTCTGGTTTTTACTAGTTAGGATTTCTACAATGTCGCCTTGCTCTAGCTTGCGGTTTAGGTTGCTCATTTTGCCATTGATTTTAACGCCGACGACGTGGCCGCCGATTTCGCTATGAAGACGGAAGGCGAAGTCGAGCGGAAGCGAGCCTTTGGGAAGATCAATGATGTCGCCTTTGGGTGTATATACAAATATTTTATCGGCAAATAAATTGAGACGAAGTTTTCTCAAGTCGACTTTTTTACCTTCTTTAAGTTTAGCCGCCGCATCTTGTAATTCGGTGATCCATAGGAGATTAGTGGGTAGATGTTGAATTTTGCCTTGTTTATAGTTTTCGGTAAGCTTTTGTTCGTTGTAGTAAAAGCTGGCAGCCAGCCCTCGTTCGGCATACTCATGCATTTCGCGGGTGCGGATTTGGAATTCAACGATTTTTTTATTCTTAGTTATGACGGTAGTATGGATAGATTGATAACCATTTTGTTTTGGTTTGGCGATATAATCTTTAATACGTTGGTTCATCGGCGTATACAGGGAGTGGATTAGGCCCAGGACGAGATAACAACTGGTGATATCTGGAACAATAATACGAAGCGCAGTAAGGTCGTAGATTTCGCCGAGGTTTTGATTGTGCTTGGCGAGCTTCTTATGTAGGGAGTAAACGGACTTAATACGGCCGGAGATTTCGAATTCGATTTTTTCTTTAGTAAGAAGGTCGGAAACTTCTTGTTCTATTTGTTTTAAGGCTTTGGCGGCCTGTTTGTTGGTTTCTTCGATGAGGTTTTTAAGATAATCATAGCGTTTCGGGTCGACATAGGAGAAGGCGAGGTCGGAAAGTTCGACACGAAGGCGGCCCATGTTGAGACGGTCAGCAAGAGGAGCAAAGATTTCGAGTGTTTCTAGCGCGATCTTTTTTTGCTTGTCGGGAGGTAGGGCAGAAAGGGTACGCGC
Source organism: Candidatus Saccharimonadota bacterium (assembly GCA_017552385.1). Classification (GTDB taxonomy): domain Bacteria; phylum Patescibacteriota; class Saccharimonadia; order Saccharimonadales; family Saccharimonadaceae; genus Nanosyncoccus. The sequence continues at coordinate 27,067 of JAFZQB010000012.1, forward strand.
ATTATGTAGGCGATCGGCAAGTTTAATAATTAAAACACGGATGTCGTTACCGGTGGCAATCATGAGACGAAGGAAGTTGTCGCGTGTTTCTGGTAGGTAGGTATCGAGGTTATTCATGTTCTTGCGAACCTGGCCGAGCTTAGTGACGCCGTCAACGAGGAACGCGACCGACTCGCCAAATTCTTTTTTGATATCATCTAGGGTCAGGCTTGTGTCTTCGATTGTATCGTGGAGTATACCAGCAATAATGGTATCTTCGTCCATTTGCCATTCTTCTAATATTTTTTTGACGGCAAGAGGATGAATGATGTAAGGCTCTCCGGTTTTACGAAGCTGGTCTTTGTGGGCTTCGGTAGCAAGTTCGACGGCACGTTTGATGCGCTGTGACTCTTCTGGTTTCTCTGCACGCTTCTTATCAGATGGTTTTTTATTATCGGACATTGTGCTATTATGATAGCATATGACAAAGATTTTGTGGACCGATGGTAGCGCGAGCCCTAATCCTGGGCCTGGCGGTTTTGCTGTACTGGAAAACGGTAAGCCGGTATGTCTTGGCCAAGAGAAGAATTCTTCGAACATTCGTATGGAAGGTTATGCATTGATTGCGGCGATGGAATATGCTGGAGCTGAGGGATGTGAGATTTGGACAGACTCACAGTTTTGGGTAAATGTGTTAACGAAATGGGCGCGAGGCTGGGAGAGCCAAGGCTGGAAGAAGAAAACTGGTGCAATTAAAAACTTGGAATTAGTGAAGAAGGCCTGGAAACTGTATAATGAGTATCCCGTTGAATTAAATTTCACGCAAGGTCATGTTGGCACAGAGATGAATGAGTTAGCAGATATGTGGGCCAATAAAGCGCGTAAAGGAGCAAAGATTTCAGACAATTAATGGGGTCAAGGAGAAAAAGTATGAAGAAAGTTGTAGTAAAGATGAAACTAAAGAATAGGGAAGACTTTGAGAATAGGTTGACGAGCCTAGGTATGGACTTTGGGGCAATTTATTGGCAACATGATCGCGTGTATGTGCCGCGTAGCTTCCGGCGAGGTGGCGGATATCCTAGATTGATAATGCGCACGGAGATGAAGGCAGTGGATAGACCGGCAAAATATAGCATGATTCTGAAACGACATATTGAGGATTCGAATGTTGAAGTTGTAGATGAGACGAAGGTCGTTAGCTATACCGAAGCAGCTAATATTATCTTGCAGCTTGGATTTAAACAAATAGCAGAAATTTCTCGTCGTAGACAAGAGATTAGAATGGGCGAAGGAACGATGATGTATCTTGATAAAATTGAGGGTGTACAAAATTATTATTCAAAAATTGAAGCAGATTTGAATGAGGGTGATTCGGCGGGGCAGCTCAGGGATGAAGTATTAAAGACATTTGAAAGTCTAGAAGAAAAAAACGAGGCTCCGGAGACGTACGCGGAAATACTGTTCGGACGGATTGCGTAGCAAGAACCCAGCCTCTACTTTTATAAATTTGCCAGTTGTTTTTTATATTCGTTACGTGATATAATGGTGGAATGAGAAAGAGTTCAAGTGGAGTGGATGCGAGCAATAGTTATCAAGCGCGAATTGGCCGTGCGGTTGAGCGTGCTCGGTTGGAGAGGGGATGGACCCAAGCTGAATTAGCCGAAAAGGCTGGGACAAGCCAGTCGGCTATACATAGAATTGAAAAAGGCCAGCAGAATGTCTCGCTTGACATGATTAGACGACTTTCGTCCGTGCTTGAGCGCCAAATTCTCTCTGTTGCTGACGAAGCGAGCCAGAGCTATATTATCCATGGAGGTAAGGTGCTGCACGGTAAAATTGCGGTGAATACGAGTAAGAATGCTGCAGTAGGTCTTTTGTGCGCATCGCTGCTTAATGCGGGAAAGACGACTTTACGCGGTCTTGCGAAAATCGAAGAAGTGCATAGAATCATTGAAGTACTAGAATCGATTGGTATGAAGATTACGTGGGTTAATGGCGGAAAAGATTTGGAGATTATATCACCAGACGAATTGCGGCTAGACAAGATGGATGTGGAAGCAGCAAGGAAAACGCGATCAATTTTGATGTTCATGGGGCCGTTGCTTCATAAATATGAAGAGTTTGAATTACCATATGCAGGTGGGTGTTCGCTTGGTTCTCGGACTATTACGCCGCATCTAAAAGTACTTTCAGAATTTGGCGTAGAAGTCGATGCTAGGAAGCGAAGTGGTTTTTATAAGATTAGCGTGGATAGGGAGCGTAATGCTTGGCGAAATGAGAAAGAAGGGTGGCCGACAAAGAAGATTGTGTTAATCGAGCGTGGCGATACGGTGACGGAAAATGCGTTAATGGCAGCTGCTAAATATCCTGGAGAGACACACATTATTGGAGCTTCTTCGAACTATATGGTACAAGATATGTGCTTCTTTTTGCAAAAACTTGGCGTGAAGATTGAAGGGATCGGGACGACAAATTTGATTGTGACTGGCCTAACGAAAATCGATAAAAATGTGGAATATTATCCTTCGGAAGACCCAATTGAGGCAATGAGCTTGATAGCAGCTGGATTGGTGACGAAGTCAGAAATAGAAGTATTGAGGGCGCCAATAGAGTTTCTTGAAGTTGAACTTGAAGTGCTAAAGAATATGGGCGCTCGTATAGAGCGAAGTGACGAATATCTATCGAGGAATGGAAGGACGAGACTAGTGGATCTTTCGATTAAGAAAGCTAGATTACGCGCTCCGGTCGATAAGATTCACCCGATGCCGTTTCCTGGGCTCAATATTGACAACTTGCCATTCTTCTCGGTAATTGCAGCTACGGCTAAAGGAAGGACTTTGATACACGATTGGGTGTTTGAGAATAGAGCGATTTACACAACGGAATTGTCTAACCTGAACGTAAAGGTTGAGCTTCTCGATGCGCATAGGGTATATGTGGAAGGGGAGACGAACTTTAGACCGGCAGAAATGATGGCTCCGCCAGCGCTGAGGCCTGCGGTAGTGATTTTGCTGGCGATGTTGGCTGCTCCTGGGGTGTCTATATTGCGTAATGTATATATGATTAAGCGTGGATATCAAGACTTTTCTGAAAGACTTAAAACGCTAGGCGCAGATATAGAAGCGCTTTAGGGGGGAGCTTTGGAAGATGGATAGTGATGGTGTTTTTAGAGGCCTGAACCCACAGCAGCTTGACGCTGTGCGAAATCTTGACGGTCCTTTGTTGATTCTGGCTGGAGCCGGAAGCGGAAAGACCAGGACGCTTACGCATAGGATAGCAAATCTGTTGAAGAATGGCGTTCGTGAAAATAATATCTTGGCGGTGACTTTTACAAATAAAGCAGCGCGAGAGATGCGAGAGAGATTATGGAAGATTATCGCACCAGCAAAGGATATGAACGGCGATGGCGTGTATGCGGAGGCAGACGTGCCACGTGGGTTTATGCCGTATATGGGTACATTCCATGGAATATGCGTGAAGATATTGCATCTTGAATGTGAAGCAGCAGGATTAAGTAGTAATTTTGCAATATATGATACGGAAGATCAGATAGCGGTAATAAAAAGAGCAATTAGAGAGTTGAAGATTGACGATAAATCAGTAAAGCCAAAAACTGTTTTATCGATTATCTCAAAAGCGAAGAATGAGGGAATTGGGCCTGTTGAATATGCGGAGGGTGCGATTTACCCTAACCAGAAGTCCATTGCTAAGATATACGGAGCTTATGAAAAAGAGAAAGATAAAGCGGACGCGCTTGATTTTGACGATTTGCTGCTCAGAACGTTAGAACTCTTTAGCCAGAATGTAAGTGTGAGGGAGAGATGGCGTGAACGATTCCAATATATTCTTATTGACGAGTACCAGGACACGAATAATGTGCAGTATCGTTTGATCAAACTATTAGTGAATGAGCGTCGTAACATTTGTGTGGTTGGAGACGATTGGCAAAGTATTTATAGCTGGCGTGGCGCGGATTTTACAAATATTTTGAATTTCACTAAAGATTTTCCGGAAGCCAAGGTGATCAAGCTGGAAGAAAATTATCGTTCGACGGGCAATATTTTGGAAGCTAGCCAAAAAATTATTAATCAGAATAAACAGAGAACAGAAAAGGTACTTTATACAAAGGCGGGGAAAGGAGACCCAGTTGAGATTAAAACGACGCGAGACGAGACAGATGAAGCAGAGTATGTGGCTTGGCAAATCTTGCGTATGAGTAGTAAACGGCCGTTTTCAGATTTTGCAGTGCTGTACCGGGTGAATGCACAGAGTTATGCTTTCGAAAAAGCGTTTATTAACAATAGGATACCGTATAAGATTGTTGGCGGTGTGAGGTTCTATGATCGTAGGGAGGTGAAAGATGTTTTAGCCATTGTACGTCTGCTCGTGAATGGTCGAGATAAGGTTGCACTTGAGAGAGTGACAAAGAACGTGATATCTGGAATAGGGGAGAAGAGCTTGAATAAAATATTTGTTCAACTCGATAATGGGGGTGAGCTTTCAGATGAGGAACTAAAGACTGGTCTGCCGTCCAAGGCGAAGGTTGGGCTAGTACGACTCGTGAACTTTCTTAAACAGACGAAGCAATCCAATGAGGAGCCGACTAAGATTATCGAGCTTGCGGTGAGATATTTTGATTTTGCGAGCTTGCTTGATGATGGGACGCCAACAGGGAAGGAAAGAATTAATAATCTTGCAGTTCTTGCTGATAATGCTTCGCGGTACGATACAATAGAAGAGTTTTTGGAAGATGCGGCTTTAATGTCTAGTGCAGATGAAACATCTGGGAAGAATTCAGTAACACTGATGACGTTGCACGCTGCGAAGGGCTTAGAGTTCCCAGTTGTCTTTGTCGTAGGGCTTGAGGAAGGCTTGTTCCCGAGCAGCCGAGCTGAAAACGAAGCAGAGGTTGAAGAGGAACGTAGGTTGGCGTATGTAGGGATGACGAGAGCTATGCAGGATTTGTTTCTTACTTGGGCACAGTCGAGGTTCTCTTTTGGTGGGCGGAATTATACAATGCCATCGAGATTTTTGATTGAGTTAGGATTCGACCCTTACGGTAGCTCTGGGGAATATGATGAATTTGCTGATTCGGATGATTTCGATCCGTTTCCGGATGACGATTTGCCGGTTTGGACGTAACGAAATAACAAAAAAAGACGAGACCGTAGGTGATTATATTATCTCGTCTTTTAAGTTGTAAATTTATCCTCTAGGAGGCTCGCCCTCTGGTTCGCCCATTAGTTTTTTGGATTTAATCTCATAGCGAAGACCAGTAATTGGCGAAACGTAGTAATCCTCGTTGAGCAGGTTGACGAACATAGTGAGATCCTTATCATCCATGATGATAATGGATTTGTCGTCGTCGGTCATGAGGTCTAGTTGCATGTCGTCGGAGTAGTCTAGCATTTGCTCTTGAGTCATAGCTTCAGCAACGTTGACGTTTTGAATTTTCTTGAGGAGAGGTTTGCGATCTTGGAGAAGTGCATCCAATGTTAGCCCTTCAGCGAAGGAGAGTTTATATTTTTCTTGTAGCTCTTTAGCTTTGGCCTCGGCAATGACCTGAGACTTGTAATCGTATTGGAAGAGCGCCTCGAACTTGGTTTGGTTGAAGACGACGATATTGCCATCGATGATAGCAACCTGATTGTCTTCTGGCATTTTGATGGCTACTTCGGCAGAGAATGGCTCGAAGCTTTCGCCGTTTAGCTCCCAACTAGTTGCGCCCTTGAGAGCAGCTGAGGCTGATAGAGCTTTGGCGATGTAGAAAGATTTGCTGCCATCATCGCCGCCTGGATAAGAGAATTTGGCGATGATACCCTTAATTTTTTTGAACTCGTATTCATTGTCGGAGAAGAAGTCGATGTCCTTATATTCATTTTCTATGAGATGGATGAGAGTTTCAGCGCGGCCGACATTCTCTAGCTTTGTGCGATAAATGACTTTGTCTTCGCCATCAGACTTCTCGTATTCACGGCATTCAAGACCCTTGTCGGCTTCCTTGATGACATACGAAACAGCTTCTTGCATAAACATAGCCTTGACGGAATTCGTCAGCTTGTCAGAGTAGCGGACTTTGTATGGAGTGTAATTTTTGTTGAATAGAAAGAGCTCAACTGAGACATTGTTTTTTATTTCGTCGACTTCGTTAGCCCACTGGAAGACATCAAATGATTCCATAAATTTTTGTTACCTCTCTTTATCTTTTCATCATTATAACATACCGGCTTAGATAATAAAGTGCACCAGCAATCTGGTGGCGGATAGGGAAGAGAAGTTTTCCACAGTCTTGTGGATAACTTTTTGAAAATATGTTGCAAAAAAGTCAAAAAAGGTCTTGATTTTTATTTTGAAAGTGGTTATACTAATGACAAGTAGATGTCATAAATAAAAACGAAACACAAAAATCTACGAAGGTACATTAAAATCGGTTTGAGAACGATTAACAGGGAGTTTTGGCGCGCGGTTACTTTTAGCGATACGCGTCAACAAAATCGTCGGTACATTCTAAAACTAACACCTCCCAATTAAAACTCTGTAAGTGGCATTTGATAAAAATGTTCACTTAGCAACCAGTTACACAATAATCTCTCAACGGCCGCAATATGAGTCGAGGCTTGCCTCAACAGATTGCGGTAGATCTAGTGTAAGGGAAAACAAAAATCGAACAAACACAAAAACGCTGAAATTTCTTGTTAAGCGTTCTCAAACTAAAGAAGAAGCATATGATATAATGAAATATATCATATGGAAGAGCTTCATAAACCCGTATTATTGTCGGAAGTGCTCGAGGTCCTGGGCCCTAGACCCGGTGAGACGTATTTAGATCTCACGGCTGGGTATGGAGGACATGCGAGTAAAGTTTTGGATTTAACACGGAATTATAAAGACTCGGTCTTGGTTGATCGAGACTTATTCGCGGTAGAATTTCTAAAAGGGAAGTACTTAGGTGAACCTATAGAGATCGTGAATGAAGATTTTTACAATTCGGTGCTGAAGGTTATAGAGTGTGGCAATACTTTTGACATGGTACTGGCTGATTTTGGAGTTTCTTCCCCGCAATTAGATAGGAGTGAAAGAGGGTTTTCTTTTCGTGCGGATGGGCCATTAGATATGCGGATGGATAAAAGCCAAGAATTGACGGCCGGAAGGGTAGTTAATCGCTATCCAGAGGGAAAATTGGCAGAGATATTTGAAAAGTATGGTGAAGAGAGGCCTGGGAATGCGAAGAGACTAGCAAGAGAGATAGTGCATGCGCGACCATTTGAGACTACTTTAGAGCTAGCTGATTTTATAAAAGCTAAGTCTGGGTATTCTAAAATGCATCCAGCGACAAAAATCTTTCAGGCGATACGGATAGAAGTGAACGATGAGTTGGGTCTAATAGAGAGGACATTGCCACTGATTCCTAAAGTATTGAACACTGGCGGAAGAGTGGCGATAATCACATTCCATAGCCTGGAAGATAGGTTAGTAAAACAATACTTCAAAGAAGCATCAAGCTTTGGTGAAGAGTCAGAATTAGAGCTTATCAATAAGAATCCAATAATCGCGGGCGAAAATGAACTGGTTAACAACCCCAGGGCTAGAAGTGCAAAGTTAAGAGCCGCGAGAAAACGCTAAGCTAAGAATTAGAGAGTGTGAGTGTGGATCTGGCTAGAGAGCGGAGTATTTCTTTAACCTTGGATTGTTAAAAACAAACAATAAAAATAAAAATAAAGGAGCAAAACTATGCCAAAGCAAATTGTTGTTTCCAACAAGAGCCGTGCACAAAAAGTGAAAGTACACTTTTGCTAACGTCTAACCCATGGGGGATGGGGGAGACATGGCCCGAAAGGGCTGCCACAACTATGATTGGTTGCGGAGTCTAAAAAGAGTGTGTTATATATTTATGACCTTCCCGAACCGGGCCTGGAGCACTTATTGCTCTGTTCCGGATAACCCGGTTCGGACTAAGTTATATACACCAAATCAAAATAAAAACAAAAAGGAAATATTGCGAGAAAAAACATGCGAGAATCTAGTTCGACTTGGGTCCGAAATCGGAACATTGTTAGATATACTCCAAAGACGCTCGGAAGTGTGTCGCAGGGTGTGATATTAGGTATACTTGTGCTCGTGATAGGTTTGATTTATGTAACTCAGGGAACAAAGGCAACGAGCTATGACTACGAATTGAATGAAGTAGATGATCAGATAGCTGAGCTCCAGGCGCAGATTGAAGATTTGACGCTCGAGCAAGCAAGATTAACAAGTATAGCTTCGATGGAGACAAACGAAGTGGCAACGACTATGGTGGATGGCGTAGTTAGTGGGTATGCAGAATAAGAGTTAAATAGAAAAACCCTCGCGCATATTGCGAGGGCTGTTTTTTGCCTGGATTAGAGTCCCAGGAACTGGAAGAGGTTATACTGAGCGAAGATAGGTGCGAGCATGATGCCGAGAATACCGACAATCTTCATAAAGATGTCGATACAGACGGCCACGACGTCCTTCATCCAGTCGCCGATAGTGTCGCCAATTGTGGCGGCATCATGCGCCCTGTCGTAATCTTCGGTCCCAGGTTCATACCCTTTGACCAAAGCAGCTTCAAAGCGCTTCTTACCATTGTCGGCCAGACCACCAGCATTACTGAAGTAGACAGCGCCGACTAGACCAACCGGTACTAATCCGCTCATGAATCCACCCAAGGTTTTTATACCAAAGGTGAAACCGAGGAGAATAGTTGCGCCAACGGCAATCGCCACGGGGTTAACCATCTTTCTAAGACCGCTTTCGGTTGCGATTTTGATACAGGCCTTGTAGTTAGGGGCTTTGTTACCAGCTTTGACATCTTTGTCTTCAAGCTGTTTGCGGCACTCTGCTGCCATTTCATCGGCAGCATCGAGTGTGTACTTTGCGAGTAATCCGCAGAATGTTCCCATGAGGCCAGCGCCAAGTAGAAGTCCTAACATGACGTGGCCATTAAGCAAGTCCAGAATGGTTTCACCGCCAGCGTGCATGAATGTAGAGATTTGTGAAAGTACGACGGCTCCACATGAGCCAATAGCGAAACCTTTGCCAACAGCGGCGGTTTCGTTGCCGGTAGCATCGTTTTTGTCGGTGATGATTCGAACCTTAGAAGGTAGATGACATCCTTCAGCGATACCACCAGCATTGTCAGAGATAGGCCCAAAGGCGTCGGCGCTAATAGGTTGTGCTACGAAGCATAGCATGCCGAGCGCCATAACGGCCTGTCCATAAGGACCGCCAAGCAACCAAGCGACCCAGGAAAGTACCGCGACGACGGCAATCTCTGGGAAGCAGGAAATCCAGCCTGCCGCCTGTGCGAATGAAGCATAGAGTGCTGAACCTTGTTTAGCTTTTTCGGTAGCCCAGATACACCATTTGCTTTCCAAATCGGTAAAGTGTTGCGCGATGAAGCCGATAGCGACTCCGGCAATGATACCACAGACCGTACTGACGAAAGGTGATCCCCAGCCGAGCTTGAATTCAGCGGGCAAAGAGCTAGCGTTGCCGAACAGGAGCAGGGAAGCGATAAAGCTTGCGACTACAGCTCCGCCGGCGGCAATCAGCATAGAGGTGTTTAGCTGACTTTTGGGGCTCTTACTATTCTTGATGTTAGATGCGTAAGCCAAACCAATAAGACTACTGATTAGCCCGGCGACGGCCATGATAAGCGGGAAGGCAACTGTAACAGTTAGCAGATCCTGATTGCCAATGAGGCCGTAGGCGTTGACTGCCGTGACAATAGCGGTGACCGGAGTTGCCGTGAAGCTTTCTCCCAGGTCCGCTTCGTTGGCGGCGATGTCGTTGACATTATCTCCGACTTGGTCGGCGATAACGGCGGGGTTTTTGGGGTCGTCTTCTTTGAAGTGATTGGCGACTTTGCCAATGAGGTCCGCACCAATGTCAGCGGCTTTGGTATAGATTCCTCCTGGCACGCGGCAGAACATAGCAACGATTGACCAACCTAAAGAATAGGCAGTTATTCGTGTTGCGACGGGCACCACGAAGGCAGTGGAGAAAATACCGCGCCCAGATGCTGCGGCGTCGATGCCGGTCAGCATCATGATGATAATGAGTGCAAAGACGGAAGACGCGTGAACGATAAGACCACAGATTTTGCCGCCTTTTAACGTGGTATTGACGGTGTTAGTCGTAGCAACATTCTCATCTTCATCGATATTGGCAAGAGCCGTGGCGGCTGCACGGACATTGGTGTATGTTCCGACGCTCATACCGACGATAACAGAGATTGAAGTACAAGTGAGACCAGCAAGAAATGCTAGACCACCGAATGACTCCACAAATAGACTAAGCAGGATTGCGATACCAATAGCAACTGGAACAATTACTTTGAAGATTGACTTGGTAAAAACCTGAGAGCCTTTGCGGATACGTTCGGCGAGTTCTGACATGCCCCACTCGGGCGGGCCTTCGCTCAAGGCTTTGACTCCATTGTACTCACGGATGATGTAAGCTGCGACGAATGCAATGATGACTAGAGATACGTAGTAGATTGCGTTCAACAAGGACATAAGGTCTTTCTCTCCCTTCCAAAGATATTAATGATCGCTCTGATTGCTAGTCAGAGATAATGAGCTTTTTGTTGCCCACACTTTTTATGCGCATCCTCCCTGTTGCGCATCGCAAGAGATTATACCACTTTTTCGAGAGAAATAAAAACTTGAGCAGAAAGGAGAGAAGGGGATGAATGGGTGTTTTGGTCGATTTTGGTACAAAAAAATGGTGCGAATGAAGAGACTCTAACTCTCGACCTCTTCCTTGGCAAGGAAGCGCTCTAAACAACTGAGCTACATTCGCACGTTATTCGCTATGCATTATAGCAAAACTGACAAACTTTTACAAGCTTTACTTTTTTATATGTTCATATATAATTATCTGTATAAAAGGAGAAAACAATGAGCACAGGCATTATAGTCTTAATTGTTATATTATTAGTAGTATTAATGTTGATAGCGGCCGTGTGGTCGACATACAACGGGTTAGTGAAGCTCGACGAGCGTGTAAATGAAGCTTGGTCGGATATCACTGTCCAGTTGAAATACCGCGCAGATCTTATCCCGAATGTCGTAGAGACCGTAAAAGGTTATGCGAAGCACGAGAAAGAGGTGTTTGAGGGTGTAACCGAAGCACGCTCTGCCGTAATGGGCGCAAAGACTGTAAAATCTGCAGCCAAGGCTGAGGCGGAGATGACCAATGCACTTTCGAAAATATTCGCAATTGCAGAGGCTTATCCAGAATTGAAATCTAACAGTAACTTCCAAAAACTTCAAGAGCAACTTCAAGAGGTTGAGGATAAGATTCAAGCCTCCCGCCGTTTTTATAACGCAGGTGCAAAAGAGCTTAATACTAAGCTCAAAACTTTCCCAACAAATGTTATCAATAAAATCGTGGGGCATTTCAAGGTTCGTGATTACTTTGAGGTTGCTGAATCTGAGCGCACAAAGATTGAATCTGCTCCAGATGTAAAATTCTAATCAGTTAGTATAATAAATGTATAAAAATATCGCGGCTAACAAGCGCAACACCGTTTTCATTATGATTGGGTTCGTGTTACTTGTGGCCGCGATTGGTGTATTGTTTGCTTATGCATACCAAGATTGGTGGATTGTGGCATGGGTAATGGGTGTAGCCGCAGCGTATGCGCTTTTTCAATATTTCGCAGCTAGTAAGATTGCAGTTGCAATGACTGGCGCTAGGAAAATTGAAAAGAAAGATTGCCCTAGATTATATAATGCGGTTGAGAACCTAACGTTGACGGCAGGGTTGCCGATGCCGGAAGTGTATATAATTGATGACCAGGCTCCAAATGCTTTCGCCTCTGGGCGTGATCCGGACCATGCGTTAGTTTGTGCTACGACTGGATTACTTGATGTTATGGACGATAAAGAGTTGACGGCGGTTATGGCGCATGAGGTGTCGCATGTAAAGAATTACGATATTAGATTGTCGACTATTGTGTTTGGTCTAGTATGTATGATTGGATTTATTGCGGACATAGGGTGGAGGATTGCTTTTAGAAGTAGCCGAAGGAACAGTGAGGACAATAGCCCGGTAGGTATGATTATATTGCTGGTTACAATGGTGGTAGCACCGTTGGCGGCGAGCCTAGCACAAATGGCAGTATCGAGGCAGAGAGAGTATCTCGCGGATTCTTCTGCCGTAATGTTGACTAGGTATCCTGAGGGTATGATTGCAGCACTAAAGAAGTTGGAGATGCATGCTCAGCCAATGGCGCAACAGAATCCAGCGACTGAAGCGATGTTTATCGCTAATCCACTAAAGAGGAAGGGAGTTAATGGATTGTTTTCGACGCATCCGCCAATTGAAAAACGTATAGAAAGGCTAGAAAATGCCAAGTTCAAGTTCTAAGGAACAGAAAAAAAAGAAGGCCGGGAAAAAATCGGCTAAGAAAACTGAAGAAAAAGAATGTGGGCCGTTCAAGGCCGCATTTCTTGAGAGCTATAAAAATGCGCGTGAAAAAATGTGGAAACGGAAGCGCGCGCGTGTGAGATTGCACCAGAGCTTTAAAAGAAGCTATAGGGAGGATTATGTACGAAAGTTGTCGGTACCTGGACTATTACATCATGCGGCGGATACATTTATAGCGATTTTTAAGAACTGGAAGTTATTCGTTCCGCTAATTATCTTTGCCGTAGTTTTTAATGTGGTCTTGGTTGGGCTTATGAGCGAGGATACTTATGTACAGTTCCAGCAGGTTTTGGAGGAAACGAATGCCGGGATTGCAGGGGGCGAAGTGGGGAACTTCGCAAAATCTGGATTATTACTGATATCAACGGTTACGACAGGAGGACTTACGGGTGGCATGGGTGAGGCTCAAACCATCTTTGCAGTGATAATATTCTTACTGATATGGCTCGTAACTATTTATTTGCTTAGATTTAGACTGGCAGGGAAGAAAGTCAAATTACGTGATGGCTTATATAACGCTTTCAGCCCACTAGTATCGACTTTTTTAGTATTTCTGGTAGGGTTCATACAAGCGCTCCCGATTTTCTTAGTGATATTTCTTTATTCTGCAGCGGTGCAAACTGATTTCTTGGCGACTCCGTTCTATGCACTGGTCTTCTTTATCTTTGTGGCCGCATTAATCATATTATCTACGTATTTACTGTCGAGCACAATTATCGCATTGATTGCCGTAACTGCTCCTGGATTGTATCCGATGACGGCACTGAAAACAGCTTCGGACTTAATGGCGGGCCGCCGAATAAGATTTTTAATACGAGTGATATTTATGTTGTTGGTGCTAGCTGTGATCTGGGTTGCAATAATGTTGCCATTGATGACACTTGATTTGTGGCTTAAAGGGATGATTGATTGGCTAGAAGGAGTGCCTTTTGTGCCCGTATTATTACTGATAATGACTTGCTTCACTTTTGTGTATGTTGCGGCTTATCTCTATTTGTATTACAGGAGAATATTGGCTTATGAAGACGATAAGTAAAGATGAAGCTCAGCGGAGAATATTAAAGCTTCGAGAAGTGATTAATGACTATAGATATCATTATCACGTATTGGATGAAAGTACAATGAGCGAAGCGGCCGCAGATTCGTTAAAACATGAATTGACGCAGCTTGAGGAAATGTATCCAGAATTGATTACGCCAGACTCACCTACACAGAGGGTGGCCGGTGAGCCTCTTGATAAGTTCGTAAAAGTTCGACACGAGAAACGCATGATTAGTCTTGCGGATGTTTTTTCAGAAGAAGAAATAAAGGATTGGATCTCTAGGAATGAGAAATTGATACCTGGAGGAAAAATTGATGAGTTCTTTACAGATATTAAAATGGATGGATTGGCTTGCGCGCTGAAATATAAGGATGGATTATTTACGCAAGCAGTGACGCGTGGCGATGGAATGGTTGGCGAAGATGTGACGATGAATGTGCGGACGATTCAAAATGTGCCTTTGAGAATTGATGAGATGGGTGATGTAGAAGTACGTGGAGAAATAATTTTGTTTAAGAAGGATTTTGAAGAAATCCAAGAAAAACAGAGAAAGGCTGGCGAGAAAGAATTCGCGAATCCACGAAACTTAGCGGCTGGGACTATCCGGCAACTAGACCCTAAGGTGGCTGCAGGTCGTAATTTGAAGTTTATAGCATATGATTTGGTAAAACCGAATTTGCCGACACACTTGGAGGCATATGAAAGGTTGCGTAAACTCGGTTTCCGCACGTCCGGGGAAGATAGGGTGTTTAAATATTCGGAGCTTAACGAGATGTTCCGATATATTCGAGAGCTGGATGGTTACCGCAAGGGTTTAAAATTCAACACAGATGGAATGGTGATAAAAATAAACGACAGAGCGGTCTATGAGAATTTGGGTATTATCGGGAAAACTCCGAGAGCTGCGGTAGCATTTAAATTCCCAGCCGAAGAATCAACGACAAAAGTTCGAGATATAGTGATATCGATTGGCAGAACGGGCGCGGCAACGCCAGTAGCGATTCTTGACCCAGTGGAGGTGGCTGGTTCGACGGTGCGTCACGCATCTTTGCATAATGCGGATGAAATTGCAAGGTTAGGTGTACGAATTGGCGATACAGTGATTATTTATAAGGCGGGCGACATTATCCCCCAAGTGAAAGAAGTTTTGACAGGATTAAGGCCAGAAGGTACGGAGGTTTTTGATTATGAAAAGGCCTTGCGTGAGCAGTACCCGGAACTGGAATTTGAGCGACCTGTTGGTGAAGTGGTGTATAGAGTTAAAGGAGAAACGTCGGACTTTATTTTGAAGAGGGCAATAGAATATTATGCTAGCAAGGCCGCGCTCGATATAGAGGGGTTGGGAGAGAAGAATGTGGCACTGCTAGTCGACTCTGGCCTAGTGAATGGATTATCTGATCTATATAGGCTAACCGTAAGTGATCTTATGCATCTAGAGAGATTTGCGGAAGTGTCTGCAAAAAAGTTGGTTGATAATTTGGAGAAGTCTAAGCATGCGCCGCTTGCGAAGTTCATTACTGCGTTAGGAATACGACATGTCGGTTCCCAAACAGCTGTGTCGATTGCAAAACGATTTGGATCTATAGAAAAGCTTGCTGAGGCAGAGAAAGAAGAGCTAACTGCGATCCCGGATATTGGTGAAGTGGTAGCAGAATCAGTCTTGGCGTATTTTGCAGACGAAGATAATCTTAAAACCTTGAAAGAGTTGGAAGAACTAGGCGTAAAGCCGGTATATACGGATTTATCGTCAGCGAAATTAGCAGGGAAGAGCTATATTATTTCTGGCACTTTGGAACAATATGGTCGCGAAGAGGCGGAAGATAAATTAAGAAGTCTTGGGGCGATTGTGACGAGTTCGGTAACAAAAACGACGACGGCTCTTATTCTTGGCGAAAAACCTGGGGCGAGTAAGCTTGAAAAAGCGCAAAAGTTGGGCATACCGACGATGAATGAGAAGCAGTTCTTGGAATTGATTCGGTAGATTTCATCACCTATTGACAGGGGAATTTGTGATATAATAAGCATAAGATGAATAATAATCGTCTAAAGTTTTTGAAGATATTATTGTATGTGGCTGTTGGAGTGATTTTGGTACGCTTGTTTATGATTCAGATAGTTCAGAAGAGTGAATGGGTTGCAAAAGCCGAAGCGCAGCACACTATGGAGAACACGATAAAAGCGAAACGAGGGGAAATATATATGATGGACGGTAATGAGCCAGTGGCTGTGGTGCTGAACGAACAAGTTTATACAATAGCAGTTGACCCGATGATGGTCGACGAAAAGGAACTCAAAGACGTAATTTTCACGAAAGATTTGGAAAAGAATTTGACGGTTGGTCTGGATGATGTACTCGAAGATCGAGCAAGGCGATATATGATAGTGGCAAAGAATGTGAGTAGGGAACAGGCAAAGAAGATTGAAGAGAAAGACCCAGTGGGTGTTTGGCTAACAGCCACAACGAAAAGAGTGTATCCAGAAGGGACGCTAGCAGCGAGATTGCTCGGATTTGTAAACGAAGATGGGGAAGGACAATATGGCGTAGAGGGATCACTTGACGAAGAACTGGCCGGGAAAGATGGAATGTTGAAAACGGTAGCGGATGTGAATCACGTGGCTCTATCAATTGGGAATGACAATATTAAGATCCCTGCGGAAGACGGAAAAAATGTAGTATTGAGCGTTGATCGGAACATCCAAGCTAATGTTGAGAGAATCCTGGCGCAGAAGATGGCTGAGTTTGGTAAAGACCAGGCGAGCGCGCTTGTAATGAACCCAAGGAATGGAACAGTACTTGCGATGGTGAATCTGCCTGCATATGATCCAGCAAATTATGGTAATGTTGATGGCGCGGAGGTATATGTAAATCGCGTGACAAGTGACCCGTATGAGCCAGCGAGCGTATGCAAAGGCTTTACATTTGCGACAGGAATAGACCTGGGCGCGATTAATGCTCAGACGACTTTTTATAATAATGGCTATGAGATGGTT
Source organism: Candidatus Saccharimonadota bacterium (assembly GCA_017552385.1). Lineage (GTDB taxonomy): Bacteria > Patescibacteriota > Saccharimonadia > Saccharimonadales > Saccharimonadaceae > Nanosyncoccus. Next base: position 43,538 of record JAFZQB010000012.1, read on the forward strand.
GATGGATGGATGATAAAAAATTCGACATATGGGCAAGCGAACCTACTTGGCACGAGAACTATCCAAGAAGCATTTAACTGGAGTTTGAATACCGGAAGTATGTACGCTTTAAGAGCGATTGGTGGGGATGAGACGCAGATTACAGAGAAGGGAAGGAAGATTCTGTATGATTATTTCGTGAATCATTTCGGGCTTGGGCAAGAAACTGGCATAGAGCTGTTTGAGGCAAAAGGATTGATAAATGATCCAGTAGAGGGCGATGGGCGTGATTCAATGTATGCAAATATGACATTTGGGCAGAACTTAATGGTGACTATGATACAGGTAGCGAGTGGCTATTCGGCGTTAATAAATGGTGGCGAGTATTATGCCCCAACAATCGTGAAGGGATATATGGAGAATGGAACATTAGTAGAAAAAGAACCAATCGGTCCAGTGAGAAGAGCAGTGAAAGAAGAGACGAGCGCGCAAATGCGAGAGATGCTGTGGGGGACAAGGTCTAGTCAAAGGTTGTACGGGATTGATCGGGATGGGTATTATATCGGTGGTAAAACTGGTACGGCGCAAGTAATTCGCAACGGAGCTTATTCAATGGATGAGTGGGTGGCGACTTATATCGGATTTGGCGGGAGAACTGGTGAAATGCCAGAGTATCTTGCTATGGTGAGAATTTGGAAAGATGGAGAGACTACGGGAGCGGAACAATATGCAATGCCGGTGTTTAATGATATATCTAATTATCTGATAGATTATCTGAAAATTAAGCCAGGAGCGTAGACTTAAATGATTGTATGGAGTAAAATAGAAGAATAATGTGGAAAACAGAAATAAATAACGAAATGTTCTTTGGACTGATTTTAACGCTTGGGGCGTTTCTCTTGGCGATGTTTTTGACGCCTGTTTATACTTATTTTGCATATAAATATAAATTCTGGAAGAAGCAGAAGAAGGTAACGGCTGATGGAACCGCATTGCCGATTATGACGAAATTGCACGCTCATAAATTCAAGCGCAAGTTTCCAACTATGGCGGGTATTATTGGGGCCGTAGTCGTAACATTAGTGACATTGATTTGTAATCTGGATAGGGGACAGACGTGGTTGCCGATGGCTGGTTTTTTGGGTGGGGCAGCGGTAGGCTTTATTGACGATCTTATCAACGTGTTTGGAGATGGTGAAGGTGCGGCGGGGCTAAGAGCTCCGACGAAAATGGTGCTGATTTCTATGGTGGGAATATTATTAGGTTGGTTTTTTACGGTAAAGTTAGGTTGGACAGCTGTGATGGTACCGTTCGTCGGGAGTGTGGAGCTTGGCGTGATTGGAATGACGATTCTGTTCACGTTTGCCGTGGTAGCTACTGGCAACGCGGTGAATATATCTGATGGTCTTGATGGTTTAGCTGGTGGATTAATGATGATGGCCTATGGTGCCTACGGCGTGATCGCATTGTTCCAAGGGCAATGGATGTTGTTTGGGTTTTGCTTTACGGTGGTAGGTTGGTTGCTCTCCTACGTATGGTTTAATGTACCGCCGGCTAGGTTTATGATGGGCGATACGGGCTCGTTTGCGCTTGGTGCTGGGTTGGGCGTGGTAGCGATGATGACGAATGCCTTTTTGCTACTCCCGATTATCGGTATAATGTTAGTGGTGGAAGCTGGCTCGTCGTTGATTCAAATGGCTTCAAAAAAGTTCTTTCATAGAAAAATATTTATTTCGGCGCCGATACACCATCATTTTGAGGCGAAAGGCTGGGGGGAAGCAAAGATTGTAATGCGATTCTGGGTAATTGCTGGGATTGCTGCAGTATTGGGGTTGTTTATTGCAAGCGCGTCGGGGATAGCATAATGCAGAAGTCGGGTGGATTGTAAAATGCGCAGGCATCGCGGAGATCGTGTAATCGTTGCGATGACGCTGCTTCTTTTGGTGGCTGGTCTTATCATTATCTATGCTATAGGACCAATGCGGGCGAATTTTCTGAATGCGGCTTATGGTGGTAATATTTCGGAAAACCATTTTTTTGTGAGACAGCTTATCAATGTAGCTATTTCGGTAATAGCTTTCGCTGTTTTCTATAAAATACCATATGAGAAGATGAAAAAATGGGGCAAGTGGGTATTGGTGCTCGGCGTAGTGCTTTCTGCCGGATTATGGATTTTGGCAAAAGCAGGCTCTGGTCTTGCAAAATGTGAATTGGGGGCGTGTAGGTGGATAAATATAGGAAGCTTTGGCAGTTTGCAGCCGGCGGAGTTTCTTAAGCTGGGTCTACTCATGTATCTATCGCAATTAGCGGCGAGCCGAAGAGCAGAAGGGACACTAAATAAAAGTGATTTTTGGTTGCCAGTTGGCGTAGCATCTGCTATCTCATTGTTTTTTGTGGTAGTTGTGCAGAAGGATTTAGGCACGGGTGTAGTATTGATTGCGATAATACTAGGAACAATATTTGCTAGCGGTGTTGAGCTAAAAAGATTCGCGTTGGTGCTCGGTGCGATATTGATTGCGGGCATAGGCGTGATTGTGACAAGCCCACATCGGGTGGAGCGTGTAAAAACGTTCTTCAATGGCGAGGGCGCAGACACGTATCATATTGAGAACGCAATGATCGCTATAGGCACTGGTGGGTTGACTGGTGTGGGCGTGGGGAATAGTGTACAGGCAACTGGATATTTGCCAGAAAGCATTAATGATTCTGTATTCGCCGTGATGGGGGAAACGTTTGGCTTTGTGGGGCTGGGATTAGTAGTAATGGTATTCGTAATATTGTTAACTCGAGTAATGCGAGTTGCCGAGCTAGTGGGCGATACGGAGCAAAAGCTAGTGGCCGTAGGTGTGTTTTCGTGGATTTCAGTGCAGATGGCGGTTAATATTATGGCGATGACTGGCTTGATCCCGCTCACTGGTATCACTTTGCCTTTACTTAGTTATGGCGGTACGAGTATGATGTTCGTAACTATAGCGCTTGGGATGACTTTCCAGCTTTCATGCTATACTAGGAGGGAAAAAGAAATGAAACAGGCGAAATTTAGTAATACGCATTTGAAAAAGAGGAGGCTGAATGAAGATTCTCGTAGTAGGAGGCGGTAGTGGCGGACATATTACGCCGGCGATTGCCGTGGTCCGGGAAATCTTGGCAGAACGTCCTAGAACCAGGATAGAATTTTGGACCGATCGAAAGTATTATAAGAATGTGCTGAAACTGACGGTGCTCGGCAAGACAGGGGGAGACCTTAATATGAAAGTAAAGAAGGTTTGTTCGGGAAAATTTAGGAGATATGCAGGATGGAAACTGAAAGACTATTTTGCGGCATGGCGAGTGACGTTGGTAGATTTGATAGGGAAGAACTTTATTGGTTTTTTTGGGTTTTTAGCAGGAATTATTCAAAGTGCATTTAGATTGTTCTCGAAAGGTTCTCGTCCAGACGTGATCTTTTTGAAGGGTGGGTTCGTAGGTTTGCCTGTTGGAATAGTGGCGCGGTGGTTCAAGATTCCATATGTGATACATGAAAGCGACGCCACGCCTGGATTGGCAAACAGGATTCTGATGAAGAGGGCGGAGAAAATCGCTATGGGCGCCAGATTCGATACGACGCGCGAAGTAGAAATAGAGAAAGAAGATGGAGCTAAAGAGGTTAAAATAGAACCAATTCCTGGTCGTGAAAAGTGGGTATGGACAGGTACGCCAATTGCAGAAGAGTTCAGGAAAGTAACAGACTCGCGAGAGGGAAGTTTAAAGAAGTCGTTTGGGTATTGTACAAATAAGCCGCTAGTGGTGATAACTGGCGGTAGCCAAGGTGCGTTGCACATAAATGAGGCCGTGAAAGTGATATTACCCGAGCTGTTAAAGTTTGCAGAAGTGGGGTTAGTAGCAGGTAGAAAGCATTATGAGGAAATGACTGAATTGAAGAAGTACGAAGAGTGGGAGGATGCAGAATTAAAGAGTGGATTTAGGATGTGGGAATTTAATTCGAATATGGCGGAACTACTTGGCGCGGCGGATATTGTTGTATCGAGAGCTGGAGCAACGACGATTGCTGAGCTTGCGAGCCTTAGTAAGGCTGTGATCTTGGTGCCTTTTGCTGAGCTACCTGGTGCGCACCAAACTAAAAATGCTGAATATTTAGCAGGAATTGGGGCCGCAAGATGTATCGATGATGCAGAAATGGTGAAACATCCAAAGAAGTTGCTCGAAATGATTAGGGAACTTGCGCATAAGCCATCTGAAAGAGCGAAGTTAGCAGCGGCGTTGCACGAAGAAGCTAAATTGGACTCAGCGAAGAAACTAGCGGAAATTGTGGTCGAGGTTGGAATGAAAGATTTGAAAAGTTCTTCTATGAAGGTGGAGTCGGAGCATGCAGGCAGGTAAGACGATTGCGGCCAAAAGGGAAAGATTAGAAGCCGATTCAGAAAGAGAAAGAGCTCGAAAGGTAATTCGAAAAAGGAAAGTTGCGGCTATCTTCGCGGTGATTATACTCGCTGGTTTGTTGCTATTTCTTGCAGTGAAAGTATTCCAAGAGTGGATAGAGTGGGCATCAAAGCGAGAGGAAGTGATTTTGATTGAAAAAGAACCAAGCGTAGAAGTGATTGATGATACAACTGGCAAAGTTGCAAGTGAGTTGAGCTCGCGCGTGAAAGAGTATATCGCAAATTTGGAGGAGGAGTTTGCGATTCTTGGGCGCAAAATGGTGCGAGCGAGGATACCGGTAGGGAAGGTGCGCGAGATTGATGTAGAAACAGAAGATTTCTCTGGGCTAATTAAGATTTCGCTAGATAGAAATGCGGCAGTGTCGGCAGAGGATGCCGTAAGAATGTTAGTATATCTAGAGGGACAGGGAATTAGTAGTTGCGAATATATAGATGTTAGGATAGAGCGGAAGGCTTATTGGAAATAGCGTAAGTTCCGAAGGAACTCGTTTGATTCCATTTGTTTCCCTATTCCGTTCGGTTTTTGTTCGGTGTGAAATACGAAAATTCCAATATTGAATTTATGATCGTTGATTGGTGGGACCAAATTTAATAGGGAAAGAGAAGGGAATTGGGGAAAAATGAAAAATGGCGGATTTCGGGTAAATTAGAGCTGATTGTTCGGGAAAATGGCTAAAAACCCGAACAAACACCGAAACTGGTGACTTTTAGGTAGAAAGTCCTTCCACTTAAGATTTCGTAGTTATTTTTATTATTGATAAATGTATTAGTGAGTATAAGAGAAATTGGTTTTGGATAATTATATGTGAAAGATTATCTGGATAAAATGGGGTTTAGTGGAGGTAGATAAAGTATGTAAGAAGGGTGGGATGTATTGTAGTTGGATGGGTGATAAAACAAATCGATGAGTTGCCTAAAATCCGGAATTTTATTAGTCGGGATAGGGGTAGTTTCGTTCTTAGACGATTAAGTTATCGTCTCGCTAGTCTTATATTAATGTCCTAAAATAGTTATTGTGCGACATTCAGAGTGTGGGGAAAAGTAGACGTGGGGTATTTGAAGTTTTCAAATGTAGGCTTGTGTTATGACCGATTTTTTGTGCTTAATTCTCTTTTTTTTCATGTTCCCCCAGTTTCTGTTGGTAGCTATATGTATATTCGTGATAAATCGGCTTTTATATGGTAATTTAGGACGATTTGGTTAATCAACAGGGGTGCAACAGGAGTAGATAGATATAACCTTACTGAACCGTGAGGCTATCTAACAGGGGTAGATAATGAATATAACAGGGGTCAGGGAATTATTCGTTCCCTGTTTTTTCGCTATTGTTTCCCTTTTGCTGTTCTTCGATGAGTTTACTAAGATCTTTTAGCCCTGGTCGATCAGTTTTGTCTTCGGCTGTATTTGGAGAGACTTTGAGGTCTCGAAAAGCCTGTTGTGGGGTCTGAGCGTGGTTGCTCTTTGTTCGGTTTTTGTTCTTTTTCTTGTTCTTTTTCTTGCTGGGTCTTTGTTCGTTTGCAGATGGGGAAACAGACTCGGCAGGACTTTGCTCGCGCCATTCAACTGTAGCTGAACGATTATCCTCATAAGTAGTTTTATGAACTGTTTGGGCGAATTTTTCTTTGGCGGCGTTTGGATTGAACGATTTGGACTCATGTATTTTTTTGGAACTAAACATGTATGATTCGTCTTCAACGTCATCCGTTTTTTCTGCTGGCTGTTCTTCTGCTATGGGCTCTGGTTCTGGCTGTTCTACGGTCCCTGGCTTGGCTTGGTGAGACTCTTCTTTAATACGCTCGCGTTGTTCAGAGTGTTCTTTTTTGGCTGGTTTTTGGAAGACAAACTGCGCACGGGAATAATCCTGCGTGATTCCCTGTTCTCCTGCGGCACGTCCGGAATCCGAGAGCTCCTTTTTGTATTTTTCTGAAGCTTCTATAGTTTCACGGATTTCCTCTTCTACGTCGGCACGTGGGCGAGAATATTTTTCGCGTGACGACTCAATGATGGCATCCAAGTTATCTTGAGGTGGCTCAGGGATTGAAAGAGTGGTAGCGGAGAAGGCGGGGACCTTTTCGCCATTAATAATCATGGAAATAATAAAGTGGCGGTTATTCATCTGAATAAGATCCGAAGCGTCAAAGGTAGGCTCGAATTGCTTGACGAGAAGTGGAGCATCGTCTGCAGAAACACGGAAAGAAATAGTAGTACCGACGTTACCAAAGACGGCATCGCGGACTGAATCGGTCATTTGAGCGATGTATTGGTTCGCTACGGTGAGATTGAGTCCGTATTTACGAGCCTCAGAAAGAATGACTGCGAAAGAATCGGTTGCGAAGTTTTGGAACTCGTCGACGTAGAGATAGAATGGGCGACGATCTTTAACATCGGGAATATCAGAGCGGGACATGGCGGCGAGCTGAACTTTTGTAACAAGAAAAGCGCCGAGAATACCGGCATTGTCTTCACCGATGAGACCTTTAGAGAGATTTACGACGAGGATTTTGCCTTCATCCATGATTTTGCGAACGTCGAAAGATGATTTAGGTTGGCCGATGATGTTGCGGATGATTGGATTGGCAGTGAAGGCGCCGACTTTATTTAGAACTGGAGCGATAGACTCTGTGACCTGCTTGTCTCCCCAAGTGCCAAATTCTTGCTTCCAGAATTGGAGCACAGTAACGTCTTTACAGTACTCCAGTGTTTCTTTGCGGAAGTCTTTATCGGTGAGCATACGCGAAATATCGAGGAGCGTGGTCTCTGGACGATCGAGTAGAGCTAGGAGAGTGTAACGAAGAATATGCTCGAGGCGAGGGCCCCATGATTCGCCGAACATACGTTTCAACACGCCAATAACTTCCGAGGAAACATTTGGCTTACGCGCTGGATCGGATAGTTCTAGCGGGTTGAAAGCTACCGGATGAGCGGTATCGGCAGGGTTGAAATAGACAACATCTTTGACGCGACTTTCTGGGACGAAACGCAGGTTGTTAACCGCAAAGTCACCATGTGGATCGATGATACAATAGCCTTGATTATAGAAGATATCAGAAAGGGCAAAGAGCTCGAGGAGGCCAGACTTACCTGCGCCTGTTTGACCGATGATATATACATGGCGAGAGCGATCGCGACGCAACAAGCCGAATTGATGATTGATGCCGCGGAAGTTTGTAAGCCCGAAGGCGGAAACGTTTTCGTCTTCGGCTGGGTTGCCAGTGAGAACTGGCAGCTTGGCTGGTGGCTCAGCGGTCTTGGATGCAGCCCAGACTATATTTGGCGTTTCGACTGAAGTGTGTGGCAAATGATAAACTGATGCGAGTTCGCTAATGTTTAGGATGAAGCCATCGTCGGTGAATTGGCGAAGTTTGTATGCATCTAAGGCTTCGGGTTCGAATGTGGAGCCCAAAACTTTGAAGCCATTAAGATTAGTAGAGTTGAATTGTTTAAAGGTACCTACGAGGGCTTGCATGTTAAGTTTGGCGTTGATTTCGTCAGCGCCAAGGTAGGCTAGGCGAATTTTAACTTGATAGCCGAGCTTAGTGGCTTTTTCTTCAGCTTTAGAGATACGGGTTTTGTCACGTTCGGATATTTCTACGGTCTTTGTATCACCGCCGATACCACCCTCGGGTGGTTTCCATAGCGCGGCAAATAGTTGTGCTACCCAGCGCAAGTCGAAAGTGCCACCAAAGAGGCTCATGCCGCCACCGCTCTTGATGGTAGTGATCCATTTGTCAGTAGTGCTTTTGTGCCAGTCGTCAGCAATAGGTCGAGTGAGAATCTGGATCCAGAGCTCTTCGCCACGGTCTGCGTCAAGCTTAGCTAAGGTTCCGGTGATGCCCGCAAGTGGATCGACTTCGAACGAGTCGAATGTCTTGATTGGAAGAGCGCTATTTTCTGTAAGTGTAAGTTCGCTGGAATAAACAACGGTATGTTTATGGCGATTGTCTACATAATCTTCATCCATCTTATATATTTGGACGGTCGGATATTGAGAGTAAATTTGGCCTTCGACGAAGCTCTGGAGAATTCTTGGGACCCAGACATAGAACCTGATCTGGCCTTTAGCAGAGACAATTTCAAAACTTAGATGTTCTTGAACCCCGCCTGAAGTTTTAAGCTCGTTTTTATCGCGCAGAATGCCATGTAGCGAAGCGAAAAGCTGTTCGGCGGCGAGCTCTTTTTTATCGTTAGTGCGTGGAATTTCTAGCATTAAAAGAACAGAGTCGATATTGAGGACCTTAAGGCGATTACTTTTCTTGTAATTGCGGTAAGTTAGATAAGCAAAAACACCGACGAGCGGGATCCAGATAATAGGGGACAAAATGACGTGAATAATCGACGATAACATCTAGAGCTATTTTACCATATTTTCGCCGAAAAGGCTAAAGATTATGCTTTTTCTTCGTGAATAACGAAGGCGTTCTTGTCAACCTTATCGAAGAGTTTTTTGTTTTGAAGGTTTAGCAGAATTGTAGTCTCTTTGACCTTGCGAGACTTCATAACTTCGGCAACAATTTCTTCTCTAGAGAGTGGGCGACCTGCCTTTTTGAGAGCGTCGGTGATGATTTCCGAAACAGTTCCCTTCTTGTAGCCCCAACTGTCTAGCGCATAGATTCCACGACCAATGAGAACGAAGCGGGGATCCTTGATGAGTTCATTGTGAATTGCTTGAATAGTAACGTTTTTGCGTTTGAAATTACTGTCAGCGATGGCAGTCGCAATGTCATTAAAGTGCATGGGTTCTTTGTTTGTCTCTAGAATGACATAGATTTTGTCGCGGATATTTTTTGGGTTGACTGATGGCCATTTGGTAAGGCCCCAAAGCCCATTAAGAGAAGCAAGCTGTTTGGAAACAGAAGCGACAGCGGCTATTTGTGAAGGGTGCTCGTAGTTGAGTTTGCTATCTAGCTCATCAAGAGTGAAAGGAGCCTTGTTTTCCTTGATTAATTTAACGATAGCGTCAACTTTGTTGCGGATAGTTTTCTCGTCGCCGGCGTCAGCAATTGCAATAGCATTGAAATAACGGTCGTTCTCAGTGACGGCAGTGAGGCTAGCAGATATGTCAGCGAGGAAACAGAGAGCAGCGCGGTTTTCTGGGGTTGCTTTAGCACCAAAAACCTTATCAGCAAGCTCTGTTACTTTAGCAACGCGCCCTAGTTCGGCAAGATTTCTGATAATGATTTTCTCTGCGCCGGCTAGATCAGGGATTCTTCCCTGGCTTGCAGCGATGCGCAGACGAACAAGAATGACTTTTTCCAACTGGCGTACGCGTTCCCTGGTGACGGATAATGTCTCTCCGATTTGCTCGAGAGTCTCTTTTTGACCGTCGAGTCCAAAACGTTTTTCAACGATTTTGCGCTCGCGGTCTTGGTCGATAATACTGAGACTGCCTTTAATCGCTTTTGCGACCAGGTCGGCGTTTTGTTCCATTGGATATTTCCTTATTTTTCCACCCCGTTAATAATATATATTGAAACTTAAAATATAATATAGCATAAAATGTCTGGTATGTCAAATGTTTTATGCTGTTATGTAAGGTGCATTTAATCTTGGAAATTATTGTATCACAAATTTTACAAAATGTACAAGAAAATTGTAAAAAAGTTTACTTTTTATGTTTATTATGCTTTTCCGCTTGTGGTTTTACGAGATGATTTTTTAGATTTAGCGTTAGCCTTTTTCGTTGTTTTTTTGAGCGCATCGTTCCCTGGTAGGGCTTTGGTCCCAAACTTCTTCAGCAGCATATCTTCAGCTTGCTTGAGGGTGATCTTTTTGGCGTCCATTTCTTTGGGGATTTTGAGATTATTACGACGACCGCAACCTTTGATGTATGGCCCATAGGCCCCATTTAGAATCATGACACCATTTTCGAAATCTTTGATAATGCTATTTAGCTTTTCTTCGTACAAACTCTTTGCTTCGTCGAGCGTTATTTTATATGGGTCTTTACCTTTGATAGTGATGTTGTACTTTCCAGCTTTGAGATATGGTCCAAAAGGCCCGGATGCGGCGATGATTTCGGTGCCGTCGTTAGCTTTGCCGAGATTCCTAGGAAGAGTAGGGAGGGCAAGCTGTTTGATGGCGTCTTCCAGGGTGACGTTTTTGGTCGTTTTGCCCTTTGGCAAAGGAACGAAGCGAGGTTTCTCACCAGTTTCTTTTTCGTTTTCGCCTAATTGGATAAATCCGCCATTTTTGCCGATTTTGGCGAAGATTTTCTTGCCAGTTACTGGGTCAAGGCCTAATTCGGTAGCGGAGTTGTAGCGTTCAAGGAACGAAGAACTATCAATAAGCTTAGAAAATGGCGCGTAAAAGTCGCGTAGCATTTGTACGCGTTCGAGTTTTTTCTCGGCGATAAGATCGAGCTTTTGTTCGACATCAGCAGTGAAACCGTAGTCTACGATTTGGTCAAAGTTATCAGTGAGAAAGTCAGAGACGAGCTCGCCAATAGGTGTTGGAATGAGCTTGCCTTTGGTGGCGCCAGTTTTTTCTCCGACTTGGGATTCTGCGATGTTGGATTTCTCTAAGGTTAGTTCAATAACTTGGCGATTTTTGCCTTCTGACTCGCCTTTTTTGACGTAACCGCGGGCTTGGATGGCGGTCATAATTGAAGCATAGGTCGATGGACGGCCGATACCGAGCTCTTCGAGCTTCTTAACGAGTGAACCTTCGGTATAACGTGCGGGTGGTTTGGCGAAGGTTTGGCGAGCAAAGATTTTTTTGGCAGTGACCGTGTCGCCTTGCTTGAGATTAGGGAGTTCTAAGTCTTTGCTTTTACCGTAGACTTTGAGGAAACCATCGAAAACTACAACTTCGCCGTGGGCTGTGAAAACTTTCGTAGGTGCTTTGTCAGGTTTCAGGGAGATGGTGGTTTTCGCTACTTTGGCATTGGTCATTTGAGTTGCAAGAGTACGTGAGCGGATAAGTTTATAAAGCTTTCGCTCGTATTCATTTGAGCCCGCCGATTCGACTTCGATGTGAGTGGGGCGGATGGCCTCGTGAGCCTCTTGGGCGCCCGCGGAATGAGTTTTGAAGTGGCGGACACATAGATAATTCTTACCAAAAGTTGTTTCGATATAGTGCGCAATAGCATCTAAGGCTTGTTTGGATAGGTTGAGAGAGTCGGTGCGGTGATAGGTGATATGCCCTGATTGATAAAGCCCTTGAGCGGCGCGCATAGTTGTGCTTGAGGAGAAGCCTAGCTTACTATTGGCCTCGATTTGGAGTGCGGCGGTGGCGAATGGTATGGGATTGGGTTTGATGCCTTCTGTGTTCTCGACAGCCGAAACGGTATAATTTGCGCCGATTAAGGACTCAAGAAGCTTTTCTGCATCTTCTTTGCTTGACGGTGAATTCTTCTCTAATGCCCCGAGGAAAGTTTGTTTTTCGCCGGCTATAAAGTCACCTGTAATTTTGAAAGAGTACTTTTCTTTAGTGCGCTCGATTTCGCGTTCTTTCTCAACAACGAGTCTCAAGGCGGGCGATTGGACACGACCGGCGGAAATGGCACCCGGAACTTTTCTACGGACGACACCGGATAGGTCAAAACCAACTAGCATATCGAGAGTTTGCCTAGCTTGTTGTGAGGAAACCATAGCCATATCAACTGTTCTAGGTGATTTGATTGCGGCTTCTAGAGCGGGCTTGGTAATCTCATGGAAGGTAATGCGATGAGTGTTTTTGGGGAGCCCCAGCACTTCTAGGAGGTGCCAAGAAATGGATTCGCCTTCTCGGTCTTCATCTGTCGCTAGCCAAATTGTGTCGGCAGCCTTGACGGCTTTTTTGAGTTCGGAAACTACTTTAGTATGCCCTGGGTCTATTTCATACGTAACAGCAAAATCATTTTTTACGTCGACTTTGGTATCTTTTCGGATATGTCCTACACTGGATAAAACACGAAAATCATTGCCTAAATATTTTTCAATAGTTTTGGCTTTGGCTGGAGACTCGACGATGACTAGATTCTTAGACATACCCATTATATTAACACACGTTTCATAGGTTAGCAAACCGCTCGCGCAATAAATTAGTTCAGCGTCCAGCAATTGGCGCCTAGAGAGCGAATGACGCCTTTTATTTCTAGCATAGTGATGGTTTGGTTAAAAGTAGCGACATTCATTTGAAGTTTTTCCATAATGATGTCGCCGTCACGTATATCTTCTGATAAGAGGTTTAAGATCGCCCTTTCCTCTTCATTGTCGGCAAACAGAGAAATCTGGGCCTTTTTGGCTTGTTTTGAGCGGGTCCTTGTATTGGGGAGTAAATATTTGATGAAGTCTTCGACTCCTAGATAAGGATTGGCGCCGCTCATGATGAGACGATTACAGCCTTGGCTAGTTTGGCGATTGATATCACCTGGGACTGCGAAAAGATCTTTTCCCTGTTCCAGAGCATGAGCTGCGGTGTTAAGAGAACCGGATTTTTCTCTTGCTTCTACGACTACGACGACATCGGACAGGGCAGATATGATGCGGTTGCGATAGAGGAAACTGGTTCGATGATCCCCTAAATCGTCGCCAATGTGATACTCACTGGCAACCACGCCTCCGTTCTCTATAATTTTCTCTGCTAAGGCGATGTGGCTTGTTGGATAGATGCGCTCAATCTCCGTTCCAAGGATGGCGATGGTTTTGCCACCGCCATCGAGACAGCCCTGGGCGGCGATGGAGTCGATGCCATAGGCTAACCCAGAGACAACAATGATTCCTCTTTCGCCGAGTGCTTTGGCGAGTTTATAAGCGACTTCTTCTCCGTATCGGGTGTTCTTTCGAGCGCCAACTATCGCGACAGTCTTGACTCTATTTTTCGGCCAGTTACCATAATAATACAATAATTTAGGCTTAAGCGCAATGGATTCTAACCCCTGTAAGTATTTGCTATCTTGGGGCCGAATTTCATTGATTTTCATAAAAAATGTGAAAAAGGTATTGACATTTGTTAGTTAGTGTAGTATAATAGTCGCAAGTTAGAGCTTTTATGAGCTCTAAACTGTACCTAAATAAACTATAACAGATGTTACGCTATTAGTGTAGCAAATGTTGCATGCTTTTGAAACCCCTCGGACTTTTAATTTCTTCTTCAATGGTTTTAAGTCTTATAAGTATTACCTCCACTTTGAGAGGATCTTCGAAGGCATAGCAACCCCCATAACCGGCGGGCCCCTATTTTGTGTGAGGTGGGTCGCGCTTCCGGGGCTTCCCCGGTATCAAATAAGAAGCGTTGTGGGGTGCCAAAAGGCTCCTTGGTGTAGGATAGGTGATGCCCACCCTTACCTATCCTACACCAAGGAGCTTTTTGTTTCTTATGAAAATCTTTTAGAGTTTTAGACTCTGTCTCGAATAATTGCAGCTACTTTCGAAAGGATGTTGGGAAGTTCTTTTTTCTCTGATTCGTTGAATTTGGATAGTACAAAGTCAACGTCACCTATTTTTTGGCGGAGCTCATCATTTCCTGTTCCTAGACGTAAACGCGGAAAATCTTCGGTGTCTAGATGTTGGATAACTGATTTTAAACCGTTGTTGCCGCCGGCGGAGCCATGTAGGCGCTCGCGGATCTCGCCGAACTTTAGATTGAAGTCGTCACAGATGACAAAGATGTTGTCTGGAGTAATTTTGTAGAAATCAGCAAAAGATCGAACAGCGGTGCCGATGTCATTGTAGAAGGTTTGAGGTTCGATAAAAATGGTTTCGCCTTGTTTTTTCCATAGAGCATTAAATTTCTCGTGTGGTTCCCACTCGAGATTGTTCACTTTGAAATAAAAATCTAATGCTAGAAAGCCAAAGTTGTGGCGTGTAAAGTTGTATTCTGATCCTGGGTTGCCAAAGGCGACAATAAGTTTCATGAGGAAATTATACCACAGAAGGGCTTGTGATATAATTAAGAGTATGAACAGAGTGCCGCTGGCGGAGAGGATGAGGCCACAAAAACTAAGTGATGTCGTGGGCCAGGAAGAGATTATTGGCCCAGGCAAGATTTTGACCGAAATAGTAAAAAAGGGGGAGCCGGTTAATTTGATTTTTTGGGGGCCGCCTGGGACTGGCAAAACAACAATGGCGAAGATTCTGGCCAAAGAATATAAGGCTGATTTTGTAGAAATATCCGCCGTGACAAGCGGGAAAAAGGATATTGAGCAGGTAGTCGAACGCGCAAAAGTAAATTGGAATCTAAAGACTAGAACTGTACTTTTTGTGGACGAGATTCATCGTTTTAACAAGGCTCAGCAAGATGCGTTCCTGCCGCATGTGGAGTCTGGCTTGATAATTCTGATTGGTGCTACTACGGAAAACCCGTCTTTCGAAGTCATATCGCCGCTTTTGTCGCGTTCTAGGGTGGTCGTAGTGTCACCATTGAACAAAGAGGCGGTAAAAAAGGTAATACGGCGAGCAGCGAAAGAAGAAGGTGTCGAGAAAAAGCTTACTAAGGAGGCGATTGACTATCTTGCCGAATTGTCTGGTGGAGATGCTAGGTCGGCATTAGGTGACTTGGAGCTTGCAATTAGCTTGGCACGCGGGAAGATTGATGTGGAGACGGTTAAAACTGCTGCTGGTAAGAAGGTGCCCGGCTACGACAAAAAAGGCGATGCGCACTATGATAATATTTCTGCATTCATTAAATCGATGCGTGGAAGTGACGTCGATGCGGCACTTTACTATCTCGCAAGAATGGTAGAAGTTGGTGAGGACCCAAAGTTTATTGCAAGGCGTATGGTGATCTTTGCTTCGGAAGATATTGGATTGGCCGGGAATGGCGCGTTAAGCCTTGCTACGGCGTGTTTCCAGGCCGTGGAACGCGTTGGAATGCCAGAGAGCGGGTTGATTCTCGCACACGCAACAGTGGCGCTTGCGAAGTCAAAAAAGAATAGAGATTGCGCTGACGCTTGGTTTGCAGCACAAGATCTTGCGAAGAAGTCAATGGGACTGCCGGTGCCGACATGGCTCAGGAATGCGCCTACGAAGTTGATGAAAGAACTTGGATTTGGCAAAGGTCAGAAATGGGAGTCAGGGTTTCATCTCGATAAGAACTATCTTCCAGACGAAATTAAAGATAAGAAAATCTTCAATAGTACAATGTAAAAATAAACCCGCTTTCACGGGTTTATTTTTTAGTCAGTCTCTTATTATTTTGTTACGTTTTTCCAAGCTTTTTTAGCTTCTTTGGCAGCGTTCTTAAGTGCAGACTTGGCGTCTTCGGCGATGTCTTTGAGGTCTTCTTTGGCTTTCAGTTCAGGATGAGCTTCTTTGTAGCGTTCGATAGAATCAGCAATAACTTTCTTAGCGGTCTTGACGTCGGCAAATTCTTTGACTTCGGTAGAACCAGGCTTCTTTAGGTCTTTATAGTGGTTGAAGTGGAAGCGGATTTGTTCGATGAGTTGTTTTGGAAGATCTTCGAAGGTTTGATATTTGTCACCATTGTTGCGATCGTCTTCTGGAACGGCGATAATTTTATCATCGACTTCACCACCATCGACGAACTTCATGACACCGAGGATGCGGGTTTTGAGCCAGATACCAGTGGTGAGTGGTTGGTCGGTTATAACTAGAACGTCTAATTCATCGCCATCTTCGTCAATAGTCTGTGGAATAAATCCGTAGTTGCAAGGTTTTGCGAAAGCAATTGGCTCAACGCGGTCTAGCATGAAGCAAGCATGCTCGCGGTCCCATTCGATTTTGTGATTTGAGCCAGTTGGAATTTCGATGACGACATTGAGTTCGCCGTTTTCATAGTCACCTGGGGTCAAAACTTTATTAAAATCTGCCATAATAACTCCTTTTAATTATTTATATATTATATCACATTGCACTTTTTTTGCTCTCGATCTCTGGACGTTTTTCCCATTCCCATTTAGATGGGAGAGCGATCAGTTCGCGGGTGAGATTACCAGAAAAAAGTTCGTCGATGCGGCGAGATGGCATTCCTGCTTTACGGAAGCTCTCGGTTAGACTTCCGACACGCTCAATGACGCGGGCTGAGAGCTTGCAGTAGCGTTCGGCAACATCGGTGTCTTCGTCCCAATCTTTGCCAAATTCTCGAGTGAATGAGTTCCAGAATTGCTCAAATTCGGTGGCGTTGAAGGGCTTGTCGGAGCAAGTGAGTTCGTTGAACTTGACAAGTTCTTTTAGCCCCGGATCAAAACCGAGTTCTTGATAGTCTTTTTTGCCGATGTGGCGGATTGCAAAGGTTGCCATACGCTCGGCGTAGTTTAGGGCGGAGATAAGAGAAGGCTCTAGTCCATATTTTCCTTGCTTTGATTCTAAAATTCCATTTAGATAGGCGATAAGATTGGCGACTTTTTTAAAATCGGCATCAACTTCTCCGGTGGTTTCGTTTCGGGTGGGGGCGATTGAATCGAGGAGCTCTTGAAGCTTAGCGTCTTCGACTTTTGGAGGAATTAAAAGGACTGGTTCGGTGTTTTCTTTCATGCGACGGAGAATATCGATTGCTGGTTCAGAGACGCCACTGTAGAAAGCGGTGGCTATTTTGTCATAGTTTCTCAAGGACAGCGCCATTTCTCCGTCGAAACCATCGTACTCATAGTCGTTCTCGGGATTCTCTCGATCTTTGATGATTGCGCGGAGGCGTGACTCGGCTGGTTCGTGTGCTTCTGGATTATCTTTGGTATTATAATAGTCGACCATTGCGGAGAAGAGTTCGTGGAGGCCTGGGCGTTCGTTATGAATGAACTCGCGACTTTGCCAAAGTGTACCGCCGAGAGAAAGAGCATCTTGACGATTTACGGAGAGGCGATGAATGTCGGTGGTCGGAAGTTCTCTCGATATGGCGATGAGTTCGGAAGTTGTACGGGGAGAGACTTTTTGCACTAGAGCGTGGATGATGAAATCGGTGGAGCCGAAATCGTGTTCGGATGAACCATAATTCCTGTCAACATCGAAAGCTCGGCGGATTGGATTGTTCACGTCTTCTAGTTGCGGAAAGAGACTCTCATGGAAACCTTTGAGTCGTTCCTCGTCTAAGCCATGAGCTTCGCAGTAGCTACGGAACATGACCATTTTATCTATAGCGACTTGTCTTTCGTGAGAGTCCCACATTTCTGTGGTGTTGACTTTTTTGAAATCGGTGTGAAGAGCGACGCATTCTTTTATGTAGGCTGGAACGAGATCGGGATTGGTGCTTTTTCGAGAAACGACCCTGATAGCGCTTCGCAAGGAAGTGTCGAGTGCGAAATCCTCTCCGTTTTCTGGTTTTTTCTTTTCTAAAGCATAGTCGCAATATTCTCGAAAACCGTCTCCGAGATTTTTTGCGAACTTTCCGCCGAAATGGTCTGGATTGTAGTATGTGATTGAATCCCCAATAATGTTGTTTATTAGGAGATATAGTGAGCTATTCTTTGGAAAATCTGCTGGAACGTCGGCGGTAGCAAGTAAAAGTTCGTCAAGGAGATGGTTTTCTACGAAATCATAAATCTGAGACGTTCTTTCATCACTCATTTCCATAAGCGAAGGCAGAGTGATTGAATGACCGGCGTAGTCCCAGAGAAGAGCAGATTCGCGTTTTCGTTCTTCTGAAAGTTGGGGATATTCTATTGGCCTTAACGAGTATTTTTTTCGTCTTTCGATTTCTTCGTCCCATTTCTTAAGGACTTCTGCTTCGTACTCGGCTCGTTCTTCTTCGGGCTTCTCGATATGTGGTTCTTCGGCGATGGGCTCTTTGTCTGAAAGCCGTTCGTCAAAAGATGATTCTTGTGCCAAATCTTCCAAAGGGTTGTAGCCTTCGATGCTTTTCTTAAGGTTTTCTCCACCCATTGTTTCCTCCTTCTAGAGCTCTTCGGGTTTGATGCGGATTTGGGTGGCGGTGTCGCGATCGCGCACGGTTACGGTACCGTCTTCAAGAGTGTCGAAATCGATAACGATGCATTTTGGTGTACCGATTTCGTCTTGCTTTCGGTAGCGCTTACCGATATTGCCAGAGTCGTCCCATGTCACGAAAGTGTATTTGTCTTTGAGCATGCGGTAGACTTCCTGGGCTTTTTCTACGAGTTCTGGTTTGTTTTTAAGAAGTGGCGAGACGCAGAATTTATAAGGGGCGAGGTTTTCTGGGAGCTTCAAAACGGTACGGGTTTCATCTTTGCCGTCAATCGGTTCTTCTTTGTAAGCGTCAGCCAAGACGGCCAGCACAAGACGTTCGACGCCGATGGATGGCTCGATAACATGAGGCACGAATGTCTTGCCAGTGTTCTTATCGCGGTACTCCATAGACTTTCCTGATTCATGCTCGATGTTCTTTAGGTCAAAATCTGTGCGATAAGCAAGGCCCATAAGCTCTTCTTCGCCGTTCGGGTAATCGAACATGAAGTCAACCGTGCGCTTTGAATAATGAGCGCGATCTTTGGCGTCGACTTCAAGATGATTAATTTTCTCTAAGGACAGTCCCATTTCGTTTTCTAGAAAGTCATCGGTTTCTTTGAGTAGTTGTTCAAATTCGGTCTCCCAAGCTTCCGGATCGACGAAGTACTCAATTTCCATTTGAGTGCATTCGCGATCGCGAAGGATAAAATCGCGTGGGGAGATCTCATTTCTGAATGCTTTTCCCTGTTGAGCAATACCAAATGGAATATCTGGATAGAAGGCGTCAACTATATTTTTGTAGTTAACAAAAATGCCTTGTGCGGTCTCCGGACGGAGGTAAGCGGCGGACGAATCATCGGTAACGGGACCGACGTGGGTTTTGAACATCATATTAAACATGCGAATTGGGCCCCAGGCTTCTTGTCCGCAAGTTGGACATTTGACGTGAAGACGGACGAATTCGGCGTCGGTGACGGATTCGTTTAACCCTTTGGCAAGTTTATCCGCGCGAAAACGACCATGACAGGCTTTGCATTCAATTAACGGGTCGGCAAACGTCTCAGTATGGCCGGAGGCTAACCAAGTACGAGGATTCATAATGATGTCAGCGTCGACGCCATAGATATCGTCGCGCTTTTCCACCCAGTAATTCCACCATGTGTCCATGATGTTCTTCTTGAGCATGACACCGAGTGGGCCAAAGTCCCAAGTGCCTGCGAATCCGCCGTAGACATCACTGCCTGGGAAGATAAAACCGCGGCGTTTACATAAGCTAACAATAGAATCGAGGTTTGCCATGTTTGTTATTCCTTGTTTATGATTTTGGCTATATATAAAACTGTGGGGAGTTTGGAAACGATGTCTTTGACGCGTGAGGTAGCTTTAAGATCGTTGGAAAGTATGAGACGCATGAGTTTGATTTCTTCGGCGCCGACGTTACCGCCTAACTGTTCTTTGAGGGCGGATTCAGTAGAGTCCCAAACGTAAGTTTTGAGTGGATCAAGTTTGTTCCCTTCGGCATCCTTGACTAGGTTGATTTGCTCGCCGTTAACTCTTGCGAGGTTGAACCAGAACCAGGTTTCGACGAGCTCGGGATTCACGCTGGCGTTGATTGCGGAAAGAACTTGCTTGAGCAAATCAAAGTATTCAGGGCCCGTTGATGTTTCGGCATACTTTGCAATTTGCTTCATGACCATACCGGCGAGCTCGAGCCCCGGAAGCTTATATGGGATCTGATCGTAGTGCTCAATGGTCTTTGCACTGGTAAGAACGCAGAGCTTATTATTGAGACCTTTATGAAGTGTGATATCGGAAACTGTGAATAGTTCTACGGAACCTGCAAGCTTGGATTTTTCTTTGCGAACACCTTTGGCGATGGCGGCGATGATGCCTTGCTCGGTAAGAAAGTTAATGATACGATCGGCTTCGCCGAAATTAGTACGGCGCAGAACAATCGCCTTAGTTCGTATATCGTTTGACATAATCAGTGACCTCGGAGGGTTTCATCCTTTCTTTATTAAGTATACCCTGAATCCCGTAAATTGACAAATCTGCTTCAGGTAGTTCGAGCGAAGTCACAAGCACAATAGGGATCTTGGCGGTGTCGGTATAGGAGGCAATTTCGTTGAGAAAGGTAAAGCCGTCTGGCCCAGGAAGAAGAATGTCTAAGAAAATGAGACTTGGTAAGGGGTCTGACAGCGAATTTATGGCGTCGATGGCGTTATTGAAAGTCTGAATTTTAGCAGACTTGTTCCCTTTTTTGATAGCGGAGATGAGACAATCGGCGAACAGCTCGTCGTCATCAATGATGTAGATAAGTGGGGATTTGCTCATGCGAAAAGAGTGCCTTGATTAGAGACTGGGAGCTCAACGAAGAAAGAAGTGCCATCGCGATGACGAATAGCGCCAACATTGGCATTCATAAAGCGAGAGAATTTGGTCGCGATGTAAAGACCGAGTCCAGAAGAGTCGGGCCGAAAAGAAATATTGGTCGGAGCTTCGAGTTGGTCTTTCGCGAGTTTCTGATAGATTTCCATCGGCAGTGATGGCCCAAAGTCACGGATGACTATTCGGACGGATTGGAGACCTTTTGATTTATGGTCGGATACAGTAAGGGTTGAGATGGTCGAAGAATCAGAATATTTAATGGCGTTGACGCAGAAATTGTAGATGACGGAGTGGAGCAAGTCGCGGTTAGCGATGACTAGCTTTTGCCGATTGGTGTATTTAACGCGAAGCTGTCTACTGTTGAAGCGGAAAAGGTATTTTAGCTCCGCGGTGACCTCGTCACAAACGCCTCGGATGGCGACTGGTTCCATACTAAATAGCCCATCTTCTAAACGGGCAATTTTCGATAAATCGGAGACTTGCTTTAGCGCGCGTTCAGAGACTGAAATCATTTTAGCTTGATAATCTCTAGTCTCTTTTGGGTTGTTCGGATCAAGGGAGAGGGCCAGTTGTCGCATTAAAGACAAAGGCGCCTTGAGCTCATGCGCTGCGACAAAAATTCCATTTACCTCCGGATTCATGTAGTCTATTATAGCACAGGTTCGGAATGAACAGTTGTTCTCATAATGTCTTGAGTACTGTTGTTGAGACTGACTATTTGATGATTTTGTCAATAATACCGTAGTCTAGGGCCTCTTCGGCAGACATCCAGTGGTCACGATCCATGTCCTTTTCGACTTGCTCGAGTTTTCTACCGGTGTTTTTGGCGAAGATTTCGGCAAGGCGTTTTTTGAGGTAGATACCTTCGCGAAGCATGATTTCTTGGTCAGTAATCTTTCCTTCTGTGCCAGAGGATGGCTGATGGATCATAATACGAGCGTTAGGAAGGCAATAACGGTGGCCTTTGGCGCCGGCGGACAGGAGCATGGCGCCCATAGAGGCCTGGAGACCGATGCCAATAGTTTCAACGTCTGGTTCTACGAAATTCATGGTGTCGATGATGGCTAGGCCGTCATAAACAGAACCACCTGGAGAGTTGATGTAGAGTTTGATAGGTTTCTTTGGGTCTTCGTGTGCTAGGAAGAGGAGCTGGGCTACTATAAGATTGGCCGTATGGGCGTTGACATCTTCACCTAGGAAGATGATGCGGTCGTTCAAGAGCCTCGAATAGATATCGTAGGCGCGTTCTCCGCGTGTAGTTTCTTCTACTACGGTTGGAACTAAATAGTCTACGTTCTTGGAGCTTGAATGTATAATTTTTTTGTTCATTTCTATGATTCCCTTTCGTTATTCTTCGATTTTCGTAGTTGGCGAATTTGAATTAATGATATTTTGTAACTCGGTAGAGCGGATGATGGAGGAATTGTAAACTTCGGCTTTTTGATTGTATGCGTCGATAATCTCATTGAGCGCTGCGTTTTCTGCATTTATAGATTGCTGTTCTCTAACCAGCTCGGCTCGGCGTGTATTGAAGGCATATTCAGACGAGAAGCAGCCAGCAATATTAGCGCAACGATTGAACTCGGCAACGGCAGAATCAAATACGGAAACGCGACCGTCAAGGTAAGCAGTTTTTTCGGTGATTTCAGCATTGAGGGCGTCTAGCTCGGCTTTGAGTTGAGTAATTTGATTGTTCAGTTCATTGAATGGCTTGATATAAGAATTGTAGAAAGAAGCGACTTTATCTTGGTCGGAGAAGTATTTAGCGTAGTGTGTCTCAAGTGCGTCTGGAAGACTGGTAATTTGAGTAGCAATGCGTACGTAGAGCTCGCCAATCCGCTCGTCTTCTGGATACGACTCGATGGTTTCATGTAGGTTGCCAGATTGTTGGGAATAGACTTGTTCAAGAACGGGTACTAGCTCAGATTTTTCCAGGCCGGTGAGGCGGTTCCAAATGGCATGAAGGAGTTCGTGGGCAGCGGTGGACTCGCGGATGCCAGGTAGGGAGGCGTCGTCGACATTGTAAATGTAAATTCGATCACCGGTATAGCAGCCGAGGACAGAAACAGCTTCGTCGTGAGATTCGCAAGAAGAGTTAAAATCATCGCTAGAAGCGAGAAGAGGACGAGTGGCGTTGAAAATGCGAGTACCCTCATCGGTTAGCTGTAGGGATTGTTTGACTGTTAGCATATCGGGAGTAGGGTTGTAGCCGATGCCTTTGAAGGTGTCGACAATAGCGGTATGATTAATAAGAAAAAAGACGGCCGCAACGATAAAAATGACGGAGGCAATAGCTAGAAGATAGTGTTTTTTTGGCGCAATTTTGCTACGCGCTTCAATAGCGGCTGGTTTTGATGCATTGTTATTCATGTTCTACTCCAAGTTTGAGTTGGTTCTTTACGACGGTAACAACGGCGACATCGCCTTTTTTGAGAGTACCTTTAATGATAGCTTCGGAGAGTAGAGACTCGAGGTAGTCTTCGATAGCGCGACGCAAAGGACGGGCGCCATTCTTCGGATCGAAGCCACGCGAGATGAGGAAATCTTTAACTTTGTCATCGATTTTAAGGCCGAGGTTTTTGGTCGCGAGGCGTTTCTTAAGATCAGCAATGAGATTATCAAAGATGCGTTCGACGTCTTTTTCGCCGAGCGGGCGGAAGACGAGGATGCTATCAAGGCGATTAATTAGTTCTGGACGCATGGCTTTCTTAAGGGCTTTCATAGCGTATTCTTTTGATTCTTCGTATTCGTGGTCAAGTTCTTTCTTGGACTTCTTGCCATTAGTTTTCTCGGTAAAGCCAAAGGAATCTTCTCGGTAAGCGTCGTTAGCGCCGAGGTTGGAAGTAAGAATAACAATGGTGTTGTTGAATTTGATCTTATTGCCTTGGCCATCGGTAAGAATGCCGTCTTCGAGAATCTGGAGAAGCATATTGAAAACGTCTGGGTGGGCTTTTTCGATTTCGTCAAATAGGACAACGGAATAGGGGCGTCGGCGGACAGACTCGGTTAGTTTGCCACCATCGTCATAGCCAATATAGCCAGCTGGAGCACCGACAAGACGTGAGACGTTGTGTTTCTCGCCAAATTCGGACATGTCGATTTTGATTAGCGCGTTTTCGCCACCGAAGACTTCGCGGGCAATGACGCGAGCAAGCTCGGTTTTACCGACGCCGGTAGGGCCCATGAATAAGAATGAGCCGATGGGGCGAGAAGCATTGGTGATGCCAGAGCGGCCACGTCGGATGGCTTTTGCAACAGAGACCACGGCTTCGTCTTGGCCAATGATAGATTTTTTGAGATGAGACTCAAGGTTGGCTAGGAGCTCCATTTCATCGCCATGAACTTTGGAAACGGGGATGCCAGTTTTTAGCGAAATAGCAGTAGCAAGGTTCTCTTCGGTAAGTACAGGAATATCTTCTTCTTTGATACCTTGCTTCTCGAGTTCTTTGATTTTAGCCTTAGTTTGCTCAACTTTAGTTTTGAACTCTGCGGCGGCTTGATAGTCGTCTTTTTCGGCTGAGGATTCCATTTTGTCTTCTAGAGTGCCTAGCTCGATTTTGAGCTTTTTTAGTTCCCCACCGCCTTTTTTGTCGGCCTCGACTTTGGCAATAGCAGAAGCTTCATCAATGACATCGATGGCTTTATCGGGCATAAATCGGTCATTGATGTAGCGACTAGACATATTGATGGCGGTTTCAAGAATTTCGTCAGGGATGGATACACCGTGGTGTTTCTCGTAGTGAGATTTAATCCCTTTTAGAATACGTAAGGTGACGCCAGGAGCTGGCTCCTCGACGAGGACGGTTTGGAAGCGGCGAGAGAGGGCTTTGTCTTTTTCGATGGATTTGCGATATTCGTCAAGTGTAGTGGCGCCAATAAGGCGAATTTTGCCACGAGCGAGAGCTGGTTTTAGGATATTGGCGGCATCCATGGTGCCTTCTGATGAACCTGCTCCGGACAGAAGATGGAGCTCATCAATAAAGAGAAGGATGGAGTCGTCCGAGGAAGCTTCGTCAATGATGCCTTTGATGCGTTCTTCAAATTCACCACGATATTTAGTGCCAGCAAGTAGAGAGCTGAGGTCGACTTGGTAGATGTGCTTGCCAATTAAGAGAGATGGGACTTCGTTTTTAACGATTTTTTGGGCTAACCCTTCGACAATGGCAGTTTTACCTACGCCAGCCTCGCCGATTAATACTGGATTAGATTTAGTGCGGCGGCAAAGGACGGTAATGGTGCGTTCGATTTCCTGGTCGCGGCCGATAACGTTGTCAAGCTTACCAGTACGGGCCATTTCAGTGAGGTCGGAGCCAAAACGAGAGAGCCAGCGAAGAGGGGTCTTGCGGGCATATTTTTGTTTTTCTTTAGAAAATTTAGCTTGTTCTGCTTGCCTGTCGACAAGTTTTTCGATTTCTTCGGCTAATTCATCAAGATTAACATTAAGTTTCTCAAGGAGAGAAGCGGCGTTGGAATTGCCTTGATTGATGAGTGCGTAGAGAAGGTGCTCAGTGCCGATGGCTTCAAGACCTTGATCGCGGACAAAATTGCGGGCCATCTGTAAGGTCAAAATGGTTGATTCCGATAAAGACATCATGGCCATTTGGCTTTTATTGGCGATGTCTACAGCGGGCTTGCCGAGGGCTTTCTCGGCATCGTCTAGGGTGACGTGCCAGTTGAAGAGGAGCTTGGCGCCTTCTGAAGCATCCATAGCGAGGATGCCTAGGAGTAGATATTCGGTACCCATGTAGCCTTTGTTGTACTTCTTGGAATAAAAGTCAGCTTTTTGAAGTGAAAAACGAGCGTTTTCAGAGAGGTGATTCATGATTTCTGAGAATTCGTCTTGCATAATGTACATTATATATAATTAGCAGTCGCAAGTCAAGAGTGCTAATTTTGTTTTGTTGGCAACTGTTCTGAGATGGGGTTTTAAGGTTATAGGTATAAAAATGCCCCGTTCTCTGGTGAGAGCGGGGCGGTGGGAGGGGATGTTATGAGGCGGCGCCAAAGCAGCAGCTCTTATAGAGCCATTCGTAGACTCCGCATTTGGAGCCGTTGAACAGGGCCGCCGTGAGGGCTTCGATAAAAGCGCAATAACGCACTTCGTTTCCCCAGGCGAAACTGATGACATCGCCATCGTCACTGGTGGCGTCGAATTGCCACTCGACTTCTTGGTATGTGGTGCCATCATCTTTGGTGATGTTTTTGCACTCTCTGCGCACGGCGGTGATTGTCTCTGTCCGTCCGTTTCTGTCGATAAGGTATTCCGGCAGGGCGACATTGCAACACAGGTCGGCCTGGCACCGTTTGAATTCTCCAAACCGGTTGCACAGGGTGAACCTGTCTCTGATGGGGTGCTGCTGATAGAAGCCCGTGATTGCTTCTTTCGTGAAAACGAAGAAGTGTGTGTCGGTGACCTGGATCATTTTGACCGTGACGCTGCTGTCTTTTTCATCGACGGTTGCGCTGAGGTCGAAACGCCGAGCGGATTTGAATTTGTCGTCAGCGCCGGGTTTGGTCGGCGGTCCGCCATAGTTATAGCTACTCATCTTGCGTTTGCTCCTTCCGTTCTGCGGATTCTTTTGCGAGTCTTAGGACCAATTTGGAAAACTTTCCATCTGTATGGGCCTGTATGGTCCGCCAGTGGTTTGCATCCTCTTGTTATGCTTTTGGATTGCTCTGCAGATTCCGTCGCAGTAGGTCTGCCATAAGGTATAGCCTTTTTCCCATTTCTGGATGATATTGAGACGAGGCCTTGTGACATGGTTGGTCGTTTCGCCATTGATGAGGCGCGTGGAGTCCTTTTTGATCCAATCGGAGATGATCTCTTCGGGTTTGAAAGGCTTTGCCTCGTAGAAGGCGTCGATTCTGCGATCTGCTTGTGCCATTGCACTGATAAACAGATCTTCGTGCGCCTGGCGCCTACTTTCGAGTACCTCGCGATGAGTTGGACTAGATTTATTCATTACTTCATTCCTCCCAAATTGTTATGTACTTCACCTTCTGGCTCCCCTCCCAAGGACAGTTGGTGATTGTGCCTTAATTATAGCACAAACGTAATAAAATGTCAAGAAAAAAGCCCCTTTTTGGGGCTTTTGTCAATTTGGTTATAGATTATTTACTGTTGCGCTTCTCTATAATTTCAGCTGCTACATTAGGCGGAACTTCCTCGTAGGCGAAGAGCTCCATCGTAGATGCGGCACGGCCTTGGCTCATAGAGCGAAGATCAGAGGTGTATCCGAAGAGATTTGCGAGCGGACAGAAGGCGCGGATGACTTTGGTGCCACCAGGGAGATCTTCCATCTCATCGATGCGGCCGCGGCGAGAGTTAATATCGCCAATGACGTCGCCCATGAAGTCTTCAGGGGTGGTGATTTCCATTTTCATGACAGGCTCAAGGAGAACAGGGTTAGCTTTCTTAATACCTTCGCGAGTAGCGAGAGCACCAGCGAGGGCGAAGGCGAGTTCGGAGGAGTCGACATCGTGGTAAGAACCATCGTAGAGGGTAGCTTTGACGTCGACGACTGGGTAACCAGCGATGACGCCGCCGTTCAATGTGTCTTCGATACCTTTTTGGACAGGTTTGCGGTATTCTTGTGGAACAACACCACCTTTGATCTGGTCGATGAATTCGAAGCCTTTGCCTGGTTCGTTTGGCTCAAATTTGACCCAAACATCACCGTATTGGCCACGGCCACCGGATTGTTTGATGTGCTTACCTTGTGCTTCAGCAGTACCACGAATGGTTTCGCGATAAGCAACTTGTGGAGCGCCGGTGTTGGCTTCAACGCCGTGCTCACGTTTCAAACGGTCGATAATAATCTCGAGATGAAGTTCGCCCATACCAGAGATGATGGTCTGGCCAGTCTCTTCGTCAGTGTGGACGCGGAAAGTCGGATCCTCTTCGGCGAGTTTGGAGAGGCCAATGCCCATTTTCTCTTGGTCGGCCTTGGTCTTTGGCTCGACAGCGATAGATACAGGTGGATCTGGGAATTCGATAGATTCGAGACGAATTGGATGAGCTGGATCACAGATAGTGGTACCAGTAGTACAATCTTTGAGACCTACAACGGCGGCAATATCGCCAGCGCCGACTGAGGTGATTTCATCACGCTTATCAGCGAACATACGGACGATACGACCGACGCGCTCTTTGTTGCCGGTGGAAGCGTTAAGAATAAAAGCGCCAGTCTCAAGTTTGCCGGAATAAACACGGATGAAGATAAGCTTACCAACAAATGGATCGGTAGCAATTTTGAAGGCAAGGGCGCAAAGTGGCTCTTTGTCATCGGCTTTGCGGACTTCTTCGTCGCCAGTCTTTGGTGAGTGGCCAACGGTTTGGCCTTGATCGCGATCAAGAGGAGATGGAAGATAGTCAGTAACAAGGTCGAGGACTTTCTCGACAATAACGCCACGGCCATCACCACCAGTGACTAGGTAGAAGTCACCATCAAGGACACGCTTGCGGAGAGCCGCTTTGAGCTCTTCGGTAGAAATGGCTTCTTCGCCGCCTTCAAAGAATTTCTCCATGAGTTTCTCATCGGCGGAAACGGCTTCTTCGACGAGAACGGCGCGAGCATTCTTGGCTTTTTCAACCATATCAGCTGGGATTTCGCCGACAGTAAGCTCGTGGTCAGCATAATCCTTGTAGGTGTAGGCTTTCATGTCAACGAGGTCGACTACGCCGCAGATATCTTTTTCAAAGCCGATTGGAAGATGAATGGCAACGGCGTTCTTAGAGAGACGTTTGTGGATGGAATCGAGAGACTTGTAGAAGTCGCCACCGATTTGGTTGATTTTGTTGACGAAGCAAATGCGTGGAACACCGTATTTGGTAGCTTGGCGCCAAACGGTTTCAGACTGAGCTTCGACACCCATCTTGCCATCGAAGACAACGACGGCGCCGTCGAGAACACGAAGAGAACGCTCAACTTCAGCGGTGAAGTCAATGTGACCTGGGGTATCGATGATATTGATTTTGTGGCCCTTCCAGTAGGCAGTAACAGCGGCAGACGTAATGGTAATACCACGTTCCTTTTCCTGTTCCATCCAGTCGGTGGTAGCGCCACCGGTATCGCCCTTGACGAGGTCGATTTTATGTTTCAGACCGGTGCGGTATAGAATCGCCTCACTTGTAGTGGTTTTTCCGGCGTCGATGTGGGCGATAATACCGATGTTGCGGAACTTTGATAGGTCTTTGACTTCCTGAGCCATGTTTTTCCTTTATTAAAAATTTTTTAGCAATAAAATAAAAGTTCAAGGAATATCTTATCACAATAATAGGTTATTTACAAGAGGAGGAAATAAAAATTGCCCCTTTAAAAACATGCTATAAATGTAGCCAATGCGTCGGCACAAAAATGTCGCCCTGTGAGGGCGACGAAAAGAGGTGATGGGTTAGCAAAATGTGTTTGGGCTGTAGTAGATTGTGCGGTTGTCGTAAGGACGGACCAACCTAGAGACTTGTTTACCGCCATTCCCGGTACCGGTCTGCTGAATAACAGCAATATACTTAGGATCAATTTGCAGTTTGTCGGCAGCGTAGCGGCTTTTTGCGATGACGGCAGTGTCTTCTGCAAGGCAAAGTGGGATATTGCCAGAACTAGCTGGTTCGATCTCCTTGACTTCACCTTCGGTGTCGTACATCCAGATTGTATCTCCAGTGAGATTAATAAGACGGTGCACGATTTTTGATGAGAAATCAATCATGAGTATACTTCCCTCCCATCTGAAGTGCTTGCCTTAATTTGAGATTAAGACAATCTTTTGATTATAACATAAACACTAAGTAAGGTCAATAGCTTTATTTTTTATGAAAACGATGCCTAGAAAGTGATGTAATGGTGGGATTAAGGGACGCAGAAGCTTTTGCGTTGATAGAATTGAGCCTTTCTGTAGCCTTTTTAAGAGAAATATCGAGTTCGTCTACGGCTTTTTCGATAGGTTTGTTTCTAGATTGCACAATAGAGGACATTTCTTGAATATTATGGTGATATCTAAGAACGTGTTCGCCAAAATGTCGGGCCTCTTCGCGTTGAGGGATTATTTCAACGATAGGAGGCGATTGTTCGGGAGTGACGACCGGAGTATTTGGGTTTTGTCTTAGACGGTTGAGACCTTGGATCATTATTTGTTTTCTATAACCTCTAAGCCTGGAAGGCTATTGCCGCCTAGGAATTCAAGCGCAGCGCCGCCACCAGTACTAAGTAAGCTAAACTTGAGTGAGTTGTCTTTTTCAATAGCTTCTTCGGCAAAAGCTGTGGTGTCGCCCCCCAAAATAATAGAGGTGATTTCTGGTGACTCGCCAAGGGTCTTAAGGAAAATAGTAGAGCTAGTAGCAAAGGCGATATCCTCGGCTTTGCCGAGAAGGCCGTTCCAAACAACTGTTTTGCTGGTTTTGGCAGTTTCTACGAAGTGAGCGGTGGAAACTGGACCACAGTCGAGCTTATTCCCTTCTGAGTCTTCGTCGAAATCTTCTGCAATGTAGATATTGTCCGCAGGAGCTACTGCTCCGTCAGTGGCGATTTTCCCACCTATACAGATAGCGTCAGCCTTATTCTTGAAGACTTCGATTAGTGGAGCTTTGTCGTCAACTTTAGCGCCGCCTAGCATGAGCATGAATGGTCTTTCTGGAGATTCCATGACTCTGCTAAGAGCGTTGATTTCTTTTTCGAGAAGAAGACCGGCGTAAACAGGGAGGTTTTTAGAGACGGCAGAAGTTGAAGCGTGAGCGCGGTGGATCACGGCGAAGCCGTCCTGTACGTAGACGGAAGCGGAAGTAGAATCGATAATTTCGCGGATGAAATCTTCATCATTCTTTTCTTCTCCTGGATAGAAGCGCAGGTTTTCTAGCAGAAGAACGCCGCCATTCTTTAGATGGGAGACGGCGTCTTCGACGTCTGGGCCAGACACGTCATCGACGAAATCTACTGGCACACCCGGGAGCAATTCGGCAAGTTTAAGAGCGACAGGCTTCAATGATAGCTCTTTGACCCTTTTTCCTTCTGGACGTCCGAGGTGAGAGATGAGGACAATTTTCTTGGCGCCGTGTTCCAGAAGATAGTTGATGGTTGGAAGGGAGGCGCGAATACGAAAGTCGCTTGCGACTTGCCCGTCTTGGAGTGGTACGTTGTAGTCTGTGCGGACTAGGACGATTTGATTCCTGACTTTGGCATCTCTTAAGGTTAATTTGTTTTCCATGAACTGTACCTTTCTGGTTTTAGATATAACGGATTTTGATAGTATCGGTGCCATGATCGACGCCATGAGCGCCAGAGATAATAACAGCGAGCAATTCGGTCTTCCCTTCTTCCGGTTTGAGGTAGCCGGAGTTCTTGAGCTCTCGGGCCAAGTCAATACCATAATCATCTGAATACGGACGGACAAAGGAAGCATTTGCATAGGTTAAGGCAAGTTGAGAGGCTACACGGGAGTTAGAAGTGACGGAAATGATTGGCACGTTCGGGCGTTCGGCGGCAAGAGCTTCAGCAGTGGCGCCAGTATGTGTCTGGCAAATAATGACGTCGGCTTCGATCTTCTCGGCAAGACGCGCGACGGCGCTAGAAATCGCGTCATAGATCTTGATGTCGGTGGATGGAGCTTCTTCGGCTGGAGCGATGCGTGTATGATTTTGGGTGTAGAGAATAACTTTCTTCATTGCCTTAACGGCTTCTAGTGGGTACTTGCCGTTAGCAGTTTCGTCTGATAGCATGACGGCGTCTGCTCCTTGGATGACGGCGTTGGCAACGTCGGACACTTCGGCGCGGGTTGGCTCCGGGTTTTCTACCATGGAACCCATCATTTGTGTAGCAACGATACAAAGCTTGCTATGTTTGCGGCAAAGTGCGATGAGTTT
Source organism: Candidatus Saccharimonadota bacterium (assembly GCA_017552385.1). Classification (GTDB taxonomy): domain Bacteria; phylum Patescibacteriota; class Saccharimonadia; order Saccharimonadales; family Saccharimonadaceae; genus Nanosyncoccus. Next base: position 74,992 of record JAFZQB010000012.1, read on the forward strand.
ACGCTGAACGATTGGGACAACCTCAGCGCCTGCTTCTACGGCCATATCGCCGCGAGCAACCATAATACCGTCAGATGCTTCGACGATGGCTTCCAATGTTTTGTCGTTTTCGATAGCTTTTTTGGTCTCGATCTTAGCGATGATTTGCGCAGAAGAACCGTGTGACAGTAAAATTTGGCGAAGCTTGTCGATGTCCGCAGCGGACTGCACAAAGGAGAGAGCTACGTAATCGAAGTCGCGCGAAGCGCCAAATTCAATGTCAGCCATATCTTTATCAGTAATGATGTCACCACCGAAATCGGTATCTGGCAGATTAAGGCCCTTCTTACTCATGATATAGCCATCGTTCTGGACACGGATTTTAACAGCTGTCTTACTGAGAATTTCGACAACTTCGGTCTTGATTTTGCCGTCGAAGATGTAGAGAGGCTCACCTGGCTTTACTTTGTCGGCAAGGTTATATTGGACTGGAAGAGTCTTGCCTCCGTCATGGGATTCGCATGCATAATCAAGAATGAGCTCATCGCCGGTGTGGACGTCAAGATGATTGTTTTTTAGCTCGCCGAGACGAATTTTAGGACCTTGAAGATCCTGCACGATAGCAACAGAACGACCTTTTTTGGCAGAGGCGTTTCGAATCCAAGCGATTTGCTCGTCACGCTCTAAGTAGTTTCCATGGGAAAAGTTCAGTCGGCAACCATTAACGCCGGCCATGACGAGATCAGTGACAGCTTCTTCAGACATGACAGAGGGGCCAATAGTAGCCAAAATTTTGGTACGTTTGAATAACTTGCTCATAGCTTTAGTTTAGCACGTATCTTGAAAAATTTATAGCTGTTATGTTAAAATTACACTATGAAAAACTGGTTGGTGAGGGACAAGAGTAAGCACAGTAGTTTGACTGCTACGATGAAGACAAACATTCACAAACGAAACGACCCAGCGGTGGCTCGAAGATTCGTGACTTGGGGCGTGATGATTTCTACGGTAATGGTAGGACTATCGCTTTTTGTGTCGATTTATTTTGATCCTGAGCGCGTAGCCGAACGTAAGCTTGCAGAACTTGCTACGACTTATTATGAGACGTATTATCATGAAAAATTTATGAAGACCGTGGACCCAGAATTGAAAGACGAGAAGTTGGAGACATATGAGAAGACTGGGTTCCAGCCAGTGCTGCTTCGCCAGCTGTTGCTCTATCAAAATGGAAAATACGCTGGCTATAAACAATATTTTGAAAAAGATGGGTTTGATTGTGATAAGAATCTGACTAGTGCGACATTCTATCCAGTTGCTCCGTATGGTCCGAAAGATTACAGAGTAGAATACAATATTAAGTGTGAAAGCAAGTAAAAACCACCCAGCGATTGGCTGGGCGGTTTTTTGTGAAGAATTTTTAATTTTTTGAGTCTTTGATCGTTACGCCACCGAATCCACCAGCTGCATCGACATAAATCGTGCACTTGGTTTTGTCGGAGATCACTTTGCGGTCATCCGAAGTTCCACCAAAGATAAAGCCGGACTTGGTCTTAACTCTTACATCGTCTGGGACAATGATATCGATGCCGCCAAACATGCAGAAGGCTTTTATAACGGTGTCTTTTTTGAAGATAGCCTGGGACAAATCTAGTTCTGCTCCACCAAAGACCGCAGTGATATCTGCCCCCTCGAACTCTTCTTTGTTATAAACTCTGTCGCTGCCAGAGAAGATAGCGACGAGCGAATCTACTTTGACGCCTTTTCTACTTTTTTTTACCTCTTTTTCGATTTCTTCAGCGAGGTTTCTTTGAAAAATGCTTTTAAAGATAAGTGAAAGGCCGGCAAGAATGAGGACGGCGGCAATTAGAACCTTCCAAGCTACGTTCCAATCGAATACTCCTTGCATGGCAAGAAGCAAAATTACTCCGATCGCAATCGTAAAGAGGTTGCCAAATTTATGTTTGTCGGTGATAAGACCAACAACTCCTGGGACGATGATGAACAAAGTCCACCAACCCTTGAAGAATATGTCGAAGTTGAATAGTCCGAGGGCTTTTCCACCAAAGATAACGCCAAGCGCTAAAATAGCTAAGCCCCAAATGATTGATTTTACTTGTTGTTTCATAATGATTGGATTATACATGATTATCGGTAATGATGGAAGTTTACTTTTAAATAATATATAATTTGATGCATAGGTAAAATAAAATGCTAAAAGACTGGACTAAATTTGAAAAGGCTTTTCTAACAACCGGTACGTTGTCGGCAATTATTTTGACTATTATTTGTAAGAGTCCGTGCATAGATTTGATCTACGTTGTAATGTACTTGTGGACTGCTTTGTTACTCGCGAAGGGTAGGTATGCTTGCTATATCATCGGGATAATAAGTACGTTTTTCTATGCAGCCGTATCGTATAGCAATCATTATTATGGTGAAGTGATTATCGCACTTTGTTGTACGCTGCCGTTGACGATATTGGGGCTCGTTAACTGGCTTAGGCACTTGGATAGTAAGAAAGTAGTAATTATAAAAGATATAACTACGAAAGAAATATTACTTCTAATTGCGTCGCAAGTGATAATGGCAGTCGGGTACTATTATTTGCTGAAAGCTTTCGGCACCAGCAACTTGCTTGTCAGCACGATTAGCATTTCGGTGAGTTTAATAGCGACTTATTTGGAAGCACGCAGGAGTGAGTATGGCTTCGTTGGGTATATTCTGAACGATATAATATTGATAGTTCTGTGGGGTATCCCGTTCATCAGTGGCGATATTACGCTTGCTACAGCTTGGCTTTGCCCGATTCTGTTATTAATTAATGATATTTACGGTGTAAATAATTGGAAAAAGATAAAGCAAAGACAAAGAAAGGACAAGGAATGAACTTGTTTGACTACAAAGAGTTAATTGACCATAAGCCAATGCATATTGCTACGGTGAATAGTGAAAATAATCCGAACCTGGCCGTTGCGGCTGACGTGAATGTTATAAAAGAGAACGAGCTGATTATTTCAGCGAACGAGATGAGCCATACACAAGAAAATATAAGTCATAATCCGAATGTAGTAATAACGGTTTTTGACAAAGATTGGGTTGGGATAAGATTGTTTGGCAAGGCGAAGTTCTACACTGAAGGAGAGTATTTCAATTATTGTAAAAATAAATTCTTCGGGCATGGTGAGGTGACCAAGTTTGGCGCAACAGAGCCGAAGGGTGCAATCGTGGTGACGGTGGAGAAAGTAGAAGAGTATAAGTAAGACCTTGTGGTCTTTGGGCTAATCGGCGGGGGTTCAAAATAAAAAATAGCCCTTCGGGCAATTACTAGCTTTGGTGATTCCGGCGGGAGTCGAACCCGCGATTTTCTGGATGAGAACCAGACGTCCTAGACCACTAGACGACGGAACCGCACTCACCATAATAAAATGGTGATCTCTGCGGGAGTCGAACCCGCGTTGACGGGATGAAAACCCGTTGTACTAACCGTTATACTAAGAGACCGGCTCTCGCTATTATAACAAAGACTGAAGAAAAAGGCAAGGATGGACCCTAGGGTAGACTTAATTGACCGATATAGTAAAATATGCTATAATATAGATATAATATTGAGGAGGAGGATCAATATGCTCATTATAATTCTTTTTTTATTGTTGGCGATTGTACTTCTTGCATGCTCGGACCACACCGATAATAATGAACAGAAGAAGAAATCTGTATTTACGTACTTCGGGGTTTTCTTCTTGATTTGTACGTTTTTCGGTGGATTAATTATAGCGTCCTGGAGCAAAAGTGGCGATCTTATCCCGTATACGGCGTATAATCTTGAAAAAGGTGATGACACTATCGAACTAGTTACCTTGCCGGAAGATCCTGATCATCCTGATAACCGATTCATTTCACTTGGGAACAGCCTTAAGGGTAGCAAGTACTATATTTATGCGACGAAATCGTGGGGTGGCTCAAAAAATGTACAATACGACGAAGTGGACTCTTTGCTCATCGACAAGAGTGACGAGGAAACCCCGCATCTTGGGATTTACTTCAGTAAAGGAGGCTTCAGGGAGTGGTACTATTATATATATGCAATACCGCTGAAGAGAAGCTTCTATGTTGCAGTAGTTCCTGAGTCGGAACCTGTCGAAGATACGTTTAATCTTGAGTAAATCGCCACAATGCAAGCCCGCCCGAGCAATCGGGTGGTTTTTTATTCGAAGAAGAGGGTTTTATTGATAGCTGACGGATCCACCGTAGGACTGAGGAACGGCAGAAATCCAGGTTTTGCCTGGCACGAGCTTAATATCGTTCCCTTCGCTATCGCGAAAGATAATTTGAGATTCTTTGGAGGATTTTTCCCATGTGCCTTTGATAATGGTGCCGTTCTGGAAGATATAGGCGTCACCAGCGCCAATGACAGAAATGTCTTCGTGGTAGTTGTCATAAGATGCTTTGCGTTCCTGAACCATCATGCCAATGACGGTGTTAGCGGTTATTTGGACTTCATCGCAAACTAACTCCGGGGTAACTTCTTCGGTCTTGCCAGAGCAATCATAGCTGGTGTGAGGTTGGCCGGTCTCATATGAACGTTTGTAAGTGTTGGTGGTTTCGTCATAGTCATAGACAGGGTTGAAATTGGGCATGGCACCGATGCGAATTGTGATGTGAGTAACGTTAGGGGCTAGTGCATTAGTGTCGCCCCTTGATGGTTCGTCGATCTTGAGTCTTTCCTTGGCCTGGACATCGATTTTGTTACGTGCGGCTTCTACTGGCGTAAAACGGGCGAAGGATTTGATATCGGATGACAGGTAGCCGTTGACCGTATTGAAACCGTTGAGATATTCATTAGAAGTGAAAAGGTTATTCCACAGGCGCTGAACAGTGTAGTTGGTGGATGAGCGCCACATATAGGCGTAATTTTCTGTTAGGTCGCGTACGCCGTAACTCTTAATAGCGTCAAGAGCGTCTGCGGCGCCACCGGCGTGCACGACAGTACAGTCAAATGGTATATCCCAGTTGAGATAGTAGATTCTTAACGAACGGATGGGACCAATGACTGCAGGCGGGTCTTGATAAATTGCGGCGAAGCGTGTAATGCCAGATTCGGCGATAGCTTCAAATACGACTTGGGCGTCTTGTAACCCAGCCTGAGGGCGTGCACCATCGACGCCGTTTGGAATTTGGACGCAAAATGTTGGATGGGAATTTGCCTCTTCTGAGGCGATTTCTAGGCCAGATAGGCGTGAGTAATAATGTGGAACATCTGGCTCTTCTTCGGTTTTTTCTGGAGTGATGACGACTTCTGGTTCGGGCTCGGCTTCTATCTCGGGTTCTTTACCCATCAGCTCATCAAAACTGCCATGAAACACTACGAAAAAGACGACGATTAAGCCTAGGATGAGAGTTCCGACGGATGACAAAATAATGATGAGTGTCTTCTTTGATTGTTTTTCTTCTGAAGTTTCTTTAGGCAGGTTAAGATTCTTTACGCGTTCTTTGGCGATTTTCTTGGCAACGATTTCCTCGGACGATTCGGGCGTTCCTTCGGTCTCGGGCTCTGGTGGAACTGGCTCTGGGGTAGCCTCAGTGGCCGTTTCGGGCGTAGTATTAGGTAACGGAAAAGCATCTTGCATATGCTTATTATAACACAATGCAAGGTTCTCGTCTTGCTTTATCTGGCGTTATTGTTGGTCTAGTAGCAAGGCGTTTTTGACTTTGTTTAGTCTAGACATAGTGGTTTCTTTGCCTAAGACATCCAAAGTGTAATCGAGTGCTGGTGAAAACGGAGCGAATGATACAGAAATGCGGATAAGGCTGAATAGCTCGGCTGGCTTCTTGCCAGTAGCTTCTAGGAGTTGATTGAGGGCGACTTTAAGAGATTCTTCGTTCCAATTGTTGAGGCCTTCTAGTTTTGAGATGGTAGTTCCGAGAAGTGACGATAGCTCTTGCTCAGAGAATCTTTTTACAAATTTGTTGTTCAATAATTGTTCTATGTCGAACTTCGGATCTTCGAAGAAGTAGCCGGTCATTTCGCGAAGGTCGGAGAGGGTTTTGAGGCGATCGTAGATAATAGCAAAGACACGCTTTTTGTAATCATCATCGTAGTTCTTTGCGGAGTCGGGCCAGAAGGCTAGGGTTCTTTCATAGAACTTATCAATCCCATGTTCATCGACCAATTTTCTTATCCATTGACCATTCATCCAGAGCAATTTGACTTCGTCGTAGCGAGCGCCAGAATTCTGAATGCGGTCGAGAGAAAATTTTTCAATGAGTTCTTCTTTTGTATAAATTTCTTGTTCGGTGCCGTCATTCCAACCTAGGCAGGCGAGATAGTTTAGCATAGCTTCGGGTAACACGCCATCGTCGCGATACTCGGTGACGGATTTTGCGCCGTCGCGTTTGCCTAGCTTCTTGTTACCTTGCGGGGCAAGAATGTGTGGGAGAGAGACGAGAAGAGGTTGCTCGATGCCGAAGGCCTCGTAGAGAGCGAGATAATTAGGTGTGCTAGAAAGGTATTCTACGCCGCGTGCGACCATGTTGACGTTCATCAGAAAGTCGTCGACGATGTGAGCGAAGTTGTAAGTTGGCAACCCGTCTTTTTTGATGAGAACGATGTCGTCTTGAACTTCTGGGCCAGCAGAAAGATCACCCATAACCTCATCGTGCCACTTTCTGGGTTTTGGATCGGCTTTGAAGCGAATCGGTATGCCGGGCTGCCACTCTGGGATGTTTTCTGGGCGATGATTGCGGTAGAGATAAGGAATCTTTTTGGCATTGTCGGCATCGCGGTAGCTTTGAATGGTATCTGAGTCAGTGGGGTCGGCGTAAGCACGGCCGTCAGCAATAAGTTTTTTAGCCCATTCAAGATAAAGCTCTTTTCGCTCAGTCTGAAAATATGGAGCGTGAGGACCGCCGACTTCTGGACCTTCATCCCATTCGAGCCCAAGCCATTTTAGAGTATCCATAATAAGCTCGGTTGCACCTTCGACGTAGCGAGCCTGATCGGTATCTTCGATACGGAGGATAAACGTACCTCCAGACTGTCGTGCGGCTAGATATGGGTAAATAGCTGAACGAACATTTCCGATATGGATATACCCTGTCGGTGAGGGCGCGAAACGAGTGATAATCTTTTTCATAAAACTAATTATATAATAAAAAAGACCGGTCGTAAACCGGTCTTTAAGATGAATCTATAGTGATGTCACGATAGACTTGATTTGTTTCTTGGTTAGGTTGTTGCCAGATGCATTGATCTTGTAAAGAATGTTTCCATTGATCCAGGCGGCGCTACTGCCGGCGATGAAGATGGTAATCCCCTGTTCGCGAACTGAGGTGTAATTGTTGCCCCAAGTAGCTTTGACATAGGAAGCTTCCAAGGTCTCATTGTCCCAGGTGGTCTTCTCTTCTGAAATGGTGAAGGACCCACTTTCGGAGTCTGTGAAGGTCATTGAAATTTTCTTTTCTTCGGACACGATGTCAGAAAGCGAATAGCCGCGAGGAATGTAGGTAGGATAAGTAGCGTCGATTCCAGTCTGCATGGCGGCAACACGGACAGAAATATCAGGAGTGTTTACGGAAACAAAGTAGCCGACGGCGCCGACGACGAGAGCAGCACAGCCGAATGCCAGGAGAAGCTTTTTGGCTCCGAGAGTACGTTTGCTGGAAATAGATGCAACGGTGGATGCCTTTTCTTCGGACTCTATAGCGGCAACGGACTTGAGGGCGGACTTTACGGCGCTATCTTTAACGGCTTTTGCTTTTTCTGTTTTAGGAGAAGCCACTAAGTTCTTTTCGATTGTCACGGAAATAGGTTGGGCCTTGGAAGTGGCGGCTGGAGTAGCGGCGGCTTCTGCGACGGTCTTGCTAGCTTTGAGTGCGGCTAGACGCTCGCGGTTAATTTTGTCAGCTAAAGCTTGGCGGCGTTTGAGGTCGTCAGCACGTCGCTTGGCAACGGAGTCGATCGCGGCGACTTTTTCAGGTCTTTTGACGTACTTTCTATTTAGGGTAGTTGAACGTTGGACCCGATGGTGAGACGCGGAACTCGTAATGCTCGTGCGGTTGACGCTTTGGTCTTTGTCCATAATTAAATAATTACCTCTCTTGATGATAGTTCTTATATCTATAATAAGTTAAGCAGTATAGAAAAGCAAGAGCTATTTTTTGTATTTTTTATATGCTATAATTTTAGAGCATAAATAATATTGTTTTGCTGTATGGATGAACAAGAAAGAATAGAAAGACGTGCGCACGTTCGGTTGATTATTACTGAGGTGCTGATGTTTTTGTCGGTGATTTTACTGGTGGGCTTTTTGACGTTGATCGTAATGGGATATTCTTTCAATCTGAAGGAACTTGGTGGATCTGGTGAAGTAGTTGAACGATCAGGTTTAGTGCAGATATCTTCCGCACCGGCCGGCGCGACGATATTTATTGATGGCGATGCGCCACTGCTACTTGCGACGAACGCAAGCAGAACTATGTTGGCCGGCGAGCACGAAATTAGCCTCTCGAGAGATGGATTTAGCGGGTGGAGTAAGAAGATCGTTGTTACTGAGGGCATGATGTATAGGCTTAATTATCCGAGACTATTTAAAGAAGAACGAGAAAAAGAAGAAGTGATGCGGTTTTATGCGTCGGCCGAGGTCAGTGATCGCATCGATAAGATCAGCGAAGATGAAAAGGTGAAGACTTATGCTGGGAAGATTAAATTCGTGAGCGTTTCTCCGAATAATGAGCAGATGATGATTCTGCTAGATAAAGAGCTCTATTTGGTTAATATAAATGACAATACGCCAGTATTAAAAATATTGGCGGTGCCAAGCGAAGACGGATCGAGTGTTGCAGAAATTACAACGATTGAATCAGCAGAGTGGAGTGGGAATAGTGAAAGATTGCTTGCGAAAATGAATGGTGAGTGGGTGGTGATAAATGTGCGGAATGCAAAAGAAACTGTATGGCTAACGAAACTGCTATCCGAAAATGGCGTGAATGATATTAAGTTCGAGAATGAAGCTGGAGACAGATTGTTGGTGTTAAATGCAAAGAAAGAGTTAGCGGAGTTGAATGTGCGCGAGGAAGAATTAAGTGATGTATTATTAGAAAATGTAGAGAGGTTTGATAATGATGGTGATAAAGTAGTATATCTAGCGAAGACGGAATTTATAGACGAATGGCGTCTTGACGGTCAAGAAGGAACGGTAATGGTAGAAGGGTATGGCGTTTTTGGTTATCGTGTTGGGGATGAAGAAAGTCATAGAATCGTGAGGACAGAGGGAGATAAGGATAAAATACGAATTGCAATAATGCAATACTTCCAAGATATATATGTGGGTGTGTATGATGGCGGGTATGGTGGCGGTAGGTTTAGTATGCTAATAAGAAATGGATGGGTAAGTGGAGACGGGGCTATGGCACAGATAATTGGAGAAAAAGTTGATTTTGATGTCACGAGTATGAAAAAGCGTGGAAAAGGTATGGTGTTCGAACTCGTGGGGGCTGAGAAAAAGGCAAAAGTGTTTGATATTGAGGCGATGGCGATGACAGAGATAGATACAACTGGTTGTGGATGGGTGGATGAGTTTTTGCGATATCGAATTGATGATGGGAAGCTGTCGGTTTTGGACTATGACGGGCTGAATGAACGGACCTTGGTTGATTCTAACGTGGCTAATGGACACGAGGTAGTAATTTCTGGTAATGGTCGTTGGATGTATTATTTTGGGCGTGAAGAGACGAATAATAGTGGTGAGATTAGGGAGACGCTGATTCGAGAGAAGATCAATTAGGGGTAAGTGTGCTATACTATAAATAGCATTGGTACTTTATTTTTGTGGAGGGGGTGAAAGAATGTCTAGGGTAACGATATACTTCTTGTTTTGGACTCAGCTATTCGTCTTGATAGCTAGTTCCCTGATGACTGGGTTGAATGCGGCGCTTGGCGATGTTGACAATAGTATTATTTGGGGGCTAATAACCGTCGCGATGGCGTTTTGCGAGTTCTTAGTATTTAGGGAGATGCTCAAAGTTGTGAAGCCTCCGAAACGTAAGAGGCCGAAGCCGAAAAAAGTCAAAAAAGAAGTCGATCCTGACCCGTACGGACCTTCCGCCTGATTCTAGTTGATCGCCCTTTGAAGAGGGCGATTTTTGATACGCGCGCCAGAGCTAGCCCGCAAAAAAACTGGCTTGGGGGTAGCCAAGCCAGTTTTTATGTGGTTATTACCAGACCTTTACAAGGAGTTCCCCGCCCAAACGTTCCTTAATGGCGTCACGGCCAGTCATGATGCCTTTAGATGTAGAGATGAGCACGAGACCACGGCCGGATTTGACCTTCGGAATTTCGTCAACTGCTACATAGACACGACGACCTGGTTTGGAAACCTTTTCGATTTCGTGAATTGCAGGAACTTTGCCTGGTTCAGCGATAACAACGCGAAGGATTTTTCTAGGCGAGTTATCTACGAGCTCGTAGTCGGCTAGATAGCCAGATGCCTTGAGGGCTTCGACGACGGCAACTTTGAGCTTGCTAGTCGGGAGATAGATCTCGTTCTTCCCTACCATGAGGCAGTTACGGATACGAGTTAAGAGGTCTGCGATTTGATCTGTAGATTGAATAGACATATCTTTTTCCTTTCTCCTACCAGCTACTCTTTGTTACGCCTGGGATTTCTCCCTTGGAGGCTTTTTCGCGGAAGGTAATGCGGCTCATACCGAAGCGGCGCATATACCCACGAGGACGACCGTCTAGCATATCACGGTTTTTGAGGCGCGTGATGGAAGAATTCCTCGGGAGCTTTTGGAGACCTTCGAGGTCGCCAGCGGCTTTGAGTGCAGCACGTTTATCTTTATATTTTTCGTACATTTTGGCACGTTTTTGATCGCGGAGGACGGCAGATTTCTTAGCCATTATTTTGCTCCTTTCTCAAACGGCATACCAAGCATTTCTAACAACTTTTTACTTCCTTCCTTGGAACCATTTTTAATAATAAAGGTGATTTCTAGTCCGTGGAGTACAGCGGAGTCTTCGAAGGTGATTTCTGGGAAGACAGTCTGTTCTCGGAGACCGAGGGAGTAATTACCCTGCTTATCGAATGAAGAGCTCGGAACGCCGTGGAAGTCGCGGACGTGCGGGAGAGCGACGTTAATGAGGCGGTCAACGAACTCGTACATTTTGTCGTTTCTCAATGTAACGAGGTAGCCGACAGGTGCGCCCATGCCTTTGCGAATCTTGAAGGTTGCAATGGACTTCTTAGCAAGGCGTGAGGTTGGAGCTTGACCGGTGATTTTCTCAAGGGTTAGCTCAACTGTTTCGGTATAGCGTTTATCTTCGCGTTTTTTGCCTACGCCAGCAGAGACGACGACTTTGTCGAGCTTTGGAACTTCATTGATGTTTGAGAGTCCCAATTCTTTCTGAAGTTTCTTTTCGAGCTCGGTATTGTAGAGTTCTTTGAGGCGTGGGATGTATTTAGCATCAGTAGTTTTCTTGGTAGCCATATTAGAGTACCTCCGGTGCTAAGCTGATAATTTTGTTAAATCCGAGATCACGAAGTTCACGTGGAACTGGACCGAATACGCGAGTACCGCGTGGGGTCTTGTCGTCATTAACGAGCACGGCGGCATTGTCGTCGAAGCGGATGGTAGAACCATCAGGACGGCGGATCTGTTGACGAGTGCGAACGATGACGGCGCGAACAACGGCTTTTTTCTTGACGGCGCCGGTTGGGGACGCGTCTTTGACGCTGCAAGTGACGATATCGCCAACTCTAGCGTAGCGGGCGCGAGTGCCACCGAGGACGCGGATGACTCCGAGCTCTTTGGCGCCACTGTTGTCGGCAACCTTTAATCTAGTTTCTTGTTGAATCATTATTTCTCTCCTTCACCGTCTTCTGCGGGTTTGTTCTCTCCGAGAACGTCGGTGATTTCTTCTTTGAGCTCGACTGAGCCATGAGAGCGCTCTAGGACCTTGACCAGTTTGAAGGACTTAGTCTTAGAAAGCGGACGGCATGGAGCGATTTCGACCTTGTCGCCGAGATGAGCTTCGTTTTTCTCGTCGTGAGCAGTGTATTTACGAGTTTTCGTGTACTGCTTGCGATAAAGTGGGTGGGTTTCGCGATTTTCGATGGAGACGGTAATGGTCTTGTCACGTTTATCGGAGGAAACGATCCCGACTAATGTGTGTGCCATAATTAGAACTCCTCTTTCTTAATAATTTTTGTACGAACCGGAAGTTTGTGGCCAG